>NZ_CDSE01000038.1 GCF_001373415.1 Paenibacillus dakarensis | reverse complement strand
TTTCTTGTAACGGCGGGTTTGATGATATTTGTACCGAAGCTGATGCCCTTTCTATCGTCTATGCCCCGATGGCTGGCCGGCACGGTGGGGGTGACATTAGCTGCTCAACTGGTGTCCTTCCCGCTTACGATATATTATTTCAATCAATTTTCCCTGTTATCTATATTTGCCAACTTACTGCTTGTTCCCCTGATCAGTCTGATCGTACTGCCAATGGGTATGATAGCAGTGATTGCTTCGACCGTGTGGCTGACAGGTGGTAAATGGATAGCTGTGCCTATTGAGTGGCTAAATTCATTCACTTTTTCGATTGTAGAGTGGATGAATAATTGGGCGAGCTCTCTTACCATATGGCCTTCGCCGAAGCTGTGGTGGATTACCGCTTATTTTATTCTTTTATTCATGCTGCTGGATCGGGGAAGCAAGCGAAGACAGGCTATGCTCGGTACAAGGAAAAATCCTGACGATACAGTCCCGTTATCCGGAAATGATGTATATCGTAAGCCGGAAGATAGAGAGTATATCGCTTCACCTGAGCTTAGTTTTTCAGAGCGACTCAGATCATTAGGCCTCTACCGATTAGCTGATCTATGGGAGAGGTTTGGAGACCGAATGGCAGCAACAACACTTGCCGGTTTGTTCTTACTCTTGCTCTTTGCCGGATATCACGGGCCTGCGAAGCAGGGGAACGGCTGGGTACAGTTTCTGGATGTGGGCCAAGGTGATTCTATTTTGGTGTCTACGCCTGAAGGAAAGCATATATTAATCGATGCCGGAGGGACGACAAGCTTCAGAAAAGAGAAGGATGCGTGGAAGGAACGCAGCCAGCCGTTCGAAGTCGGTGAAAAGGTAGTTGTGCCCTTACTGAAAAAACGCGGAGTACACTCGCTTGATATGGTCGTGATTACTCATAATCATCAGGATCATAGCGGAGGGCTGCAGGCAGTTTTGGAGCAAATTCCGGTGAAATCAATCCTTTTTAATGGGACATGGACAGAATCGAAGGCATTTGAGCAATTGATGAAAACGGCTGTTGTTCAGGATATCCCTATATATCAAGCTTACAGCGGAACGGTTTATCATCCCGATCCTTTTACAGAATTGCGGTTCCTGAACACAGGGCTGAAAGCGGAAGAACAGACGGTATTGCCTGTAGTGGAGAATCAGAATCATGAGTCTCTTGTATTTGAGCTGCGAATGAATGAGGCCCGGTTTCTCTTTACAGGCGATGCTGATGAAAAAGCAGAGCAGCGTATACTGACCGAACAAGCCAGGGGCATAACGAAAAATCACGACGACGACGACGAAGAAATCCGGCCGCTTGATGTGCTTAAGGCAGGACATCATGGAAGTAAGACTTCTACATCGGAAGAATGGCTTAAAGCATGGAAGCCAGGAGCCGCGGTCATATCCGCCGGTGTCAATAATATGTACCGTCATCCTCACCCGGATGTCGTCAATCGCCTGCAGCGTTATGGGACTCTTGTTTACCGTACGGATTTGAGAGGCGAAATTCAAATGAAGGTATCTCGCAAAGGAAAAATAGAGGTGCGTACAAAATTAAGGACTGATGACGGAATCAGATAAATTTGGTATAGTTAGATGAAGTTTCCTCAAAATTATTAGGAAACATTTTGCAACATATTAATCATATCAATCGTCTGTATGTATGCAGGGAGAGGGGGATCCACTGTGGTGGAGCAGGGACTCATCAGAGCCGCTCAATCGGGCGATCGCGACGCTCTAATTACCCTATTGCGAGAGATCGAGCAACCAGTGTATCGAACTGCTTATTATATTCTGAACAATGAACAGGATGCTTTAGATGCCTCACAGGAAGCATTGATTCGTATTTATACGAAGATCACTTCTTATGAAGAAAAGGCCCAGTTTAAAACATGGGTGCAGCGGATTGTGACTAACATTTGTATTGATAAGTTCCGGAGAACGAAACCGACGGTCTCTATCGATGAGCACGATCTGGATTTTCAGGATCGGCAGGATGTAGAGAAAGAAGTGATGACAGGGTATCTGGCTCAAGACATTCAAGATGCGATCAATCAATTGTCAGATCATCACCGCACTGTTATTGTACTGAGATATTTGCAGGATTTGTCTTATAACGAAATAGCTGATTGTCTGAACCTCCCTCTGAATACGGTGAAGTCATACCTATTCAGGGCTAGACAGCAGCTTCAGAACATGCTCCATGAGCATCAGAAGGGTGGTGTATCAGGATGAATTGTCAAGAGGTGGAGGAATACATGCAGAGGTACTTGGATCAGGACCTTGATTCAGAGGAAACTGCGCAAATGTACCGCCATGTTGCGGTTTGTCCGGCTTGCGCGGAGAAATTCAATATTTTGAAATCTCTCTCGAAGGATTTGGAAGAGCTTCCGCCCGTCACACCGCCTTATAGTTTAGTTGATGCGATACTTCCGAAACTTGAAGCCATTGATCAAAGTCGAATGGAAAATACTGAGGAAGTCGACTACCGCGGACCGGCAGTGATGGTACCTGAGCTTCAGCGTAAAGGACGCAAATCAAAATGGTGGAATACGGTAGCAGGCAGAACCGTAATGGGTACTGCAGCTGCAGCTTTCATTCTCGGGGTTGCTATTTTCACTTACAAACCGGAAGTGCTCTCTAATGCAGAGATGCCTTTTAAAGAAGAGGCAAGTATGCCAACAAGCAATGGGAGCAATGGAAGTAATGGAAGTAACGGGAGCATTGAAAGTCAGGAATTGACTGAAACGATGAAAACGGAAACGGACTCTGTTAATAATGATAGAGAAGTTTCGACAAAAGATGCCAATCAACCGTTGGCAGCTTCCGAAGAACCTGCAGAAGTGAAACCGAATAAGACCAGACCAGAGGAAACTGCTTCCCCTTCCAGGAAGCCTGTGGAATCGAGTGCTGCTCCCCAAAAGAAAGACGCGGTTAATGAATCGCAATCAAACGATGGGGCGGCTCCGGCTGACACTGGTTCAATGATTGGTAAAAAGGAAGAGCCTAACAATCATAATATAACGGAAAATTCTGTTCCTCCACAGGAAACACAGGATCAGAAGACCGTACCTCCTCAAGAGGTGCAGCAGAATCCCCAGGCTCCGGCAGATGTCCAAGACAACCAAATAGCTAGTGAAAAGAAAGATGTAAATGTGGATAGACCAGAAGAAGAGGCGGGCATAATAAATATATATAGAATTTCTAGAATGGGACCGCCCCGATGGTCGTCACCTGACGGCCTTTACAGCGCATCGCTGGAAATCGACCAATTGATCATATATCGTTTTTCTCCAAATATAGATCAATTGCCCGAGATGATTAAGTCTCTTCGGCTGGAAGGGGAATGGTTAGGAGGGGAATGGTCCTCCGATAGCAAGGTCTTTACGTATACGGTTCTCGTTGATCAAAAAGAGGTTAAGCATGAATTTAAAGTGGATCAGCCTGTTGAAGCAACTGAACCACCGGTTGGATCGACCCAGAATGGCGAGACCGTCCCAACGAAGCCTGCAGCCAAACCATAGTAAAAACTTAGTCATCGAAGCACAATGAGCAAGGCATATGAATAAGCTGATTGTAGATAAAAGTGTTATATAACTAACGACCGTCGTATGACCGGCGGCGGAGTGTTTCTAGAGCACTCTGTCCGGCGTTTATATAGATGTGTTGGGACAAAAAGACCTCGTTGTTAACATGACGAGGTCTTTTTGCTGTCGGATAATCAACAGTTTCCTCGCCCCGGAGCTGCTTTTTTGGTATAGTGGTGTACGAAGATGAAAAGGGGGACTACAGAATGGATGCCAAAACGGCGGCTAAGGCGGTCAAGCAGGGGCAGGTATCCCCGGTTTACCTGTTATACGGTAGTGAGAAATATCAAATGAAGGAATTCGCTGCGCTGCTGGAATCAGAGCTTCTTACCAAAGAAGATAAAGATTTCGCGCTTATTCATATGGATTTAGGCGAAACACCTATTCAGTCTGTGGTTGAAGAGGCTGAAACGGTGCCTTTTATGGTGCCGAGAAAGCTGATCTTTGCAAGAGATACTTCCTTGTTTACCGCGGGTAAGGATAATAACAAGATAGAGCATAAGATTGAAGCTCTGCTTGATTATTTGGAGAATCCGGCCGATTATAGTGTAATTGTGTTTATGGTCCAGTCTGAAAAGCTGGATGAACGAAAAAAAATAGTGAAAGCTGTTAAGAAAAAAGGAACAGCACTTGCGTTCTTGCCTCTGAACGGTGATGAATTACTGAAATGGGTGGAGAAGAAGGCTTTGAAGCAGAACTGTTCTTTCGCTCCGGGAGCTGCAGATGCTCTTGTACGAAATGCAGGTACATCACTTCAGACTTTGTCCGGGGAAGTAGACAAGCTGTGCTTATATGCTGGAGCTGGCGGGACCATAGACGAGACCACAGTGAACCGTATGGTAGCCAGGAGTACAGAGCAAAACGTGTTTGTACTTGTTGAGGATATCGCGAATCTAAGAATTGATAAAGCATTAGCCATCTACTATGAACTCCTGAAGCAGCGGGAGGAGCCTATCAAGATTGCAGCTTTAATTACGAGACAATTCCGGATCATTCTTCAAGTAAAGACGCTGTCTAAGCAAAGTTATTCCCAGCAGCAAATCGCTTCTCAGCTTGGAATTCATCCGTATGCCGTAAAAATTGCCGGAGAGCAGGCCAGAAAATTTGAAGCGTCCCGCCTGGAGAATATTCTGAATCACCTTGGGGATTTGGATTATAAGATGAAGACAGGCGGAGTGGACAAGGCTCTCGGGCTGGAGTTGTTTCTGCTTCGGCTTGGGGCTTAAACCCCGGCCCTACCGCTATATAAATCAAAAAACCCTGATCAGCAAAAGCTGTTCAGGGTTTTCCATTTCTTATTCAGAAACGCTTCTTATGCTTGGGAAGAAAGAGCGTTCAGTTTTTTCGCCAGACGGGACTTCTTGCGGGCAGCCGCATTTTTATGAATCAGGCCCTTCGTAACGGCTTTGTCAAGCTTTTGCGAAGCAGCTTGGAAAGCAGCTTTAGCAGTTTCAACTTCCGTACCAGCCAGCGCTGCGTCAGCATTCTTAACTGCTGTACGAAGTGCGGATTTTTGAGAAATGTTGAGTGCATGGCGTTTGTCGTTTGTTTTGACGCGTTTCACCGCGGATTTAATGTTTGGCATTACATTCACCTCCTGTAAGGCATTTCAATAGAGCGAAATGTTTCACAACTTAAAATAGTTTAGCATGGGGGGTTACAAAAAGCAATACTAAGAAAGAATGACTGCAGGGCTTTTTGTATACTTTTGTATAATCTTTCCCCATCTCCAGCACACTAGCTTTATTACGATGCAGGAGAGTGAATGAGCATGGAATTGGATTTACGGCATTATTCGATTCGTACCGACCTGGCAATTGAATCGAGAGAGCTTGCTTCGGGTCCAGAGAATCCGGTTATTCCCGGGGTTTTGGAAGACATCAAGCAGGAGGATGGAATCAAGATTACTCGACTTGATGTTCAGAATGAAGCTGCATCACAACGAATTGGGAGAGTTAAAGGAAATTATGTCACTCTTGAGGTTCCCGATTTGCGCAAAGGAGATACAGGGCTGCAAGAACAGGTAGCAACGGTGTTCGCACGCGAGTTTGAAGATTTCATTCAGCGAATTGGTATAGGGAAAAATGCATCCATTCTGATTGTTGGGCTCGGCAACTGGAATGTAACACCCGATTCGCTCGGCCCGCTCGTTGTGGAGAATGTGATGGTGACAAGGCATTACTTTGAATTGATGCCTGACCGGGTGGCGCCCGGATATCGCCAGGTAAGCGCTGTAGCCCCAGGGGTGCTTGGCATAACGGGAATTGAATCCAGCGAAATCGTGCATGGCATTGTTGAACGGACACGGCCGGATGCGATTATAGCGATTGATGCTCTGGCTTCGAGGTCGCTTGAACGCGTGAATACAACAATTCAAATTGCGGATATCGGTATTCATCCGGGGTCCGGGATCGGGAATAAACGCAAGGGGCTTACAAAAGAAATACTTGGAGTCCCCTGCATAGCTATCGGCGTTCCGACAGTATGCTATGCATCAACCATTGTGAACAATGCCATTGAGATGATGAAGAGCCATTTTGGCCATGGGGCTCCCGAGACGGGTCAAATCATGGGCATGCTTCGTGATATTCCAGAGAATGAGCGCCTCGCTTTGGTGAAAGAGGTATTGGAACCGCTTGGACATGACCTCATCGTGACACCGAAAGAAATTGACGAGTTCATTGAAGATATCGCCAACATTGTTGCCAGCGGCTTGAACGCTGCACTGCATGAAGCGGTTGACCCTGGTAATGTCGGTGCATATACTCACTAGACTCTAATATACGACAGGCTGCTCTTGAAGTCTTGGATAGACACAGAGAGCGGCTTTTTTTTGTTCTATTATTTTCAAATGAAATTCTTTTATTTGTTCTATCGATTCTTAGCGGCTCATAGATTTGAAATATACGAGATTACAGAGTTGCTTTGGACAAGCTGTTTTGAAGTGACTGAACGATCCGCTATTGAAGGAGGGCACCGGTATGAATAACCGTAAATTTCGCATTTGGAACATAGCCAGATTAAAAAGAAGAGTGATGGAAGGATTAAGCATGGGGCGTACCTTAGTGCTGTTGATGCTTGGTTCCCTGCTGTTTTTTCTGCTTCTTGGGTTTGGGGGCATGGCGGAAAAAGGACTTAATACCTCGCCGGTATCGTCCATGAAGGGCTTAGCCGCATCGTTATCCAGCCGTTTTTTTGTTGATATGATCGGAATGGAAATGCCGCATATGGCCCCGGAAAAGGAAATCTTAACACTTTCTGCTGAAAAAATGACGCCGTTCGTATTTGAGCTTCTGACAAGTGTAAATCCGAGAGATCCGAAAAGCCTACTGGCCAGCGAGGTGCCGGGGATGAAGGGGAATCAGCCTGTTCCGCTTAGAACCGCTTCGGGCAATGAACAGGGGGAAGCACCCGCGGATTATCGTCCGGACCCTTCGACACCTGCCGAACCGAACGATCAGTTAGGAATACAGCCTGGTGAATCACAGAATGATCCGGTCTCGCCCCCTTCCGTTAACCAACCGGGAAGCACGACTAAGGATGGGAAGCCGGAGAAGACGCCTGCGAAGAAAAATGTTTTAATCTACCATTCCCATCCGCAGGAATCGTTCAATCCTTTATTGGGGAAGCAAAGCAGTAATCCGGGTTCTTCTTCACCGAACAAAAATATTATGCTTGTAGGCAGTATGGTAGCCAAAAGACTTGAAGCAAAAGGCGTAGGAACAGTACATGATAAGAGTGACTATCAAAGCACCGTACCGAACTATAACTGGAATTTTTCATATAAATATTCGCGTCAAGCCGTCAAGGCGGCACTTGCACAGAATGAAGACCTTACATATTTGATCGATATCCATCGGGATTCCCAGCGTCATGGCAAAACAACAACGAAGATCAACGGAGTCAATTACGCTCAAGTGTATTTTATCATTGGTCACGCGAACAAGAATTGGCGGCAGAATGAAGAGTTTGCAAATAAAATCCATCAGCTGATGGAAAAATCGTATTCGGGTGTATCCAGGGGAGTATGGGGGAAGTCTGCAGATCAGGGAAATGGTGAATACAATCAGTCATTGTCTCCTAACAGTATTTTAATAGAGATCGGGGGCATTGATAATACGAAGGATGAGTTGAAGCGTACCGCTGATTTGCTGGCCGATATGATTGCGGAGGTTTACTGGCAGGATCAGAAAGCTCAGAAAGCCAGTGCAATGAAAGATACAACGAATGAACACAAACAGGGCGGAAATAAGGACGGCGCTGCCTCATAGAATTATAGATATATCTGATGTACGAAGAACGAGGAGGGGGAAGTAGAGATGTACAAAGCCGGAAAAAAGCTGGCTGCCATAATCATATGGGCTGGAATCGGTGTGCTGATAGGAATGCAGCTGGGAGGTACAGACGACTCTCCGGTTCAGAACGGCCGGTTATTCGGACAAATGGTGCAATCCACACAGCAGCAGCGTCAAAGCAATGCCTATGCTTCTCCTGAACCTAAGCAGGAGAGTGCTCCTGCAGCTTCAATCGTGGAAGAAGAACCCCGGTTTGAACCGATCCCGCGTGACATTTTGCTGCCTCAAGGGTCGAAGCCGCCTGCAGATGTACTTGCAGATAAAACAGCCGGCCTCCTGCAGCAGCTTTCCAATCAAAGCATTCGCTGGGTCGTATCGATCTTCGGATCTATTACGGATTGAACCGGAATGTATGTTCATGCCATTGCTGTGCACTCAACCAACTGTTATAATAAATTGATTCAAACATCTGGTGGTTGTTGGGGGTAAGGCATGACTGACGTACAAGCAAGACAACAAAAAATTCGTAATTTTTCTATCATTGCACATATAGACCATGGTAAATCGACATTGGCAGACCGGATTTTGGAGTATACCGGAGCGCTGACTTCCCGTGAAATGCAGGAGCAGGTACTGGATCAGATGGATCTGGAAAGAGAGCGCGGTATCACCATTAAACTGCAGGCGGTTCGTCTGAATTACAAAGCCGACGACGGCGAGGAGTACATTTTGAACCTGATTGATACTCCGGGACACGTCGACTTTACGTATGAGGTATCCCGAAGCCTGGCTGCCTGTGAAGGCGCGCTGCTTGTCGTGGATGCTGCTCAGGGAATTGAAGCACAGACACTCGCCAACGTATATTTGGCGCTGGACAATGATCTGGAAATTCTGCCTGTCATTAACAAAATCGATCTTCCAAGTGCCGATCCTGAACGGGTGAAGCAGGAAGTGGAGGATGTCATCGGGCTGGATGCCAGCGATGCTGTACTCGCTTCCGCGAAGGCGGGAATCGGGATCAAGGAAATCCTGGAGCAGGTCGTTCAGAAAGTGCCTGCACCTACGGGCAATCCTGAAGAGCCGCTGAAGGCGCTGATATTTGACTCCCATTATGATCCGTATAAAGGTGTCATTGTATATGTGCGCGTAATTGATGGCAGCATCAAAGCGGGCTCCAAGATCAAGATGATGGCAACGGAGAAGACGTTCGAGGTGATCGAGGTAGGAGCGTTCAAGCCGCGTATGACTATCGTGGACGAGCTGAATGTCGGAGATGTTGGCTTTATCGTGGCAGGCATCAAGAGCGTTGGCGATACACAGGTCGGTGATACGGTAACGGATGCCAAGCGCCCTACGGCAGAGCCGCTCCCGGGTTACCGCAAAATCAACCCGATGGTGTTCTGCGGACTGTATCCTATCGAAACGTCAGACTATAACGATCTGCGCGAGGCGCTTGAGAAGCTGCAGCTTAATGATGCATCGCTCACTTTCGAGCCGGAGACTTCCAGTGCACTTGGATTCGGTTTCCGCTGCGGATTCCTGGGCCTGCTCCACATGGATGTTATCCAGGAGCGGATTGAGCGCGAGTTTAACATACCTCTGATTACGACTGCGCCGAGTGTAATATATCGTATTACGCAGACGAATGGAGAACAGATCCAGATCGATAACCCTTCCCATTTTCCTGAGGTAGGCAAGGTCGATTATGTTGAAGAGCCTTTTGTTAAAGCAGCTATTATTGTCCCGAACGATTATGTCGGAGCAATCATGGAACTTTGCCAGAACAAACGCGGCGAATTCGTCAACATGGAGTATCTCGATACGACACGTGTTACGATTACGTATGAAATCCCGCTGTCTGAAATCGTGTATGATTTCTTTGACCAATTGAAGTCCAGCACCAAAGGATACGCTTCGTTTGATTATGAACTGTCAGGTTACCGGACTTCAAATCTTGTCAAAATGGATATTCTGCTTAACGGGGAACAGGTAGATGCCTTGTCCTTTATCGTACACCGTGACAGAGCATTCCATCGTGGCCGGTCAATCTGTGAGAAGCTCCGCGGGTTGATTCCGCGCCAAATGTTCGAAGTGCCGATCCAGGCATCTGTAGGAACCAAGATTGTGGCACGTGAAACGGTTAAGGCAATGCGCAAGAACGTTCTTGCCAAATGTTACGGCGGCGACATCTCGCGGAAACGGAAGCTGCTTGAGAAGCAGAAAGAGGGTAAGAAGCGGATGAAGCAGGTCGGAAGTGTTGAAGTACCGCAGGAAGCGTTTATGGCTGTACTGAAAATCGACGACTAAGCTAACGTGAATTAATATAGTGAGGAAATAACTGTGAGAGGAAAGCCGTCCATGGCTTTCCTTTTCTTTCATGATTGAGAAGTTGATAAGGATAGTCCAAAGATAAGAAGAATGCTTATAAGTAAGGCTAAGCAAGGAGGAATTTTATGACGACGCCTATGATAAACGGAGACAGCAAACGTACGGAAGCTGTATATATTCACATCCCGTTTTGCACAAATAAATGTTTTTACTGTGATTTTAATTCGTACGTATTGAAGGATCAGCCTGTCATGGATTATCTGCAGGCCCTGGAGCGCGAAATGGAACTGACCGTCAAGGCATCTCCTCCAGGCGTGATCAAGAGTATTTTTGTAGGCGGCGGTACGCCAACTGTATTAAAACCGAAGGAAATGGAATATTTCCTGAAGACAGTGAAGGATCATTTTACCGCGTGGGACGGTAACATTGAGTTTTCGATGGAGGCCAATCCTGGAACGACGGATCTGGAAAAGCTGTCTGTTATGCGTGAAGGCGGCGTGAACCGGGTCAGCTTCGGGGTGCAGGCATTTCAGAACAATCTCCTTACAGGTATAGGACGTATTCACAACACAGATGACGTTTATCGCAGTCTGGAAAATGCGAAGAAGGCCGGGTTTGACAACATGTCGATTGATCTCATGTTTGGGCTGCCAAACCAGACGATTGACATGCTATCGGAGAGTGTGACTAAAGCGCTGGAACTCGGCTTGCCTCACTATTCTATATACAGCCTGAAGGTGGAAGAGAATACCCTGTTCCATACGCTTTACCAGAAGAATCAGCTGCCTCTTCCGGATGAGGAAGCTGAGCTGAACATGTATCTGCTGCTCATGAACCGGATGAAAGAGGCCGGGTATAAGCAATATGAGATCAGTAATTTCGCCAAGCCTGGCTTTGAAAGCAAGCACAACATGACTTACTGGCTTAATGAAGATTACTATGGGCTGGGAGCGGGGGCTCACGGCTATGTTGGGCGTCAGCGTCATATGAATATTAAAGGAGTAAATCCTTATATCGAAGCTGTGAAAAAGGGTCTCCCGCGTCTGGAGAGCTTCCAGGTCTCAACAGAGGAAGCGATGGAGGATTTCTTGATGGTCGGCTTGAGAGTATTGGATGGAGTTTCCCGGAGCCGTTTTGAACAGCAGTTTAACGCTTCCCTTGATGTGATTTTTGCCCGTCCGCTCCACAAGATGGTTCATGCAGGATTGCTGGATGCAACCGATGAAGGCTATAAGCTGAGTGACAAGGGGATTTTATTCGGTAATGAAGTATTTGCTGAATTTATAGGCAGTCTGGCAGGTAAATAATCTATTGAACTTCCATACGCTCTGATGTATATTTATTCATAACATAACGGAGCGTGTAAAGGGGAGACGGAAGATATGCCTGCCGTATGCAGAAAAGCAAGGTTGGAGGATGTAGAGCCGCTATATCAGATGATTCAAGGTTATGCGGAGCAAGGAATTATGCTTCCCCGGTCGCGTAATGTGCTGGAGAAGCAGATTGAAGAGTTTGTGGTAGCTGAATGGGATGGAATGGTTATTGGCTGCGGATCTTTATGCCAGCTCGGCAATGATCTGGTAGAAATTCGGTCTCTCGGCATATCTGAAGGTTACAAAGGTAAAGGAATCGGTTCCATGCTGGTGGATTCACTTATGACTGAGGCCAAAAGACGTGAAATTCCAAAGGTGATGGCTTTAACATATGAAGTTTCTTTCTTTATAAAGAACGGTTTTTCGATAGTTAAGAAGGAAATTTTCCCCGAAAAAGTTTGGACGGACTGCATCTACTGTAAGAAGCAGCATGCTTGTGATGAAATAGCTGTGCTGAAATTATTGGATTGATTTGAATCAGAATAACTGCTCAGAAGATGCCAAACTGACTTGACAATACTCCGGTCGGTTTGGTATTTTTGTAATATCGGTTAGCACTCGTTGGCGATGAGTGCTAACGATTAGGAAAACTGCAGTTAGCAAGGAGGGAGCGACATGTTAACAGATCGTCAACGCATGATTTTAGGTGCGATCGTCGATGACTATATTCGGTCAGCAGAGCCGGTTGGGTCCAGAAGCATTTCTAAACGTGGGGATGTGGGCTATAGCCCTGCGACGATTCGTAATGAGATGGCTGATTTGGAGGAGCTGGGTTTTCTGGAGCAGCCTCACACCTCAGCTGGACGTATTCCTTCACATAAGGGATATCGTTATTATGTAGATCATCTTACGTCGTCGTTTTCACTGAATCCTTCCGAACTGCAAATGATGAAAGCTTTTTTTGCCGAGAAGCTGAATGCCATGGAGCAGATGATTCAGCATGCGGCAGGTATTTTGTCACAGATGACGAATTACACTTCCATCCTTCTCGGACCGGAAGTTTTTCATACGTCTTTGCGGCATTTCCAATTACTTCCGCTGGGAGATAATAAGGCAGTAGCTATTATAGTAACGAGTACCGGCCAAGTAGAGAATAAGACGGTTACAATCCCGCCGGGTGTGTCTGTATCGGAAATGGAGCAGGTGGTTAACCTTTTAAACAGTAAACTGGCTAATGTGCCTTTCTATAAACTGAAGACAAGGCTGTTCTCTGAGCTGGGTCAAGAAATGCAGCGGCATATTGATCACTACGAAGAGCTTATGAGTGTACTTGATGTGGTGCTCGGCAGTACCGATCAGGAACAGAAAGTGTATTTGAGCGGTACAACCAATATGCTGAATCAGCCGGAATTTAAAGATGTAGACAAGGTAAGGAATATCTTTGAGCTGCTGGAGCAGACGCCTACACTGATGAAGATGATGGCACCGATGCCGGGAGAAACAGGGATTCAGGTACGTATCGGTACAGAAAACGATCATGAAGCGATTGCGAACTGCAGTCTCATTACAGCAACGTATTCCGCAAATGGTGAAACTCTTGGAACCATTGGTATCCTGGGGCCGACCCGAATGGAATATGCTCGTGTGATCGGAATTATGAATGTGTTATCGCATGATCTCACAAAATTGTTATCACAATGGTACAGATAAGGAGTGAGCGTGATGAGCCAGGGACCACAGCAGCATGGAGACGGTGATGACCGCCACTCCACGCTGATCAATAACAGTAATGCGGTTCGGGCTGTCACTTCCGCCGTTGAAGGAACACTGGGCCCCAAGGGGCTTGATGTTATGCTCGTAGGGTCCCGTGGAGAGGTTGTAATCACGAACGACGGGGTAACCATTCTGGATAAGATGGATGTGTCCCATCCGGCCGCCCGCCTTCTTATCCAGGTAGCCAGAGCCCAGCAAGAAAAAATCGGTGATGGTACAACAACAGCTACCGTATTGGCGGGGGCTTTGGTCCAGGAAGGTGTCGCCCAGATCGTCCGTGGTGTTCCCGCGTCCAAAGTTGTGGAAGGTATGAGACAAGGCATAGAGATGGCACTTCGTTTTCTATCGGACAGGGTACGGGTAATAGAGGGGCTGGATGATCCCTTGCTTGAAAGGACAGCATTTGTGGCCGGGCGTGAACGGCGGGACGTCGTCGGGCTGGTCATGGAGGCTGCTGCCAAAGCGGGGATTGATCAGTTAAGAAATCCTTCGTATTCACTGGCTGACAGTGTTATCGCACTGGAAAAAGCAGAAAATGAGGTGTTTGAGGGAATACTGCTAAGACAGAAGCCTTTGTTAGCGAGGGAACAGCAGGTTTATAGCGACGCCAAGGTACTTGTCCTGCAGGACGCATTAGAACCGGACAATCTAGACGAAGAGCTGCTGACAACCGAAGCAGGTTTTGCAAGATATATGGATCTGCGCAGCGTATTTGCCTCTGACCTGGAACGTTTATCAGAGCTATCTGTGAAGCTGATCCTTTTGGAAAAAGGAATTCATCCGGACGCTGAACAGTTTTGTCTTGATCACGGCATTATGGTTGTGCCTCGTGTTGCACGGGTTGATCTTCGCCGGGTTTGTGACATGACGGGTGCGGTGCCTGTGCGTCGTACCGCGTTACATAAAGACCCGGAACAACTGCGGTCCGTTCTTGGGTTTACACCTCAAGCTGAATATGATGAGTCATTGGAGCGAGTTCGTCTTCAAGGCGGCAATTCCGGAGAACGTGTTGTTTCCATTATTATTGGTGCAAGCACATCAGAAGTTGTGGGCGAAGCTGCACGCATAGCGTGTGATGCGGCTTCAGCTTTGCAGGCTGCTGTTGTGGGCGGAGTTCTTCCGGGAGGCGGAACAAGCGAGCTGTCGGTATCGTACGAGCTTGAGCGTCACAGGGAGGTTCAGAAGGGGATGGAGGCTTTTGGAATCGAAGCTGTTTCTACAGCGCTTAGACGTCCGATGTCACAGATTCTGCTGAATGCCGGCTATAATCCACTAGAGAAGATGGAAGAGGTAAGGGCAGCTCAAATTCGCCTGGGAACTGATTCCATGGGCGTTGATTGTGATACGGGGGTAATTATTAATTATGAAGATAGAGGGATCGTAGACCCTGCTCCTGTAAAGCTTCATGGCTTACGTGCAGCCGGGGAAGTGGCAGCAGCCGTTCTTCGAATTCACCATGTGATTAAAATGCGCGAACCAGGCGGTACAGCCGGAGAGTAATTCTAAGGCAAACTGATATATATTTTATAAGGAGGTGGAAGGCATCTTGAATAAAGACCAAAACAAGGTTCAAGATACAGTAAATGAAGAAACCCTGGAGCATGCTGTTCCAGAAACCGGAGAGCATTCCGGCACGCAAGGGACTGACGAGCAGTCTTCTGTGAAAGAGAATGCGGAAGGAAGCCTTCAAGTTGAAGTGGAGAAACTGAAAAATGAACTTTCGGAGCAGCAGCAGCGCGCATTACGGGCTCAAGCAGATTTTGATAACTTCCGTAAGCGTACGCTGAAAGAGAAGGAAGAGCTCGCAAAATATGCATCTTCCAAATTAATTACGGAGCTGCTGCCGGTAATCGACAATTTTGAGCGCGCATTAGCAGCTACAGAAGAAAACCCGGAGTTTGAATCCTTCTCTAAAGGTGTTAACATGATCTTCCGTCAGCTTGAAAATATTTTGCAAGCAGAAGGACTGACACCAATGAACTGCGTCGGCCAACCTTTTAATCCGGAATTCCATCAAGCAATTATGCAGGTGGAAAGCGAGGAATATGAAGAAGGTATCGTCGTGGAAGAGGTTCAGAAAGGCTTCATGCTGAAAGATAAGGTGCTTCGACCGGCAATGGTTAAGGTAAGCATGTAACAGGCTTTATCCATCGCCCGCTTTAAATAAACTATTAGTTAATACGAGCCACACACCGCAGTTTATGTGTGTGTAATATGAAGGAGGATATTTTCTCATGAGTAAAGTAATTGGTATTGACCTTGGAACAACAAACTCCTGCGTAGCGGTAATGGAGGGCGGCGAGGCTGTTGTTATCCCGAATCCTGAAGGCGGACGTACGACTCCATCGGTTGTAGGTTTCAAGAAAGACGGAGAGCGTATTGTTGGTGATACAGCGAAACGCCAGGCGATCACGAATCCGGATCGTACAATCAGCTCCATCAAACGTCATATGGGTACTAACCATAAAGAAACAATTGACGGTAAGGATTACACACCTCAGGAAATTTCTGCGATTATTTTGCAAAAGCTGAAATCAGATGCTGAAGCTTACTTGGGCCAACCTGTAACTCAGGCTGTAATCACTGTTCCTGCATATTTTAACGATAGTCAGCGTCAAGCTACTAAAGATGCTGGTAAAATTGCCGGACTCGAGGTTCTGCGGATCGTCAATGAGCCAACAGCAGCAGCTTTGGCTTACGGTATGGAGAAATCGGAAGACCAAACGATTCTTGTATATGACCTTGGCGGCGGTACGTTCGACGTTTCCATCCTGGAACTTGGCGATGGCTTCTTCGAAGTTAAAGCGACAAGCGGTGACAACAGCCTCGGCGGTGATGACTTTGACCAAGTAATCATCGACTACCTCGTTGCTGAATTCAAAAAAGAACAGGGTATCGACCTGAGCAAGGATAAAGCTGCAGTTCAGCGCTTGAAAGATGCCGCTGAAAAAGCGAAGAAAGAATTGTCCGGTATTTTGACAACAACCATCTCCTTGCCGTTCATCACGGTAGCTGATGGCGTGCCTCAGCACTTGGAAGTGAACCTGACTCGTGCGAAGTTTGAAGAATTGTCCGCTTCTCTCGTAGAGCGCACACTCGGCCCAACTCGCCAAGCTCTGAGCGATGCAGGCATGACTGCAAATGATATTAACAAAATCGTTCTTGTTGGTGGCTCTACTCGTATTCCTGCAGTTCAGGAAGCAATCAAAAAGCTGACAGGCAAAGAGCCTCATAAAGGCGTTAATCCGGATGAAGTTGTTGCACTTGGTGCAGCCGTTCAAGCTGGTGTACTTACAGGGGATGTAAAAGACGTTGTTCTTCTTGACGTAACTCCACTCTCCCTTGGTATCGAAACAGCTGGCGGAGTATTCACGAAAATGATCGAACGGAATACAACGATTCCTACAAGTAAATCCCAGGTATTCTCGACGTATGCAGACAACCAGCCAAGCGTTGAAATCCATGTACTGCAAGGTGAACGTCAAATGGCAGCAGGCAACAAAACCCTCGGCCGCTTTATGCTTGGAGACATTCCTCCGGCTCCACGTGGCATACCGCAAATCGAAGTTACATTTGACATCGACGCAAACGGTATTGTTAACGTATCGGCAACTGATAAAGGTACAGGCAAGAGCCAAAAAATCACCATTACTTCTTCGAGCGGCTTGAGTGATGAAGAAGTAGAAAAAATGATGAAGGATGCTGAGCTTCACGCTGAAGAAGACCGTAAGCGTAAAGAGCTTGTAGAGGCTCGCAACAATGCCGATCAGCTCGTATACACGACTGAGAAAACGCTGAAGGATCTTGGCGACAAAGTGGATGCTTCCGAAATCGATAAAGCGAACGAAGCTAAAGAGAAAGTGAAAAAGGCTCTGGAATCCGATAACCTGGAGGAAATCAATGCTGCGACTGAAGCCTTGACAGAAATCGTTCAGCAGCTGTCCGTGAAGCTGTATGAACAGGCTGCTCAAGCTGAGCAAGCTGGCGGTGCTGGTGAAGCTCAAGAAGGCGCTCCTAAAAAGGATAATGTTGTTGATGCTGAATACGAGGTTGTTGACGAGGATAAGAACAAAGGTTAATCTGGATAAAATGGCTTAAAGGGAAAGTCAAAGCGCGAATCCCGCACTTTGACTTTCCTTTTGTCCAAACATATGAGTAATAAGTGAAGTGGGGGTGAGACCGTGGCTGAAAAGCGTGATTATTATGAGGTGCTTGGTGTTGGCAAGGATGCGTCGGATGATGAGATTAAAAAGGCGTATCGGAAGTTGGCGCGCCAATACCATCCTGACGTAAACAAAGCCGAAGATGCAGAGGCCAAGTTTAAGGAAGTAAAGGAAGCTTACGACGTATTGAGCGACAGTCAGAATCGTGCCCGTTACGATCAATATGGACATATAGATCCGAACCAAGGCATGGGCGGAGGTTTCTCCGGCGACTTTGGCGGCGGTTTTGGTGATATTTTTGATATGTTCTTTGGCGGCGGTGGCCGCCGGGATCCGAACGCACCACAGCGGGGGAACGATCTGCAATATACGATGACCGTAGAATTTAAAGAGGCTGTGTTCGGTAAGGAAATGGACATTACGATTCCGAGAACGGAAACTTGTGATACATGTGACGGGTCTGGAGCAAAGCCAGGCACGAAGCCGCAAACCTGCGGCGTCTGCCACGGCAGTGGACAGCAGGAGGTTGTGCAGAACACTCCATTTGGTCGTATGGTGAATCGCCGTGCCTGCTCCAACTGTAACGGAACCGGAAAAATCATCAAAGAGCGCTGTACGACCTGCCAAGGTAACGGTAAAGTCAAGAAGCAGCGCAAGATTCATGTTCGGGTTCCTGCAGGTGTCGATGACGGAGCTCAGCTGCGTATGAGTGGCGAAGGAGAAAGCGGACTTCGCGGAGGACCTTCGGGTGATCTGTATATTATTATCCGCGTCAAACCGCATGAATTCTTCGAACGCGAAGGCGATGATATTTACTGTGAAGTGCCGCTTACCTTTGCTCAGGCGGCGCTCGGAGACGAGATCGAAATTCCGACTCTTACTGAAAAAGTGAAGCTGAAGATTCCTGCAGGTACACAGACAGGCACGTTCTTCCGCTTGAAAGGAAAAGGAGTTCCGCGTCTTCGTGGTCTTGGCCAGGGAGATCAGCATGTGAAGGTGGTCGTTGTTACACCAAGCAAGCTGAGTGATGAACAGAAGGAGCTGCTGCGTCAGTTCGCATCCCTGGATGGTGAACAGACTCATGAGCATGAGCAGTCTTTTTTTGATCGTGTGAAAAAAGCATTCCGCGGTGATTGATTAGGAGTTTTCTCTTTTTAAAAAAAATAGCTGGACAGACAATACGCATGGTAGTGTTAAGGGGGTTATCCCTGCACTACCATGTTTTTTTGTTTGTTGAATGGGTATGCACGAAGCATCTGAAAATTCAGAATAATTCTGATCTAAATGAAACATTCTAAAACGAGTTCGGTTAGCGGATTTCTAACTCAGAAAATGTAATGAAGGTGATCATGATGGCAGAAAAAAATATTTTAGCGTACTTTAAATCTCCGGATGAAGCGCAGGGAGTGGCACGAAAGCTTGAGGCATTAAGGGTTGTGGATATGTCAATTGACCGGTTCAGTGCCTATCCAGGCGGCGAAGAGAATGGTATCATGCATCCGATTACCGGTGATATTGTAAGCTTGGCATCGATGACGCTGAACTCTTCACTCTCTAATCGATCAGCCGGGATATTAGGCGCAGCAGATCCTTCAGCAAGTGGGATGAGTGCCTCTGAGGATGGAACGCATGGACGAGACATTTTGCTAACGGTTGTTTTGGATGAGAGTGTGTTTCATCAAGCCTTAAACATTATTGAAGAGGCCGGCGGCCTTGTTTAATCAGACCAGATAAGTCAAAGGAGAGTAACGGATGCGTAGAGTGAAAAAAGGAAAAATTGCGGATAAGACAGAGAAACTGCTCGCGCTTCAATCTGCAAAAGCAGAAGATGTAGAGTTTTCCGCTCTTGAAGCTGATACAGATGATGTAGAGGCTCTGCGCCGCAGCGAGGCTGCAGATAAACGGCAGCTTAAAGAAATGTTTGATAACCATGAGCATGAGCACTAGCCTTTTCTAATGACTATAGAGTGTTGGCCGCTCAAGGTCCTTTCAGCGAAATGACGTTCCGCTGAGAGGGCCTTGTTTTGTGAAAAGAGACGATTAAATAATACTTAAATTTTGTAACAAGGGTCCTCTGTATAGTACAATGTTACCTATGTGAGCATTTTTGCATAATGCTGTTGTAAAAACGAGGAGGATCACGTAAAAAATGTTATGGCATGAATTAACAATACATACCACTGAGGAGTCGGTGGAGATGATATCCAATTTCCTGCATGAAGCAGGAGCCGGCGGAGTTTCAATTGAGGAGTCCGGTACATTAAATAAAAAGCGGAGCACCCCCCATGGAGAATGGTTTGGTGATGTTCCTTTTAATGATATTCCAGAAGGCCAAGCTGTAATCAAAGGATACTTTTCAGAAGATATGAATCTTGAAGAGATCAAGGATGAAATAGCTCCCCGGGTGGAGGAGCTTTCACTGTTTGGCATTAACACAGGGGAAGTTCGTTATGAACTTAAGACGGTGAATGAAGAAGAATGGGCAACCGCGTGGAAACAGTATTTTAAACCGATACGTGTCTCGGAACGGCTTACAATCAGGCCAAGTTGGGAAGAATATACTCCAGAATCTGCAGATGAGCGAATTATTGAATTGGACCCTGGAATGGCCTTTGGCACAGGAGCACATCCAACCACCTCGCTTTGTCTTCGCGCTTTGGACAGTGTTATTCAAGGTGGTGAGGAAGTCATCGATGTGGGTACGGGATCGGGGATTCTGTCCATCGGAGCGGTTCATCTTGGTGCCTCCAAAGTACTCGCTTTGGATCTAGACCCTGTTGCTGTGCATAGTGCGATCGAGAATACACAGTTAAATGGTATGGAGAATCAGATCGTTGTTAAAGAGAGCGATTTATTGACCGTGATCACAGACGGCGGCATGGAGGAACTTGGAGTTAAACTGCCGGTTAAGCTCGTTGTCGCTAACATTCTGGCTGAAGTTATTTTGCTGTTTACAGATGATGTTTACGCGGCTCTACAGCCCGGCGGTTACTATATTGCATCCGGTATCTATAAGAATAAAGTTGATGTTGTTGAGCAAGCGCTCGTATCTTCCGGGTTTGAGATTGAGAAGATACACCGTGAGGATGACTGGGTTGCGTTTGTGGCAAGGAAGAGGTAAGCATGGAGATTTTGGATCAATTATTGTTTTACCCGTTGGAACGACTTCCGTTTTACCTTCTTACCCTGATTATTGCGTTTACACTTCATGAGTTCTCCCATGCCTATTTTGCGAATAAATTTGGTGATCCAACAGCCAAGCTGTTAGGCAGGGTTACATTAAATCCTGCTGTTCACTTTGATTTTCTAGGGATTATCCTCTTGCTCTTTGCAGGCTTCGGCTGGGCGAGACCTGTGCCGGTAAATCGGGATAACTTTAGCAATCCGCGAAAGATGGGCATTATTGTCTCTATTGCTGGACCCCTCAGCAACTTTTTATTAGGGGTCGTGGGTTGTGTTATATATGCTGGCATGATTCAATTCGGGGTTATCGACGGTATTAGTAACGCTAAAGCAGTCCAAGGTATCCACTTCTTCTTTGATACCTTTATTGTACTCAATTTCTTCTTGTTCCTGTTCAATCTGGTTCCGCTGCCTCCGTTGGATGGATACCGGATCGTTGAGGATCTGGTTCCGCCGCGTGTTCGTGCGAAACTGCAGCAGTTCGAGCAATGGTCTATTATGATCTTTTTGTTAATTATCATTCTTCCAGGCTTCCAAAATTACACGATCAGACCACTGTATGATGGTGCATACAGGTTATCGGTCTACTTCTTAAAATCATTCAATACGATCTTTGGAGGATAAATTAAGGCTTGGTGCCACGGATTTTCTCTGGTCAGGTTGAATGAAAAGTTGTATGATGGGGTTTGGCGATTTTGAGATAGGTGAGGATAAGGATATGCAGCGATATTTCGTTTCACCCGAGCAGTTTAAGGAAGACCGCGTGGAAGTAACCGGAGAAGATGCGAGACATATTTCGAAAGTTATGCGCGGCAAGCCTGGAGATGCATTCATCGTAAGCGATGGTGTGTCCAGAGAAGCGCTGGTGGAGATTGAAAGTATAGAGCAGACAAGTGTTACTGCCGTTATTACCGAGTTATTGGAAATGAATCATGAGCCTCGTTTGAAGGTAACGATTGCACAAAGTCTTCCGAAGGGCGACAAGATGGAGACCGTTATCCAGAAGTGCACGGAAATCGGTGCAGTAACGTTTGTTCCGTTCATATCGGAGCGCACCATCGTTCAGTATGATGCCAAGAAGGAAGGCAAACGATTGGAGAGATGGCGCAAAATTGCCAAAGAAGCAGCGGAGCAGGCTCATCGCAATATCATTCCTGCAGTTGAACAACCGCTTGCGTGGAAACAATTGCTGGGTTCATTTTCTCATTACGACAAAGTTTGCTTTTGTTATGAGAAGGAGCATGGCTCCCAGCTTAGAGACGTTCTAAAGCCATTTACAGCACAGTCGTTACAGGAGCCGGGGTCTGCGGCCAGCCTGCTGCTGCTTGTCGGTCCTGAAGGTGGATTCACAGAAGAAGAGTGCAGAACGGCTGAAGAGGCTGGTGCAGTTTCTGTGGGGCTTGGACGCCGTATTTTACGCTGCGAGACAGCAGGGATGACTGCACTGGCATGCGCGTTATATGAATCTGGAGAAATGGGGGGAGTTTGAATATGCCATCCGTAGCGTTTTATACGTTGGGTTGCAAAGTCAATTTTTACGATACCGAAGCCATCTGGCAGCTTTTCAAGAATGAAGGCTACGAACAGGTGGATTTCGAACAAACCGCTGATGTTTATTTGATTAATACCTGCCATGTTACGAATACGGGGGACAAGAAGAGCCGGCAGATGATTCGCCGTGCTATTCGTCGGAATCCTGACGCGATTGTAGCGGTAACAGGCTGTTATGCTCAGACATCACCTGCGGAAATTTTGGACATACCTGGTGTGGATCTTGTTATCGGTAATCAGGATCGCGATAAAATGATGACTTATATCCACGAAATTGAGAAGTCAAGACAACCGATTAATGCGGTTCGTAATATTATGAAGACTCGGGCATTCGAGGAGATGGATGTGCCGGATTTCGCAGAGCGGACACGCGCCTTCCTGAAAATTCAGGATGGATGCAACAATTTCTGTACCTTCTGTATTATCCCATGGTCCCGGGGATTGTCTCGAAGCCGCGATCCGAAGAGTATTATTCAGCAGGCCGAGCAGCTGGTCAAAGCCGGTTATAAGGAGATTGTCCTGACTGGTATTCATACGGGCGGATACGGAGATGATCTGGAGAACTACCGTCTGTCTGATCTGTTATGGGATTTAGACCGCGTAGAAGGTCTGGAGCGTATTCGGATCAGTTCGATTGAAGCAAGTCAAATCGACGATAAAATGCTGGAAGTGCTTAATAAATCATCTAAAATGTGCCGTCATCTGCACATTCCGCTGCAAGCCGGGGACGATACTGTATTGAAACGCATGAGACGTAAATATACTACAGAAGAATTCCTGAACAAGATGAAGCTGATCCGCAAGGCCATGCCGGATGTGGCAATTACTACGGATGTCATTGTTGGTTTCCCGGGTGAAACCGATGAAATGTTCCAGAACGGCTATCAGCTTATGAAAGAGATTGGATTTTCAGAAATGCATGTCTTCCCTTATTCGAAGCGCACAGGTACACCTGCTGCTAGAATGGAAGATCAAGTAGATGAGGAATTGAAGAATGAACGTGTTCATCAACTGATTGATTTGTCGGAGCAGCTGCAGCTTTCGTATGCTGAGCAATTCGTAGGTCAGGTGCTGGATGTCATTCCTGAACGGGAGTACAAAGGTTCTCCGGATGGTGGTAAAATGCAAGGATACAGCGGGAATTACCTGCAGCTTGTATTTGACGGCGGTCCTGAACTTGAGGGACAAATTTGCCGTGTGAAGGTAACCAAGGCCGGTGTAAATGAATGTGAAGGCGAACTGGTTAGCGTTGGGGAGAACGGATTAGCGGCTGCGGCCCAATAGTACCGGAACAGCCCCTGATAATTGACAAGGATTTCATCTCCATTAATGGAGTGAAATCCTTGTTGCACATGAAGGAGGATACAGATATGAACCGAAAGGAAATTTCTGCGGGTGGTGTAGTATATCGCCATCAGAATGGAGCGCTTCAAATCCAATTAATTCAAGACCGTTATGGGAAAACCTCTCTAGCTAAAGGCAAAATGGAAGCCGGCGAAACAATCGAGCAAACGGCATTACGGGAAATCTGGGAAGAGACAGGCATCGTAGGCAAGATTATCTCTCCAGTCGATATTATTGCTTATAAATACAATCATCCCGAATACGGTGTGGTCGATAAAGAAGTCCATTATTATTTAGTTGAAGCTAAAGAAGGCAGCTTAAAGCCGCAGATTGAAGAAATTAACGCCGTAGAATGGTATGAGCCTCAAGCAGCCTGGAACAAGCAGCGCCAAAGCGGATACAGCAATAATGACATCATTTTACGAAAAGCGCTTGAGCTGTTAAAGATAGATGTTTAATGCGGGTCACTGGATGTCCTGCGCCATATTGGCAAATAACATAGGGGCAATGCGAGCAGGGAACATACAATATTAAAAATCGTCTGGGAATGGGCGATTTGACTGCCGGAATCTGAAGATAATAAGCCGGAAAGGGTAGTCAGGACGTTAATCAGAGGAGCAAACAGAAGAGCTCCTCCTATATTTAATCCCAGATGCGCCCAGGCTACAAATCTCCCCGCTCTCGTGCTGCCTATCGCGGCGATGAGGGCAGTTACACATGTACCGACATTAGAGCCGATTACGATGGCTACTCCAATAGCAGGTGGCAGGACACCGCTTACGGCAAGACTCATGGCCATTGCGATAACTGCAGCGCTGCTGTGTATAAGAGCTGTAAGTGCGGCTCCAGCCAGAATCCCCCATAATACACTCTGCGAGGCATATTGGAGGAACCATCTAAAGACACCAAGCTGCTGGAGATAGGGCCCAATGGACTGCATGATCCGGATCCCGAGCAGAATAAGGGAGAATCCAGCAAGGGCCAGACAGATGAACTGTGTTCTTTCAAGCCTGCTCCGCAGTTTAAATAGTCCAAGTGGAAGCCGGTCATTTAGAATGACGGCGGCCGCCCAGACCAAAAGCGAAAGGATAAACAGCGGTAGGGCAGCTTGACCGATTTGGAGACTGATCAACTCGGTTGTCAGGGTTGTGCCGATATTGGTGCCCAGTATGATGCCCAGTGTTCCTGCATAATTCAGGAGCCCGGCATTGGCGAAGCCGATCGTCAGTACCGTGACAGCTGTGCTGCTCTGAAGCAGAGCCGTAAGACCTGTGCTTGTTATCATTCCTTTTAGAGGGGTGGACGCCGCCTTATTCAGCCATTGATGCAGTTTTGGACCGGCAAATCGCTGTAGCGATACCTCCATTACCTTCATACCCAGCAGAAACACGACAAGGCCATATATGACCGGGAACCAGAGTCCAGAAATCATCAGATTCTCCTTTTATTGTTTTGAAATGACGACGTGAGTCGTTATTGTATATTAATTACGTATATGTTCCTGGAAAGACAAGCATGCATTGATTGTCACAGGGAAAGAAATCAGGGAGTGAAGTGAAGAATGCCATCGGTCATTTTAGATCGCAGCCGCAAGAAAAGATTAGAGCAGAGTCATCCATGGATTTTTAAAAGTGAAATCGCTACGGTTGAAGGAAATCCGGAGCCGGGTGAGCTGGTTCAGGTGAAGAATCACCAGGGCCGTTTTCTGGCAACCGGTTATTATAATCCCAATTCACAAATTACGGTAAGAGTTGTCTCATACCAGCCGCTTGAAAAAATGGACCGCCATTTTTTTGTGACCAGATTCAAAGAGTGCCTGTCTCACCGCGAGCGTTTTATCGGTGACGAAAATGCATACCGGCTTGTTTACGGTGAAGCGGATTTTCTCCCCGGCTTAATTGTAGACCGGTTTGCAGACGTGCTCGTTGTACAGCTGCTTACGCTTGGAATGGACAGCTGCCGTGACAGCATAGTGGAAGCACTGGTAGAAGTAATGAAGCCTGCCGGAATTTATGAGCGCAGCGATGTGTCTGTAAGGGAACTGGAAGGGCTTGAACAGCGCAAAGGTGTGCTGTACGGGGAGTGCCCTCGTCATGTTACGGTTACGGAAAACGGTTTGAAGATTAAGGTCGATATCGTGGAGGGACAGAAGACGGGCTACTTTTTTGACCAGCGTGAGAATAGAGCCTCCATTAAACCGCTTATGACCGGATGGGGGAGCCGGAGCGGCATTACGATGCAGGAGATTGAAGAGGAAGGACAAGCTCGTATTGTTCCGGTCAACAAGAGCGGGAAAGAGGTCACTTTCCCTTACTGGGACGGAGCTACGGTTCTTGAATGCTTCTCACATACAGGAAGCTTTACACTCCACGCCTGCAAATATGGTGCGAAGAAGGTAACCTGCCTGGATATTTCCGCGCATGCGATTGACAGTGCCAGAGAGAATGTGGAACTGAATGGTTTTCAGGATCGCGTTGAATTCGTTGTGGACGATGCATTTCAATTTCTCCGCACACAAGTCAAAGGGGTAGAAGAGCGGGAAGAGCGTGCCAGAGGTGAGCACAAAGTTGATACCTCGAAGCCTTTGACAGCTGGCGGCGGGCGTACCTGGGATGTAGTGATTCTTGATCCTCCTGCCTTTGCCAAGAGCAAGGGGGCGGTTAAGGGAGCCTGCCGGGGCTATAAAGATATCAACCTTCACGGTATGAAGCTTGTGAATGAGGGCGGCTACCTTGTTACAGCGAGCTGTTCCTACCATATGAGACCGGATCTGTTCCTGGAAACGATTCGAGACGCGGCTCAGGATGCGGGCAAAATCCTCCGCCTTGTAGAGTGGCGTGCTGCTGGTAAGGATCATCCTCAAATTTTGGGTGTGGACGAAGGCCATTATTTGAAATTTGCTGTGTTCGAAGTACGCAGTAAATCCACCCTTTAGAATAACTTTTTTATATGAGTATGACGGCTTGATTAAGCGATGGAATTACTGCTTAATCAGGCCGTTTTTCGTATACTTACATACTGCTGAACAGGGATTTCTTATATGTGTTTCTTATGGCAATGCAATCCAAACGTATGTTCCATAGCCAAGCAATTATGCTATACTTACAAGATACCGTCTTGTAATTCACAGTTAATTATTCGACTTTAACTTTTGATATAGATGTTTACATTTATCGAAATTCAGGCTAGAGGGCTGAGGAGGTATAAGATGTCGCTGCATTTTGTCATCGGGCGTTCGGGAAGCGGAAAGAGCACCGCCATATTTGAAGAAATTACGAAACGGCTGAAGGAGGATCCACAAGGTAATCCAATCATCCTAATTGTGCCGGAGCAAGCCTCCTTTCAGACGGAGAACAGACTGGTAAACTCAGGGGTTATTAAGGGAAGCCTTCGGGCTCAGGTATTGAGCTTTCGCCGTCTGGCCTATCGTGTCATGCAGGAAACAGGCGGAGCTGCCAAGATTCCAATTAGCGAGGAAGGCAAGCGTATGCTGCTATATAAGATCATTCAGCGGCGCAAAGATGAACTCAAATTGTTCGGTGCTTCCGGAGATCAGCTTGGTTTTGTAGGCAAGCTCAGTGATTTATATACCGAGATGAAACGATACTGCATTGATTCTACCTGTGTTGAAGACCAGCTTGCACATTTGATAGGCGAGTCAGGCAGCCCCCCAATGCTCAGACGGAAGCTGGAAGATGTATTAACGCTGTACCGGGATTTTGAGCACGAGTTATCCCCGCTTTATATGGATGAAGAAGATACACTGGTTACTCTTGCCGAAGGGATTAGCCGTTCTTCGTATATTTGTAACGCAGAGATTTGGATTGATGGTTTTCATGGTTTTACTCCGCAGGAGTATATCGTGCTTAGGGAATTGATACAGCATGCCTCGTCCGTAACGACAGCACTGACATTAGACAAGCCGTATATGAACGGCATGGTTCCGCATGAGCTGGATTTATTCCATCCTACAGCGGTGACTTATATTAAGCTTCAAGGTGTGGCAGAGGAACTTGGCGCTGAGACAACATATACACTGCTTCAACCAGATCGGCTGCCACGATTTAAGAATTGCGCTCAGCTGGCACATCTGGAACGGGGTTATGACAGAAAAATAAGATGGAAGCAATCGGACAGCGATGAGGCTGAATCCGCCTCGGGCTTGTCTATATATGCTGCCGCTAACCGCCGTGCAGAGGTGGAGGGCGCACTTCGCGAGATGCTCAGATTATCGCGGGAGGAAGGAGCAAGATATCGGGAGATGGCTGTGTTTGCTCGTAATCTGGGAGATTATGAGTCTTTAATCGGACCGTTGTTCCGGGAATATAACGTACCTTTCTTCCTGGACCAGAAGCGAAGTGAGCTTCATCACCCGCTTGTAGAATTCATTCGTTCAGCACTAGATGTAGTCTATCGGCGCTGGCGGTATGAGGATGTATTCCGCTGTGTAAAAACAGATCTCCTGCTTCCGCTGGACGGCTCGTTGTCCCGAGAAGATATGGATGCCCTAGAGAACCACGTACTGGCTTCCGGTATTCATGGGTCGCGCTGGACAGATGGCCGCCCCTGGAGGGGAATCCCGAGTCTCTCACTGGAAGATGCTGCAGGGGGAGAGGAGAACCGCCAGGCTAAAGGTCTGAGTCGCATTGAGGCGTGCCGGTCCGCTATTACCGGTCCGCTGTATGCTTTTGAGAAAAGGATGAAAAAGAGCACAACAGCACTTGATAAATGCACAGCGATTTACAAGCTTCTCCAGGAGGCTCATGTTCCGGAAAAGCTTGAGCTGATGAGCCGCTCATCACTTGAGGAAGGCAAACCTGAAGAAGCAAGAGAGCATCGGCAAATCTGGGGGGCAATCCTGGATCTGCTGGATCAGGTTGTTGAAATGATGGGAAGCGAGAAGCTAAGCACGGAAATATTTACAGGTATATTGGATACGGGGCTAACGGAGCTCAAAATGTCGCTTGTTCCCCCTTCACTTGACCAGGTGCTGGTGGGCAGCATGGATCATACTCGCTCAGGGGGCGTCAAATACGTCTTCTTACTTGGCGTGAATGACGGGGTTGTACCAGCCCAGTTTCAGGATGACGGAATATTGACAGAACAGGAGCGGGTCACGCTTGAGGACTCAGGAATGGAGCTGGCTCCTAATATTTCAAGAAGAATCCTGGATGAACGTTTTCTAATTTACATCGCTCTAACCAGCGCCAGTCATCAGCTGTGGGTCAGTTACCCGGCGGCAGATCATGAAGGCAAGACTCTTCTTCCTTCTGAGGTCATCAGGCATTTGAAGAGTATGTTCCAGTTGAAGGAGCAGGTGCTGTTAGCTCAGCCTCATGGAGAGCAGTCACATGAGGAACAGGGACGATTCGTAGCCGGAAGCGGAAAATCGCTTGCTTTTCTCGTTGCCAGACTTCGTGACTGGAGGAATGGGGAAAGCCTGCCGCCATTATGGTGGGAAGTATACAATTGGTTTGCAAGGAATGAAGAATGGAGAGGTCACCTTGGTAATATGTTGTCCTCGCTCTCATACCGTAATGAAACCAAGGGGCTTCGCAATGAGACAAGCCGGCGTTTATATGGCGGTAAGCTCCGGACAAGCGTATCGCGGATGGAGCGTTTTGTAGCTTGTCCTTTCTCGCATTTTGCGTCCCATGGACTGAAGCTGCGGGAACGTCAGCTTTACCGGCTTCAGGCTCCAGATATCGGGCAGCTGTTTCATGCTTCGCTAACCGACATGGCTGCAAGATTTAAGGAGCAGCACCGGAGCTGGGGCGATCTCAGCGCGGATGAATGTCTCCGGGAAGCGGAGGCTTCTGTAGACCGGCTTGTACCGCTTCTGCAAGGAGAGATATTGCTTAGTTCCAAAAGATACGGATATATATCCCGCAAACTTAAAAATATCGTCGGCCGGGCTTCTGTTATATTAGGTGAGCAATCTCGCCGGGGAAGCTTCGAGCCTGTCGGCCTTGAGCTGGATTTCGGGCCTGATAAGCCGATTCCGCCGCTTGTATTCGAGCTTCCGGGTGGGGTAACCATGGAGGTGGTAGGCCGTATTGACCGGGTGGATATGGCGCGTGGTGAGAACGGGATTTTACTGCGGGTTATTGATTATAAATCAAGCCAGAAGGATTTGAAATTACACGAGGTTTATTACGGATTGTCGCTGCAGATGCTTACTTATTTGGACGTGCTGCTTACATTTGCTGAAGATTGGCTTGGCGAGTCAGCCGAACCTGCAGGCACTTTATATTTTCATGTGCATGATCCGGTGCTTCAGTCCCCGAACGGGATGAATGCGGATCAGGCAGCAGAGGAGCTGCTGAAACGATTCAAAATGAAAGGTCTGCTGCTCGCTGACCGTGAAGCTGTCTCCTTGATGGATTCTTCGCTGGAAAAAGGCCATTCGGCCATTCTTCCTGTTGCGGTTAAGGCAGATGGGAGTTTTTACAGCAGCGCAGCTGTGGCCACGCCGGATCAATGGAAGACACTTCTGAGAGCTGTAAGAGAGAATATTGTACAGATCGGCTCACGGATAACCGGCGGAGAAGTAGCTATCGAGCCTTACCGGATCGGGCAAGAGACGGCTTGTACCCACTGCTCATATCGGTCGGTTTGTCAGTTCGATGAATCCATGGAAGGTAATCACTATCAGCTTTTAGGTAAGCCGGGTAGAGCGCAGGTGTGGGATCTGCTTGAACAGATGAAAGGAGAGAACAACGGTGAACGGAATCATGACTAAACCAGAAGGCAGCATGTGGAGCGATGATCAATGGAAAGCGATAGCTCTTAGCGGAGACGATATTTTGGTTGCAGCTGCCGCAGGTTCCGGTAAAACCGCCGTGCTGGTTGAGCGTATAATCCGAAGAATATCGGATGAGAGCGCTGGCTTTAGCGTGGATCGTCTCCTTGTTGCAACATTCACAAAAGCCGCTGCCGCAGAGATGCGTGAACGCATACGGGAAGCACTGGATAAGGAGCTGGACAAGGATCAGGATAATGAGTATCTCCGCAGACAGCTTGCACTGCTTGGACGGGCGTCGATCACAACGCTTCATTCTTTTTGCATGGAAGTGATAAGACGTTACTATCAGCTGATTCCTCTTGATCCAGGTTTCCGGATATTAAATGAGAATGAAGCTGAGTTGATGCGGCAGGACATCCTGGAGGAGCTGTTTGAGGAGAAGTACGGTGATGCCGAGCAGGGCGGATTATTCCTGCAGCTCGCAGACTGGTTTAGTGGTGAGAGAAGTGATGATGCATTGTATCGTCTTGTACAGCGGCTCTATAGCTTCTCCCGCAGCCATCCCTGGCCGGATCGGTGGCTCCGTGATATGGCAGCCGAATTTCAGGTGACGGATACTGCCGCTCTTGGGGAAACGGCTTGGGTACGAAGCATTCTGGCTGATGCCAAGCTGGCGCTTGCAGGAGCGCTTGGCTTGCTCGAACAGGCGCGATCTGTTGCCCTGCAGCCGGGAGGACCTGCTCCCTATGCAGTCAATATTGATGAGGACAAAGCTTTGGTTGTTTCACTGCTTGAAGCTGTGGACAGCAAACCGTGGGAACAACTGTATGAGGTGTTTCGGGATGTTACCTTCGGTAAACTGAAATCAGTTCGTAAGGATGACGTGCTGCCTGAGCTGCAAGAGCGTGTTAAAGAGCTGCGGGACGCCGTGAAAAAGACATTAAATGAGTTGAAAACAGCTCTGTTTGGCCGCCCTGCATCTGAATTTTTGAAAGAACTCCAAACAGCGGCTCCACTTATGAATGAGCTGGTGGAGACGGTTATTACGTTTGCAGATCGATACCGCGCGGCCAAAGCAGCCAAAAGCACAGTGGATTTTAATGATCTGGAGCATTATTGTCTTCAAATTTTGAGGCATCCCGACTCCGAACCAGGTCAGCTTATGCCTTCGGATGCAGCCCTTGAATATCGCCAGCAGTTTGATGAAGTGCTGCTTGATGAATATCAGGATACCAATAGTGTTCAGGAGGATATTGTCCGGCTGATTTCGAGGGAATCGCCGGGCAACCGGTTTATGGTGGGAGATGTGAAGCAGAGCATTTACCGTTTCCGATTGGCCGAACCCGGATTATTTTTGGATAAATACAAGAACTACGGGACTGAAGCCGATGAGAAAAATGCTCCCGGAAGCCCGGAACTCCTAAGTTCTTCTGGAGTACGGATTGATTTGGCACGAAATTTCAGAAGCCGCATGGAAGTTGTGGACGCTGTAAATATGCTGTTTAGACAGATCATGAATGAATCGGTGGCTGAAATTGCATATGATCAGCGGGCCGAGCTTGTATGTGGTGCTTCTTTTCCGGAGAATACAGCGGATAATGAATGCATGGCAGAGGAGGAAACAACAGGTTCAAACCTGAATAATCCGTATACCCCCGAGCTGCTCTTGATTGAGCGTCTTGGCTCTGAGGCTGAGGTGATTACAGAAGAGGACGGAAGTGAAACGGGCAGTTACTCTCCAGAAGCGGAACGGGTTGAAATGGAAACCGCACAGCTGGAAGCTCGCGCTATCGCTCGACGGATTCGGGAAATGACGGGGGAGAACGGCAAACCGCTTATGATTTATGATAAATCTTTGAAATCAATGCGGCCGGTACAATACGGGGATATGGTGATTCTGCTTCGTTCAGCTATGGTGTGGGCTCCTTTGATTATGGAGGAGCTCCGCCAGGAAGGAATTCCTTCGTTCGGTGAACAGAGCAAGGGGTATTTTCAAGCGATTGAGGTTGAAATTGTCCTTTCCTTACTGCAGGTCATCGACAATCCGCGGCAGGACATTCCGCTTGCTTCTGTCCTTAGGTCTCCTATGGTTGGGCTGTCAGAAGAGGAGCTTGCTCAGGTTCGTCTCTGCGCATCGGGAGCTTATTACGATGCACTTTGTGAAGCGATTGCTTTATATGATCCAGGCCTTCTTCATAATGAAACAGGATTGAATGCCGGTCGATGGCTCGAGGGATTTGAAACGCCCGGGATCGCTGAGACAGCGGCAGGATTGGCCGACTTCTCAGATTTACGCGGGTCCTTGAGAACAGCTTATCCGCATCGGACACAGGGGACTGAGCCTGCGATTTCCAAGGAACTGTTCGATAAGCTGAACAAATTTATGAGAAGACTGCAAAGCTGGCGTAAAGATGCGCGCCAAGGAAGCTTAAGTGACCTGATATGGCGGATTTACAGTGAGACAGGCTATTTGGACTGGGTCGGCGGTCTTCCGGGAGGTACACAGCGCAGAGGGAACTTAACAGCGCTGTATGACAGAGCTGTACAGTATGAACAGGATACCTCATCCAGAGGCTTGTTCCGCTTTCTGACCTTTATCTCCCGTTTGCGTGATAATGGGGGAGATTTGGGAGCTGCGAGCGCTGCGGAGAGCCAGGGGAATGCCGTGCGTCTGATGACCATTCATAAGAGTAAAGGACTGGAGTTTCCAGTTGTTTTTGTTGCCGGTATCTCCAAAAACTTTAACCAGCAGGACCTGAACGCTCCCTTCTTGATGCATAAAGAACTCGGCTTCGGTCCGAAATATGTGGATGAGAAGCTTCGGGTCAGTTATCCAACTCTGCCGAATCTTGCGATCCGCCGCCGATCTCAGCTGGAACTGCTGGCTGAAGAGATGCGCGTTCTCTACGTTGCGCTTACGAGACCTAAGGAGAAACTGGTGCTTGTGGGAACCGTGAAGGATCTCCCCAAAAAAATAACCGCCTGGTCACAGGCAGATCATGTGCTTGAACTGCTCCTTCCGGATTATCTGCTTGCACGCGGACGAAGTTACCTCGATTGGATCGGACCTGCGATTATTCGTCATCCGTCTGCGGCTGTATTGAGGGAGGCTGCAGGCCTTGAGCCACTTGAGCATAAGGCTCTTTCTACAGACAGCACGAGCTGGATTATCAGAGTGAATACTTCCGATTCCATAGCTGGGACGGCACTTGTTCAAACGGAAGAGGGAAAAGATGAGAGCGATAGAACGGATAAGGAATCGGCACTGCGAAAGCTTGATCCGGTTACCGACATCGGCTGGAACGGCGAGGGAAGTATTCAGGAGATGAGACAAGATATTTATCATCGACTTAACTGGTCATACCCTTATCAGGCGGTGAGCGGAATATCTGCGAAAACCTCTGTATCCGAGATGAAAAAACTTCTGGCTATGCAAGATCAGCCTTCACTAGACTTGATTGAGGAGGCTGCAGTTCGTAAGGAACAAGAAGAGAAACCGTGGGCGAGCGGCCAATTTACGTTTCATTTGCGGAGACCTAAATTTATGGAGGAGCATGCGCTGTCTCCGACAGAACGAGGAACTGTATATCACACGATCATGCAGCACTTACCGCTTGACCGCAGAACGGATCTTGCAGTAATCGAGCACACCATATCCATTCTTATTGACAATGAGACGATTACAAGGACGCAGGCTGAGGCTGTAAAACCGGAAGAAATATCAGGTCTCTTCCAATCCCCTGTTGGATTGAAACTAATTGAGGCACAGCAGGTTTGGCGCGAGATGCCTTTCTCCTATGGCCTTTCTGCTGCAGAAGCTTATAAGAACTTATCCTTTCTCGGTACTTCCGAGAAGGCAGGAGATTCCCTCGATAAGGGTGGTCAATTGCTTAAGGATGAGATTGTATTGATTCAAGGGGTTGTAGACTGTCTGTTTCGGCATGAAGGACAATTGGTATTACTGGACTATAAAACAGATCGTGTACTGGAGCACCGCGGAGGTATTGAACGGTTAACCGAACAGTATCGCTTCCAGTTAGAGCTGTACAGCAAGGCGCTGGAGGATATTCTTAGCGAGCCGATCATCGAGCAATGGCTCTATTTCTTTGATAGCGGGCAAGCCGTACTCTTATAGCTTGATTCTTGGCATAAATGAACATCCAATGCTCCTTGGAACCATTATGGTCTCAAGGAGCAACTTGTAGTATGGAAGGAGAAGAAGGAGTTATGCGGATTTTGCATACAGGTGACTGGCACTTGGGGCGAACGCTTGAAGGGCGGAGCCGTTTGGCGGAGCAGGAGGCTTTCCTGGATGAACTCGTAAGAATGGCTGACGATCAGCAGGCGGATCTCATTTTAATGGCAGGTGATGTATATGACTCCGTCAATCCGCCAGCAGCGGCAGAGCAGCTCTTCTACGATGCTGCCGCCCGGCTGACAGACGGTGGTCGTCCACTGGTCGTCATAGCCGGTAACCATGATCAGCCTGAGAGGGTATCCTCTGTGACGCCATTAGTGGCCAAACGCGGAATGACGCTCATCGGTCTGCCTGTAACAGAAGCTGTTACAGTTACAGCCTCCAGAACAGGAGAAATTGCAAAAATAGCGGCTTTGCCCTACCCGTCTGAAGCAAGGCTGAACGAGCTGCTTGCTTCAGATGGCGGCAGTGAAGATGAGCTTCGCCGGGCCTATAGCGAACGGGTTGGACAGCTGATGCAGATGATGGCACGTGATTTTTCCCCTAAGACCGTTAATCTGGCTATGAGCCATATTTATGTGCTTGGCGGATTGGAGTGTGAATCTGAACGGCCGATTCAAGTTGGCGGAGCTTATACGGTTGATCCATCAGCGCTTGCTGTTGGCGCCAGCTATACAGCTTTGGGTCATCTTCACCGTCCACAGGTGGTTAAGGGTGAGGGAATTATTCGATACAGCGGATCGCCACTGGCCTACAGCTTCTCGGAAGCAGGCCAAGCAAAGTCGGTGACGATGGTGGATGTTTCACCCGGCGGCACACCTGTCATCGAGGAACTGTTTCTAAACTGCGGTCGTCCGCTGGTACGCTGGAAGGCAAAGGGCGGGCTTCAGGAGGTGTACCGATGGCTGGACGAGGGGCGTGATCCCCGCGCTTTTATTGATCTTGAAGTTTCGTTAACAGAAGCGATGGGACTGTCAGATATTCACCGCCTCCGGAAGAGTCATGATGGAATTGTTCATATTCGGCCAATCTATCCTGAAATGGAAGCAATGGAGCTGGAGATGGAACGTGTAAGGATTCCGCTGCCGGATCTGTTCCGCAAGTTCTACCAGCGTCAGACCGGTGGCGCAGAGCCGGAAGACAGCCTGGTCGATCTCTTTTTGGAACTTGTGGATGAAGACGAAGCGGAAGAGGTGACGAAATGAAGCCTGTATTACTGAAATTAGCCGGACTTCAAAGCTACCGTGAGCCTCAGGAAATTGATTTTGAAAGACTGTGCGAAACTGGATTGTTCGGGATATTTGGGCCGACGGGAAGCGGAAAATCGACACTTCTTGATGCGATTACATTGGCCATGTACGGAAAAGTTGAGCGGGCGGTAAATGGTACTCAGGGGATTATGAATCATTCTGAAGACAGCTTGTCCGTTTCGTTTACTTTTGAGCTGGCTGCTCCAGCAGGACCCGAGCGCTACAGGGTTGAACGGCGTTTTAAGAGAGTGAATGAGCTCTCAGTAAGCAATACGATCAGCCGTTTTATTGCAATAACCGATGAAGGTGAAACCGTTGTTGCGGACAAGCTTGCGGATGTGACTCGGTGTGTAGAAGAGAAAATCGGGCTGAAAATGGACGATTTTACGAGAGCAGTTGTACTTCCGCAAGGGAAGTTTGCCGAGTTTTTATCATTAAAGGGCAGTGAACGGCGGCAAATGCTTCAGCGTCTGTTTCATCTTGAGCGTTATGGTGATCAGCTTGCGTTAAAATTGAGCCGCAGAGTGAAGGATAATGAGGGAGCTTTAAAATCGGTTGAGGCTGAACAGCAAGGTCTTGGCAATGCCGGCAGGGAAGCCGTAGATGGAGCTGAGAAGACCTTGCTGGAAGCGGCAGCACATGCTGAGCAATCCAGACGAAACTTGCAGGCTGCTGCCGAACGCAGTGAAGCCATGAGCAAGATCCGTGAGCTTGATTTAGAACAGCGGCAGCTGCGAAGCAAGCTGGAGGATTTATCCTCAAGAGAGGAAGAGATACAGAATTATGAGCGGAAGCTGGAACTTGGTGCAGCAGCCAAGCTGCTTGTTCCGGTTCTGGACTCTCTTCGGGAATCCGTGAAAACTCAAATGCAGTTATCAGACAAGGCTGAACAATTATCCAATCAATCGAATCAGTTGGAAAAGACAGCTGAAGATGCTTGCAAGGCGGATGATACGGCCCAGGCAGCATTATCAGCTGAAGAGCCTAAGCTGCTGCAAAGGACGGAACAATTGGAACAGGCCGTCGTACTGCAGCGGGAACGTGATGTCCTTCGCCGTGAACTTGCCTCGCTGGATGAACAGCGTACGAGTGCCAGAAAATCGCTTGGTGAGTTGAATGGGAAGCTACAAAAGGAACAAGAGTTGCTGGATAGAGGACAAAAACGCCAGGAAGAGCTGCAGCAGTCCTTGAAGCAGCTTGAGACACGGGCACAGGATCGTCAATTGCTGCATGATGCAATGCATAAGCGGCAATCTGTCCTTTTGGCTGAAGAACAGGCGGCGAAAGCCGAGGTCGAATGCAAAGACCAGCTCGTAAAACAGCAAAAGGCGGAGGCCGAACTGACAGAGACTCTAAATATTGAAAAAGAAGCCCAGCAGGAACTGGCAAAGCTGGCCCATGAGGTTGAAAGGTTTAGACATTCAGCTTCTGAAGCAGTGAAGTTCGCAGATGAGGGAGCTGTTCAGGCTGCCTCAATATTGAATGCTATGAACGAATCTTTGCGGGAGCAGCAGCTGCACGCTTTATCCATTTCATTGGCAGACGAGCTTCGTGATGGTGAGGCATGTCCTGTCTGTGGAAGTGTGCATCACCCTTCGCCTGCTCAGTCCGAGACAATTTCTTCGGAGTCAGCGAAGAAACAGCTGGAGCGTTTCAGACAGGGACAGGAAGAATTACAAGAGCTTCGTTTACTTTTGCGCCAGCAGTTGAACGAGATTTCTTCATTATCAATTCATGGCACCGTGAGAGAACAGCTCGATACTAGTCCTGTCGATACTCAAGATAACTCTTTCTCAAATGTCAATGCTGAAGCAGCGGCTGGCCTTCTCAACGAACTCTACTCTGATCTTCCCGAAACGAAGCTTGAAAAGCTGAAGGAATTCGTATCTTCACTAAGTACGATTCAGATTAATCAGGCCGCAGCTCTCCTTCAATGCCGAGAAAAGGAAGCTATGTTACAACAAAGACTTTCATCGATACAGCAGGAATTGGCTAAGCGAACAGCTTCTTCTGAAAATGCCCGGGCTTATGCCGAGCAGCTTGGAAACAAACTAGCTGTTGTGAAGGAGAATGTCCGAGTACTGAAGCAGAGTTGGGAAGAAAGCAATCTGGGCTTTGGCTTACAGGACATTGAGCTTCGTTTTAAGGAAATGCAAGAACGTGATGCTAAGGCGGAAACGGTGAAAGATGGGCTCGAACGCAGTGTTCCTTTTCTGGAAGAGAAGAAGAAGAATGTATCAAGCTTTGAGAACCAGGCTCGGGAACTGGAGAAGCAGCTGATTCAATGGGATGCTCAGCATCTTGGAAAACAGGAATTGCTGCAGGAGAAAGAGGAAAGGCTTCATGCGTGGATCGGAGATCGTTCGGCGGAGGAGTTGCTGCAGGAATGCAGGCAGCGGCTTATGGCAATTAAATCGACTGCTGAGCGCTCACGTGAAGAACGGCGTAAAGCTGAAGAAGCGAAGCAGCAAGCGATTAAGGAAGCGGCTATCGCCAAGCAGGCTGCCGATTCTGCGGCAGGTCATGCCAAGGCTGCTGAAGAACGCTGGCTGAAGCAATTAAGAGAATCTCCTTTTGCATCAGAAGAAGGGGTTATAGAAGCTTTTATTACCCCGGAAGAGTCGGAAGTATACACCAATCAAGTCCAGGCTCATCGTGAAGGACAGCGTGAGTGCTCTTTACGACTGAAGGATGTTGAATTAAAGCTGAATGGTGGAAAATTCAATGAACAAGAATGGCAGAAATGCAAGGAGATGCTTGATCAATATCGTCAGGCAGATGAATCGGCAATTCAGTTTAAGGCTCGTGCTGAACGCGATCTGGAAGACCTGCGGAAGCGTCATGTTCGATTTATGGAGCTGGAAGAGAAACGCTTGACGCATGTTACAGAAGGAGAGCGATTGACTAAATTACAGTCCTGTCTGCGAGGAAATGCATTTGTAGAGTACATTGCTGAAGAACAGCTGATGCAGGTTAGCCAATCGGCATCACAGCGGCTGAGATTTCTTACGAAACAGCGCTACTCTTTGGAAGTGGATTCCGGCGGCGGATTCGTCATTCGGGATGATGCCAACGGAGGTGTTCGCAGACCTGTTTCAACCCTGTCCGGTGGAGAAACCTTTCTTACCTCCCTATCCTTGGCGCTGGCGTTATCTGCCCAGATCCAGCTGAGAGGACAATATCCGCTCGAGTTCTTCTTCCTGGACGAAGGTTTCGGCACATTGGATCCGGAGCTGCTTGATACCGTAATTACTTCACTTGAAAAATTGCATAACGATCAACTTACTGTAGGCATTATCAGCCACGTACCTGAACTCAGGGCGCGTCTAGCACGCAAGCTGGTTGTACAGCCGGCAGGACAAGCTGGTGGCGGCTCACAGATCATTTTGGAAACCCTATAGTCTGCATTTGCAGCGTGACATTTTTCACAGATACAGTTACATGCGGCTGTTATAATACAGTTAAGCCGACATTCTTAGTAGAAGTACCCCGGCGGAAGTATGGCAGAGAGCAGTATTGCTCTTGTATCATACTTCCGCTTGCTGGACAGCTGAGTTCCAGCTGACCCGGGTGCTTCTATTTTTTTTTTTTTTTTTTTTTTGCCAATTGGACGGGTTTGCCGTTTTTCTTGTATGATGGGAGCAAGTTAAATGATCTGAGATTTGAGGAGGTAATATGATGGATTGCTTGTTTTGTAAAATTGCGAATGGAGATATTCCTTCCAAAAAAGTGCTCGAGAATGATCAGGTACTTGTGTTTCATGATATTCAGCCTGCTGCCCCGGTGCATGTTCTTATCATTCCGAAGAAGCATATTGCTTCAATGAACGAAGTCCAAGGAACGGATCTTGAACTGGTTGGAGAGATTCATAAGGCTGCACAAGAAGCTGCGGCTGAACTGGGTATTGCAGATAGCGGTTATCGCCTTATTAATAACTGCGGCCGTGATGGAGAACAAACCGTTCATCATTTGCATTATCATCTGCTTGGAGGCGCACGTCTGGGTGCCCTGACTGGCATCTCATCCTCCCACTCTTCATGAGTTTTGAAGCAAGCCTGTTAATAAGTTCAAAAAAACACACTCAAGGTTGACACCATATTTCTGTTTGCCCTATAATGAAGAATGATGAACCGTGTTATTGCTCTTGGACGGTCTGGTCGGAGGGAGGGAAAACTGGTGTCTGAAACGAAAGTTCGCAAAAACGAGACAATTGATGCTGCACTTCGTCGCTTCAAACGTTCCATTGCTAAAGATGGCGTCTTGGCAGAGGTGAAGAAACGTAAGCATTATGAAAAGCCAAGCGTAAAGCGCAAGAAAAAGTCCGAGGCTGCTCGTAAGAGAAAGTTTTAGGAGGAAATGAACTAGCATGAATCTTAGCGAACGATTGAACGAAGATATGAAGCAAGCGATGAAGAGTAAGGACAAGTTCAAACTCTCCACTATTCGAATGGTTCGTTCGACGATTAAAAATCTTGAAATAGATTTGAAAAGAAGTTTGGATGACAACGAAGTGCTTGATATTATTGGTCGTGAAATCAAACAGCGCAAAGATGCCCTCCAAGAATTTGAAAAAGCAGGTCGTGAAGATCTTGCCGCAGATGCTAAAGCAGAAATTGAAATACTTAGCGCCTACCTTCCAGAACAGCTTTCTGAAGAAGAAATTAAAGTCATTGTACAGCAGACCATCCAGGAAACCGGTGCTTCTTCAAAAGCCGAGATGGGTAAAGTAATGAGTGCTCTCATGCCGAAAGTAAAAGGGCGTGCAGATGGAAAGCTTGTCAACCAAGTTGTTCAACAATTTCTGTAACAACATAAGCGAAACACTCCTTGATTAAATCAAGGGGTGTTTTTTCATTTATACCCGGCATAGGACGTATTTTTTTGAAACGTTTTATAAAGTTAATCGTAATAAATACTATATGATCATAAGGCTCTACATAAGTTATTCTAATGGCAGTACGCATCGTTTATAATGACGGGTAAGTGTTTTGCTGATGTACCATGTCGTAAAGGAGGGGGATAAATGAAATTTAAAGGCTCATGGGTAAGACGAATTGGGACTATTATAGGAGTACTTGCACTTATTCTGATATCTGCTGGGATGTGCTTAAGCCCGATGAATAAAGCTGTGGCAGCTAATAGCGGCTCAGTGTATGTCATACCAGTAGAACATCAGATCGAGCGTGGATTGACCAGCTTTATGGAACGCGGTTTTAAAGAAGCAGAGAAGATGGAAGCTGGTTTAATCGTGCTGGAGATTAATACACCGGGAGGCCGGGTGGATCAGGCTGAAAAAATCGGGAACCTGATCAAGGGTACTAAAATTCCTACGGTTGCGTTTATCCGTGGGGATGCCGCATCGGCAGGAAGCTTTATTGCACTGAATGCAGACAAGATTGTAATGGCAAAGGGAAGTATGATTGGCGCCGCATCCATGGTGGACAGTATGGGTAATCCAGTAGAAGATCCCAAGCTGATCGCCTGGTGGAAGAGCAAGATGGCAAGTGCTGCTGAAGCAAATGGACGCCCGAAGGAAATTGCTCAAGGCATGGCAGACCTTAATATGAAGGTGGAAATGCCCGAGATCGGAAAAACTAAAGAACCTGGCGAGATCATCGCCTTAACACCAGATGAAGCTTTAAAGGTTGGATATGCGGATAAGATGGCGGACAGCACGAATGAAGCCATTGAATGGATGGGATATTCGACGGATGATGTGTTTCGTATGGAGCTTACCTTCTCAGAGAAATTGGCAACATTTTTGACGAGTCCTGGTGTGATGACACTGCTGCTCTTTATTGGTATTGCAGGGGTCATAATAGAGGTGATCGTTCCGGGGTTTGGAGTTCCCGGCATACTTGGAACCGCCGCTTTCATCTTATATTTCTTCGGTAATTCTGTTGCCGGATTTGCAGGGTCTGAGACATGGATGCTGTTCATCATCGGTATTGCCATGCTGCTGATGGAGCTGTTTGTACCGAGCTTCGGAATTCTAGGAATTGTAGGTTCTGCAAGCTTGATTGTGGGCGTAGTCCGCGCAGCTTACAGTACATCGCATGTGGCACTGTCCCTCGGAATAGCGGCTGCTTGCGCGTTGGCTGCTATCGTCGTTGTTGCTATTGTGTTTAGGGAACGTGGAATATGGAACAAGTTCGTTTTACAGGACAGCCTCACTAAAGAAAAAGGGTATATCCCGACTGAGGATCGTGACATTATGATCGGCCTCGTGGGCAGAAGTATTACTCCTTTACGTCCATCGGGAACGGCAGAATTTGATGGCCGCCGGTTAGATGTGGTAACGGTAGGAGGCTTTATAGAATCAGGCCGTGCTATACGTGTATTAAAAACGGATGGAACCCGGATTGTGGTCGAGGAGATTGAAGCGTAAATGCGGTCCGGATGTTGATTAACTTGCTTTCTCTGGTAAGATAAATATAAGAAAAAATGATATGGAGGATGATTAATAAGATGGAAGGATTAATTCCTGTTCTACTGATTGCAGTTGTTGCGATCATTGTGCTGAGCGTGTTCTTTAGCTTCTTCCCGTTAATGCTCTGGATTTCGGCACTCGCATCCGGCGTTCGCATCGGTATAATAACTCTTGTAGCAATGCGTCTGCGCCGTGTTACACCTAGCCGTATCGTAAACCCGTTGATTAAAGCAACGAAGGCCGGTCTAGGCTTGAATATTAACCAGCTGGAAAGCCACTATTTGGCTGGCGGTAATGTAGACCGCGTTGTAAATGCACTGATCGCAGCACAGCGTGCAAACATTCCGCTTGAATTTGAGCGGGCTGCTGCTATCGATCTGGCTGGTCGAGACGTGCTTCAGGCTGTACAGATGAGTGTTAACCCGCGCGTTATTGAAACGCCGGTTGTGGCTGCTGTAGCGAAAGACGGTATTGAGGTTAAGGTTAAGGCTCGTGTTACGGTACGTGCTAATATTGACCGCCTTGTCGGTGGTGCAGGCGAAGAAACGATCATCGCCCGTGTCGGAGAAGGGATTGTTACAACCGTCGGTTCGGCTGCTTCACATAAGGATGTGCTGGAGAATCCGGATCTGATCTCAAGAACGGTTCTTTCTAAAGGCTTGGATGCCGGTACGGCATTTGAAATTCTGTCTATCGATATCGCGGATGTGGATGTAGGTAAAAATATCGGTGCTTACCTGCAGACAGAGCAAGCAGAAGCAGATAAGCGAATCGCACAGGCGAAGGCGGAAGAGCGCCGTGCAATGGCGGTTGCACAGGAACAGGAGATGAAAGCACGCGTCGTAGAAATGAGAGCACGCGTTGTAGAATCCGAATCACAAGTGCCTTTGGCTATGGCAGAAGCGCTTAGAGATGGTAAGCTTGGTGTGATGGATTATATGAATATTAAGAATATCGAAGCGGATACTCAGATGAGAGGATCGCTTGGCAAGATGGGCGAGAATACAGATGGGCCTGACGCTCCCAAAAATAATAAATAATGATGGGGTGAGCCACTGATGCAATGGATTTTTGATAATATCTCCATCGTGGCCGTCATTGCTTTTTTCATCCTCTCCTTTTTGGGGAAAATGGGCAAAAGTACTAGTGAGGATAAACCGAACCGGATGCCTACATTTGGAGGCGGCGGTGATCCGGCCAGACAAGGACCGAAGCCCGTAAAGTCGGAACACTCTGGTCAGCAGTTCCGCCCTGTTCAGTCCCGACCAGGAGCACCTGCTTCAATGGATACACCGTCAAATGACCTTTCGCTGGAACGGGTGGATGATCCGTATGCTTATGAACAAGAGAGAACGATAGACAATTCTTTTGATCATGATGGTCACATTGAAATGTACTCCGAGCTGGAAGATCCTCATGAGGAGCGCGACAGTATGGAGAAGCGCAAGCGGGATATGCAAGCTGAGCTTGATCTGATTCATAAGCAATTAGACCGAATGACCTCTCACATACCTGAAACGACTCTAGAGGTTACAGATACCGATGGCAATACCAAGAAACAACAATCGCAATTTGCAAAACAGGCTGTAAACGGGATTATCTGGTCTGAAATTTTAGGCCCTCCTCGTTCCAAGCGTCCTATGGGGCGTAGGTCATAAGCACAGCTTCATTTATACTAAAAGGCCGAAGAAGGACTCTACAAGAGTTCATGTCTTCGGCTCTTTGTTTTTTTATGTGCAAGTATTGCAGGCGGTGCCAGGGGATTCATTCTCTGCACCGTCATTTTTGGCTTTTGGTCTATTTTGCTTTCTTCAGCAAACTGTGGGCGTGCGAGGGGACGAATCGGTTCCGGAGAAGCGGCAGCGGTCGCTTAAAAGCTTTCCAAAGGAAAGCTACATCGGAAGCATAAGCTTTGTAGTCCAATTTCCATCCTTGCTAAAACCATTCAGGAAATTGGAGTACAACAGCGATAGTAGGAATGATTCGTACCCGTAGCGCCTCAGAACAGAAAAAAGCACGCAAGGAGGCCCCCTTACTACTTGCATAAAAAGGGCTTTTCGCTCATAAGGTGTACAGTACAGGAAGGGGGAAGGCCTTCATATGTCCCGCATCAGCCGCAAGCTGCAGAAATGGACTCAAGAAATGCTTGATTTGCCGCAGGACCTGCTGTTTGACTTGCCGCGGTTGACCCTGATTGGCAATAAGGAGCTTCATATTGAAAATCATCGGGGAGTCCGCCATTTTTCGGCGGAAAAGCTTATATTGTCCCTTGCCCAGGGTTCAATGGAAATATCCGGTTCCGGCCTTTCCATTCGGGCAATTCAGAGCAGTGAAGTAACGATTGAAGGGATAATCCATCATATTGAGTATATAGGAACGGGGGAGAAGCCTTGAACATTCCGACAATGATATCCATTCGTGGTTATTTAAAGCTTACGGTTCGGGGAGAGCATGTAGAAGCATTCATCAATGCATTGGTCGAAACAGGAATCCCGGTATGGGAGGTAAAACCAACGGGGGCGGACTCGGCAGAGTTCAAGCTGCTGCTAAAGGATTTCAAGGGGCTGCGCCCTTTGTTAAAGCGGACAGGCTGCAGAACCCGTATTCAGGAACGTTATGGATTCCCGTTCCGAGTTTTACGTCTGCTGAAACGGAAAGTGTTCGTGGGTGGGATTGTGATGTTTTTTGCAATATTGCTTGTCTTGTCCTCAATGGTTTGGAATGTAAGTGTAGAAGGGAATGAAAAGCTGGCATCCGAGGATGTGCTTGAAGCGGCGAAACAGGAAGGGATATATCCCTATCAATGGATATTCAGGCTTAAATCACTGGACAAGCTGTCAACGAATCTGTCAGTCCGGCTGCCTGGAACCTCTTGGGTTGGGGTGGAGAGAAACGGTACAAGGATTCGAATTCACATTGTAGAGGCTTCTGTGCCAAAGAAACCGGAACTGCTTAGTCCACGCCATCTGGTCAGCACGAGTGATGCGGTAATCACTCAAATCTATGCCGAGAAAGGCATACCGAAAGTTCAAATTAATAATCGGGTTAAAAAGGGCCAGGTTTTGATTTCAGGAATTTTGGGTGATGAAGAGAACACTAAATCGGTCGTTGCCAAAGGCAAAGTAAAAGGGCTTGTATGGCACGAATATCAGATCGAGGTGCCTTTGGTTAAGACCAGGAAAGTATATACAGGAGGAACTTATGAAAAATCCTATCTGGTCTTCGGGGACCGGGCTGTTCAATTATGGGGATATGGCAAGAGTCCTTTTGAGAAACATGAGATATTGACGCTATATGATCCGTTGACCTGGCGATCACGGGCGCTTCCAATGGGCTGGATGACGGAGAAGGTGATGGAGGTCAATGAAACGAAAGTAACGGTGACAGAGGAGGAAGCCAGGAAAGAGGGTTTAGACCGGGCTTTTCGGGATATATTGGCTAAATATGGCCCGGAAACAAGGCTGGTAAGCCAAAAAATTTTGCATGATAATAAAGAGAATGGTAAAGTTTATATGAAAGTACTTTTTGAGGTGGAAGAGACCATTTCGAAAGAGCTTCCCATAGTATACAATCAAGGAGAATGAGGCTATTTGTCACAACAACCGACCAGCATTAAGATTTATTTGCAAAGCGCGTCTGAAGGACTTTCCTTGTTCGGACCGCAGGATGCCTTTTTAAAAATTATCGAATCCGAAATTCCTGCAAGAATTGATTCAAGAGAAGCAGTGATTAACGTTTCCGGTGAAAAACGGAATGTGGAAAGTTTACAACAACTGTTTGATGTTCTGCTTCAGCTTATTCGTAATGGCTATATCCTGACCGAAAGAGATGTCCTTTATGCGGTAGAGCTGGCAAAAGACCTGCGAGCAGATCAGCTGCTCGATCTCTACAAGGGTGAGATCACAACAACATTTCGGGGGAAACCCATCCGGGTGAAAACCATAGGGCAGAAGCACTACGTTACAACGATTAAGAAAAGAGATATCGTATTCGGAATCGGCCCGGCAGGTACGGGTAAGACGTATCTTGCTGTCGTACTCGCTGTGGCCGCGCTGAAGGAAGGCACAGTCAAGCGGATCATTCTTACTCGTCCGGCAGTCGAAGCAGGGGAAAGTCTAGGCTTCCTTCCGGGTGATCTTCAAGAGAAGGTAGACCCTTATCTGAGACCGCTTTATGACGCGCTTTATGACGTTATGGGGCCGGATCAGGTAGCAAAGGCCCTTGAACGGGGATTGATTGAGATTGCGCCTCTAGCATATATGCGGGGACGTACGCTTGACGATTCATTTATTATTCTGGATGAGGCACAGAACACAACACCCGAACAAATGAAGATGTTTTTGACAAGACTCGGTTTTGGTTCGAAAATGGTCATTACGGGAGATGTAACCCAAATTGACCTGCCGCGAGGTAAGAAGTCAGGATTGGTAGAAGCCAAAACGATCCTACAAAAAATTGAGGATATCGGTTTCGTCTTCTTCGCGGAGCAGGATGTTGTACGGCACTCTTTAGTACAAAAAATTATCGTCGCTTATGATAAAGCTGCAGAAAACCAAGATTAAAGGGGATTGTCGCAATGGCCTTCAAAGAACCATCGACGGACAAGTCCATATCAGTTAAACACTATGGCTGGAAATATAGCGTGGCGACACGCTATATTCTATTTTTATTTCTTGCAATACTGTTTTACACCAGCTTTTCGGTGAAGCTGCTTCCGGAACGTTATGATATTAAGGTGGGTACTCACAGCGAAAAGAGCATCCTGGCTCCGCAGCAAATAGAGGATAGTAAGGCTACCCTAAAAGCTCAAGAAGAGGCTGCTGAACGGGTACAACCAATATATACATATGTTTCGCTACGTAATGACTTGCTCGTAAGCCAAATATTTGAACGCATCGATCGTTTAAACCAGGACGAGGTCTCAGTACAGGACAAGATTGCGATATACAGGGAGGAAATTCCTCAGCGTGCTGAAGATTTTGTGAATAACTTCATATCAACGTATAAAGGAACCGAGACCTATCCTCCCGAGCTGCTTCAAGAAATGAAGAAGGTTATTGAGCAGCAGGCATACCGTATACCTGAGGAGACCTTTATCAAAATTCCGAGACTTGCGCCTGAAGATATTTACCAAATGAAATCAGTGGCCCGGGACATCGTATCCCGGCTGATGAATGAAGTTGTGGATGCACAGACGGCAAGAGCCAAGGTGGCAGAGCTGGTTACTGCCAGTTCACTGAATGACCGGACCTCGAGGGAAGTCGTTCAAGAACTTGTGCGTTTCTCCATTACAGCGAATAAGTTCTATAACGAAGTAGCCACCAAGGAAGCTAAGGTGGAGGCAAGAGAGAATACGCAGCCTGTGTTTATTAAACAGGGAGATGTCCTGGTTGAAAAAGGACAGTTAATAACACCGGAATTGTATGAACTGCTCGGCAAGAATGGCCTTTTGAAGGATGACGTCACTTATTGGCCTCAGCTGGGTCTGTTCTTACTCTCCATACTTCTGTCACTCGGTGTATTAATGTTTATTCGTCAGTCTGATATGAAAATGTTCAAATACAACAATTCTCAGGTTTTTATGCTCGTGCTGATCTATGCCATCACGATGATGTCCATGCATCTGGCTGGTATTCTGCAGAGTGTGGATCGTGTCTATATCGGTTTCTTAGCGCCTGTTGCGATTGGAGTTATTCTGGTCACACTATTGCTTGACGTGCCGTTAGCCTATTTCAGTGCTATCATTTTCAGCATCATGGCTAGTGTCATACTGAACGTAGACAAAGGTGAAATGTTTGATTTTCACTTTGGATTTTTTGCTGCAATCACGTCTTGTGTAGCGATTTTCTCGATTCATCGGGCGAGCCAGCGTTCCACCTTGCTGAAGGGCGGAATTATGGTCTCCATGTTCGGAGCGATAACTGTCCTAATTATGCTGCTTATTAATGATTCTCCTTGGACAAGAGCAGAATCATTATATGCGCTTGCTTTTGCCTTTGCTGGTGGTATCTTGACAGCAGTGCTCGTTATTGGACTGATGCCGTTTTTCGAAGTGACATTCGGCATTCTTTCGGCGCTTAAGCTTGTAGAGTTGTCGAACCCCAACCATCCGCTGCTTCGGAAGCTGCTGACGGAAACTCCGGGAACATATCATCATAGTGTTATGGTTGGAAATCTGGCGGAAGCGGCGGCTGAAGCGATTGGTGCCGATGGCCTGTTATGTCGTGTCGGTTCTTATTATCATGATATTGGAAAGACAAAGCGTCCCATTTATTTTATTGAGAATCAGAACAATATGGAGAATCCACACGATTCGATTGATCCTAAATTAAGCAAATCCATTATTATAGCCCATGCCCGGGATGGGGTGGAAATGCAAAAAGAGTACAAGCTTCCTAAACCAATTCGTGATATTGCTGAACAGCATCATGGAACCACTTTCCTACATTTCTTTTATCATAAGGCACTTCGCCAGGCAGAGGAGCAGGGAATGGAACCGGACTTCACAGAAGATGATTTCCGTTATCCAGGACCGAAGGCCCAATCCAAGGAGGCTGCAGTTGTCGGCATCGCCGATAGCGTAGAGGCGGCAGTTCGATCCTTACGTAAGCCTACGGTTAATCAAGTGGAGTCGATGATTGAGAAGATTATTAAGAGTCGCCTGGACGATCACCAGTTTAACGAATGTGATCTCACGATGAAAGAACTTGATATTATAGCTAGAACTTTGAAGGAAACCGTTATGGGAATATTCCACTCGCGGATTGAGTATCCGGAGGAGGTTAAGAAGATTAAACCGGAGAGTACATTAGAACAACAATCACCGGCAAATCCAGCGGATTCCGAATCTACAGATGATCAAAAAAGGAGCGTTTAGAGGATGAGTCTGCAACTGGTATGGAACAACGAACAAGAGGAATTTGTCATTTCGGATACTCTGATATCGCTTCTCGAACAGATTCTGCAGCGAGCTGGAGAGGTAGAGGGTGTCACGGACGGAGAGGTTGACCTTACTTTTGTTGATGATACTCAAATTCATGAACTGAATAAGGAATACAGAGGGATCGATCGTCCAACTGATGTGCTGTCCTTTGCCATGCATGAGACCACAGATGAAGAGCTTACAATAATATATGAACTTGACTCTGAGGATGAAGAGGAGCATGTTCCTGATGTGCTTGGGGATATTATCATATCTGTTCCACGCGCCAAGCTGCAAAGTGAGGAATACGGCCATTCATTGGAACGTGAGCTTGGATTTCTGTTCGTGCATGGATTCCTTCATCTGCTTGGATATGACCATCAGGATGAGGCGAGCGAGGCTGAAATGATGGGCAAGCAGGAGGCTGTGCTTGCTGAAGTAGGGCTGAATCGGTAGTGAAGCCCGTTAAGCCTTCGTTTCGCTCCGCTTTTACATTTGCGGTTCAAGGCATTATTCACGCTTTTAAAGCCGAGAGGAACATGAAGATTCATACAGCTGCAGCGATTATGGTCATCATTGCGGGCATGCTGTTTGGACTGACCCCTATGCGCTGGATGTTTTTGGCGCTTGCCATAACTTTGGTCATTTCGGCAGAGTTGCTAAATACCGCGGTGGAAGCTGTTGTTGATTTAGTCTCTCCTGACGAACACCCCTTGGCCCGTATTGCCAAGGACACGGCTGCAGGAGCGGTATTGATTACCGCTCTTTTTGCAGTCATTGTCGGAGTTGTGGTGTTTTATGATCCGGTACTGTCTTGGATTTCATCCCGGTTTTAAACAAACTGAATATAAGGGTAATAAGTATGGAATATGACTTTATCTTTGGAGGGATATTCATGAAAGCTGAAAGCTTGATACAGGAAGCGATAAAGGCTCGCTCCCGCGCTTACATCCCCTACTCCCATTTCGGAGTGGGTGCAGCACTGCTGGATGAGTTTGGTGAAGTTCACTATGGCTGTAATGTTGAGAATGCCGCTTATGGACCAACGAACTGCGCCGAGCGAACAGCCCTGTTTCGGGCTATTGCAGACGGTCATAAACCCGGCAGTTTTCAGGCCATAGCGGTCGTTGCGGATACCGAAGAACCATGCGCCCCATGCGGTGTGTGCAGGCAAGTGCTGGTGGAGCTGTGTAAGCCTGATATGAAGGTGATTTTAGGTAACATGAAGGGAAATATTCGAGAAACGACGGTAAAAGATTTGCTTCCAGGAGCTTTTGGTCCGTGGGATTTGCAGAAACAATAGAGAAATAAGCGGAGGAATATATGCAAAAAAATACGTTCAAATCGGGCTTTGTAGCGATCATCGGGCGGCCTAATGTAGGCAAATCAACGCTCATGAATCAGGTGATCGGCCAGAAAATTGCTATTATGTCGGACAAGCCGCAGACAACCCGAAATAAAATACATGGTGTATACACGACAAACGAGTCACAGGTTGTTTTTCTAGATACACCCGGAATCCATAAACGTCAATCCAAGCTCGGAGATTACATGAATCAGACGGCACTAGGAACACTGGGTGAGGTAGAGGCGGTTCTATTCTTAGTAGATGCATCGGAAGGCTTTGGCGGCGGTGACCGTTTTATTGTGGAGCAACTGAAGCAAATCCGGACCCCTGTCATTCTTGTCATGAACAAGATTGATAAAATTGAGCCTCAGGACCTGCTGCCGCTTATTGAGGAATACCGAAAGCTGCATGATTTTGCGGAGATCGTTCCCATTTCCGCACGGAATGGAAACAATGTAAATACCCTTTTGGATCAAATTCAGAAGTATCTGCCTGCAGGTCCGCAGTATTATCCAGAGGATCAGGTGACAGATCACCCAGAACAATTCGTCTGTGCTGAATTGATCCGGGAGAAAATTCTTCATATGACCCGGGAAGAGGTACCTCATTCCATTGCTGTCACGATTGAAGATATGAAGGTGGAAGAGAATGGGACAGTCCATATTTCGGCTGTTATTTTTGTTGAACGTGATTCACAAAAAGGGATTATTATCGGAAAACAGGGCTCCATGCTGAAGGAGGTCGGGCGACAGGCTCGCCAGGACATCCAGCGGCTTCTCGGCTCCAAGATATTTCTTGAACTGTGGGTGAAAGTTAAAAAAGACTGGCGCAATCAAGAGCGCGTTCTCCGGGATCTTGGATTCCATCGTGGACAATAACGATAATCATACACGCTTGCTGCTGTTCATAACGAGGTGGAAGCGGGACCCTGCCAACAATTGCAAATCATAAATCCAGATGCAAAGCACATCCTATCCTTGTAGATGCAGACGTCATTTCCGAAGAAAGGATGAATACGAATGCGAGATTTTTCGTGGAAGTATTTTGCGATGACAGGAGATGTCGATGCGTATTTGCTGTATAAGGACTCCCAGGGCACTGCGGAACTTGTGAGCAATACCTCCGCAGAGGAAGAGGCGGCAGAGTATGAAGAGAACGAATGATGTTTGGTTGCTTCAGGAATGGTTAGGGGATAATAGAGCATGCTACACAGGGCGGAAGGGATCGTCATCCGCAGCATGGACTACGGTGAAGGGAACAAGATCATTACACTTTGCACCGAGAAATCAGGCAAGGTAGGGGTTCTGGTCCGCGGAGCCAAAAAAGTGAAAAGTCGCCATGCTGCCTTAACTCAGCTCTTTACTTACGGTGAATACGTGTTTTTTAGAAATGGAACAGGTCTTGGAACTTTGAATGCCGGCGAAATCATAGAATCCCATCATGGGCTCCGGGAAGATCTTATAAAGGCTGCCTACTCCTCATACGCTTGTGAGCTGCTTGACCGGGTGCTTCAGGATGAGGAGACAGGCGCTTTTTGGTTTCATCAGCTGAAGGCATGTCTCGAAGCTTTACAAGAAGATAAAGACCCGCAGATTATCATTAATCTTTATGAGATGAAGATTTTGCAGGCTGCGGGTTATGGCCCGGAGTTAGATGTCTGTGTCTCTTGCGGAAATGAAAAGACGGATGAGGAGATGCTGGTTAGTCCGAGACTTGGAGGGGTCCTGTGCAGACGCTGTAAGCATTTGGATCCTCCTGCTATGTCAGTTTCCTTAAGAACACTGAAGCTCCTGCGTCTGTTTTCAAGATTGGATCTGAGAAGACTTGGAAATATTGATGTTAAGGAAGCTACAAAAGCAGAGCTTAAAACCGTGATGAGAGCATTGATGGATACTCAATTAGGATTAAGGCTCAAGTCTCAGAGCTTTCTCGACCAAATGGACAAATACGGTATTTGACGATTTTAAAAATATTAGGTATCATATGTTAAGTCTATTTAAGAATATTGACATGCGTTGAACGGAAAAGTAATGGGTGGAGACCGATTATTAGCGAGCCGGTGATGGTGGGAGTCCGGCGGAAGAAACCCATGAACATGGCAACCGGGAGCATGCTGCACGTGATAAAGTGGGTCCATTTATGGACCAAGTAGGGTGGAACCGCGGGAAGCCAGAGCTCTCGTCCCTATGTCTGTACAACAACAGGCGTAGGGAGAGAGCTTTTTGTTGTGCAGAGCAATGGCTGAGGAGTCATTCGTCTAAAAGCATCTGGTTCACTATAAGTTGTACAGTATGCTGAAGTAATAAAAATGGTGTGAAGGAGCTAAAATCATGAATTTTCAACAAATGATTTTGACGCTGCAGCAATTTTGGGCGGAACAGAATTGTATTATTGTACAGCCGTATGACACGGAAAAAGGCGCAGGAACGATGAACCCGATGACATATCTGCGTTCGATTGGACCGGAACCGTGGAACGTAGCTTATGTCGAGCCTTCCCGTCGTCCCGCAGACGGCCGTTATGGCGAGAACCCGAACCGGTTGTATCAGCATCATCAATTCCAGGTTATTATCAAGCCTTCGCCTGATAACATTCAGGAGCTTTATTTAGAAAGCTTAAAGCGCCTTGGAATCGATCCGCTGGACCATGATATCCGTTTCGTAGAGGATAACTGGGAGGCTCCTACGCTTGGTGCCTGGGGACTCGGCTGGGAAGTTTGGCTTGATGGTATGGAAATCACGCAATTTACGTATTTCCAGCAGGTAGGTGGCATTGACGCTAATCCTGTAGCTGTTGAGATAACGTACGGTATGGAGCGCTTAGCTTCTTACATTCAAGATAAAGAGAATGTATTTGATCTGGAATGGGTCGACGGCATTACATACGGAGATGTGTTCCAGCAGCCAGAATATGAGCACTCCAAGTATACCTTTGAGGTATCTGATGTAAAAATGCTGTTCACCTTGTTTAACATGTACGAGGAAGAAGCTAATAAGGCGATGAGTCAGCATCTTGTGTTCCCGGCATACGACTATGTTCTGAAATGTTCTCACACATTCAATCTGCTTGATGCAAGGGGAGCGATTAGTGTTACCGAGAGAACGGGCTACATTATGCGTGTACGGAATCTGGCACGCCAAGTGGCAGCTACCTATTTGGAAGAACGTGAAAAGCTCGGATTCCCGCTGATCAAGAAAGGAGACGCTGACCGTGGCTAAAGATTTATTGTTTGAGATCGGGTTGGAGGAAGTGCCTGCACGCTTTTTGCGTGCAGCAATGGAGCAGCTGGAGGATAAGACCGTTAAATGGCTCGAAAGCTCCCGTATTGCATTTGGAGAAGTGAAGTCCTACGCAACCCCTCGTAGACTCGCTGTGCTCGTGAAGGATGTAGCGGATAAGCAAACCGATGTTAGCGAGGAGGTCAAGGGTCCTTCACGTAAAATTGCTTTGGATGAGAACGGAAACTGGAGTAAGGCTGCACTTGGTTTTGCACGCAGTCAGGGTGTTGAACCGGAGAACTTCACATTTAAAGAGCTTTCAGGAGTAGAGTATATTTATGTGACAAAAAACAGCATTGGTATCGAAACTTCTGAAATTCTGGCTGAAGGTTTGTATGGAGTTCTCACTTCCATGACGTTCCCTAAAAACATGAGATGGGGCTCTTACGAATTTAAATTTGTGCGTCCGATCAAATGGATTGTTGCCATGTTTGGTACGGATGTTATCGATATGGAGATTACAGGGGTCAAATCAGGTAATATAACGACAGGTCACCGATTCCTTGGAAGCACTGCTGTCATTCCTGAAGCTTCAGACTATGTTGAGGTACTTAGAGCACAGCATGTTATCGTGGACGTGAAGGAACGCAAAGATATGATTGTTTCCCAGATTAATTCCTTGGCAGCCGAGAAGGATTGGAATATTGCTGTGAAGGAAGATCTGCTCGAAGAAGTGTTATTCCTCGTTGAAACACCGACCGTATTATATGGTTCTTTCGATCCTTCATTCCTTGAAATACCGCAGGATGTACTGATTACATCCATGCGTGAGCATCAGCGATATTTCCCGGTTCTGAATAAGCAAGGTCAGCTGCTTCCGTTCTTTGTTACGGTTCGAAGCGGTGATAGCCGCTCTTTGGATATCATTGCAAAAGGGAATGAGAAGGTGCTTCGTGCCCGTCTATCAGATGCGAAGTTCTTCTATGAAGAGGATCAAAAGCTGCAGATCAAAGAAGCACTTTCAAAGCTCGAAAGCATCGTATTCCATGATGAGCTTGGAACGATCGGTGATAAAGTCCGCCGGATCCGCCGGATATCTGACAGCTTGGCAGCGAAACTCGGTATTTCGGCAGAGGCAGCAGATTCAGTTAGCCGTGCAGCTGATATTTGTAAATTTGATCTGGTTACACAGATGGTATATGAATTCCCTGAACTGCAGGGTGTTATGGGTGAAGACTATGCTCGCAAGGCCGGAGAGAAAGAAAGCGTAGCAAAAGCGGTATTTGAGCATTACCAACCGCGCTTTGCAGGAGACGCTGTTCCTTCTACGGATGTCGGCTCGATTGTCAGCATCGCTGATAAAATCGATACAATTGTAGGCTGCTTCTCTATTGGCATTATTCCAACAGGATCGCAGGACCCATATGCACTGCGGCGGCAAGCCCAAGGGATTGTCCAAATCATCCTTGAGCACAAGCTCCCGATTGCATTATCCGATGTGTTCGGAATTGCATTATCCATTCATGAAGACATGCGGGTATTGAAGCGTTCAGAGAATGAAATAAACAAAGATTTGCATGAATTTTTCAGCCTGCGTGTGAAAAAGCTTCTGTCTGAAGAGCAAAGATATGATGTAGTCGATGCAGTGATTTCAGCTGGATTTGATCATGTGGTATCTGTCGTGTCCCGCGGGCAGGCACTTATGGCAGCTGTTAACAGTGCTGAGGATTTTAAGACAACGGTTGAGTCTTTTAACCGTGTTAGTAACTTAGCTGCTAAAGCAGGTAAGATTGCAGTTAATCCTGAACTGTTTACAGAAGCTGAGGAGAGCAAGCTTCACGAGGAATGGCTCTCCATTCGTCAGCCATATGAAGCGGCTATGGCCGATTCCGATGGAGAGCGTGCACTGAAGCTTCTCAGTGAATTGAAAGAGCCGATAACAGGCTTCTTTGATTCCGTCATGGTTATGGCTGATGATGAAGCAGTCAAGGCAAACCGTTTAGCATTGCTGTCGGGTATTGATCATGACCTGAAGCAGTTTGCAGATTTTACAAAGCTGGTGTGGTAAATCCGAGAAGCACAACTGAATGAATGATTAGAAGACGAAAGCGGAGCCTTTTCAGAAGAAGGTGGCCGCTTTCGTTATTGCTTGCTGAGATTTGGAAAAAAGAGGATTGACTTTTGAGCGCTGAAGAAGAAGGATTTTAATCCTCCTAAGACGTATATAATATATAGAGTATTTAATAACTCGAAATTCGGTGGTGCCTATGATGTCCATACGTTCCCTGCAGATTGTTGTTGACGGTGATGCATGCCCTGTGAAGAAGGAGATCGCAGAAACAGCGAGGATATTTGGAGTTCCGGTCCTGCTTGTTTCCTCTTATGATCACCTGCTGCGTGAAGAAGAGGGAGTTCGGACGATTCAGGTTGACCGTAGTGATCAGAGTGCAGACTTATACATTGCTAATCATATTGTACGCGGTGATATTGTCGTTACCCAGGATTATGGTTTGGCGGCGCTGGCCCTGTCCAAATTATGCCATGTACTATCCTTTCGGGGCCGCCTCTTTAATGACAGGGATATCGATTTTTTACTGGATTCAAGACATCATCATGCCAAGGCAAGAAGAGCAGGCCATTATGGTAAGGGTCCCAAGAAATTGGTTGAAGAAGACCGAGTCGTGTTTCAACATAATTTGACAAAACTTTTGCAAAAATTGAAGGATAACGTTCGTTCATAGCGAATAATATTTACGTGCTAAAGAGATGAAGGTGGTTTGGATGAGTACCGGACAAGGCAACATACCGGATGATGTCATCGAGGCAGTGCTGGCCCGAAGCGATATTGTTGATACGGTCAGCAAGTACGTGCATCTTACCAAGCAGGGGAAATATATGAAAGGACTTTGTCCTTTTCATTCGGAGAAGACCCCTTCCTTTACGGTTACTCCGGAGCGCCAAATCTTTTACTGTTATGGTTGCGGCAAGGGCGGTAATGCCATTAAATTCAGAATGGAAATCGAAGGATTTTCCTTTCCCGAAGCTGTAAAAATCATGGCAGAAGAGAATGATATTGCCCTACCGGAGGGCCAAGGTTTTTCTGTTATCCCTCGAAATCCGGAAAAGGAACGATTGTATGAGGCACATGAGCTGACAGCCAAATTGTATCACTTTTTGTTGAAGAATACAGAGCATGGCAAAGAAGCTATCGCATACTTACGTGCGCGAGGTATGCATGACAAAATTATAGATCAATTTCAGATTGGGTTCGCACCAGATCGTTGGGATACACTGGTTCAATTTTTGAGCAAGCGTAACTATGATCTGAAAGAGATGGAGAAGGGCGGGCTATTGTCCGCAAGGCATGAAAGTGATGGTTTTATAGATAAATTTAGAGGAAGAATTATGTTCCCGATTCATGATCGGAATGGGAGAGTCATTGCATTTGCCGGTCGGATCTTAGGAGAGGGACAACCTAAATATCTCAATTCCCCTGAAAGTCTGTTATTCAACAAGAGTCGTACATTATACAATTTGCACCAGGCCAAGACTTCCATACGTAAACTGCGTCAAATCATATTATGTGAAGGTTACGGAGATGTTATATCCTCTTGGGAGGCAGGCTTCCACAATGTAGTTGCGACTATGGGCACTTCACTTACTGAACAGCAGGTTGCTATTATGAAGTCTATGGCTGAAGAAGTTGTCATCACTTACGACGGAGATAAGGCGGGATTGGCTGCTGCAATGAAAGTCATCCCTATGCTAGAAGGCGCTGGCCTTAGAGTGAGAATTTCAGTTATGGGTGACGGATTAGATCCTGACGATTATTTTCGTAAATATGGAGCCGATCGGTTTAGACATATTATTGAATCAGCCGTTTCAACCACGAAATTTAAACTTATATATCTGAAAAAACACCATATACTGCTAGAAGAAGGCAAAATATCGTATGCGAAAGAGGCACTTCCGATTATTGCTGTCCTGAATTCCTCTACTGAGCGTGAAGTTTATTTGAGGGAATTATCTTCTGAACTGGGCCTTTCTTATGAAAGTCTGAAGCAGGATTGTAACTTGCTCAGACAGTCTATGCAAAAAAAGATGAGCAGTGGGGATAATAAGGAAAAAAGGTGGAATACTGGTAGGCATAAAAAAGGGCAGATTTCAACTCCAACTCTGCTACCGGCATACCATGCTGCAGAACGACGGCTGCTATCATTAATGCTTCAGGATTCGGAAGCCGCCAGATATGTGAGCGATAAATTGGGAGAAGCATTTAATATTGATGATCATGCGGCGATAGCTGCTTATCTATATGCTTATTACGCGCAGGACAAACCACCGGATATCAGCCGGTTTATATCATCACTTCATGATGATCGGCTGGAGAAAACGGTGAGTTCGATTTCCATGATGGATACTCCTACGGACTGGAATGTTCAAGTACTCGATGATTGTATAAGAGAAGTACTGAAATATCCTCGGCAGAAACAGATTGATCAGAAGAAAGAAGAAATGATGAAGGCGGAACGCTCGGGTGATTTTATGCGCGCCGCACAAATTGCAAGTGAAATTATTGCCCTAGAGAGACAATGACAGCCCAGCTTGAATGTTTCTAAAGGGAGGAGGGAGCCAAAGGATGGCGAATGATCAGCATACTGAACTAGAAACGGAATTTACACTGGATCAAGTAAAAGATCAGTTAATTGAACAGGGTAAAAAGAGATCCGTACTAAGTTATAAAGTTATTATGGAGAAACTTTCACCATTTGATCAGGATCCCGAGCAAATGGAGGAGTTCTACGAACAGCTCGGTGATTTAGGTATTGAGGTTAACAATGAGAGTGACGAGGATAACAGCCACCGTCAATCTGATGATCAGGATGAGAATAACAACGATGACTTTGGCGGCGGATTTGATGACGATTTATCACTGCCTCCAGGTATCAAAATCAATGACCCGGTACGTATGTATTTGAAAGAGATCGGCCGTGTACCCCTATTGTCAGCTGATGATGAAGTAGAACTGGCAAAGCGGATTGAGAACGGGGATGAAGAGGCGAAACGCCGGCTTGCAGAAGCTAACCTTCGTCTCGTTGTAAGTATTGCCAAGCGTTATGTAGGCCGTGGAATGCTGTTCCTCGATCTTATTCAAGAAGGCAATATGGGTCTGATCAAAGCGGTTGAGAAATTCGACCACAAAAAGGGTTACAAATTTAGTACGTATGCGACCTGGTGGATCCGGCAAGCGATTACGCGTGCCATAGCAGACCAGGCACGTACAATCCGGATTCCTGTTCATATGGTTGAAACAATTAACAAGTTGATTCGGGTATCCAGACAATTGCTGCAAGAGCTTGGACGTGAACCGTCCCCTGAGGAAATTGCTGCCGAAATGGAGCTGAGCGTTGAGAAGGTTCGCGAGATCATGAAGATTGCCCAAGAGCCTGTTTCGTTGGAAACACCTATTGGTGAAGAGGATGATTCACACTTGGGAGACTTCATCGAAGATCAGGAAGCACTTGCACCTGCGGATGCGGCAGCCTACGAGCTGCTGAAAGAGCAGCTGGAAGATGTTCTCGATACACTCACAGAACGTGAGGAGAATGTACTCCGTCTTCGTTTTGGACTTGATGATGGACGGACAAGAACGCTTGAAGAAGTAGGTAAGGTATTTGGCGTTACCCGTGAACGGATTCGCCAGATCGAAGCGAAAGCGCTCCGCAAACTTCGCCATCCAAGCCGCAGTAAGCGATTGAAGGACTTTCTGGAATAGGAGTAAGCTATGGACCTACTGCAATCTAATCGCAGCAGGTCCTTTTTTCTTCGTTCATACTTCATATAGAAGCAACCGAAATTGCCTATACTAGAAAGAGAAAACGATCTATCGACAGCAAGTCGGGATGACACAATGCAATTTACTTGGAATGGTTTAATTTCCTTTATTTGTTTTGCTGGTCTTTATTTTAGCTCTTTTCCGTGGTCATTGCAAATTGCTTACAATTACTTTACTGCAATATTTTTAATGCGGTTGAATGTCTGAACAAGGCAATTTCAAGCATGTATTTGCAGTTTTCTATGCGTTTTGATAGGGTATGAATGTTACATATTTCGAAAAATAAAGGATAGCGCGGGTGTCATCATGAAATTATCGAATCGATTACAGTTAATATTAGATCATATTCCTAGTGGAAGCCGACTTGCGGATATTGGCTCTGATCATGCCCTTCTTCCGACAGCAGCAGTAGAGACAGGAACCTGTGTCTCTGCTATAGCAGGAGAGGTTAATTCGGGGCCTTATCAGGCGGCTGTCAAGCAGGTGACCGAGTCGGGGTTGACACATGCCGTAATGGTTCGTCTTGGAGATGGTTTAGATGTTCTTGAGACTGGTGAAGTTGATGTTATAACGATCTCTGGTATGGGCGGGGGGTTAATCGCTTCAATCCTTGATCGGGGCGAGAATAAACTCAGCGGAGTAAGCCGACTAGTGCTTCAGCCTAATGTGGGAGAAGATATATTACGTAAATGGCTTCTTGAACACCACTGGGTGTTAATCAACGAGTATATACTGGTGGAAGACGGCAAGATTTATGAAGTGCTTATAGCCGTGCCTGAAGAGCAGGGTTTAGAAATTAAGAATGAGGAATTATACCAAGAGCGAATCATGGGTGAAGGCACTAAAATATCGACAGATTGGCTGCTCCGAATGGGACCCTGGCTCCTTCAGCGCCCTTCCTCTGTATTTCATGCCAAGTGGAAATCAGAGATCCAGAAGATGAATAGTATTTTACGCTCCTTATCGAAATCTGATCTGGCTTCTGCGGAAGAAAAATCAGCTAACATAAGAGCGGACATCAAGAAAATTGAGGAGGTGCTGGCATGCTTGCCAAAGGACAAACAGTAATACAATATATGGAACAGCTGGCTCCCAAGCATGTGGCTATGCCGGATGACCGGATCGGCCTGCAGCTTGGTACACTGAATAAAGAAATAAAGACGGTACTCATTGCATTGGATGTAAATGAGGAAGTGGTGGAGGAAGCAATCGAGCTTGGTGCGGATCTCATTATTGCCCATCATGCGATAATTTATCGGCCCTTGAAGCAGCTGCAGACCGATTCCCCTATGGGAAAAGTTTATGAAAAGCTTATTAAAAACGATATTGCCGTATACATAAGTCATACCAACCTGGATGTAACTGAAGGCGGGATGAACGACTGGATGGCGGAAGCACTGGGTATTACGAATACATTACCTATTCATGATGTACATACCGAGCAGCTTTCCAAGCTTGTCGTATTTGTACCGAAGAGTCATCACCAGGAAGTACTGGATGCGGTTTTGAATGCCGGGGCAGGGTCGATTGGAAACTACAGCCACTGCAGCTTTAATGTGGAGGGCTTTGGCACCTTTGTTCCTGGAGAAGGGACAGATCCTTTTTTAGGGAAGCAAGGGAAAATGGAACGGGCAGACGAGGTCAGAATCGAAACGGTCGTTCCGCAAAATATTCGCAGCAGAGTAATCCAAGCTATGCTTAAAGCTCACCCTTATGAGGAGGTTGCCTATGATCTTTATCCTATGGATCTTAAAGGACGGTCTCTCGGTTTGGGACGAATCGGCAAATTAAGCGAACCCGTTACGCTCGCTGCACTGGTGGATGTCGTCAAAGAGAAATTAGAGGTTCCACATGTTAGAGTTGTAGGTGATTTGGACCGTATGGTTAAAAAAGCAGCGGTGATTGGCGGATCAGGTGGCAGTTTTATGAATACAGTTCTGTTTAAAGGGGCTGATGTATTGATAACAGGAGATATCGATTACCATACAGCTCAAGACGCATTGGCTGCCGGCCTTGCAATCATTGATCCTGGACATAATGCCGAGAAAATCATGAAGCTGAAAGTGGCTGAATGGATGGAAGGCAAACTGCAGGAGCATCGGTATGATACCCGTGTTATTGCATCAAAAGTCAACACAGAGCCGTTTCGCTTTATATAAGGATAGTTAAAGGAATTACAGGAACTTTCCTCTTGGCCTGCTAATGATTAAGGGGTTGTATATGGCTGCAATAACTTGTATACTATCAATTGTTGTCCGGAAAGTTTAACAGACAATCGCTGGCGGCGAGAGCCGCGAGAGGAAAGTCCGGGCTCCATAGGGCAGGGTGCTGGATAACGTCCAGTCAGCGCGAGTTGAAGGATAGTGCCACAGAAATGGACCGCCGATGGCCGCTTTGCGGCACAGGCAAGGATGGAACCGAGGTGTAAGAGACCCCGAGGAACGCTGGTGACTTCGTTCCTGGTAAACCCCACCTGGAGCAAGACCTAATGGGACGCAGCTTCTTTCGAGGAAGCAGCCTTTGCCCGAGGCGCGTCTAGGTTGGTCGCTGGAGCCGAGCAGTAATGCCCGGCCTAGATAGATGATTGTCGCTTAATGTGGCAGGGTAGTTCCCGTTATGACCACGAACAGCACAGAACCCGGCTTACGGTAAGCTTTCCTAACTGCAACAGCTTTAATGAGTTTCACCCTGGTATATGCATGAAATATAACGCGTGCTTTTCAAACAGACCTGTGTGGTCCAATGAAAAGATACGCGTTTTTTCATATGATTTTACACTTTCTTTAGGCATATGCTTTATTTTTAGGTATGTTAATGTCATTAGCGAACAAACGTCCATACCAATAAGCCCTCTAAATAATAAGCTGTTATCATCAACAGAAAGGAAGTGGCTAGCAATGTCCTGCGAAATAACTTGCCCAAATTTTTGTCCACCGGTGTCTCCAATTGTATGTGAGCCAGTAGTCATTGTGAGAGAGCGCTTTATACCGCAAATTGTACCCGTCATTCATCCGATTAAAGTTGTTGATAAAGTTCACTGCGTACCTGTACATCATCATATTTACAAATGGGAAAATGAAGAAGTGAGGGACGTAGCTGTATCTGGCAAAGCATCCAAGAAACGCACTGTGCGTGTATCACGCGCCCGTAAGAAGAAATAATAGCAAACCAGGTTTATCTACATTCAAAAAAGCAGCTAAATCGCCAAAGGCGAAAGCTGCTTTTTTTCTTTACCGGTTATGGGTTGAGGAGGATATGTTATTCCGCTGAATCTCCTGATAAAGCCGCTGAAGAACACGCTGCGGCCATAACTGCAGCGGCCTGCTCTGATTGCCAGCAGCCTGAAGTGCCCGAAAGACGTCAACCTGACCGCTGCCGTAATATTTGTCCTTGCCTTTGTCACCGAGGTCAACGGCTTGGGAAATCATGAGATCCATTACCTCCCTGTTGCTTAGCTCCGGATTGAGCGAGCGGATAAGCCCGGCCATAGCGGCTGCATGAGGGCTTGCCATGGATGTTCCGGAAAGGGCAGCGTACTGATTTCCTGGATAAGTACTTGCAATATTGGTTCCTGGTGCAGTTACATCGATATAATCTCCGTAATTCGAATAATCGGCGCGGCTCATATCTTGATTGGTAGCCCCGACCGCTAACACTTCTGGATAAGCGGCAGGGTAACCGGGACGCTCTGTATTATCATTTCCCGAAGCTGCAACGAGGATAACGTCACGGTCATAAGCATATCTCACAGCATCGTGTAAAAATTGTGAATCTGCATAGTTACCAAGACTCATGTTAATAACCTTTGCTCCATGATCGGTAGCCCAAATAATCCCTTCTGCCACCGCATACGTTGTACCTGATCCACTTGAATCAAGTGCCTTAACTGGCATGATCTTGTTATACCAGCTAACTCCTGCGACACCCTCACCGTTGTTTACCAAGGCTCCGATAATGCCGGCGACGTGAGTGCCATGCCCGACATCATCATCCGGCTCTTTATCAGGATTTACCACATTATATCCTGGAACGAGCTGACCATTTAGATCTGTGTGATGAAGGTCTACTCCGGTATCCACAACCGCTATAACAACATCTTGACTGCCTCTGGATAAATTCCATCCTTTATTCGTTTCGATCGCCGGAAGATTCCATTGATATTTAGAGAATAGGAGGTCATTTGGGATATTTACGTTATCAGTCACCGGATCACTGCTCTCATTCGTTAAATACATGAAATGAGGTTCTGCATATTTGGTGCTCCATTTCTGACTGAAATAGGTTTGAAGCGATTTATAATCCATTCGGTTCGAGCGGAAGACATACGCGTACCCGAGTTTCCGGGGAGCATCGCACGAGATTTCTTTAGAAATTTGCTTAAGCTCAAGCTCTGTGGGTTCCTTAGTAAACCGCACAACGATTTCATTCTCATAAAAGTGGCTTGCATGCTCGTTGTCATGTCCTGTTTTTACCGTAATGTCACGGAGTGTATCGCTATGAACAGACTCAACCTTAAATTTACCTTCCTTCGGATAGGGGATCATGCGTAAATTCCGCTTTTGATGGTTCGTGACTTCCTTCAGCACCTTCAAATTAATCAAGGCAGCAGCACCATATTTCTGATCCTTTGAAAGCTCAGCTGTAATGAAATAAAGTTGATCGGCTGCTTTAAATTTTGGTGATTCATAAGACTTTCCATGCTTTAGACTTTGCCGGGCAGATTTGAAATACCTGTCAATCTGTTGTTTTTCCTGAACAGTCCAGGCTGCTGTTTTTTTAATATTGACTGCAGACTCCTTATTGTTTCGTAAATCATACCAAATGAACTTCTCAAAATGGTCATGTGTACGCTGATGATCCTTCACCTGCTGATTAACTTGTTCAGGCTGCTGATGCTTGTCATGCTCTAAAATAAGCTGCAAATGCTGCTTGGCATCCATTCGGCTAAAATGGTCGGTGGCATTAAGGTCGCCTGTTAATGTAGTTTGTTTGAAGCGATGCTCTTCTTTTGGAGGTGCCTTTTTTGTCTGTGGCCCTACAGCCTGCTCTGGAAGATTAGGGTCAGGAGTCAATAAAAAGATGACAAATAAGCCTAATACCCCCGCTGTTCCTAATATGGTCCATAAATGACGTGATTTCATATTGATTCTCCTAACAATGAACTTTATTTTCACTTTAGGTTTGGACTTATGAGCTTATTTTATGCGTCTGAAGCCAGAGGATCAGGGAAGTGCCTACACAGTGAATGGTCTAAAAAATTCCTTGAAAGTGTATTCATAATAATGATTTCAGAAATAGGTATTTTATGATAGGATAATACATGATCTTTGACCGCAGGCGAAAAGCTTGAGCCGGTCAGTAACTATTTAAGGGGGAGCAACCGTAATGCAAGCTGACAATCTTCAGAATCTGTGTGCGGAAACAAGGGAAAAGCTGAAGTCCGCAATAAGCATCATGGAAACGTTTTTGAATGAACATGCCTTGCCTTATTTAGCTGCAGAACAGGATGAGGAGACTATTCTTTTCTATAAGGGATTTCTCTCGGACCTTCGCCATTTGTTAACTTTTTCAGAGGTGTCCTTCGAGAAGCTTGGTGTAATTCAGCGTCGCCCGAATTTTGATCAGGAGTCTGCCGAGAAAGAGCTGTATCGTGTATACCACAGCTGTGTTAACAGCTTTTTCTACCCTAAAAATGAGAGTTACTCGGAGGATGGCCGTTATGCCTATACAGGTCAAGACGCCATCAGATTCCGCAAGAAACCGGTTCGCCCGGCCAGAGACGTCATCATGGATATTACGAAAATATACGAAGAGCTGCGAGATGATCTGAGTTACTATGAAAGTGATTATCTTACAGAACGCCGTATGAAGGCGGAGAGAAGACAAACGATTGGATCATAATCGATCTCATCTTATATAGCATGGAACAGTGAAAGAGGTGCTGATCAGCACCTCTTTTTTTTGCGCGTCTTTACACCAACTGACAGTCTTTTGCGTGAATACACCTTGCACTCGGCGGAGAAAATGTAATTGAGGTGATACCAATGGCCAACGAAGCCAAGCCATACGTTAAATGCAGTGTGAGCAACTGCAGTTATTGGGGAGAAGAGAATGTGTGCCGCGCTGACATGATTATGATCGAAATCGACAAGCATTCCAATGTACGTTTAAATGCTGAAATAGCAGATGAGGATTTTGTTAATAATCACCGTGACAGTGCCCATCATTCCTCATCAACATGCTGCCTAACATTTAAACCTAAAGAGTAGTCATTTTAGTTTTTTAACTATAAGGAGGTGACAGCATGGATAAGAACAAAAAGCACCAGAAAAATAATTTTAAGGTTGTTGATAATGATCGCCGTCGTGTGGATTATCCCCGTAAAGATCATCATGAGGAATATGCAGCTGAAGTTGCTCCTCCTTCAAGGACGCAAGCTGGATCGCGGAGACAAGAGAGGCAAGAACAAACGTCCAACGACGATCAGTCGATCAGCCGTATTGCTGGCTATATTGGATTAGGAATAGGAATTGCCTCGCTGTTTATGTGGTCCATCATCCTAGGCCCAGTGGCAGCCGTTATTGGTTATTATGTCTACAGTCAAGGGAACAGGACCATTGGTGCTTGGTCTGCTGGCCTTGGTATTTTAGCTGCTGTTGGTTATTTTGTACTCAATTTAATTGCCCGTTAGGTAAATAATAAGTCGAATAGGCGATTGCCCTTGGAGGGCAAATCGCCTATTTTTTTATTTGATGTATAGCAGATTATCCTAAAAGGATGTAAAATGGAATTTGAAACCTTACAGGAAGAGTGATAATGACATGCAGATAGATCTGGCATCAGCAAGAAACATGGTGGAACAGCAACGTTCCATGACCAGTGATTCATCAGTGCTGACGCAGCGAATCTTGGCAGCGGGGAATGGCGAGTCCTTTGATTCATTACTAACCAGCATGATGAACAGCGGAAGTCCTGTTTCTTCAGGTACTGCTGTGAAATTAGGTCCTGGAGTAACGTTTAAAGACGGGTTGCTGTGGCAGCAGCTTGGGATTCCAGATTCCGAAGGTGAAATAACAGAACAAGTGACAGCTTCTTTTCCGGCATCTGCTGCAGAACATGGTGAAGTGCCTGAAGTTAAATCCACGTTTGAGGAATTAATTACAGCAGCAGGGGAAAAATACGGGATACCAACCTCTTTAATTAAGGCGGTAATCGATACGGAATCCTCTTTTAATCCCAATGCTGTTTCATCAGCTGGAGCCAAAGGCTTGATGCAATTGATGGATGGTACGGCGCGTGGACTCGGTGTCAGCAACTCGTTTGATCCTGTTCAAAATATTGATGGCGGAACCAAATATTTATCATATCAGCTTCAGAAGTTCGGCGGGGAGATCGCCATGGCTTTAGCTGCTTACAATGCAGGACCATCCCGAGTTACACGCCTTGGTGTCTCGAATGATGAAGAGCTGATAGCTCAGGCGCACCGGCTTCCAGCTGAGACGCAAGCTTATATCCGCAAAGTAATGAATGCACGTGCGAAATACGAGGTATAGTCTCTGAATGATATATACTTAAAGTAAAGGGTCAAACGGGGAGCAGGCAGCGGGCTTTAGTATGCTGCAGCGGCAATACCGTTTGATCTTTTTGTGTTGATAGAAAGGGGATTTAATGCATGATATATTGGGACCACGCAGCAACGACACCTCCACATAAGGAGGTTGTAGAGACCATGGCTGAAGTGATGAATCGTCATTACGGAAACCCTTCAGCTCTGCACCGGGCTGGTGAGGATGCGGGCAAGCTGTTAAAGCGGGCGAGAGAGGTCTGTGCGGGAACACTTGAAGTAGAGCCTTCAGAAATTATATTTACCTCAGGGGCTACTGAAGGGAATAATATTGCTATTAAGGGGGCTGCGATGCAGTATCGTACCCGTGGACAGCATCTTATTACAACAACGACTGAGCATCCATCTGTTTACGAATGTTTTAAGCAGCTTGAAACTTTAGGCTGGGAAGTAACATATATACCTGTTAATGAAGATGGTGTGGTCAATGCACAGCAGCTTGCTGAAGCAGTAAGAAAAGATACCGTATTGGTAAGCGTTATGCATGTAAACAATGAGACAGGCGCTGTTATGCCTTTAGCGGAGATTGGAAGTTTGATCAAGACAAAGAATGCTCGAACCCTGTTCCATGTGGATGGAGTTCAAGGATTTGGAAAGCTGCCGGTTCTGTTAAAAGATTGGAAAACGGATTTATATACATTATCAGCTCATAAATTTAAAGGTCCGAAAGGTGCAGGGATATTGTATGTGAGGGAAGGTGTTACACTGTTTCCTTTGCTGGCAGGAGGATCACAGGAGAATGGACATAGACCAGGAACTGAGAATGTCGCATCTGCGGTAGCGGTAGCAAAAGCCATGAGAATGGGGCAGGAGCGGCAGCCGCTTTTTTATGATAAAATAGGCAAGCTCCGTAACTCACTAATGAATGAGATTCGAAGCATACCGGAGTTCGTGCTGAACAGCAGCGAGCAAGGGGCACCGCATATTGTACATTTTTCATATCCTGGGCTGAAGCCTGAAGTTATGGTTCATACGCTTGAAGAGCTGGGTATGCTTGTTTCAACCAAATCCGCATGCTCATCAAGAAACAGTGAACCGAGCCGGGTATTAACAGCAATGGGCAAGAACAAGGAATTGGCTTCAAGCGGGATTCGAATCAGTCTGGGCTGGGAGCATACAGAGGACGATGTAATTCAGTTGGTTAATGCAATTCACCAGGCTGTTGAAAAGCTTCGTCCCTTAACTGTAAAGAGGGGGTAACTTCTTGTGAATATAACTTATGACATGCTGCTTCTCCGTTTTGGAGAAATCACACTGAAAGGGAAGAACCGTAACCGTTTTGAAAAGTCGGTGCTTAACCACGTTAGATCCGTGATCAGACCCTTTCCTAAAGCAAAAATCTTAAAGGAATATGGAAGGATGTATGTGGAGCTGAACGGGGAATCCCCGGAGGCTTTAATCAATACACTTCGAAAAGTATTCGGAATTGTATCCATCAGCCCTGTAAGGGTTAGTCCTTCCGAGCTTGATGCGATCGTTGAAACAGCCCTGGACTTTATAGGGAAATCCGAGCTTTCGGATGGAACGACGTTTAAGGTGAGTACAAGACGTGTATGGAAGAAGTTCCCTCATTCCTCGCATGAGATGAATCACCTTATAGGTTCTCCACTGCTTCGGGCCTATCCTCAGCTTAAAGTGCAGGTGAAGCAGCCGGAAATTGAGCTCAAGGTGGAGATCCGGGAAGATCGCACTTATCTATTCCACAAGGCTGTACCTGCTGTCGGGGGCTACCCGTTAGGTACGAACGGTAAGGCTATGCTGCTGCTTTCCGGGGGAATCGACAGTCCAGTTGCCGCTTGGTCTGCTATGCGCAGAGGTCTTGAGATTGAATGCGTGCATTTCTACAGTTATCCTTACACGAGCCAGCTGGCTAAAGATAAGGTTATTGAGCTTACAAAAATATTGTCCAATTACGCTGGAAGGATTAAGCTGCATCTGGTTCCGTTCACCGATGTGCAGACATCGTTCACTGGACTTGGCCAGGACAAGCTGATGATTACATTGATGCGCCGGGCTATGCTTCGCATCACGACTATGATCGCTGAACGGGACGGAGCAATGGCTATTGTAACAGGTGACAGTCTTGGCCAGGTAGCGAGTCAGACCCTATCCAGCATGAATGTCATTGGAAGGGCTACCGACCTGCCAATTCTGCGTCCGCTTGTTACGACAGATAAGAATGACATTGTAAATCTGGCGAAGGAAATTGGGACATATGAGACCTCAATTCTTCCTTACGAGGATTGCTGCACTTTATTCGTTCCGAAATCGCCAACGACGAATCCGAATCTTAAGATTGTGGAGAGTATAGAGCATTCACTGACAGACTTATCAGAAAAGATCCGTATCGCGGTGGAGAATACAGAGACTGTTATTCTTAAGAACGGAATTCAGATGACCAAGAACGATAATGAGCATCAGGATGAAGTTGTTAAAGAGGAATGGTTTTAAACTTTTATAGATATCGAAGAGGACTTCAACTGCCAAGGATGGCAGTTGAAGTCCTCTTTTTTTTTTTGAATGGCTAAGGTTTACTGTTTATACTTCTTGTTCACGCTGCTTGCGTGCTGCATTTTTTTTGAAATGGCCCGCAGACAGCACTCCAAGAATTATTGCTGTTATAAAGAGCCCGCGTATAACGGGGTGGGTCTCAAAAAATACCTGAAAATGTTTCTCGTCAGTAATCATTGAGGAGGCTGTGAAGCCTAGCACACCCGATCCGAGATATATGACCCAAGGGAAACGATTAATCAGCTTAATAAACAGCGTGCTGCCCCATACGACGATCGGAACACTGATAAGAAGCCCTAAGATTACAAGCAGCGTATTATGATTAGCAGCACCTGCAACTGCTAATACATTATCCAGACCCATCGCAGCATCAGCAACGATAATGGTTCGAACGGCGGCTCCAAGGCTTTTTCCGGCCTTAATGTCTGAATGATCATTCTCATCCGTTAAGAGCTTGTACGATATGGAGATGAGCAAAATACCTCCGATCAGCATCAGCCATGGCAAATTCAGCAGCCATACGACCAGAATCGTAGCAATAATCCGAAGAACTACAGCACCTGCTGTTCCGTATATGATCGCCTTTTTTTGAGTAGCTGGCTGTAGGTTACGGGCTGCCAGCCCGATAACAATGGCATTGTCTCCGGCCAGTATAAGGTCTAAAAACACAATTTTAATCAATGCCAGGAGAAAATCTGTGATTGCAGTATCCAAGTGACGTCACTCCTTTAAAATTACGTTTCCGTAAAACAAAGCGGGTATATTATAGGCTTATTTTTTTGTTCATGCAAGCATAGCCTGGCCATATTCTTCATATACGTAAGTGGGGAGGAGGTTGTTTAGTGGAGACGATATGGCTGTTAGGACAAATATTGATCATTAATCTGGTGCTGAGCGGTGACAACGCCTTGGTTATTGCCATGGCGAGTAAAGATCTTCCAGAACAACAGAGGAAAAAAGCGGTATGGATCGGAACCGTCGGAGCGGTACTTCTTCGCTGTGTCCTTACCTTCATAGCCGTCTTGCTTCTGAAGATTCCTTACCTGCAGGCAGGCGGTGCCCTGTTATTGCTCTGGATTGCATTCAAATTGTTAGCGGATCAGCAAGAAAATCATATTCGCATTTCTGAATCTTTATCCATATGGAGCGCAATCAATACAATTCTCATAGCTGACTTTGTAATGAGTCTCGATAATGTGCTGGCTATTGCAGGGATCGCTGACGGCGATTTAGCATTAATCATGATAGGTATTGTACTTAGCATACCGATTGTTGTGTGGGGCAGCGGCATTATTTCGAAACTACTTCAAAAATTCCCGTTCCTTTTGTATATCGGGTCAGGGATATTAGCTTATACAGCCGGGGAGATGATTCTTCAGGATGCAAAGGCAGGCTTTATTCTCGCCTATTGGATGCCTGAGTATCATTCGCTATTGCCTGTAATACTGGCACTATTGGTAATAGGGCTCGGCGGATTGAAGACTCTTCATATCAGAAGGGCATAGCTGCAAAATAATGTATTTATAAAATTTCCCGGTACCTGACAAGATGATCTTGAACAGGTATTTTTTTGTTGAAAGTCGGTAGCATAATGTTTTTTATGTAGGACAAGCACGTTGTGTAGTTTTTTTTGTCTGTTTCGGATAATATTAATATAATTAACTGAATAACTAAGCATTTCATAAAACAAAAAAACCGACTTTCAACAAATTGAAGAGGGTGATGAGATGTCCTCCAAAAAAGATTTGATGCTTGGTGTCTTTATCGTTGCGGCAGGTGTGGTAATTCTACTCGGTAAGCTGGGAGTGTTCGGATTTTTAGGCCGCACATTATGGCCCCTTCTGCTGCTCATTCCTGGTTTACTTCTGCACGTACTGTATTTTGGCCGGCGGATATCGGCCGCGGTCCTGATTCCAGCCGGAATATTGACGGTTTATGGGATACTGTTTCTTATATGCAGCATTTGGGGATGGGATTTGATGGGCACTATGTGGCCGATCCTTATTCTTGGTATTGCGGTAGGCCTGTATGAGTATTATTTGTATGAAACACCGCGTCCGCAATTCGTTTTGCCTATTGCGCTTGGGCTTGCATTTCTGTCTTTGCTGATCATATTCTTTACTTGGCTGTACACTGGGGCACTGTATATCCTTGCTATTGTTCTCATTGCAGTCGGGGTATGGCTTATTTATGGTCGAAGACGGCCTAAAGGCGGTAAGTGGAACTGGTAATGTTACTGGAAATTTTCTGAAAAGACTTGATTTCTACATCCGTTTACCTATAAAATAGTGGTTATGTTGAAGCGTCGGTTGGCATTAACGCCCTGGCGCTTATTTTGATGGTTATTCGAAGAGAAGGGATTTGAGATATATTTATGCAATCCAGAGATCAGATTCGCAACATTGCAATCATTGCCCACGTTGACCATGGTAAAACGACGCTAGTCGACCAGTTGCTGCAGCAATCCGGTATTTTCCGTGAACATGAGACACTGCAGGAACGTGCGATGGACTCCAATGACTTGGAACGTGAGCGTGGTATCACCATACTGGCTAAGAATACAGCAATTACGTATAAGGATTTCCTTATTAATATTGTAGACACACCTGGACACGCTGACTTCGGCGGCGAAGTTGAACGTATTATGAAGATGGTTGACGGTGTACTGCTTGTCGTTGACGCTTATGAAGGCTGCATGCCTCAAACGAAGTTCGTCCTTGGCAAAGCGCTTGCGCACAACCTGACTCCAATTGTTGTTGTTAATAAAATCGACCGTCCGGCAGCACGTCCGGCAGAGGTAATTGATGAAGTGCTGGATCTGTTCATTGAGCTTGGCGCAAATGACGAACAGCTGGATTTTCCGGTTGTTTACGCATCTGCACTGAACGGTACATCCAGCCTTGACCCTGAGAAGCAGGACGATAACATGCTTGCTCTTTATGAAACAATTGTAGAGCACATTCCTTCTCCAACAGAGAAAGTGGATGAGCCTCTTCAATTCCTTGTAACCTTAATGGACTATAACGAATATTTGGGCCGTATTGCGGTAGGACGTGTGAACCGTGGTGTAATCAAGCAAGGACAACCGGTTACGGTCATGCTTCGTGACGGTTCAAGCAAAAGTGCCCGCATTGAGAAGCTGTTCGGTTTTCAAGGCCTGAAACGGATTGAGATTGCTGAAGCTGGCGCAGGTGATATCGTAGCGATTGCCGGTATTAAAGATATTAACATCGGTGAGACAATTGCTGATCCACAGCATCCTGAAGCACTTCCTGTTCTTAAGATTGATGAGCCTACACTGCAAATGACATTCCTTGTAAATAACAGTCCTTTTGCAGGTCGAGAAGGGAAATGGGTTACTTCCCGTAGACTTCGCGACCGACTCTACAAAGAGCTGGAGACAGATGTCAGCCTTCGTGTAGATGAAACGGCTAGCCCTGATGCTTACATTGTTTCGGGTCGAGGTGAGCTTCACCTGAGTATTCTGATTGAGAACATGCGCCGTGAAGGATACGAGCTGCAGGTTTCCAAGCCTGAAGTTATCGTAAAAGAGATCGACGGCGTCAAAATGGAGCCGATTGAGCGTCTGATGATTGACGTTCCTGAAGACAGCATGGGAGCTGTTATGGAAAGCCTGGGTTCACGTAAAGCTGAGATGGTTAACATGATCAACAACGGTAATGGTCAAGTTCGTCTCGAATTCCTGATTCCGGCTCGCGGCTTGATTGGTTACCGGACTCATTTCCTGACACTGACGCGTGGTTATGGTGTAATGAACCATGCATTTGACAGCTACGGACCGCTTCATGGCGGACAAGTGGGCGGACGTCATCAAGGTGTTCTGGTATCTACTGAGAATGGTACAACTACTTTCTATGGCATGATGTCAGTGGAAGACCGCGGAACCTTGTTCCTGGAACCAGGTACTGAAATCTACGAAGGCATGATCGTTGGCGAGCATACTCGTGATAACGATATTGTCGTTAACATTTGCAAAGAGAAGCAGCTTACTAACGTTCGCTCCGCTACGAAGGATGAAACGGTTAAGATGAAGACTCCGGTCATCTTCTCTTTGGAGCAAGCGCTGGAGTATTTGAATGATGATGAATATTGCGAAATCACGCCGAAGTCTGTTCGCCTTCGCAAGAAGATTTTGAACAAAAGTGAACGTGAGCGCGCAGAAAAACATCGTAAAATGGCAGAAGCGAATCTATAATAGAGAGAGCATTCTTCTCTTCCAGGCGAGGAGAAGAATGGGTTTCCTATCATGAAGGAGTGAACCTATAATGCAAGCATGGTTTGCCGAACACCCTGTCGTTTCCTATATCATCATTTTTGTGCTGATAACGTACGTGTATAACAAGGTATTTCGGGTGAAACAGAAGCTTCCGCTTTTGAAAGAAATTCTCTTGTATATCTTGATGGCACTGGGTTCAGGTATGCTTCTTATCTTCCAGGTTGACAAGCTTCCTATTATCCAATGCCTGCTTGTTGCGGTGGCACTCATGTTGATGGTTCGGATTCGCTATTTTGTAGAGGATCGTCAGAAGAGAAAATCTCAGACGGAACCGAAGACGCCATAATTTTCATCTTGCAGGCTGCTCCGGCAACTTTTTGTCAGTCACCCTCGTTTATAAGAGAGAGCGGTACACATGGTCCGATAAACGTCCTGTTAAAGGAATGTTTATCGGACATTCATCTAAATTGAATGAAAAAGGTGTTTATGATATGAGTTCTAATCATACTAGTCTCCCTCCAAGAGCGAGAAGTGGAGGGCAGAGTAAAAAGAAGCCGCCCCAAAAGAAGAAAAGCGGTGTGAAATCATTTTTTAAATTTATTTTAATTCTGCTGTTGATCGCTATTATTGGTATTGCTGTTTATGTCGGAAGCCTGTATTTCAAGGCGGAGAGTGGAGTGCTGGATACGGGGAATAATACACCGGTACCTCCGGAGAAGGCTGCTACTGTAAAGCCGATCACGATGCTGCTCCTGGGTACAGATTATCGTCCGCAGCACCAAACATATCTGACAGATGTTATGATGGTTGTTTCCATGAATCCTGAGACCAACTCAGCTACCTTGGTTTCCCTGCCGCGTGATACGAGTCTCCAGTTAGAAGGTTATAGATCCGACAGGAAATTAAATTCGTTCTATACCACGTTTAAGACACTGGAGAAGAAGGGCGGAGCACCAGCTGAAGATGAGATGAAGACCATGCTTGGGAAATATCTTGACGTAGATATCGACTATGTTACCGTGCTTGATTTCCAAGGATTCCGTGATGTCGTGGATGCTTTGGGCGGCGTTGATGTAAACGTGAAATACAACATGTGCTACCGGGATTCTCATGATGGAACTGATATTAATCTAACGTCAGGTCCACAAGAACTGGATGGAAAGAAAGCACTGGATTATGTCCGCTATCGGAAATCAAACTGTAGTCCGAAAACGAAGGAGTCCAATGACTTTGACCGGAATGCGCGCCAGAGTGAGGTTCTTCATTCTTTGATCGATCAAATGAAATCTTTCGGAGGAGCTGCCAAGGCATTTAAAGTACTTGATGCGGTGGACGATAATATGAAGACCGATCTTGAAAAAGATCAGGTGAAAAATATGATTAAGGCTTACTACGATATTAACAAAGAAAATGTGAATTTTATGCCGGTTACTGGTGAATGGCGAAGCCCGTTTGTCTACATTAATGACAGCGAGCTGCAGAAAGCTAAGCAGGCACTCAAAGATGAACTGGCTGGCAATCACAAGAGTGAACCGGAAGGGACAACTACGGATACTTCATCGCAGCCGTGACATTTGAAGGCAAGTTTTACGGAGTGATATAATACAATGTAACAGACGAAAGTTCATTGTACAGGAGGCCGGTTTAATGTCCCAACCTACTCATCAATTAACAGAAGCGTTGATGCAAAAGCTGCAGCCAGAAACATTTGTCTTGTTGAACACAGTGGATGCTGAAACCGGTGGTCCGACTTCCAGCGTGGTTTCTTGGATTTATCCTGTTGATGTCTCAACACTCCGGCTGGCCATCGACCATCGTTCAAGGCTTGTCGTGAATCTTAAACGAAATCCGCTGGTAACGATAACGGTCTTTGGGGATGAATACGTGTACGCCATTAATGGTCGTGCCGTAGTCAGGCAAGATCCACTAAATGATGTGCCGTTTGACATGTGCTGTTTCGACATTCAGGTCGAAAATGTTCGAAATGCGCTTTTTCTTGGCATTCAACTAGCTTCATCTCCTGAGTATGTTAAAATTAATGACGAACATGCAGCAGAAGCGCTTGACGGACAAGTATTTGCTGCAATGCGAAAAGCCTAGTGATTTAATCACTGGGCTTTTTTTTATTTGTATTCATATAATTCTTGAAAGGGGGGTGATGGGCGTAGAACCCTAATGAACGTATGTTCTTCGAAACCAAGTGGTGGGTGTGAATGAAGGAGCAGTGGAGGGGATACGATGAAGAAAATATTTGTACTGGATACTAACGTTCTACTGCACGATCCCAATGCGATTTTTGCATTTGAGGAACATGAAGTGGTCATACCTGCGGTTGTACTTGAAGAAATCGACTCCAAGAAGCGTAATGCGGATGAACTTGGGAGGAATGCTCGTTTCGTATCGCGTCTGCTTGATGGCCTTAGGGAAAAAGGGCAGCTGCATGATGGTGTTCCTTTGGAACATGGAGGCAGAATTAAGGTGGAACTTAACCACCGCAGTTTTGTTAAAGTACAAGAAATGTTTGGCGAAGCCTCGAACGATAATCGGATTTTGGCGGTCGCTTTGAATTATAAATTGGAGGAAGACCAGAAGGAACGTCCCCGATCCGTATTCTTGGTCAGTAAAGATGTGCTCGTCAGAATCAAGGCAGATGTTCTCGGAGTTACCGCACAAGACTATTTATCCGACAGGACAGCTGATCCAAGTGAATTGTACAGCGGTAACACCACCCTGAAAGTACATCCTTCTATCATCGATGAATTTTACAGTTACCGCTTTTTGCCTATAAAACTGCTGCAGTTATCATTTAAGCTTTATCCGAATGAATTTGTTATTTTGAAAGACGAGATGGGAACAGGCAAATCGGCATTGCTTCGTGTCAGCTCGGATGGCACAAGACTTGAACCTCTCTATCTAAGCAATGATCCCGTATGGGGAATAGCCGCACGGAATGCCCAGCAGAGAATGGCTTTGGAACTGCTGCTAAATGATGATATACCGCTCGTGACGATAACAGGGAAGGCAGGTACAGGTAAGACGCTGCTCGCATTAGCAGCTGGACTGTGCAAGGTTGAGGATGATCATAAATATAAGAAGCTGCTGATTGCCCGGCCTGTTGTACCTATGGGAAAAGATATCGGATATTTGCCAGGTGAAAAGGACGAGAAGCTGAGGCCATGGATGCAACCGATCTATGACAATCTGGAATACTTGTTTGATACGAAAAAATCCGGTGATATTGATAAGATCCTTATGGGATTGGGCAGCATCCAGGTGGAGGCATTGACTTATATTCGCGGACGCTCGATACCAGGACAATTCATTATTGTGGATGAGGCACAGAATTTATCAAGGCATGAAGTAAAAACGATCGTCTCACGTGCCGGGGAAGGCAGCAAGGTAATACTAATGGGTGATCCGGAGCAGATCGATCATCCTTACCTGGATGCTGTAAGCAATGGTTTAACCTACGTTGTGGAGCGTTTTAAACAGGAAGGGCTAAGCGGGCATATCACATTGACAAAGGGCGAGCGGTCCAAGCTGGCCCAGATGGCTGCAGATTTATTGTGAATTGTGGATATTCATTTTCCGGGAAATGATCATTATGATTATAGTCTGCTGGGTGAAAGGCTCTGGCGGGCTTTTTTTCTGCATTTGTAAGGATAGTTAGTGCGCTATGAATACTTAATTCTGTTAAATAAGGCGGATCGAAGCTTGACTTAGAAAATAATGGACTGATTTATCTATAAAAAAAAGTAGGACAAGAGCACTATGGGTCTGGTAAAATAAGGGCAAAGCTCAAGGGGAGTGTGAAGGATGAGACGGAAAAATTATTGGTTTCTATTTGCCATATTACTTCTTTCTTTAATAAGTCTCTCTCCGAGCTTTGAATTTTCTAAAAACGTAGATAACCATTCTCCCGGCAAGGACCCGCTGCCACCTTCTCAAACACTGGATACACCTGAGAGTGATTTAGGGCCCATTCAAGTTGCTGTGCAATTGAACAATGATGAATTAGAGATATTGAAGAAGATGAATGATGAGTTTATGAAGCAGACGGGCGCTGTCGTTGAGATTATTCCGCTGGAATCCACCCGGCTGAATGAGGAAGAATTTATTCAGACGATGAACCTCGGAGAAGGTCCGGATATTTTGCTCGTTGATAGCCAGTGGATCAAGTCTCTTGCGGTTAAGGGACTGCTGCTGCCGATAGACGCTTCACAGGCTGTTGTCCCGGATTCCAGGTTACTCGGAGGACTTCTGCCCCCTGTCCAGTGGAATGGTTATCAGTGGGGAATTCCTTTTGATATGGACCCTTATGTGCTCGTCTGGAATATGGATGATAAACAAACGAAACCGCCAACAAGCCGAAAGGCTTGGATAGAATACAAGAATAAAGTGAATAGGCCTTTGTTTGCACTGGATCCCGAAGATCCATATGCTTTTGCTGCTGCAATCCGCACATTAGGCGGTGATCCTGAGTATCCGGATAAGGAGGTCTTATCCTTGCTTGCCCCTCCTGCCGGGGATACATGGCTTGATCTTTCAAATGCTGAGGCAGTGAGTACAGGACTTGCGAAGGAAGAGGAGGAAAACAAGGAAGGCGAAGAGGATAGAAGTGGTGGAGAAGAAGAGGAAGATAAAGAGGAAGATAAAGAGGAAGGTGCCCTAGCAGTTATTGGTGCTTATTCTGCATTTGGCAGGGAATTGTCTGATGATACTCAGTTAGTGCTTGCGGGCTTTCAATCGGAAAAAGAAAAGCCTGTAGTTAAATCAAGAAGTTATGCTGTGACGGCCCAGAGTGAATCAACATCTTTAGCCATGAACTGGATCACGAAGATGACCTCGAGCGATGCAGAAGGCGTATGGAGCAGTACAACCGGCAAAGTATCCGCCTTGCACAGCAGTATTGACAGCGCTATCAACAGTGAACAGAAGAATGATGAAGTATCAGAGAAAACATCATTAATATTGGAGCATAAAGAAGCGGCAAGATTGAATTTCGGACGGGATGATGGCTTTATGCCTTATTCCAGTTCGGTAAGTGATCTTTTGCATGGCCGAATGACTGTTAAAGAATTCCGGGCACAGTACAAGGATGAGAATTCCCCCGCTATAAATTAAAGAAAAGGCTGCCGAGTTCCGGCAGCCTTTTCTTTACATATCAAGTTCCAGTTTAACAAATAAAATATTATCTTCGGTGCTAACCTCGGTGGCTTTAAGGAAGGATACGAGCTGTTTGGGATAAAAGTTCATATCAAACTCATTTTGAAGTGCTTGCCGTGTCGTGTCAGGCAATTCCAGTCGATTGAATACAAGCTTCTCCATTTGGAATAAAATCGCATTCTCAGGTTCATTAGTAATGGTATATTTCCCTTCAATAAGCAGTGTGAGATTTCCGCTCTTGCCTTCAGCAGATATTTGTCCATTGTCAAAATGAAAAGCGAAACTGTTAAAGATTTCATTTTGTGATCTTAAGAATTCATTAAGATCGTCTTCATGAATGGTTATCGAATATTCTTTCCCGTTTGTTTTTAGCATGTTTTTACTGTTTTGAATAAAGGTCGGAAGATTATTCATAGCATTGGCCAAAGCGCGGAAATGGCGTTTAAGCTCGTACATCCCCACATTTTCCCAGTATAAAGTGAATTCTTCGATCAACTGGGTCATCGCTTCGGGATTACTGCTGGAAGCAATAGCTCCGTCTACTTGGTCCTTTAGCGCAATCACACGAGCTCGCTGCTGAATAAGACTGTCCTTAACTTCAACCAATTGAGAGGCATTTCGCGCAGCTTCATTTTGTGCAGAGACAAGCTGCTTGTGCTCCTGATCATATGCTTTTAATACATTTTGATCGTTCTGAATAATCAGATCATAAAAATCCAGTATTCTAAAAAATTCAGGCAGGCTTTTTGCGGATAACAGCAGGCTCAGCAAGCTTTCACGCTCTCCCATGTAATAAGCTCTAAGGATGATTCCAGCCTGTTCACGGCGTGTGCCGATATGCTCCTCAATTTCCGTAATTTTGCTCTGCAGAGAAATCTGCATTTGCTCCAGTTCCTTCTGTATGATCCCGATCCGTTCGATCTCATGATCAATTTCTACAATGGACAGACTATTCTCCAGCAGCTTTCTAGCTTCTTCAGAATGAATATCTGTCGTATCAGAAACAGCAAAGACGAATTTGGGATATAATACAGAACCTGTAATAAGTATCAAACAAAGAATAATTGGTATGTATAATCGCTGCTTGGGCGCAATCAAACAGGTATCCCCCTTGATTAATTGTTTGCTAAGAAAAGGGCAATCCCTTTGTTTTAACCAATATATGATGAGTAAGACTCAAATATCAACCCTTGGATTATAAAATGATTTGTGATGAGGATTGTAAGCGCATTAAAAAAGCGACCGGCAAAGGTTCGCCTGATCGCTTTCTTAACTTGTTATTCGTAACTGGGATGTTAGACCGGTAAGCCCATTTGAAAGATCGTCCAATAACTAAATCCGGTAAAGGTCACGATCATATAAGCCCAGAAGAGAAGAATATAAGTTCTCTCCGTGAAGTTCAGATATCCCAAGATCACGAAAAACGCTGTCTGCAGGAAGAAAAGCAAAGCCATTTCAACCATGTCCCCGGCAAACGCCATCAAACCGATGGTTAGGGTAAAGAAACCGAGTACTCGAAACATGCGTGCCACGATCATATCCTCCTCTCATATGTACGGACAAAGCTCATTACTATGTACATTATAACGTCCTGGTAAAATCGTGTAAACGCCTAACTGCCGAATATTCACGGAAAATTTACAGATTTGTGATAAAAGTTCTTGAAAAATACGATCGTTATGTGATTTCGTCATAAATCCCCTAAAAAGCGTATGTTCTTTAGTCAAAATGGAAATACATTTTAGTATCAAATAGATTCTATGAACTCTATGAGAAGCATAGAAATGAATTAAGCAGCTTTTATACCTTATTCAGCAGCCGATTAACACGGTATTTGAAGACGGTTATTTTAGGATGTCGTTAGGAGGGTTATATGGAATGTCAGCAGTGAGACAGGATGCATGGAGCGCAGAGGACGATCTGATTTTAGCGGAGGTGACCCTTCGTCATATCCGGGAAGGCAGTACGCAATTATCAGCGTTTGAAGAAGTTGGTGAACGGATCGGCCGAACATCAGCAGCTTGTGGTTTCAGGTGGAACAGTTGTGTGCGCAAGAAGTATGAAGAAGCCATTAGCCTGGCGAAGTCCCAGCGTCAAAAACGAAGCTATTACAAAAAACAATCCTTAGCCGGTCCTCAGGTGGCGGGCTTAGTTCAAGCAGAACTCGATCATGATAGCTACAGGGGCGATGGAGCCAGCGAAGAAACTCTTTCCATCGATGCGGTCATCCGGTTCTTAAAGCAATGGAAAGGCGGTTTACAGGAAAGTGGGCGCCAGTACAAGTTGCTAGAGAGAAACCTGCGTGAAAAGGAAGAAGAATTGGCTAGACTTCGTGGAGAGAATGCTCGCTTATTGAAAGAAGTAAGTGAAGTGAAAACGGATTATCATGTCGTCAACGATGATTACAAGGCATTGATTCAAATAATGGATCGGGCTAGAAGACTCGCTTTCTTAAATGAAGAAGAAGAGGAATTGAAGACCCGTTTCAAAATGGACGCAAATGGTAATCTGGAAAGAATTGAATAGCCTGTTATGAGGTACTGGCTGATAACCCGTCTTAGCGCATAAGAATGCGCCATAACGGGTTATTTGTATGGCGTTAATATTTCTGATATATACTAGAAGCTGATGAATTATATGAACGGGGGATTATGGATGACTATTCATATTATCGGTGCCGGTTCACTCGGGCTTCTGTACGGGGGTAAATTGGCTGCCAGCGGAGCGAAGGTAAAGATATGGTGCCGCAGCGAGGAGCAAGCCGAGCAGCTGCATGTGAAAGGAATCTCAGTGGAGAGTGATGGAAAAATAACTCATATATCAAGTGAGTGTTTCCAATCCGAACCCGTCTCCAGGTTTCATGAGCTTGGTGGACCGGAAGAAGAGGATTTTATATTTTTGATGGTTAAGCAAGCAGGAGTAGTCGAGGCCGTTGAAGGTCTGCTTTCACCTTACTCGGATATACAGCCTAGCCTCATTTGCTTTCAGAACGGTACAGGTCATATAGAGCAGGTCGAGCGAATTCTTCCGGGCTGGAGAATATATGCAGCTGTAACGACCGAGGGGGCTAAACGGAGCGGAGCAGCGGAAGTGATTCATGCCGGCAAGGGATCAACCTGGATTGGACAAGCTGGAAAGATGATCTCAGAGGGCAAAACTGCACAAGCCTCCAGAGTGAAACACTCTGAAAAAGCGCTGGTTACTCAGATGGAAAGAGCAGGATTTGAGGTTTTTTTGTCGAATGAGTTGGATGGTATGATTTTTCGGAAATTGTTAATAAATGCCGTGATTAATCCGTTGACTGCTCTTTGGCGTATACCGAATGGCGCACTCCTTGAATCCGAAAAGCGAATTTCCCTTATGAAGGAGTTGTATGAGGAGGGGGTTGCTGTCTTTACAGCTAGTGGAATACCATGGGAGGAAAATCTCTGGGACCAGATCCTGCAGGTATGCAGGGCAACTTCAGGTAACACGTCTTCCATGTTAAAAGATGTGCTGGAAGAGCGAACAACAGAAGTTTCATGGATCAATGGAAGTATTGTTCGCATGGGCGAATCCGCAGGAGTGCCTACACCTGTTCACCGTTTATTATGGAAATTGATAGAAGGTATTCATGTTTAGGGGGCGTGAGAATGGATCTTCTCATTTGGATGAGTGTTTTACCTGTAATACCTTTTTTTCTTGTGTACTACCTGATCTATTTTCGAAAAAAAGACAGGAAGCAAGCATTTGGGCTTGCCATGGATGTGACCACTATATTTTTGGTTATTTCGGTGTCAGCATTGTTTAACATCATTTTCCATACAGGATTCGGATTTTATTTGATTTTATTATTGCTATTGATAACAGCAGGGTTGATCGGCGGGGCTCAGAACCGCTGGAAAGGCCGGGTTGACGGGAGGAAATTATTGCGTGCAGTCTGGCGTCTGGCATTTATAACAATGAGTTTAGGTTATTTAGTTTTTGCATTTTTTGGAATTATCCAATACATATTTAATGTCTTGTAATGATGACATAATGATCAAGATATTCATAGCTACGGCTCATAAAAACCCCACAGGGAGATATTGTCTGGGGGGTTTTTTATAGATTTTTTTGACCACTGGTTGTATAATCGTTTAGCATATACCAAAAATTCTATGAGGGGGAAACTGCAAGATGAAGAAACACAGAAGTCTTTTACTACTATTAACGCTGATTCTTGCCATCGGTACTGTGTTGGCCGGATGCGGAACGGACAACAAGAACGATGACCAGAGCGCCAACGGGGGCAACGGAAAACCAAAAGAACAAATTTTCCGTATGAACCTCGCATCCGAGCCTCCTACATTGGATCCAGGACAGTCTCAAGACAATAACTCGAACACGATCATCAATGCAGTATTTGAAGGTCTTACTCGCAAAGGGACCGATGGCGAGCAAGCACCGGGTGTAGCTGAGAAATGGGACATTTCAGAAGACGGCCTGAAGTATGTATTTACGCTTCGTAAAGATGCGAAGTGGAGCAACGGTGATCCGGTAACGGCAAAGGACTTCGAATTCGCTTGGAAGCGTGTATTGGATCCTGAGTTTATGCCAGCGCCACCGTATGCATATCAGCTTTACTACATTAAAAATGCAGAGGCTTACAACATGGGCGAGATTAAGAATGCTGATGAAGTAGGCGTTAAAGCGACAGACGATTACACACTTGAAGTTACACTTGAGAACCCTACACCGTATTTCTTGAGTCTGACATCTTTCCAAACATACTATCCAGTTCATCAATCCGTGAAGGATAATGATAAATGGGCGACAAAAGCGGATACGATTATCGGAAACGGACCTTTTAAAATTGCATCCATGACAAAGGGTCAGAAGATCGAATTAGCTAAAAACGACCAATACTGGGACAACAAATCCATAAAGCTTGAAAAAGTCGTGATGAGTATCGTAAACAGTTCAGCTACAGAGCTTGCAAGTTACCGTAACAATGAACTTGACTACGCTGGACATCCAGTAGGAAATATTCCGACAGACCAACTGCAAGCTGTTAAAAAAGAACTGAAAGATGAGCTCAACGTTAAAGGTATTGCATCAACTTACTATTATAACTTTAATACAACGAAAGAACCGTTTGATAATGTTAACATCCGTAAAGCCTTCTCTATGGCGATTGATCGTCAAGCGATCGTAGATCGGATTACACAAGGCGGACAAATACCTGCCTTCGGCTTTGTACCTCCGGGTATTAAAGGTGAAAAAGATGAGTACCGCAAAGAGGTGCAAGATACTTATTTCAAAGAGGATCTTGAAGAAGCGAAGAAATTGCTTGAACAAGGCATGAAGGAAAAAGGCTATACGACTTTGCCGGAAATTACGCTGATCCATAATTCCGACGATAACCACAAGAAGATCGCTTTGGCGATTGCTGATATGTGGAAGAAAAATCTAGGTGTTAACGTAAAAGTTCAGAACCAAGAGTGGGGCGTGTTCCTGAAAAACCGTACGAACTTGGATTATCAAGTAGCGCGGGCTGGTTGGGCTGCAGACTATAACGATCCTATGACTTTTATCGATATGTGGACATCAGGCAGCGGAAACAATGACACAGGATTTAAAAATGAGGAGTATGACAAGCTTGTAAAAGATGCATACGCTACTAGCGACAATGCTAAACGTATGGAGCTCATGGCCAAGGCTGAAAAAATCCTGGTTGAGGATAATCAAGTTGTTATGCCAATCTATTATTATTCAAGCGTGTCATTGATCAAACCTTGGATGAAGAATATTAATATCGACTACAAAGGAGATCTTGATTTTACACGCGCATATGTTGAGTAATCTTTAGTTAAGAGGTTGCGTTTCGGGATATATATGTGGGGATTCCTTCATGTATATCCCGATTTTTTGTATTATATTAATATTTCCATTTATTGTATTAAATGGTTCCGATAGACTTGGCATAGAACAATTACATCAAGGGGGAAGCGGGATGCTGAGGTATGTAGCAAGTAAGTTCTTTTACATGCTTGTATCGTTGTTCATATTGATCTCAGCCACTTTTTTTCTCATGAAGGCCATTCCGGGCGATCCGTTCATGGGAGAAAAGAAGCCGTCGCCTGAAATCTTAGCGCGGCTGATGGAGCAATATGATTTGGATAAACCGATTTTTCAGCAGTACACGAAATATTTAGGGAATATTTTGCATGGTGATTTTGGATTGTCAATGAAGCACCAAGGTCAAAGTGTAACGGATATTATCACAGAAACATTTGCCCCATCTCTGAAATTAGGTTTGATTGCCATTGTTGTTTCTGTGATTGTCGGTGTACTGCTTGGTATGCTGGCAGCACTATATCACCGCAAATTAATAGATAGTGTTGCTATGATTGTTTCGGTATTGGGTATTGCAGTTCCGAGCTTTGTACTCGCATCGCTGCTTCAGTACGTGCTTGCTGAAAAGGCGGGCCTGTTTAACGTCATGGGCTTTGACGGTCCACTGGATTATGTGCTTCCGGTTATGGCGCTTTCTGCCCAGCCGATTGCGTTTATCGCGCGTTTGACTCGTTCCAGCATGCTTGAAGTGCTGCATGCGGATTATATTAAAACCGCAAAAGCTAAAGGGCTGAACTGGATTGCGATTATGTTCCGTCACGTAATTCGAAACGGTATTCTGCCTGTCGTAACCTATGTAGGTCCAATGACAGCCAACATTATTACCGGTTCCGTAGTTATTGAACAAATCTTTGGAATCGGCGGCATTGGCAAGCAGTTCGTTGATAGTATTACGAACCGTGACTATACCGTGATCATGGGGATTACGATTTTTTATGGAATTCTGCTGATGCTTGCTCGCTTCTTAACGGATATTGCTTATGTATTGGTAGATCCGCGTATTAAACTTAGCGGCCGGAAGGAGGGCTAACATCATGGCGACAGAACAGACTATACCGAATCCCGCGGCACAAAACCTGACACCTGAAGATTTCCAGAAAATAGGAGTCGATGAGAAACAATCCGAAGTCATTCAGCGTGAGAGCTTATCCTCTTGGCGCGATTCTTGGGAAAGACTTCGTAAGAACAAACTCGCCATGACCGGCCTGATTGTCCTTATTCTAATTATATTTATGGCCATTTTTGGACCGATGATGTCGGAATATGACTATGAAACGAATGATCTCATGAACACGAACATGCCTCCTTCTTCGGAGCATTGGTTCGGCACCGACGATCTGGGGCGTGATGTGTTTGTCCGTACATGGATGGGCGCTAGAATTTCCTTGGTTGTCGGCCTTGCGGCGGCGGCAATTGACCTTATGATTGGTGTCATTTACGGCGGCGTGATGGGCTACTTTGGCGGTCGCGTCGATGAATTTATGAACAAGTTTGCAGAAATTTTGTATTCTATTCCTTATCTGCTGGTTACAATTTTGCTGCTGGTCGTATTTGAACCAAGTTTAGGTACGATCATACTGGCTTTGACGATTACCGGCTGGATTAATATGTCATGGATTGTCCGGGGCGAGATTATGCAGCTGAAGAACAGGGAATTTGTACTGGCTTCCCGTTCGATGGGGGCAAGTGCTCCAAGATTGTTGTTCCGTCACCTGATTCCGAATGCACTTGGACCAATCATCGTTACACTAACCTTGTCCGTGCCAAATGCAATCTTCGCTGAGTCATTCCTCAGCTTCCTGGGTCTTGGTGTTCAAGCACCGGTTGCTTCTTGGGGTTCCATGATCAACGATGCATTATCCGGCTGGATGTACTATCCTTGGCGGATGCTGTTCCCGGCTCTCTTTATCAGCTTGACTATGCTCGCATTTAATATTTTCGGTGATGGTTTGCGTGATGCTCTGGATCCGAAACTGAAGAAATAGGAGGTGGGTAGGTATGGAACCGATTTTGCAAGTTAAAGATCTCAATGTTTCGTTCCGTGTACGCGGCGGAGAAGTAAAAGCTGTACGCGGTGTGAATTTTGAAGTCGGCAAAGGGGAGACCGTTGCTATTGTCGGTGAATCCGGCAGTGGTAAAAGTGTCACCGCACAGACCATTATGCGTCTGATTCCGTCCCCGCCGTCAGAGATTAAAAAAGGTGAGATTATTTTCAGAGGACAAGATCTTCTGAAGAAAACGAATAAGCAGATGGAAGCGATTCGCGGTAAAGACATCGGCATGATCTTTCAGGATCCGATGACTTCCTTGAATCCGACCATTAGAATAGGCAAGCAGATTACAGAAGTGCTCATAAAGCATCAAGGCATGTCTTCCGGTGAAGCGAAGAAGCGGGCAATAGAAATGCTTAAGCTGGTCGGAATCAAGAATGCCGAGGAACGCTTCAACCAGTATCCTCATGAATTTTCCGGTGGTATGCGTCAGCGTGCGATGATTGCCATTGCACTTGCGTGTAATCCGTCGCTGCTTATTGCGGATGAGCCGACGACCGCGCTTGACGTTACCATACAGGCTCAGATTATGGATGTTATGAAGGATATGCAGGAACGACTTGGTACTTCCATTATATTGATTACGCATGATCTCGGTGTGGTAGCCGGCATGTGTGACCGTGTGATCGTAATGTACGCGGGTGAAGTTGTAGAGACGGGTACGAAATGGGAAATTTTCAAAAACCCGCAGCATCCTTATACAAAAGGTCTTCTCCGTTCCATGCCGCGCCTGGATCAGAAGAAGAATGAGCCGCTTATTCCGATTATCGGTACGCCGCCTGACCTGATTAAGCCGCCTGTGGGCTGCCCGTTCTGCGCCCGCTGTGATGAGGCGATGAGAATTTGTGAACGAATCGATCCGGGTGCAACGGAATTCAGCGACACGCATATGGCCCGTTGCTGGAACCATCATCCCATGGCACGGGAGGCTGAGTCATCATGAAAAGCAACAATCTAATTGAAGTTAAAGGCCTGAAAAAATATTTCAATGTCGGAAAAGGCCAGATTCTAAAAGCAGTAGACGATTTGAACTTCAATATACGTGAAGGCGAAACGCTCGGTATGGTTGGTGAGTCTGGTTGTGGTAAATCTACAGCTGGACGAACCATTCTCCGTCTGTATGAACCAACTGCCGGAAGCGTGATGTTTAATGGTACAGACATTTACAAGCTGTCTCCCAAGAAAATGAAGGCAATGCGTCGTGATATGCAGATGATCTTCCAGGATCCGTATGCATCACTTAATCCACGATTCACTGTTACGGACATCATCGGCGAGGCACTGGATATTCACGGGATGGCCGGCAGCCGGGCTGAACGTAAAAAACGGGTGGAGGAGCTGCTGGATATGGTCGGCTTGAACAGTGACCATGCTACGCGCTATCCGCACGAGTTCTCCGGTGGTCAGCGTCAGCGGATCGGTATTGCCCGCGCACTTGCTGTGAATCCGAAATTTATTATTTGTGACGAGCCGATTTCAGCACTCGACGTTTCGATTCAGGCGCAGGTGGTCAACCTGTTGAAGGATTTGCAAGATCGTCTTGGATTGACCTACCTGTTTATTGCCCATGACTTGTCCATGGTTAAGCATATCAGCGACCGTGTAGCGGTTATGTATCTTGGAAAAATGGTAGAGCTTGCTGACAGTGAGGAACTGTACGCGAATCCGATCCATCCTTATACGAAAACACTGCTGTCCGCGATTCCGATTCCTGATCCGGAGATTGAAGCGAACAAAAAACGTCTCATGCTGGAAAATGATATGCAGGGACCTATCTCTGCAGCTAAAGGTGAAGACGGCACTGTGGTTCTTGAGGAGAAAGACACTGAATTAGTGGAAGTCTCTAAGGGTCATTGGGTTGCCAAGGCTTACGCTTAAACACAAAAATTATCTATAGTTTTGCACCGTCAGCTTCAGAGCTGACGGTTTTTCTTTTTCCTTTGACGGAGAACATCATCATTCGGTACAATCAATAAAGGGCTTTACTAAAGTAAGTTAACCTGTTAGGTAAAAGCAGAATGGAGGCATACCTCATGAATATAGTTCCAGAGCCGCTTTCGGGCGCTTCACGTCTGGCACAGGATTACATGGACCGTTTCGATTTAGTGAGCGGGTTTTACGGTGGTAACTATCGTGACGGACACAGCTGGGTACAGCGTTTGGACTGGCTTGATCGAACTGAGGAGAACCGCATAAGCCGCAAGGCATTAGCAGCTTGTCTTCGATCATATAATGAAAGATTTAATCCACATGAAGCGGTACATAAATCTCTTGATTTATTGGAGCAGGAAGGTACCTTGGTAATTACCGGGGGACAACAGAGCGGTTTATTTACGGGACCGATGCTTGTTGTTCATAAAGCGGTCACGATTATTCAGGCAGCTAGAGAGGCTGAGAAGAAGCTGGGAAGACCGGTGGTTCCTTTGTTTTGGATTGCAGGGGAAGACCATGACTGGGATGAAGTGAATCATACCTATGTTATGTCGGACGAACTTGAGGTAAGCAAGATAAGAATGCACCATAAAGAAAGCTCACGAACTTCCGTTAGCTTTACAGCGGTTAAAGAAGAACAGTGGAAGCGTGTGCTGGATGAAATGCAGCAGCTGCTGCAAGACAGCGAACACAAGTCTACGGTCATGGATTTGCTTCGCAAAGCCGTAATGAGTTCGGCAGGCCTCAGTGATGCATTTGCTAAACTGATGGGTGAAATGTTCGGTAAATATGGTCTTGTTCTGCTAGATTCAGCAGATCCAAACCTGAGAGCATTGGAAATACCAATATTCGAAAAAATAATCCGAAAGAACGACTCTTTAGGCCAATCCTATCAGTTAGCAGCAAGGGATATGATGGGTCTCGGGTATGATCTTCAAGCCGATGTAGCCGAGAATGGCGCAAACTTGTTTTACCTTAAAGGGGATAAACGAATTCTGCTGTTCAAGAACAACGGGGAATTTACAGATCGAAAAGGCCTCGTTTCCTTCTCTGAAACCGAGCTTCTTGCCGAGCTTATAGAGCATCCGGAACGGTTCAGTAATAATGTATTAACCCGACCTATTATGCAGGATTCCTTGCTCCCGGTGCTGGGTACTGTACTGGGCCAAGGCGAAATATCTTACTGGGCAATTACGCGGTATGCTTTTGAAGAGATGGGGCTTCAAATGCCCTTGATCTTGCCCCGGATGTCTTTTACAATCGTGGATAGTTCCTCGCAAAAATATATGGAAAAATATAATCTGACATTCCAGGAAATTCATGCAAGCTTCGAGGTGAAAAGGAAGGAATGGCTTTCAGGCATATATGGTCTCGATTTGGACCAACGCTTTGAAGAGACGAAGGAGTCGTTTAATCGGCTTTATGAGCCTCTGCTGAAAGAGCTGTCGGATCTGCAGCCTGGGCTGATGAAGCTGGGACAAAGTAATCAAGCGAAAATTCTGGCCCAAATGGATTTTCTGCTGAACAAAACGAAATCATCCCTGGAACAGCAGCAGGACGCTTTATTGCGGCAATGGGAACTGATTCGTCAATCGATCGCTCCTCTTGGCCGGCCCCAGGAAAGAGTGTATAACATTTACTACTATCTTAATCGGTATGGACTTTCATTAGTGGATGAGCTTATGAGCATTCCTTATGACGATTCGGGTATTCACCGGGCTGTATATCTCTGATTTTTATTGCTCAGACAGGTTTTAAGCATAGCGTTTGAATATATTATAGTCGTACTGCAAATTTCATGTTTAGGGAGGCTGTCTTATGAGCTCGATGTCAATTCAGAATAGCGTTATCAAGGATTTGAAGCTTGCACCGGAAGGACATTTGAAAATTGATTGGGTGGAGGCGCATATGCCTGTCCTCAATCGGGTGCGAAAGCAGTTCGAGGAGGAACAGCCGTTCAAGGGACTGAAAGTAGCAATCTCCCTCCATCTTGAAGCGAAGACAGCTTATCTGGCCAAGGTTGTACAGGCTGGAGGCGCCGAGGTTACAATTACGGGAAGCAACCCGTTATCTACACAAGATGATGTATGTGCGGCTTTGGTAGAGGATGGAATTACAGTCTTCGCCAAATATAATCCTGAGCCTGAAGAGTATAAAGAACTCCTTATACGAGCTCTGGAGACCAAGCCTGATCTCTTAATTGATGACGGTGGCGACCTCGTCACGATTCTCCACGCGGAGCGCCCTGATCTGCTTGATGGAATTAGAGGCGGAGCCGAAGAGACGACAACCGGTATTCTACGTTTGAAGTCACTGGAAAAGGAAGGCGCGCTGACCTTCCCGATGGTTGCTGTGAATGATGCATACTGCAAATATCTGTTCGATAACCGTTATGGTACCGGACAATCGGTATGGGATGGAATCAACCGGACGACGAATTTGGTTGTAGCAGGCAAGACTGTCGTCGTAGTTGGATACGGTTGGTGTGGAAAAGGAGTAGCTATGCGGGCTAAGGGACTCGGCGCGAATGTCATTGTTACCGAAGTCGATGCCATTAAAGCAGTTGAAGCATATATGGACGGCTTCCGTGTGATGCCGATGGGTGAAGCAGCCAAGCTTGGTGACTTTTTCGTAACAGTTACTGGTAACCGGGATGTCATTAGTGGAGAACATTATGATGTCATGAAGGATGGAGCGATTCTGTCCAATGCAGGACACTTTGATGTTGAAGTAAACAAGCCGGATTTGGCTTCCCGTTCGACATTGGTACGAACTGTACGTCGTAATATTGAAGAATACCAATTGCATGATGGCCGTAAAATCTACCTTCTTGCAGAAGGGCGCCTCGTAAACTTGGCTGCAGGTGACGGCCATCCGGCGGAGATTATGGATATGACCTTTGCGCTGCAAGCTCTCTCCCTGAAATATGTGAATGATAATTATAACAAGATTAGCAGCCGGGTCGTGAACGTTCCTTATGAACTGGATGAACAGGTGGCGCGTTATAAGCTAGAAAGTGTTGGAATCCATATTGATAAGCTTAGTGAAACGCAAACCGCTTATTTGAATAGCTGGGCACAGCACTAATCCTTGCGGGGCAAGGTTTTAAGCTGTCTTGTTGAAACCCTTATCGAATTCAGTATTGAATTCTGATAAGGGTTTTTTTGAGGTGTGAAGCGAGCAGACCGAAGAAAAAAACTATGAGCTGCTTGAAGGAATTTGATTCTTAATGCCGAATCTATTATCCTAAAGTGGTGGAAAGTGGTGCAAAGTGGGGATTCGGGGTTAAGGGAGTGAGTGGGCCTGATGTTTATGGGGGAATTTCAGCATAGCATCGATGACAAGGGGAGAATCATCATCCCTGCAAAGTTCAGGGATCTTCTTGGCAGCTCTTTTATTGTAACCCGTGGATTAGACCAGTGCCTCTTTGTATATCCCACTGAGGAATGGGCTATTATGGAACAAAAGCTTAAATCCCTCCCCCTCATGAAGTCTGACGCACGTGCGTTCACCCGCTTTTTTTTCTCAGGGGCGACGGAATGTGAATGGGATAAACAGGGAAGGGTAAATCTGCCAGGCAATTTGCGGGAATTCGCGAAACTCGATAAGGAATGCGTTGTAATCGGCGTTTCAAACCGAGTGGAGATTTGGAGCAAAGAGCAGTGGCAGAAGTACTACGAGCAATCAGAAGAAGCATTTAATGACATCGCTGAGAAACTGGTCGATTTTGATTTTGACCTATAACCAATCCGCATCATCATTACATGCGGAATGAGTAGACAATTATGGAGGGCTGCAGCTTGTTTCATCACATCACGGTGCTTAAAGAAGAAGCAACAGAAGGGCTGCGCATCAAACCAGACGGTATATATGTTGACTGTACACTGGGAGGAGCGGGTCACAGCTCGCTGATTGCTTCCAAACTGGGCCAAGAAGGACGCTTGATTGCACTAGATCAAGATGACTGGGCACTTGATAACGCGAAAGAGGTTTTGAAACCCTATGGGGACAGGGTTACTCTGGTCAAGACGAATTTCCGCGATTTGGAGGAGGTACTCAGCAGCGAAGTCGGTCGTGACGAGGATAACCCACCGCTGGTCGACGGTATTTTGTTTGATTTGGGCGTATCATCCCCGCAATTTGACGAGGGAGAGAGAGGGTTCAGCTATAATCACGATGCACCGCTCGATATGCGGATGGATCAGTCTGCAGAGCTTACGGCAGCAGACATCGTGAATGAATGGTCAGAACAGGAAATCGCCAAGATTTTGTTCGAGTATGGTGAAGAGAAATTTTCAAGGCGGATCGCCAAGGTTATTTGTGAAAGGCGGGCCATTAGCCCCATTCAAACCACAGGGCAATTGGTCGATATGATTAAAGAAGGTATTCCGGCTGCGGCACGCAGAACGGGAGGCCATCCGGCAAAACGCAGCTTTCAGGCATTACGTATTGCAGTGAATGATGAACTGGGCGCATTTAAGGATGCATTACATCAAGCCGTACGCTGTTTAGCACCGGGAGGACGGGTTTCCGTCATTACTTTCCACTCTCTGGAGGACCGGATTTGCAAGCAGATATTTAACAGTTATATTCCGAAGTGTACTTGTCCGCCCGACTTTCCGATGTGTGTATGCGGAGGCGGCCAGGGTACCTTGAAACTTGTGAATCGGAAACCGATCGTACCTAGCGAAGCAGAGTTAGCGCTTAATCCCCGCGCTCGTTCGGCCAAGCTGCGTATCGCAGAAAAGTTATAGCATGCTTAGAAATACAAAATGAAGGAGAAATCAGCCATGGCCTATACCCGCGGCAATTTGGCCGTACAGGAAAGACAGAAGGAACAGCAATTACAATATGTGGAGAAGACGACTGTCATTAAGCGTCGGTCTCAGCTGCCGAAGAGAGAAAAGCTTCTCTACATCATGTCTGTGTTATTTGTTGTTGTAGTGATGTGCTTGATTGGAATGAGCCATGTGAGAATTTACGATATGAATCGTCAGATTCAAAAAGCCGACTCTCAAATCGACACGCTGAACAAGGGCATCGACACACTTCAGGTGAAGAAGCAAAATTTGGAGATGGGGATTGTCCAGAAGGCAAAAGAGCTCGGCTATGTACAGGCTGAGCAAGGAGATGCAATTCATGTACCCGCAGCAACAGGGACAACAGATACACCTAATGTACCGTCGGGACAAAACTAGAATAACAGTGAGGTTGGACCGATGATAAAAAAAATTAAAATGCGTACATTGCTAATAGGGGGAGTAATTACCCTCTTTTTTGCTTTATTGATTGGACGTGTTTTCTATCTGCAGGTCATTGATAATGAATTTTGGCAGGAAAGAGCGATGGCAAACTGGAACCGAAAGGAGACATTAATCGCTTCCCGGGGGACGATTACGGATCGGGATGGAGACATTCTGGCGATGGATGCACCGACTTATACGGTTACTCTGAATCCAAAGGTAATTCATGAAAATGATCTTGTAGATGATGTCGTTGATGGCCTTAAACGAGCATTAGGCAAAAGTGATTCTGAAATCAGAAAGCTTGCAACTGCCAAAGCTGATGGAGAATACCGGGTCTACCGTGAAATTCGAAATAACGATGAGGAGCAGAAAGACCAGGTCCTTGCCCTTAAGGAGAAGCTGGAAATGCAGCTGAAGAAAGCGGGTAAGATTGCAGATTCAGGCATTTCAGTGGTTACCGAGAAGAAACGGTATTACCCGAGAATGACATTAGCCGCTCATTTGTTAGGCTTTACAGACCGGCAGCAAGGGGCTGCAGTGGCAGGGTTTGAGAAGTATTTTGATGATCAGCTGAAGGGTGTTAACGGCTTTGCGAAATACCAGAGTGACAAAAAAGGGGTTAAGGTTCCTTCTGCTGACGAGGTTTACCAGCCTCCCAAAAATGGAAAGAATTTTAAGCTGACGATCGATGATACAATCCAGTATTATATCGAAGACGCGATGCGTGAGGCATATGAGCAATATAATCCCGTCAGTATGACGGTTATTGCAGCTGATCCCAACACAATGGAGATTTTGGGAATGGCGAATATGCCAACTTTTGACCCAAATACATATTGGGAATACGATGTAGAGAGTTATAGAAATCACGCAGTCAGTTCAACATATGAACCTGGTTCAACATTTAAGATTGTCACGCTTGCGAGTGCCATTCAAGAGAAATTGTTTAATCCGGATGCTACTTATAAATCCGGCTCAATCAAAGCTGGAGGAAGAACACACCGTGACATTGAGGCTGGCGGATGGGGAGAAATCACTTTCCTGGAAGGTGTAAAGCGATCCAGTAACGTCGCCTTTGTAAAACTGGGTTACGAAATGCTCGGTAAAGAGCGATTGAAGAATTATATTAATGCTTTTGGTTTTAGTGAAAGAACGGGGATCGATCTGCCGGGTGAAGGTCTTGGTCGTATGAATATGGAAAAAGATATTGATATATCAACCGTTCCCTACGGCTATGCAGTGTCAGTTACTCCAATCCAGCAGCTCGCTGCAATATCCGCTGTGGCAAATGGCGGTAAACTGATGAAACCTCAAATTGTGAAAGAAATTGAGGATCCGAATACCGGTGAAAAAACAATTATTGAACCTGAGCTTATTCGTCAGGTGATCAGCCCTGAGACTTCCAGAAAAACAAGCGAGTATCTGGAGCAGGTCGTAGCTGACCAAGAAAAGGGTACTGGTCATTTTGCCTATATTGAAGGCTATCGTGTAGCGGGTAAAACGGGTACAGCCGTTAAAGGGGATTATAGTGATAATTCCAAAGCCGTTGTATCTTTTATCGGGTATGCTCCTGTTGATGATCCGAAAATTGCCGTGCTTGTCATCATTGACGAGCCGAACGAGAAGGTCGGCGGCGGAAGAGCAGCAGCACCGGTATTTCAAAAAATTGTATCCCAGACCCTGAAGCATTGGGGAGTTCCTAAGTCTCAATCACAAGACAAGCAGGACAAACAGGATAACAAGAAAAAGACTAATGCTTCAAACCTCCCTAAAGTTGCAGATTTGGCAGATATGAAAGTGAGTGAGGTTAAAGCCAAGCTTCTCGCTGAAGGAATTGCATTTGAAACGTTAGGACAAGGAAGTACTGTTAAGAAGCAGTATCCGCCGCCTGGAGCATCCATGACAGCCGGGCAGAAAATCTACCTTTTGACAGAGGAAGGAACTGCAATGAAGATCCCGAATCTTAAGGGTGAATCGCTAAGAGATGCGATGGAGGTTCTCACCTTAATGAAGGTGCGGGTTCAAGTGCAGGGAGAAGGTTATGTTTCCGAGCAAAAAGAAATAACTGAAAAGGGTCAGCGTGTCGTCTACCTTACGCTTCAATCCGCTGCAGATACCGTCAAGGAAGCTGCCTCAGCCGAGACCGGTGAAGAGACGGATGGTGCCGGTCAGGATAAGACTGAAGCAGAACACGAATAGCTTGTTCTAACCCCTGGTTGTCCCGAATACTCATGTGATAAACGCATTTCATGAGCTAATGGGTTCGATTGGGGGGGGGAGCAAGTTGAAAGTATCTAAGGTATCTCAAAGACGGAGACTGCTTTGGGCTCTGCTGCTGCTGATTCTGTTGTTCGCTGCGCTTGTTGTCCGGCTTGCATATGTTCAGATTGGTAAAGGAGCGGAGCTCTCAGCAAAGGCAGAGGAGTCTTGGAGGCGCAACATCCCGTTCACAGCGGAGCGGGGAGAAATATTGGACCGTAATGGAGAGGCGCTTGTTACGAATATCAGTACGCCAACGATTATGGCCATCCCGGTTCAGATCAAAGAGCCGGATCATACCGCTAGAACACTTGCTTCATTGCTTGATATGAACGAAGCTGATGTAAAAAAGATTATTACGAAGCGAGGCTCCATGGTAGAGCGGCTTAAACCCGGCGGACGGAAAATTACGATGGAGCTCGCTCAGAAGATTCGTGATTTAAAGCTGCCGGGTATCGTTGTTGCTGAGGATAATATGCGTTACTATCCTTTCGGTGGTCTGGCTGCTCATATTCTAGGCTTTACCGGGATTGATAATCAGGGTTTAACAGGAACGGAAAAGATGTTTGATGACAAGCTGAGAGGGCTCAATGGCAGCATATCCTATCTGTCTGATGCGGGCGGACGCTTAATGCCAGGTTCTTCGGAGAAATACATGAAGCCGAGAGATGGATTAAATCTGGAACTTACTATTGATAAATCCATACAGTCCATTATGGAACGTGAATTGGATCAAGCGATGGTTAAATACCAAGCGAATGCAAGCTGGGCCATTGCCATGAATCCGAAGAACGGTGAAATTCTGGCTATGGCAAGCCGACCGGGTTATTCCCCGGGAAAGTATAAGGAATTTGCTCCCGAGATCTACAACCGGAATCTTCCGATCTGGATGACCTACGAGCCAGGCTCGACATTCAAGATCATCACACTTGCAGCTGCGCTCGAAGAGGGAAAGGTTAACCTGAAGAATGAGCATTTCTTCGATCCCGGCGCTGTGGAGGTAAGTGGAGCAAGACTTCGCTGCTGGAAAAAGGGAGGACACGGAAGCCAAACGTTTATGGAGGTTGTTCAGAACTCCTGTAACCCAGGCTTTGTGGCACTCGGCCAGAGGCTTGGAAAAGAGACATTATTCCAATATATCCGCGACTTCGGATTTGGAACGAAGACAGGTGTGGACCTGATCGGCGAGGGAAATGGTATCTTGTTTAAGCTGTCCAACGTTGGTCCGGTAGAATTGGCTACCACCGCATTTGGACAGGGGGTTTCCGTGACACCGATTCAACAGGTAGCTGCCGTTTCTGCTGCTATCAACGGCGGGAAATTGTATCAGCCTCATATCGCCAAAGCTTGGGTACACCCGGAGACCGGCGAGGTAATTGAAGAGATAAAGCCTGAACCCGTGAGGCAGGTTGTTTCAGAGAACACCTCCATGCAAGTGAGAGAAGCGCTGGAGAGTGTCGTTGCAAAAGGCACCGGGCGTCCGGCCTTTATTGACGGCTACCGGGTTGGCGGCAAAACAGGAACAGCTCAGAAGGTAATTAACGGTCGGTATTCTTCAACAGAGCATATCGTCTCCTTCATCGGTTTTGCACCGGCAGATGATCCGCAAATCGTTGTATATACGGCAGTAGACAATCCGAAAGGCATTCAGTTCGGAGGCGTTGTAGCGGCACCGATCGTACAGAATATTCTAGAGGATGCACTGCATTATATGCAGGTTCCACAACGTAAAGATCAGCTTCCAAGAGTGTACAAATACGGAGAGACACCGACGGTAACGGTACCGAACCTCATTGGTGCCACCGTACAGGACCTTTATGAAGATTTGAACATGAATTTTATGCTTGCCAAATCAGGCACCGGAGATACGGTAATCAATCAAGCTCCCAAGCCGGGCAGCCGTGTGGAACGCGGTTCAACGATCCGGATCTATATGGGGAAAGGTTCGTCTGAAGATTAGCATGCTCACCAGCTGTCATATCTGCTGTAAATAGAGATATGAATAGTAAGTGTGCACATATGGAGGGATGACGATGAAATTAAATGAATTGACATCCGTTTTAGCCTCTGCTGTGTTAATAGGCAATGGCGAGGTTAACTGCTCAAGACTTCAGGCGGACTCAAGAAAGGTGATTCCCGGTGATTTATTCATCTGCCTCCCGGGCCATACCGTTGACGGACATGATTATGCAAGTGAAGCTGAACGAAAGGGAGCGGCCGCTCTTGTTGTAAACCGGCGGTTGGATACAGCTTTGCCTCAGGTTTTGGTTAAGGATTGCCGATTTGCGATGGCTGCTCTTGCAGATGCGTTTTATGGGCATCCAAGCCAGCGCATGACAATCATAGGTGTGACCGGTACGAACGGAAAGACAACAACAACCTATCTTATTGATAAAATTATGAGTGATTTTGGGCTTAAGACCGGCCTGATCGGTACGATTCATATGAAGTATGACGGAAAAAAGATTCCAATGCCCGGAACAACCCCGGAGGCGCTGGAACTGCAAAAAAGTCTTAGTGACATGGTAGAGGCAGGTACGGAGTTCTGTGCAATGGAGGTATCTTCCCATGCGCTTGAGCAGGGCAGAGTGAAGGGAACAGATTTTCGAACGGCTGTATTTACGAATTTGACACAGGACCATCTGGACTATCATAATTCGGTGGAAGAATACAAGAATGCGAAAGGACTGTTTTTTTCAAGACTGGGCAATGCTTTTGCCAAGGATCCGAAGCATCGGAAGTATGCAGTTCTTAATGCAGATGATAAAGCTTCCGCAACATTTGCGAAATTGACAGCCGCCGAGGTCATCACATATGGTCTGAATGATACGGCGGATGTTCGCGCTGCTAACATTGCCATTACTGCGCAGGGGACTTCATTTCATGTGGATACCTTTCGGGGGAGCGCAGATATATCGCTGAAGATGATAGGCAAGTTCAATGTGTATAACACACTGGCTGCGATCACCGCAGCACTGCTTGAAGAAGTGCCGCTTCAGACCATTAAGAAAAGCCTCGAATCAGTTTCCGGGGTAGAGGGCAGAGTCGAGGTTGTTGATGAAGGGCAGCCATACGCGGTTATTGTGGATTACGCTCATACACCGGATGGGCTGGATAATGTGCTCCGTACAGTGAAAGAATTTGCTCAAGGACGCATTTTAACGGTATTTGGCTGCGGAGGCGACCGGGATCGAACAAAGCGTCCATTGATGGGGAAAATTGCAGCCAGGCTAAGTGATATGGTATTTATTACGTCTGATAATCCACGAACTGAGAATCCCGAGTTCATTCTGAAGGATATTGAAGCAGGCCTGCTGGAGGACCGTGTATCAGAAGAGCGATACCAGCTTATTGTAGACCGCAGGCAAGCAATTAAAAAGGCTATTGAAATGGCAAGCCCGGGAGATGTAGTATTGATTGCGGGGAAAGGCCATGAGACCTACCAACTGATTGCGGGAAAAGTGTTTGATTTTGATGACCGCATCGTTGCAAAAGAAGTGATAAGGGGCAGAAAATAGTGATTCATAAACCATTAAGAAGCATCGCCGCTATGTGCGGCGGTGCGCTTACGCGTAAACAAGCTGAAGAAGTTATGATTCAAGGTGTAAGTACAGACTCCAGAAAAATAAATAAGGGCTGTCTCTATGTACCATTGGCAGGTGAACGATTTGACGGTCACGACTATGCAGATCAGGCACTCGCTTCTGGAGCTGGGGCTATTTTGTGGCAGGAGGATCATGGTACTCCGCCCGAGGGTCCGGTGATTCTGGTACAGGACACACTGGTTGCCCTGCAGTCATTGGCATCTTCTTATCTGAAGGAGAGTGAAGCCAAGGTTGTTGGGATTACCGGCAGCAACGGTAAAACAACAGTGAAAGATATGGTCACAGCGCTGCTTGAGACAAAGTTCAAGGTCCACAAAACACAAGGCAATTTCAATAATCAGATTGGACTTCCGCTTACTGTACTAGATATGCCGGAAGATACAGAGATTGTTGTACTCGAAATGGGAATGAGCGGACGCCACGAAATAGAGCTGCTGTCCTCGATAGCACAGCCAGACACGGCGATCATTACCAATATAGGAGAATCTCATTTGCTTCAACTGGGCTCCCGTGAGGAAATTGCCAGAGCGAAGGTAGAGATTATTAGCGGAATGAAGCCAGGTGGATTGTTGATTTATCACGGGGATGAGCCGCTTATCCCGATGGTGCTGGCTGAGCCGGAAACCAAGAAACCTGATTCTTTCAACACCTTTACCTTTGGTACGGAGCAGGACAATGATGACTATCCAACTGGCATCATGTTTCATGGCAGGGGAATTATTTTCACTTCCCATCGACATAGCGGAGAAGGCTTCAGCCTGCCGCTCTTGGGGCGTCATAATGTGATCAATGCACTGGCAGCATTGGCTGCAGCAGAGCACTACGGTGTCAGTGATGAGCAAATCCGAGAGGGATTCTCAGGACTGCGCCTGACAAGCATGAGAATTGAGTGCATAGAGACAGAGCATGGGGTAACCGTGCTGAATGATGCATACAATGCGAGCCCTGTGTCTGTGAAGGCTGCTTTGGACGTATTAGCTGATATGAAAGGCTACCGCCGCCGGATTGCTGTGCTCGGGGACATGCTTGAGCTTGGGGACAATGAACAGGAATACCATGCCGAAATAGGACGTTATCTATCACCGGACATGGTTGACATGGTATATACTTATGGTCCGCTTTCAGTTCACACGGCAGAGGCGGCAAGCCCGCATTTACCTGAAGGACAGGTAATAGCGTTTTCGGATAAGCAGGCTTTAATCGATGCTTTAGTTCAAGAAGTGTCCAATAAAGACATCGTCTTGGTTAAGGCTTCCCGGGGCATGAAATTAGAAGAAGTTGTGGATGCACTTAAGAGCTTGCACAACGGAACAGCATTGTAAGGGGGTGATTTCATGGACTTTCAACTGTTATTGCTGACGATCGGCGTATCGTTCGTACTTGCTGTCATATCCGCACCGCTGCTTATTCCATTGCTTCGCCGGATGAAATTTGGTCAGCAGGTTCGGGACGATGGTCCGCAAAGTCACCTGAAAAAAGCCGGAACGCCTACGATGGGCGGCGTTATTATTCTACTTGCCTTTACACTGACTTTTTTAAAGTTTTCACCGGTGGATACCAACTTTTATGTTCTGCTGGTAGGTACGCTTGGATTTGGCTTGATCGGATTCCTGGATGATTACGTGAAGATTGTCTTCCGCCGCTCTCTGGGGCTGACGGCAATTCAAAAACTGCTTGGGCAGCTTTTATTTGCTGGTATCATGTGCTGGCTTCTTATTTCAAACGGCCACAGCACTGCGATCGGGGTTCCCGGCACAGACTGGTCTTTTGACTGGGGCGGCTGGTTCTACTATCCTTTTATCGTGATTATGATGCTGGCGATAAGCAACGCTGTTAACTTTACGGACGGACTGGACGGATTGCTATCCGGTGTCAGCGCGATTGCTTTCGGAGCTTATGCGCTTGTTGCAATTCAGTCAACATCGTTTGCTGCTGCCTTTTGTGCTGCTGCAATGATCGGAGCCGTTCTCGGGTTTCTGGTATTTAATGCACATCCGGCTAAAGTATTCATGGGAGATACAGGTTCTCTCGGAATTGGGGGTGCCATCGGCGCCATCGCGATCGTAACCAAGAGCGAATTACTCTTTTTGGTGATCGGTGGGGTGTTTGTAGTGGAGATGTTATCGGTTGTTCTGCAAGTGGTTTCGTTCAAAACGAGAGGGAAACGCATCTTCAAAATGAGTCCGATTCATCATCACTTCGAGCTGTCCGGCTGGTCGGAGTGGCGAGTGGTTATTACGTTTTGGGTTGTAGGAATTATATTGGCGGGACTAGG
>NZ_CDSE01000037.1 GCF_001373415.1 Paenibacillus dakarensis | reverse complement strand
TTGCGATATTCATGGCCCGGTTGAGGTCAGGAAAATGGCTTTCGATGCGGAAGACCAGGCTTTCTACTTTTTTAATCGTGGGCAGCTCATTTTCGAGCTGGATTCCAAGCTCATTAAATATTCGAAAAATCGCTCCGTTCGCAGTTTGAATGAAGCTTTTACTTACCTCTCCTACAATTGCGGAAGCACCTTTAGCAGTTACTTTTGGTGCAATCGCATTAATTTTTTCATTCGTATAGTATAGAATTTCAGCTTTAGATGGTTCTTTCGATAGTACGGTTCCAATGCGAGCCGAGAAATCCTCAGGGATAATAATCGCTGCGTAATCATCACCGTGACGGACACCATGCACAGCGGAATCCCGGTCTGTAATTCGCCATCCTAGACTTTGATTGCCTTGAAGGGATCGAATAATCTCATCTCCGGCATTGATCGAGGTGCCTTGTAAAAGAGTACCCTTGTCCAGATTGGCAACAGCAATCGATAAGCTGGAAGTCTTGCTGTAAGGGTCCCAGGAAGATGCGATATTAAACCAGGCATATAGCGAGGGCAGCACAGCCAGCCCTATGATAAGAACAGAAGCGACCCAGTTTTTGGTTACGTTTTTCAAGTCGGTGAGGTAGATTTGTATCACATTCCGGATAAGTGGTCCCTCGCTTTCAAGTCCATTTCAGCTAGTATGCCGCTATCAAGGCGCCTGAATACGGAATTAATTTGCACAGGGCTTGTAAGCTAAATCAGATTACTCGTCCACTTTTGATATAATGGATAAGAAAGTTTATAAATTCGGCATGGCATGTATCGGGTTTTTTATCAGATCGGAGGAAAGAAGTAATGATTTTACACAAAGGGGAAGTGCTGTTTCATCAAGGGGATAGCGGCGAATATTTATATCATATAAAAAGTGGATTATTTAAGGTGACGAGACTTCATGAGAACGGAAATATGGTGCTTTTTAATATATTGTATCCCGGGGAGACGGTTCCACACCATTCTCTAATCAGTCCGAAGGAAACACACGGAACGGCTACAGCACTTATTCGTAGTGAAATTGAAGTGATTCCGGCAAAAGAGTGGTATCGGGAACTAAGAGAAAATCCGGAGAAACCAATGGAAATTGCCAAGCTCCTGCAGGAAAAGGTGCGGTTTATGCAGCAGCGTCTGGACCATTTGACGGTGGGTACTCCTGCAGAGCGGCTGGAGCTTCTGACCCAGTGGATGAACGAATATTCTGAGGGCATGTCTTTAGCTGAATTTTTGACACAAGAAGAGATCGGGCAATTGATCGGGGTTCGTCGTGAGACTGTAAATAGATTGTTAAGAGGACATAAGGAATAGAACCGGAGGGATGACCACTGCTGCACCATGTAGAGATTAACACGAGTGATCTAAAGCGCAGCCGGGAATTTTGGGGATGGTTGCTCACAGAGCTGGGATATGAGTTATATCAGGAATGGGATAAGGGGATCAGCTGGAAACAGGGGGAGACCTATATTGTGTTTGTTCAGACGGAGAAGCGATTCTTAGAATTTCCATATCATCGTCGTAGAACTGGTCTTAATCATATCGCATTCCATGCATCATCCCGATACCAGCTGGATGAGATGATTCCTGAATTGAAAAAAAGAGGGATACCCATCCTCTACGAGGATAAGTATCCCTATGCTGGCGGCCTTGGCCATTATGCCGTCTTTTTCGAAGATCCCGATCGGATCAAGGTTGAACTGGTGGCATCTGATCTGGATGTGCCAAGCTGCAAATTATAAAGTGCCAGCAGGGCCAAAGAATTCATAATGGATCTGCTCTTCTTGAACTCCAAGTTCCTTAAGGTCTTTAAAGATGGAAGACATAAAAGCTTGAGGTCCGCAGAAATAGCAATCGGATGACGAATCCATCTTGTCACGCAAGAAGGAAATATCGATGTAGCCTTGCTTATGACAAGCCTCTTCTTCCTGAGGGCATTCATAGACAACATAGGATTTAAGCTGTTTATGATCTGCTGCAAGCTTCTCAACATGCTCCTTCATCGCATGGTAGCTTCCGTCAATAGCTGCATGAATAAAAGTAACAGGACGTTCAGGCTGGTTAACAAGAACGGTCTCAAGCATACTGATCATTGGTGTTAGTCCGACGCCACCGCTAATGAGCACGAGTGGCTTTTCACTCTCCTGATCCAGTGTGAAGGAGCCGGCAGGTGCACTTAACTCAACCACGGTGCCCACCTCAGCATGACGGTGAAGCCAGGAGGAAACAATACCAGCCGGCTTTTCTGCTCCAGCATCTTCACGTTTAACACTAATTTTATAGTAGGGCTGTCCAGGTGCTGAAGATAGAGTGTAGTGACGGATATGTGTATTAGATTCTCCTTCTGGCTTTACACGCAGAGTAATATACTGCCCCGGCTCGTATTGGGATATAGCCTGCCCGTCTTGGGGTTTGAGATAGAAGGAAGTAATGACACTGCTCTCTTCCACTCTGTGGTCAATGACGAAGTTCCGGTAACCTCTCCAACCGCCAGGTGCGGTTTCTGCGGCGCGGTACATTTCGGCTTCAACACTAATGAATACATCTGCAATTACTTGATAAGCTTTTTCCCAGGCATCGATAATCTCCGGTGTGGCTGCAGCGCCAAGAACGTCTTTGATCGCACCCAGCAATGTTTCACCAACAATCGGATAATGTTCAGGTAAAATGTTGAGCGCACGGTGTTTCTCACCGATTTGCTTGACGACGGGGAGGATGTTTTCTAAGCGGTCAATGTTAGCAGCTGCCGCATAGACAGCACCCGCGAGTGCGGCGGGTTGTTTACCCTGGCGTTGATTCGCGTGATTGAATATATTCATAAGCTCTGGATGATGGATAAATAGTTTTTTGTAAAATACAGTAGTTATTGCCTGCCCGTGTACTTCAAGAACGGGAACTGTAGATTTAATGATCTGAATTGTTTGTGAGTCAAGCATGTTATATTACCTCTCTTTCGAAAATGCAACAAATCTTTCTATTTAAGTATATTCAAATTTAAAAGAAGGCCTTAGTGATTAAGATCACATGGTATATTTCAGAATGATGAACATATAGATTAGAATATATAAATAAACATCTATAGGTATCTTCGAAGAATAAAACACCATTATTTACCATTAATTAACATTGTTTCAAGTAAGCTGTTTAGTAAACGTATAAATTGTGTTATAATAGTATTAGTTAAGTTTGAACGGAAGGTGATTTCACCGGTGAATCCCTGCGTCAGTTCATTCTATCCATAATACAAAAATCTTTAAAACAAGAAAGGATCAGGATACCATGTGTCCCCGAAGGACGAATCCCCAAAGGACGATTTGGAAACGTTATGATCTCTCATACACTTAGCTTCTTTCGTAGAGCAAAGTCGGACGTCTAAAGACAAGGACAGCCTCTGCGAAAGGAAGGAAGCTTTGATGCGAAGGATGAATTCCTCAAGGGTACCTTTTCGTGGAGGTTGGACTATGTCTGACCAAACTACTACGACAAGAGGGAACCTGTATGAGGACAAGAAAAGACATCATCAATTTGATGTACACAATGACAGCTATGTTGTTTGGAACTTTTTTACTAGCGTTTACTTATTACCACATTAATTTTCAGAACCATTTATCGGAAGGCGGATTTATGGGTCTGGCTCTGCTGGGCAAGTATGTTTTAGATATTCCACCTGCACTTAGTATGCTGCTCATGGATATACCTATGCTAGTCATTGCCTGGTTTATTAAAGGACATAAATTTATTATTAATACAATGATTGCTTCTGGTATGTTTTCATTCTTTTACGCTATTATGGAACAGTACTCTCCTCTGGTAATCGAGCTTAATCATAACTTGTTGACAGCTGCTATCTTATCTGGTGTGTTAACGGGTTTTGGAGCCGGAATCGTTCTTCGGTATGGTGGAGCGACAGGCGGAGATGATGCGGTTGCCGTATTAGTAAGCGAATGGAGCGGACTCAAAGTAGGGACAGTATTTTTCTTAATGGATGCTGTTGTGCTATTGTTATCTTTGTTTTATATGCCGCTTATCGAAACATTGTATACCATTTTGGCGGTATCGATTGCAGGACAGATGATTACTGTTACAGCAACGTATGGTGTAGAGAAGAAACCAGTACGTCTTAAGCCGAGTAAGGTTGCTAAGGCTGCTCCACAATCGGTAGGAAGCCGTTAATTATTATTTCGAAAAGCTCGCCCGGATCAGGGCGAGCTTTTTTACTATTTCCGTGTAGATGAGCAGCAGAGCAAGGGATACCTGCCCCTGTGATGTGACATTTCTCTGCCTGCTACGATGCCGATATCATGACTCAGGATGGTTCTCATCCCATTCCTCTGCCTTGGCTGTGGCAATCGCAATTGCGCGCCCTTCATCATAATTTTCTTCCAGCAGCGCATTAGCGATCTCAACAGCTTTGTTTCGTACACGAGGTTCCAGGTTTTTCATGGATGGCGGGTAATCATTCTTACTCCATGGCATATAAAATCCTCCTCCTGAACGTTGAATGTAGTGTACATGTTATTACCCCCTCTGAATAATCGAAAACACAAAAAAGCCCTCTCAAGGAGGGCTGATAACAATTCCTATTCGAACATATACAAATATTCACCGTAGCCTTCTTTTTCTAAATCCTCTTTAGGTATAAAGCGGAGGGCGGCAGAGTTGATGCAGTATCTAAGACCATTCGGACCAGGACCGTCCTCGAATACATGTCCCAAATGGGAATCTGCTTGTTTGCTGCGGACCTCGGTACGTATCATCATATGACTGAGATCGATCTTCTCTTTAACGTTATAGTCCCGGATTGGACGTGTAAAGCTTGGCCATCCGCAGCCGGCGTCGTATTTATCCAGGGAACTGAAGAGCGGCTCACCAGATACGATGTCGACATAAATTCCTTCTCCTTGATGATCCCAAAATTCATTTTGGAAAGGGGCTTCGGTGGCACTGTTCTGAGTCACTTCGTATTGTATCGGAGTTAAACGGGTTCTAAGCTCTTGTTTATCGACTGATGGAGACCAATGTGCCTCAATAAAATCCTCACGGCCTGAGCCCTTGCGGTACCGCTTGTAATGAGATGGATTTTTCTTGTGGTATCCTTGGTGATATTCTTCTGCTTCATAAAATTCACTTGCTGGAAGAATAGATGTCACAATGGGTTTATTAAATCGTCCGCTAGCTTCAAGCGCTTGCTTCGAGGCTTCAGCCTGCTGTTTCTGCTCGTCGTTATGATAAAAAATAGCGGTGCGGTAAGACGTTCCGCGATCATGGAACTGACCGCCAGCATCGGTTGGATCAATTTGCTGCCAGAACAGCTCCAGCAGTTTCGTGTATGGAAATACCTGAGGGTTAAATGTGATTTGTACCGCCTCATAATGGCCTGTGGTGTCTGAGCATACCTCTTCGTATGTCGGATTTATCGTATGGCCGCCAGTATATCCCGAGACAACTTTAAGGATGCCAGGCATCTCTTCAAAAGGAGAGACCATGCACCAGAAGCACCCTCCTGCAAATGTGGCTAGTTCTGTTGAATCAGATTGAGTATTATTCATGATATCCCTCCATATTCAGGATGATGTTGTTGCAATGTCCATTATAAAGCATTTTGGCGTTGTTACCAAAAATAGTTTATGTACGGCTGTTGCGTTTGATTTTATGGTGGACAGCAAGGCCGACCATACTTGCACTCAGGATAAGGATAATAAGTATGCCCATTTGCACAGGATGATTTGTAAAGCCCTGGCCTAGTGCAGCATAAAAAAGAATTGCAGGCATCTTTCCAAGGCCGGTAGCAAGGAAGTAGGTCCAGAATGGGACGCGTGTTATGCCTGCGTATACGTTTACCGCCATTTGCGGAACGATCGGCAGCAAGCGTGCGATAACAATGGCCTTAAAAGGGTGACTTTCCACAACGGCTGTAAAGGAATCCAGCTGTCTGAATTTGGCTAGAAATGCTCTTCCTGAATCTCTATAAAGCGAAGCTGCCAGATAGACGATCACTGCGGCAGCGTTGGTAGCAAGCCAGGCTGTGACGGATCCCCAGAAAGCCCCGTAGGTATATCCCAATACGGCAATGATTGCTTTATAAGGGAATATGGGAAACAGCGCCAGCAGCGCAGCCAAAAGGAGAAGCAGAGGATAGGAATCATTTGTTTTTAGCCAAGTGAAAATATCATTTCTATAAATAAATGCAAGAGCAAGCATAATACTATAGATGATAGGTGTAATCCATTTTTTCATAATTGGTCCTTTCAGAATAGCGAGGTCAGTTCTAAATCCTATTTCTAAGTTCCATCATAACAAAGATTTAAAATAATAGTTAGCCAAGCGGAGTAATGATGTGTTATAATAAGATTAACCGAATATTTTTCCCAAAGGGGAGTAGCTTTTGCAGTAAAGTCGTCATGACGGGATCTTATACATATCCCCGGCTTTATTGGCAACGAGATATAGTTGTTAGCGAGACCTTTGCCTTTTCTTAAATAAGGTAAAGGTCTTTTTATGTGCCTAAAAGTGCCGTTACCTTATTTAATGGAACGGCGCTTTTTTCATGGGATGGAGTTCATCGGGGAGTGGAAACATATAAAAAATCAATGAAAGGTGGAGAAGTTATGGATTTTATGACAGTGGATTTCTGGATGGCGCTTCTATCCATAATCCTGATTGACCTGGTGCTCGCGGGTGACAATGCGATTGTCATTGGCCTTGCTGCGCGTAACGTACAGAAAGAAGACCAGAAGAAGGTCATCATCTGGGGTACCGTCGGGGCCATTATTATCCGCATAGTTGCCACACTTCTGGTCGTTAAGCTCCTGTTAATTCCGGGACTTAGACTGGTTGGAGGCTTGGCATTATTATGGATCGCTTATAAATTAATGGTGGATGAGAAACAGCACGAAATTTCAGCAGGAAGCAAGATGTGGTCGGCGATTCGCACGATCATAATCGCGGATGCGATGATGGGTCTTGATAACGTACTTGCGGTTGCGGGTGCAGCAGAAGGAGAATTCTTGCTCGTTATTATTGGTCTTGCTATTTCGGTTCCAATTATGGTGTGGGGAAGTACGATCTTCCTGAAACTTACAGAGCGTTATCCGATCGTCATTACGATAGGTGCAGCAGTACTTGCTTGGACAGCTTCCAAAATGCTCGTGGAAGAGCCAATGATTCACAGTATGTTTGCTAACCCGATCGTAAAATACGGGTTTGAAATTATAGTCATCGCTCTTATCGTTGCTCTAGGCACAGGAGTCAAGAAAAAGAACGTGGAAAAAGCAAGACGCAACCCGGTTCCAGTTAAAATGGTGGATTAGCAGGAGGAGAAAGCGTATGGAATCTGCGGATAAATCCGTAGAAGAACGGATTGTGGAAAGTTACAGACAAGATGAGGATATGATGATACTCGTCTTTGCACAATGGTGTGTCAATCATGGACTTAACCCTGTAGAGTTATACCGGAAGGCCTACCCCGATCAAGCGGAGAATGAGTCTTTAACGCGTGTACTTCAATTAACCGTTCCAGAAGAAGAAGCAGGAGACATCCCGGATCAGACTTTGCTTGGCGTATTGTCCTTATTTGGCAACGATGATCTTGCGATGGTTGTCACTGATGCGATCACTGTACGTGATCAATCCCGGCATAATCCAGATAAATAGCTCTTATAAATAATAAGACATGAGCACAAGAGGCCGTTCAGGGATTTATCCTTGAACGGCCTCTTGTGTTATCCGGTTTAAACGGATGTTCTGTGGGCATTTCGGAATTCTTTTGGTGAAATCCCGAATCGCGAACGGAAAACTCGGTGAAAATAAGTGTAGCTTGCAAACCCCGAAGTTTCAGCAACATCCTCAAGAGACATGGCGCTGAATATGATTCTTTCCTTGGCAATCTCAAGCCGAATATCCAGTGCATACTGCATAATCGTAGTATTGAAAGCTTCTTTGAACAGGTGTACAGCTCGGGACACACTGATATCGACGTGGGCGGCAACATCTTCGAGCTTGAAGATAGAGGAGGCATTCTCTTCTATAAAATTTTTCATGCGGTGCGCAAGATATAATTTGGGGGTGGTCGCCGGCTGTTCAGATAATAAGCGATCCACTTCAAGACATAAGATCCGCATCATATAATCGGATATTTCCGGAAATGGATTGGATAAACGACGCTGCTCCATAACCAGCTGACGGAATAGCCCGATATGCCGCTCGTCCAAGGGAATACGGATAAGAGTTGGCCGTTTTCGTGAAGTCCACCAGGCATCAACCCACGAACCCATGAAAAAAATATGATAATCACCGCTTTCAACTGCCAATTCACCCTGATGGTTTACTTCTTTCTCAATCTTCAGCTCATACGGCTGACCGGGACTAAATATCAGGAGGTCTCCTGGTTCGATAAGGGTTAATTCATTATTAATTCGGGCGCGGCAGCGGCCGTCGGTTTGAAGTCGCATTAAATAGGTCTCAAATCCTTTTTTACGTGTCATTTCAAAAGGCTTTCGGTGAAATGAGAAGTTGGCTGCCATAACATGGCTGGATAAATCATCGTGCATTGATTCGTCCCCTTTTTAACAAAAAATAATGACCAGATTGTTCATGTTTTGACCATATAATTCATTTTAAATGAAATCATTCCGGAATACTATGGAATTAGATACCCAAGGCACTTTTTCCACAAGAATTGTGGAGCCAAAACAGAATAAACAGTAAGAAATGGTTTATAAGAAATTGTATAATATACTTACTACACATTGGATCTGGAGGACTCGTTATGAAACTTGGAGTATTCATGGTTTTACTAGGTGGTCGTAAATTGGAGGATGCCCTTGATTATGTGGTTTCAAAAGGGCTTAAAGCAGTAGAAATCGGTACAGGCGGCTTCCCTGGAAATGCTCATTGTAATCCAACCGAATTACTGGAAAGTGAAACCGCACTCAAAAACTTTAAACAAGCGATTGAATCCAGGGGCTTGATCATCAGCGCTTTAAGCTGCCACGGTAACCCCTTGCACCCGCAGAAGCAGATTGCTCAGGAATATCATGATACTTTTGTAAAAACGGTTGAGCTGGCTGAGAAGCTTGAAGTACCTGTAGTTAATACCTTCTCCGGTTGTCCGGGAGATCATGAAAATGCTAAATATCCGAACTGGCCTGTAGCACCTTGGCCTAATGACTTCCAAGAGATCTTAACCTGGCAGTGGGATAACAAGGTCATTCCTTATTGGACAGAGTGGGGTAAATTTGCTGCTGACCATAACGTGAAGATTGGCCTGGAACTCCATGGTGGTTTTTCAGTGCATACACCAGCTACATTGCTTCGTTTGCGGGAGGCTGCAGGTGATGTGATCGGAGCAAACCTTGATCCAAGCCATATGTGGTGGCAAGGAATTGATCCAGTACAAGCGATTCAAATTCTGGGGCGTGCTGGCGCGATTCATCACTTCCATGCAAAGGATACCGTTATTGATCCTGTAAACGTGAATAAATACGGTCTCACCGATATGCAGCCATATACGAATATGATGGACCGGGCGTGGCAGTTCCGGAGCGTAGGATACGGGCATGATCTGAAGGCTTGGGCAGACATGATGAGTGCCCTGCGTCTTGTTGGATATGATTATGTCGTAAGTATTGAACATGAAGACGGTCTGATGTCTGTGGAGGAAGGGTTTTCTAAAGCCGTCCAAAACCTGCAGCAGGTATTGATTGAAGAGCCGCTTGGAGATATGTGGTGGGTCTAAGCTGCTGTAAAGTCCGATCACACACATCAGAACATTAGGGGGAAACAACATCATGTTGAATGTAACCATATGGAACGAGTTCGTTCATGAGAAAAATGATGATCAGGTTAAAGCAATATATCCGGAAGGAATTCATAAAGCCTTGGCTGATGGATTGAATTGCCCGGAGTTCAACATCCGCACAGCAACTTTAGAGGAGCCTCAGCATGGCTTGACGGATGAGGTATTGAATTTAACCGATGTTCTGTTGTGGTGGGGCCATATGGCTCATGACCGTGTAGAGGACGAAATTGTAAGCAAGGTCGTGAAGCGGGTGCAGGAAGGAATGGGTCTGATTGTTCTTCATTCCGGGCACTTCTCCAAACCGTTTAAAGCGCTTATGGGCACGTCTTGTGACTTGAAATGGCGAGTAGCGGGAGAACAGGAAATTCTGTGGTCCGTAAATCCGGCTCACCCAATCATGTCTGGAGTGAATACCCAAATTATTCTTGAGCATGAGGAAATGTATGGAGAGTTTTTCGACATTCCTACACCGGATGATTTAATATTGGTCAGCAATTTTGAAGGTGGGGAAGTTTTCCGCAGTGGCTGCACCTTCAGTCGCGGACAGGGTAAAATATTTTACTTCCGCCCAGGCCATGAGACATATCCAACCTACTATAATCCTGAAATATTAAAAGTAATTTCTAACAGTATCCATTGGGCTGCAATTAATTCATATGCCAATAAACCGGTGTTCGGAAGAAGCGAGCCGGTGCGTGCGTTAAAGGTCCTTGTTTAATATTTAATTCTGATGTTACAGCCCAAAAGAGTCGTTTCATGTCTAGCATGAAGCGGCTTTTTTGTTGTAAGAAATTCCCCCTTTTGCATAAAGTAAGTGATCTGTATAATAGATACAAAAATTGAAATCGTGATTGAAGTTATTTTTAACTAGTTTAAAAATATCAAATAAGGCAACAATTCATTGGTAAACGGTTTTCAGTTCAGTTAATTTATGCTATTATGATATATACTAACTAATTGTAAGTTTTGATGAACACAAATAGGTAGTGTGACTCTGTAAAGAGGTGAAATGATATGGAAGATGCTAATCTCAGTCTCTGTCCTCGTTTTGAGTCGGCATTTGCTTTTCTGGGAAAACGATGGAACGGACTGATTATTCAGACATTGATGAGTGGCCCAAAGCGTTTTAAAGATATTTCTAATTTCATTCCATCAATGAGTGACAAGATGCTCTCTGAACGAATGAAGGATCTGGAAAGTGAAGGAATATTAATCCGGCATGTGTATCCTGAAACACCGGTTCGCATTGAGTACGAGTTGACTGATAAGGGAAGAGCTTTAAAACCCGTTATGGAACAGATATCGATATGGGCTGAACAATGGGTAGAATAAATCAATAAGAACGAATTGCAGAAAACCTGCCCAGGCCATGTGCTAGAGGCGGG
>NZ_CDSE01000036.1 GCF_001373415.1 Paenibacillus dakarensis | reverse complement strand
AATGGTTATGGCGGGCGCGGAGACGGTAAGTGGATATTTCTGGGGTGGATGGTCGCTGCTGCTGCATCTGCTGTTATGGTTTGTTGTTATCGACTGGCTGACCGGATGGGTGGCTGCGTGGATGAATGGCCGGCTGCGGATTCGAATCGGGTATATCGGCATTGTCCGAAAGATGATGATTTTTCTTATTATCGCAATTACTCACCTTATTGATCGGACGCTGGGTGGGATGAGCTATTTTCAGAATACGGTGATCTTCTTCTACTTGGCGAATGAGCTCATGTCTATTATTGATAACATCGGGCAAATGGGCGTTCCGATTCCGCAGTCTTTGCGCAAGGTCGTGAGAGTGCTGCAAGCCAAATCTGAGGAAGAGAGTGATTCCGCTTAAAAGCTCCAAATATGATTTCATGCTGCCATGATTTATAATGAAAATACCACTATAATTTATAGAAGAAAAACAGTTGAATCGTGATAAACAGGAGATGGAGCAGCATGGATACAGTGCAATTGAAGGAGCTTAGAGAACATCGTCAATACCCCGAGAAGACTAAAGTGGATGCGTCCAGGGCCGCATATGAACGGGATTATTCCCGATTAATACATTCCCCTACATTCCGTCGCTTACAAGGGAAATCGCAAGTATTCGGGGCGGGAACAGGTGACTATTACCGGACGCGCTTGACGCATTCTTTGGAGGTTGCGCAGATTGCGAGGGAGGCCTCCCGGAGTCTGGCCCGTACCTATCCGGAGGTGCTGCCGGATGCAGCGGAGAACCCGGGGCTAGTTATTGATTCGGAAGTGGTGGAATGCGCAGCGATTGCGCATGATTTCGGACATCCTCCATTTGGCCACAAGGGAGAGGAAGTGCTTCAAGGTATTCTGGAGCGGCTGATCGAACGGAAGACAGAGGAGGAGCTTGCCAGTCTCCCAGGTATCCAGGCACCGGATCAAGTAGAGCAGATTCAGCAGAGCATGCGCCGAAAGTATGAGCATTTTGAAGGAAATGCCCATAACTTCCGTCTGATTATGTTTCTGGAAAAAAGAGAAGACGTGAACGGGCTCAACCTTTCCGATGCTGTCCTGCTCGGGATTAACAAATATCCTTTCTCCGGTCTGGATAACCCTAAAGGCATGTACCGTCACGAATGGGAGTATATGTCCCGGATTCGTAAGGCATGGAACATTCCGGACGGGAAAAGAACGCTCGAAGCGCAGCTGATGGATTTGTGCGATGATATTGCTTATTCTGCACATGATCTGGAAGACGGGATTAAAGCAGGCAAGATCGAGGTGCATGAGCATTTTTTGCGCGACAGTCATCTGAACAAGCTGATCGTGAACAAGATTATGACCTTGGAGGACGAGGTATGGAAGGGCTGGACGAAGGAGCAGATTGAGCCGAAAGTGGTGCAGGTTCTGGATTACTTCCTTCGTATATGGAACGAGAAAATGCCGACATGCGAAAATGACTATTCCCGTACACGCCGTGAGGTAAAAGCATATTGGGTCAGCTTTTTTGTCGGCAGCATGGGCGTTATTCCTGATGGTGAATGGAAGAAGGTTACCTTCGTCAAAGATGGAGCCGAAGACGAGGATATGCTGCGTACGGTCAGTGTGCTGAAAAGCTTTGCCTGGGTCACGATGATCCGTGACCTGCGTGTGCAGCGACTGCAAAAACGTAGCGAATGGGTCATTAAACGACTGTGGGATGCTTTCAATGATCCGGTGGCTTCCAAAGCGATTATCCCGTCCGACTGGCTTGCCCGGTATGAAGCTGACCAGAAGCGGGAGCAGCCGATTTGGACATGGGAGCATATGGTGATTGATTATATCGCGGGCATGACCGATGCATTTGCTGAGAAGATATACAACGAATTGTATGGGCTGAAGGTGGGATCGATTTATGAAATCGATTAATGCGCCAGGACAAGGAGAGGAGCGATGACATCATGAGTGGTAGCGGCATTACACTAAGCGTTCTGGATCTGATCCCGAGGCAGCAGAATTCCTCCTTTGAAGAAGCACTGGAGCAGGCGGCTAATCTTGCCGTTCAAGCAGAAAAATGGGGCTATGGACGCTACTGGGCAGCCGAGCATCACGATATGAGCAGCCTTTCCTGCGCCTCGCCGGAGGTGCTGCTGTCACACATTGGTGCCCGCACGAATACGATTCGTCTCGGTTCGGGCGCGGTGCTGCTTCCGCATTACAGTCCGCTCAAGGTAGCGGAAAATTTCCGGATGCTTGCAGCCTTGTATCCGGGCCGAATTGACCTTGGCGTTGGCCGCGCACCCGGCGGCTCAGCACACACATCCATGGCGCTGAGCGGAAATTTTCTGGATAATGTTGCCGACATGCCGAATCGGGTACAAGCCCTCAAGGCATTGTTGAACGATTCCTACACCTATGAAGATGTGCCCGTTACAGCGAAGCCGGTTCCTCGCATTTCTCCTGAATTGTGGCTGCTCGGTACGAATGTGAAGAGCGCAGCCATGGCAGCGGAATTCGGTACAGGTTATGTGTTCGGGCAGTTCATGAGTGACAAGAACGGAGCAGAGGTTCTGAGAGCCTATCGGGAAGCATTTCAGCCATCCACACTTTTGGAAGAACCGGGAAGCATCATAGCCATTGGAGTGATCTGTGCTGAGACCGAAGAAGAAGCGGCAGGATTAGCTGAAACAGTTGAACGGCCTGGTCCGGAGCGCACAGAACGTCCAGATGATTCGATCGAGAACGAAAGCCCGGGCCGTCTCTTGATTGGCACACCTGAACAAGTTCGCTCAAAACTGCTAGACTTGTCCGAACAAGCTGAGTGCAATGAATTTCTGATATTTACACCAATAAATAACTATGAAGACCGATTGAAATCCTTCCGGCTTTTAGCGGAGTCCGTGTTAGATGAAATAAATGAATGAAAGAATGATGACGAACATGATAAATCATGGTGACATGAACAATCTGATTCCTGACAATGGACCGAAGACATATATATACACCTTTGCCTGCCATGAGTCAGAGCAAGGATTATGCATGTTGGAGCTGAGTGAGCTGCTTGGTCATGAGCCTGAAGCAGGAAGCTCCTGGGTTCAGAGTGATCGGATGATAAACCCGGATCGAAGCCCGTTTATATCCGCAAGAATGGATGTCATCTATACCGGGAAATCGGTGCAGGAGATAGCAGAACAAGCTTCCTCCATTCAGCTTCCCCATGCAACCTTCAAGGTGGTTTATATGAAGGCAGGGGACAAGCTGGAGTATGAAGAACAGCGCGCAGTGGAGCGAATGGTAGGAGGGCGAATAACCGGTAAGGCAGATATGAAATCACCGGATATCACTTTTGCAATTCTCTCTCATAAGGGAAGCTGGATGTTCGGTATTTGCCATTATCCCGAGCGTGCATGGCTGTCCCACAAGCAAAAACCACAAAACTATTCGACCGGTCTCAGTTCCCGGGTTGCCCGGGCACTTGTAAACATTGCTATGCCTGCCACGGAGGCTCAGGGTAAATCACCTGCCCGTCTGCTCGACCCTTGCTGCGGCATGGGAAATGTGTTGATTGAGGCTTTATCAATGGGAATGAGTATAGAAGGCTGTGATATCAATCCGCTGGCGGTTCGGGGAGCAAGAGTGAATCTGAAACATTACGGGTATGCAGGTAAACATGTTTCGCTTCAGGACATGAACGATCTGGAAGGTCACTTCGATGCTGCCATATTGGATTTGCCCTACAATGTCTGCTCGGTGTTTCCGCTGGAAGACAAGCTGCGGATGTTAACCAGTCTGCGCAGATTGGCGGATCGGGCGGTTATTGTAAGTACGGAGCCTCTGGAAGGTCCGCTGAATGACACAGGCTGGCAAGTGCTGAAGCATATTCAGGTGTCCAAAGGTACATTCGTACGTGATATATGGCTGTGCTCATAAGCAAAGTCATTTCAACGGGAATAGGACGTCGAACTGAAACTGAAACATCACGAACAATAAACAAGCGGGTTCCTGTAACAGGAGTCCGCTTGTTTGCATAAAGAAATTTGTAGGAAGTATAGTGATTAGTACGTTTTCTCATAATCGATCACATTGCGCGGCAGCGGCTTTCCTTCTTGATAAGCCTTCAGATTTTCGATGAAAATATCGATGACGCGGTCGGTATAGTATATGGTATCACCGGCTGTATGCGGTGTCATAATGACATTATCCATTTCCCACAAGGGATGGCTGCTCGGCAGCGGCTCCTCCTCATACACATCAAGACCAGCCCCTGCAAGTTTACCCGATCGCAAAGCCTCTATGAGCGCTTCTGTATCCACGCTCGGACCTCTACCCACGTTCACGAAGAACGCTCCGTCCTTCATTGTCTCGAAACGCGCTGGATTATACAAGCCCTTCGTTTCATGTGTAAGCGGCAGAATATTAATTACAAAATCACCCTCAGCCAATGCCTGGTCCAGCTCATCCATCTTATACATGACATCGATATTCGGATCAGACTTACCAGATCTGCGAACACCAACCGTTCTCATGCCAAAGGCTTTGGCAATCCTCGCCGTATTGCTGCCGATTTGACCTACGCCTACGATAACAGCGGTTTTGCCGGATAGCTCATGGAAGGTTCCTGATTTGTCCCATTCCTTAATCGATTGCTTCCTTACTGCATGATGCAAATTGCGGGCATAAGCAAGCAGCATAGAGAAGATGTGCTCAGTAATTGGAATGCTGTGAACTCCGCTGGCATTCGTTAACACAATCTCCCGATGCTCCAGTTCATCCAGCGGCATACGATCGACACCGGCACTCCACACCTGAATCCACCCTACCTGGCTGTCTTCCCCAAGCGCTTCTTCACGGACGGCGCCGGACCAGCCGAGCAGGATATCGGCCTTTGCCACGGTGCCGGAAGGCAGTTCATTATATTTCCCATTTATGAATTCATAATCGGGAGCTGCATCTCTTATTTTTTGCTTCTGTTCTCTCGTGAGTTGGTGCAGAGCTACAATCGTTGGCATGGGAAAAACCTCCTTTGTTGGTACTTTGGAATGCTAATTGTTCAAGAACATCTTAACAGAATTAAAGCATCTTTCAAGCTGAATGCACGGATATCGGAATTAGTCAATGTCATTTTCTTGCATTCACTTTTATCGGATTTATTGGTATTATGTTAAACTCATAGGGGTTTGTTAAGACTGTAGGTATGGAATCCAATATGAAAACAGGAAGAAGGGTATCTAATGCATGCTGCCAATACGGAAGCGGATATGCGTTTATTCATAGCCGTACCATTACCCCAAGTGGTGTCTGAACATATTCAGCGGTGGAGTCAGGAAATAGGAAAACAGATGCTTTTTCGTAAATGGGTACACCCGCAGGATTATCATATTACAGTCCAGTTTCTGGGAGATGTAAAATCCAAAAATGTGGACTCCATCTTATCTTCGCTGCAAGCTGCGGTTGTAAAGCAGCAGACCATCGAATTATCCTTGCAAGGAGCTGGGGTATTCGGACTCTCATCTGCCCCTCGTGTTCTATGGGCAGGTATTGCAGGTGAAACGGAGAAGCTTGGGAAGCTGCAGCAGGCTGTAACCACTGCTATGCTCCCTTTAGGCTTTAAACCAGAAGATAGACCCTACAGACCGCATATTACGGTTGCTAGAAAATATAAAGGCGGCAGTATAGCAGCAGAGTTGATAAATACCGGACCAGAGCCAGTGAGCTGGACAACAGACAAGCTGGTGCTGTTCCGAACCCATATGCATTCCAGTCCAATGTATGAAATTCTAGGAGAAGTCAGGTTTGGAAGTTAAATTCCTTAACTTTATCTAATAATTCAAGTTTTATCTTCTAGAATTTTGGTTACATAAAATAGGGATGTGCCAAAGTATAGGAGGAAATATATGAACAGCAAAATAATACGGCAAAATCGCTGGGTAACTCTGCTTCTTGGAGTACTTTTTGTGAGTTTGTCTTTAATAAGTCTGCTGGGGATGCAGACCAATGTAAGTAAAGGAGAGGGGACAGAGCAGCATGTTCCTCAGGAGACTGCGGCTCTCCCTAAATCTGAAGATCCTGCCAAAGAAAGAATAGCAGCAGAAATTGATGAGAGGGTACTGCTAGCCTCCCAAGCTTCAATAAATTATAAAAAATGGAAAAATAAAGATGAAATTAAGTTGTCCATTCATCATCCGAGGCTGAAGGGAAACGACTACGCCAAGGAGAACGCTAACCGAACTTCTAAGAATAAGTCCATGTCTGCGGCACAGAAAAAACCTGCAAACGAGACCAAGCCGAAGAAGAATGAGGGGACAAACACCGTAAAGTCACAGGCCAAGGGCCTACAACCCCCCGCAACATTATTCTTCACGAGAACAGAGACATTAACTCAGGACCAGAAAGAAAAAGCAACCTGGGAATATGCTTTGTCGGCTGAAGAACTGCTAATTCTGCAAAAGATCGTAATGGCAGAAGCAGAAGGCGAACCGTACGAAGGCAAAGTGGCAGTTGCCAATGTTGTCTTAAACCGGCTGCGGTCAGCCAATTTTCCCGATACCATTAAGAAAGTTATTTATCAGAAATACCAGTTTAGTCCTGTAGGTAATGGACGTATTAACCGTGTCAAACCTAATAAAGAGACGATAAAGGCTGTTAATGCTGCACTAAATGGTCATAAGGCAGTCAGTGACGACACGTATTTCTTCTTGTCTTTAAAGCTGGCTCAAGACTTGACTGTGCACCATTCAAGAACATTTTCGAAGAAGATTGGGAACCACTCTTTTTACAAGTAGACCTGATATTGGGTAAACTAGAAGCAGGAGGTGTTTTCAATCTATGAAAATTACGTATTACGGCCACTCATGCATATTGGTGGAGGCCAATGGAGTTCGTATTATTATTGATCCTTTTCTGTCGGGGAATCCTAATTCAGGAATAACTCCGGAAGACATCCAGGTGGATGCGGTTGTTCTTACGCATGGACACTCCGATCATTTTGGGGATACGATTCAGATTGCCAAGCAGAACGATTGTCCCGTTATAGCTATGTTTGAACTTGCAGAATATTGTGAAAGTCAGGGGACGAAATCTTTTGGCATGAGCATTGGCGGCAGTTATTCTTTTGAAGGATTTAAGGTGAAGCTCACACAGGCCTTCCATTCCTCTTCGATCTCGGTTGGGGACTCCTGGATTTATGCCGGTATGCCGGCAGGTGTTCTTCTAACCATAGGGGACCAAACCTTCTATCATGCCGGAGACACCGGTCTGTTCGGTGATATGCGTCTGATTGGAGAGATGAATTCAATTGATTGTGCAGCTCTTCCGATCGGAGATGTGTTCACGATGGGGCCTGAGGATGCTCTGCTCGCAGCTCAGTGGATTCGTACCAAGAGCGTAATTCCAGTACATTATAATACCTTCCCGGCTATCGAACAGGACCCTAAGGATTTCTGTGACCGTCTTCGTCAAACGGGTGTAGAGGGTTATCCGCTTAGAGCAGGAGAAAGCATTGATATTTGATATTTTTGATCTATAGTAAAAATAATTAAAAAAGACTGCTCCGTTCATCGGCGTGCGTGCTGCCGGCGGCGAAAGCAGTCTTTTCATTCATTTGGCTTCTAATCAACCAGCATAGGAACGGCAGCAGGAATTTTAACGTCTTCCTCCTTAGACAGCATACGAAGCACTTGATCAGCACAATTATCCGGAGCGAGGTGAGGAAGTCTGCGGTGCAGCAGTTTCCGGCGATAATCTGTCACGGTGTCGTATTGTTTGGACAAAAGTTCAAGCCATTTGTCCATTGCCTCAGGAGAGTCCAGTACTTCTCCAAAGCCTTCACTTACGAAGAAAAGGCAGTTCTCTTCTTCCTGCCCGGGAATCGGCTCGTAAAAGAGCATCGGGATCGCTTTCGCTGCCCCTTCCGTACAAGTCATACCACCAGGCTTAGTAATAAGCAGGTCGGAAACGTCCATCAGCTTATGAATATCCTCACGATAGCCAAGAATATGAATATTCGGGTGTGTGAAGAGAGGGTTCTCCTTCATACTGGAAACCAGCTTCTCATTATGTCCCATGCAGAAGACAAGCTGGATGTCATCGGCTTTGGAAGCGAGTTTCGAAAGCAGCTCTTTATTAAATACGAGTCCCCAGCCGCCGCCCATAATCAGAATAGTAGGCATATGGCTTAACTTCAGTTCAGTCCGCAGCTGTTCCCTGTTCTCCTGGTCCCAAAATTTCGGATGAACCGGAATGCCGGTTACATGTATGTACTCTGGCGGAATATGACGGCGGATCAACAGCTCCTTGACTTGAGGTGTGGATACGAGATATTCATCGACTTCCGAGTTAACCCAAGTGCCATGGGCATCGTAATCTGTTATAAGAGTGTACAACGGGACATGAAGCCCTTGTCGCTTTAAACGGGATACCACTGCATTAGGAAACGGATGAGTACATATGATAACATCTGGCTTTAGTTGATCGATAACCTTAGCCGCTTGTGCATAAAAGATTCGATGAAGAGCCAGGCGTGTAATTCGATTTAACGATTTTTTATATTGAGAACGATAGAGCATCCCCACAAGCCGTGGTTGCACGCTGACGGTTTTACGGTACGCTGATAAGATTAGCGGCCCGACGGTCGGATTCAAGAAATTACCGAGCTCGATTACGCGGCACTGCATATTAGGGTTTTTCCTCTGCAACCCTTCAGCCAGTGCGTATGCTGCTTGCGTATGACCTGTGCCGAATCCTTCCGAGAAAAGAAGTACTTTAGTTATTCGCATTTATTTCACCTGCATCTTTCTCCCTCTATCTTACAAAATAGGAATCATTTTTTGAAGAGCGACGCAAAAAATAATTATCATGTACAGATAATATACGCTCGGGATTGCAAAGCATTTCATTTTTTTTCTTCTACTTAATAAACGTAAATGTCCGGATTGACCCCTGCAAAGTAAGGTTTCTTTTCAGAAAGATATATTGCAAAGCGTTGGAGATTCTGGTAAAGTGGATTTTGACCGAATGACCGAAAATGAATTTTAGTCATTTTTATGCGGGAAAGAACTGAAATATTCAAGGAGGGGTTAAGCATGCCAGCGATTGATCGCCGGAAGCAGGTGCTGGAAGCTGCCGCAAAATCGTTTGCGTTATTTGGCTATAAAGCGACGACGATGGATCAGGTGGCGAAGATAGCTAATGTAGGTAAAGGAACGATATACACGTTTTTTACGAATAAGGAAGAGCTGTTTGATGAGATCCTGCATGCGGCCATATTAGAAATGAAGCGTATCGCTGAGCGTATTGTTCGTGAGGACCGGGACTTCTTCGATAATTTGTACCGTGTGCTCGACGCGCTGCTGGAGTTCCGGGATGAGCATGCATTATTTATGAAGCTTTCACAGGAACAGCGCGAACTGGGAACACCCAAGGCAAATGATGTTCTTGATAAGGTGGAGAATGTTATTGTTGGTTATTTACAGAGGGTGGTCGACAATTCGATCCGGAACGGGGAGATTAAGCCCTGTGATTCCCAGGTGGTAGCCTTTGTGATGTTGAAGCTGTATGGGGCGTTGACAGCGGACTTTAACAAATTGCGGGAACCGCTAAGCAAAGAGCAAATCAAAGAATATATGCTCCTTTTTTTGGCTGATGGATTAAGAACTTCGAGCTCAGCAAACTCTAACAGTCTTTAGGCGGAACATGCCTTTAAGACGTTTTTTTTCATCGCAACTGACCGAATGAGATAAATAGTCAGTTAGTATTATTTCAAACACATAAATAGAGAAAACCCTGTCAAGGGACAAGGATGTCGGCACAAAGCTGCTGTATCTACAAATAAAAGGAGAGAGACTGGATGAAGTCACTATCAGTATTTTTTAAAGACATTGCCGCTGCTGCGCGGAATCCTAAACTTCTGATCCCGATCATTGCGGTGCTGTTCATCCCGGTCATGTACAGCGGCATGTTCCTCGGAGCCTTTTGGGATCCGTACGGTAAGATGAATGAACTCCCTGTTGCTGTTGTTAACAATGACCAGGGTGCAGAATTTGAAGGTAAATCACTGACAGCAGGTAAGGACCTTGTCACTGAGCTTCAGAAAAGCGATGATTTTAACTGGGAGTTCGTAGACCGTGCCAAAGCGGAAGAGGGCATGGCTAATAATAAATATTACATGACCATTACAATCCCGGATGATTTCTCGGTGAAGGCAACAACGGTAATGGATGATGAGCCGCAGCCGGCTAAGATCCTGTTTGAACCCAATGAAGGCTATAACTTCCTTGCTGCTCAAATCGGCGGAACGGCTGTGAAACAGATTCAGGCGAGCGTATCGGCGAAGGTAACGGAGGCTTATACAGAAACGCTTATGGATCAAGTGGAGAAAATCTCGGGCGGTCTTCAGGATGCAGGAAATGGAGCGACAGAAATTACGAAGGGCGCTCAAAAATTGGATGAGGGTGCGCTGCTGCTGAAACAGAACTTGTCCAAGTTAGTGAGCGGTACAGAAGAATTGAGTTCGGGTCTCGCTCCACTAACAAAAGGCGTGAAGGATCTGGATGCCGGCGCAGGAAAGCTTAACGATGGAGCCGGCAAACTATCTTCCGGTCTTGTACAGCTGCAGGATGGGCATAAACAGCTCCAGGCAGGTGCAAGCGATGCTCAGCAAGGCGCAGCGAAGCTGCAGGCCGGTCTGGAGTCCTCTGTTTCGGGAACCCGCACGTTGTCCGAAGGGCTCGAGGCGAACCGGAGCGGGGCTGCAGCTCTTAAAGCTGGTGCCGAGCGTACCGCAGAAGGAGCTGGCCGTTTGCAGGCCGGGTTGAAACAATCGCTTGAAGGTACAGCTTCGCTTGAACAAGGATCGAAAGCGGTAGCCGAAGGTCTGCAGCAATTGGCCGACAGCAATCCTCAGTTAGCTGCAGTGCCGGAGGTTCAGAAGCTTCTTGCAGCAAGCCAGGCAGTGGCTGCTGGGAGCAGCGAGTTGAATGCAGGACAGCAGCAGCTTGCCGCTGGAGCATCAGAGCTGAAGCAAGGAACAGATGAGCTCAGTACGGGAGCAGGCAAGTTAAGCGCCGGCTCTGAGCAGCTTGCCCAGGGCGGCAAACAACTGAATTCAGGCAGCGAGCAGCTCCTTGAAGGTGCGAAGCAATTGACGGCTGGCCAGGGTAAGCTTTCCGAAGGGATGAAGGTATTCGGAACGAAGCTTGGGGAAGCCGCTGCAGGCGGTAAAGAGCTTGCAAAAGGTGCGTCTGACTTGAATAAAGGTACTGAGCAGCTTGCAAGCGGTGCTGATCAATTGGGAAGCGGCGTAAGCACGCTTGCTAACGGCACCAAGAAGCTTGATGCAGGTGCTGGAGAACTTGTCAACGGAATGGGCACGTTGAAGGAGGGCTCCGGTGAGCTGGCAGATAAGCTGAATGAAGCCGCAAATAAAACGAGTGGAGTAAAAGCATCCGACAAGACAATCAACATGTTTGCTGAACCAATTGAAGTTGATGAGCACAAAGTGAATGAAGTTCCTAACTATGGTACAGGATTTGCTCCTTACTTCCTGTCACTCGGATTGTTTGTAGGCGCCTTGATCACATCGATCGTCATGCCGGTATACGAGACGGCGGTTCCGGGTGCAAGCGGGTTTAACCGTTTTGTAAGCCGTACATTGTCATTTGCGGGTATGGGGCTTGTGCAAGCATTGCTGGCAGTCGTACTCATGCTATATGGTTTGAAGCTGGATGTGCAGAATGTACCGATGTTCTACCTGTTTGCATTCATTACGAGCTTGACTTACATGTTCCTGATTCAAGTCCTGGTAACCTGGTTTGATCTGCCTGGACGATTCATTGCTATCATTATTCTTATTCTACAATTGACGACGAGTGCAGGTACGTTCCCGCTGGAGCTTATTCCAAACTGGATGAAAGTAATGAATCCGTTACTTCCTATGACTTACAGCGTATCCGGATTTAAAGCGGTAATATCTACAGGCAATATAAGCTATATGTGGAGCAATGCAGGGGTGCTTGCAGCCTTTGGAGTTGTATGCCTGATTATGACCTCCATCTACTTCTTGACACATCGTTACAAGAAAAAAGAAAAAACAGAAGATCTGGCTCCTGCTGTGTAAGAGCTTAGAGACATTTCAAGGCATTCCGACTTGTTCGGAATGTCTTTTTTGCTCTATTTTTTGCATAATAATACATATAATTTTCCCAAAATATGCTTGTTCATTTACAAAAATAATTCTTATCATATATATAAAAAGATTGAATTGCGCTAGTAGTATGGGGGTGCTAAAATGATTACACTAATCTCACTTATCGTGTTAGTTCAATAGTAATCGCCTATTATTTTTGCACTAAATTGCATAATATTGCTTGTACACCCTTGACCGGCAGGTGTAGCCAGCCTATTCACCTTCCGAATTTATCTGATATTTCGCAATATCAATCTGTAACAGGAAAGGTTGCTTATGATGAAACATACCGTATTCCCTCAGAAACAGGGACTATATGATCCGCAGTTTGAGAAAGACGCTTGCGGCATGGGCTTTATTGCTCATATTAAAGGGAAGCCCTCCCATGAAATTGTCAGCCAATCACTTACGATGCTGAGCAGCATGGAACATCGTGGAGGTCAGGGAAGTGAACCGAATTCCGGCGACGGTGCCGGGATCATGATTCAAATTCCTCATCGTTTTTTTGTTCAGGAGGCGCAGCGTCTCGGATTTGAGCTGCCGGAGCAGGGCCGTTATGGAGCTGGAATGCTGTTCCTCTCCCATGATCCGCATGTGCGTGCAGACCACGAAGCAAAGCTCGCTTCCATCATTGCTGAAGAAGGACAAATACTATTAGGTTTCCGTGATGTGCCGACGAACGATGAAATGCTGGGCAAGTCCGCAAAGGCTGCAAAACCGTATGTCCGCCAAGTGTTTATCGGACGCAGCCAGGATATACAGGACGACCTGGATTTTGAGCGGAAGCTTTATATTATTCGCAGAAGAGCGGAGCGTTCTATCCGGTACAGCGGTGCACCGGAAGGCGATACATTCTATATTTCCAGCCTTTCCTGTCGCAAAATTGTATATAAAGGTATGCTTACAACCGTGCAGGTAGGACAGTTTTATCTGGACCTCCAGGACCCTCGGGTCGAATCCGCTATAGCCCTTCTTCACTCTCGCTTCAGCACCAACACATTCCCGAGCTGGGAACGGGCCCATCCGTACCGCTTCATGATTCATAACGGCGAGATTAATACACTGCGAGGCAATGTGAACTTGATGCATGCCCGTCAATCCCTGTTTCAGAGCGAGTTATTCGGAAGTGATCTGGATAAGGTGAAGCCTGTAATTAATCCGGACGGTTCTGACACCGGTATGTTTGATAATACATTTGAATTCTTGTATTTAAGCGGACGCTCATTGCCTCATGTAGCGATGATGATGGTTCCGGAACCATGGAACAACCATGAGAGCATGGATGAAACGAAGAAAGCTTTTTATGAATATCACAGCACGATGATGGAGCCTTGGGATGGGCCGGCAGCAATGGCATTTACCGATGGTGTTCAGATTGGGGCAATCCTGGACCGTAACGGCCTTCGACCATCACGTTATTATGTCACGAAGGACGATCTTATCGTTCTGTCGTCCGAAGCAGGCGTGCTTGATATTCCGGCTGAAAATGTGCTGTATAAGGACCGCCTTCGTCCTGGGCGGATGCTGCTTGTAGATACGAAGGAAGGACGCATTATTTCGGATGAAGAAGTGAAGGCAAGCATCGCCTCTGAACTGCCTTACAAGGCTTGGCTGGATGAGCATCTGGTGAAGCTGGAGGACCTTCCGGATGCACCGGAGCTCCCGAATCCGAAGCATGAAAATGTACGTCAGCTGCAGCAATCATTCGGATACACATTCGAGGAGCTCCGTAAAGTGATTGAGCCTATGGCTTTGACTGGAGCTGAGGGGCTTGCTTCCATGGGATACGATGCTCCGCTTGCTGTACTGTCGGAACGTCCGCAGCGTTTGTTTAATTATTTCAAGCAAATGTTCGCCCAGGTGACGAACCCGCCAATTGATGCGATTCGTGAAGAGCTGATTACTTCTACAGCTACAACGATCGGACCGGAACGGAATCTGCTCTGCCCTGAGCCGGAGAGCTGTCGTCATATCCGTCTGGATTCGCCGGTGCTTTCGAATGAGGATTTCGCCAAAATCCGTCATGTACACCGTCCGGGATTCAAGTCGATGACCATTCCGATCTTCTTCACAGCGGCTGATGGTGCAGAGGGACTTCGTCAGGCGCTGACAACGCTGTGTGAAGCAGCGGATCGTGTAATCGATAAAGGCCATAACATTCTCATCCTATCCGACCGCGGAGTTGATAAAGAGAATGCTGCCATTCCATCACTGCTCGCCGTATCAACGCTTCATCACCATCTGATTCGCCAAGGTACACGGACCAAGGTTAGCATTTTACTGGAATCCGGAGAGCCGCGTGAAGTGCATCACTTTGCGCTTTTGCTGGGGTATGGAGTGAGTGCAGTAAACCCGTATCTGGCTTTTGAAACCATCGATGATATGATTCAGGAGAATATGCTTCGCGGTATTTCCCATGAGAAGGCAGTTAAGAACTTTATCAAAGCCGCGAGCAAGGGAGTCGTAAAAGTATTATCCAAGATGGGGATATCAACGATCCAGTCCTATCGAGGTGCACAGATCTTCGAGGCTGTGGGACTTAAATCTGAGTTTGTAGACAGCTATTTCACCTGGACGCCATCGCGGATTGGCGGTATCGGTCTGGAGGAAGTTGCAGCAGAGGCGCTAGCTCATCATGAACGTGCCTTTACGGACAAAGACGGGAATGATAAGGTGCTTGACTCGGCTGGTGAATATCAGTGGAGAAGCGGCGGGGAGGAGCATCTGTTTAACCCGAGAACGATTCATCTGCTTCAGCAGGCGGTCCGCACGAATGATTATAAACTGTATAAGCAGTACGCGAAGCTGGTGCAGGGTGAAAGTGAACAGCACCTGACTTTGAGAGCGCTGCTGAAGATTAAGCCGGCTGGCGATCCTGTCCGGATCGAAGAAGTGGAGCCTGTAGAAAATATTTTGCGCCGGTTCAAGACCGGAGCAATGTCGTTTGGTTCGATCAGCAAGGAAGCTCATGAAAGCCTTGCGATTGCCATGAACCGGATCGGAGGCAAGAGCAATACGGGAGAAGGCGGCGAAGATCCAGCCCGTTTTGTACCGGATGAGAACGGAGATTTACGCCGAAGTGCGATCAAGCAGGTCGCTTCCGGCCGGTTCGGAGTAACATCGAATTACCTGGTCAACGCTGATGAAATTCAGATCAAAATGGCACAGGGAGCGAAGCCGGGAGAAGGCGGGCAGCTGCCTGGCCGGAAGGTATATCCATGGGTCGCTGAAGTCCGCGGTTCAACACCGGGTGTAGGCCTCATCTCTCCTCCGCCGCATCATGATATATACTCGATTGAGGATTTGGCAGAGTTGATCTATGATTTGAAAAATGCGAACCCCCGCGCGGATATCAACGTCAAGCTTGTGTCTGAGGTTGGCGTGGGAACCATCGCTGCCGGCGTAGCCAAAGGACGTGCAGACATTATTCTCGTCAGCGGTTATGACGGGGGGACAGGTGCGTCTCCGCAGGGTTCGATCAGGCATGCTGGAATGCCGTGGGAGCTCGGGCTAGCGGAAACGCATCAGACGCTTCTTCTGAATAATCTGCGCGACCGCGTTGTGCTCGAGACAGACGGGAAGATGCTTAGCGGACGTGACCTGATTGTAGCGGCTATGCTGGGAGCAGAGGAATACGGTTTTTCCACTGCGCCTCTTGTGGCAATTGGATGCATTATGATGCGGGTGTGCCAGATGGATACCTGTCCTGTCGGGGTTGCTACCCAAAATCCGGAGCTGCGGAAGAATTTCACCGGAGATCCGGCTCATGTCGTTAACTTTATGACCTTTATTGCGCAGGATGTGCGTGAACAGATGGCAGAGCTCGGCTTCCGTACGATTGAAGAGATGGTCGGTCGAACCGATTGTCTTGATGCTGTGCGGGCAGAGCAGCACTGGAAGAAGAAAGGGGTCGATGTTTCCGCCCTTCTGTATTCGCCTGAAATTCCAGAAGGCAGCTCCAGATTCCGGACGAAACGGCAAAATCACGGGCTTGAGGAAACGCTCGATATGCGTTACTTGTTAAACAGCGCAGCTCCTGCGTTAGAGTCAGGCGAAACGGTAGAAGGAAGATTTCCGATTACGAATGTGGATCGTGCGGTGGGAACCATTCTGGGAAGTGAAATCACACGTAAATATGGTGCTGCCGGATTGCCTGAGGATACTATTCAGTTTACCTTTGAAGGCTCGGCAGGCCAAAGCTTCGGTGCATTTGTTCCTAAAGGGATGACGCTTGTCGTCGAAGGTGACAGCAATGACTATATCGGAAAGGGACTTTCCGGAGGGAAGATCATTGTTAAGCCATCACCTAAAGCAACCTTTGCAGCAGAGGAGAATATTATTGCCGGCAATACAGCTTTCTATGGAGCGACTAGCGGAGAAGCCTATATACGCGGTATTGCAGGTGAGCGCTTTGCTGTTCGTAACTCAGGGGCTCAGATTGTCGTAGAGGGCGTTGGTGATCACGGGTGTGAATATATGACTGGCGGACGCGTTGTCATCCTTGGTGATACAGGCCGTAACTTTGCAGCCGGGATGTCAGGTGGAATTGCTTATGTCTATGATCCGGATGGAGAACTGATCCATCGCAGTAATCTTGAGATGGTTCTGCTTGAACGGATTGAAGATCAGAAGGAAGCAGATATTGTATTTGGCATGATTCAGCGCCATTCCATATATACAGACAGCGTGCTGGCACAGAGGCTTCTGGCTGATTGGGAACAATCGCTGAAGAATTTCGTCCGGGTTATTCCGAAAGATTACAAGCGCATGATGCTGCAGATTGAAAGGGCTCATGATGAAGGAATGACAGGAGACGAAGCATTGCTGGCAGCGTTTGAAGCCAGTATGCGTGAACTGTCCCGTGTGGGCAGCTAAGTAGACCAATGACATGATGGTGTTAGGGAGGTAATCCCTGCGCCATTATGTCTTTTTTTGTTATCGCCGCTTCCTCCAACAAGTTAGTTGTGGGCGAGCGAAATCCAATGCTTTTTTAGGCTATCGATAGGCATTATCAAAAGGAGGCTCTATGTATGCTCTGTTTTTTGAACGGATATGCACGAAGCAGCGGAGGGAACGAAGCAATTCCGGAAAAGCGTCAGCGGTCGCCTTTGTCCTCCAATTTCCTCTTTGTTTAATACCAGTTCAAGAAATTGGAGGACAACAGCGATGGGAGGAATGATTCGTAACCGTAGCGCCTAGCCTATCCCAATGTTGATTTCGACAAAAATAGAACCTATCCGTTAGAACAACGGTTCCATCAGACGACAGTATCATAAACAACGAGTCGATATAATAGTCGGTAAGTAATAATAGAAGCACGAACAGCATAGCTATACATAAAAGGATTAGAGAGAGCAAGCATAAAGTAGAGAATAAGCGAGGTTAGTAATTAAGATGAGTATGGACAATGAGATCGCATCAGGGAACAATGAAGAGCTGCCGCTGCAGACGAAAACAGATCTGGACATCTATAGGCTCTTGAATCAGATGGGGATCTATCCCGATCGATGGCTGCTTTTTGAAAAAATAAAGAATGATCATTCCGATTAAAAGGGAAAATCCCCGGCAAGCTGTAGCTTAACAGTATGCCAGGGATATTTTATATTCAGCATTATGTAAAATGCCTGTATTACTTCATCATCCGTTCCATCCTTACAAAAGCAATGAATCGTTTAGCTTCCTCTTCAGTCAGTTTTCTTCCATCGATGGTTAAATTAAAGCGCTTTAATAAATCTTGATCCGACAGCTCTAACCCGTCAACAAAATCGCGGGCTTCCGAATCCATGGTCATTTTCTCCTGTTTAGTCCGGCCAATCAAATAATCAATGGAAACGTCAAAACGGTCTGCAAGGTGAGTCAGTGTCTCGAAATCCGGCTTGCGGCGGTTTTTTTCGTAATGAGATAAAGCTGCACGTGTAATACCAACCGTAGATGCAAGCTCTTCCTGGGTCCAGCCATGCTTTTCTCGTAATTCAGCTATCCGATTTCCGTAGTTCATGTATGGGTCCTCCTCCGATTGCTGGGAAATACGCTAATAAGCGCAGGGATGATCAGAAAGTCATCCGAATAGATTTTAATATTGACGAGATACATGCTGTAACGTAAAATGGGCGTTATAATATGATACGTTACGTATCATTGTGTGACAATCGGTATCGTTTTATCCATGAGTATGAGGTTTCATACGAGAAATTCTTTAAAAAAGAAGGGGTTCAATGTATAATCGGATGTCCGAAAAAAGGTACCATCAAATAAATGTCGGAGTACGTCTTGCATCGGTCGGAAAGATACAGGTACATGGACGGACTCACCCGGTTACCCCGATTGAGCTCAGCACGAATAAAATCGTATTTCTGTGCCCATGGCATATTCCTACTACTTCAAATATTAAGCTCTTATATGAGTTAGATGACTGTTATGACCGATTTATGGTTTCAGGTAGCTCTTTAACGCAAGAAATATGGAAAGATAGGACACTATATACAGCAGAATTACAAGTTACAGAGAATGAGAAGGTCCGAATTACAGGCATGTTAAATCGGATGATGCTGCATCATTTCAAGGATACTCCGATTCTGCCTTACCCCCATACCAGAATATTCGGAACGAACCTGCATTCATGGAGCAATATTATTCAATAATCAAACGATCGAAGCTGGGAAACAGCTCATTGATTTAAGAAAAAGCCCAGCTTAAAAATATTTTACTATAATTATGCTACTTGGTCATTAGTTCTTTTACCTTATATGCCGGCGGGTCCTCTTGTTTACAGAGGCTGTTATACTGAATAAATCATGCCAAGAGCCCTCATTGCCGAGCAATGTGGGCTCTTGTTATGGATGTGCCGCACTCCCTTGAATATCGGAACAAAGAGGGGAAAATGTGTTAGTATATATGGGATAATATTGGATTTTCAAAGCAGGAATAGAACAGGTAGCAAAGGAGTTTAGGTATATGGAGGAACCGCTGGTAAGGTTCAAGGGTGTTACGAAAGTGATCTCTTCCAGAACTCTGGTCGAGGATTTAACGCTGGATATTTCGGCAGGACAGGTATTCGGGTTTCTGGGGCCAAACGGTGCTGGCAAAACAACAACCATTCGAATGATGGTCGGATTGATGTCGATTACGAAGGGAGATATTCTCATCGGAGGTCACAGCATCCGCAAGAATTATGAACAGGCCGCTTCGCAAATCGGGGCCATCGTTGAAAACCCGGAAATGTACAAGTTCTTGTCAGGTTATAAAAATTTAGTTCATTATGCACGCATGATGCCGGATATTTCAGAAGAGCGAATTCGTGAAGTCATTGAATTGGTCGGACTTACGGACCGGATTCAGGATAAGGTAAGCACCTATTCACTTGGGATGCGGCAGAGATTAGGTGTTGCCCAGGCGCTGCTTCACCGTCCCAAGCTGCTCATCCTGGATGAACCTACGAATGGCCTGGACCCGCAGGGAATCAGGGAGCTTCGTGATTATTTGCGTATGTTAAGCCGGAAAGAAGGAACGACCGTGTTCGTTTCCAGCCATCTCCTGTCAGAGATGGAGCTCATGTGCGATACGGTTGGTGTTATACAGAACGGCAAGCTGATTGATGTAAGGCAGCTTAGAACATCAGAAGGGGAACGATCCTTTGAGGAGACGGCTTTTGAGGTTCATGATACGGCACTGGCAGGGCAGCTGTTAAAAGCTTTCCAGTACAGAGTGCAGGGCAGCCGGATTATTGTTCGTGGTGACCGCAGCATGATCGCCGAAATGAATGCGGAGTTAGTACGGGGCGGCGTTAAGGTATATGGCATTCAGCCAATCACAACATCGCTCGAGGATCAATTCTTAGAGATGACGGGAAGTGAACGCCATGATTGAGTTTCTGAAGCTTGTTGCCAATGAGAATATGAAGATCTACAGCCGCATACGCACGTGGATCATGCTTGGTATTCTGGCACTGTTTAATGTGCTGATGCCGGTTCTATTGAAGCTGACGGGCGCACCGCTTGATATATGGACCGCATTTTCATGGACGGAGAGCTTTACCTTTTTGCTGAACATCATATTTACGGTCGTTATTGCCGCTGATTTAGTAGCCGGTGAATTTACGTGGGGCACGATCAAGCTTCTGCTGATCCGTCCATGGAGCCGGGGGAAAATACTGCTGTCCAAGTTCTTTGCGCTGCTGATCTTCTCCTTGTTAGGTACAGCGGTGGTAGCGGTTATAGGGATATTATCCTCATCACTGCTGTTTTCCGGAGGAGCGTCTCAATCGATTAATCTGGAAATAACCGATTTCACAACCTCATTACTCACGCTGTTGACCGATTATGTAGAGCTGTTTATCGTCGCACTTATTGCATTTATGATTTCCACTGTGTTCCGTTCAGGCAGTCTTGCGATTGGGTTGTCAATCCTCATGATATTTACAAAAGATTTGATCGGCATACTGTTTAATCCTGAAAAATACGAGTGGGCCAAGTATATTCTGTTCCTTCACATGGACCTTGGTGAATATATTAAATCACCCGTTGGGCCCGGCGGTGTGGGGATAGGCTTCTCCATTGCTGTGCTGGTCGGTTATTGCCTGCTTTTTATGCTGATAACCTGGTGGTCCTTCAGCAAGAGAGATGTTGCTGCTTGATTTGAATAAGTTGAAAAAAGAGCTCCTTCGGCATCCGCTGTCGAAGGGGCTCTTTCGATCATCCTGCGTACTGCTGAGCATGTACAGGGCAGGTTCTGCGGACCCGGATGACTGCTCATAGATTACCCCGCTTCGGATCTGTGTATAGATACGGTTTCCAGCGGGGCTTTACCGGTTTTATCGGCAGCTGAGCTGTCCATATGGCTTGCCCCATTAAGGACGCCGCCTTCCATAATAATTAGAGAGGAAGCGATTACATCACCGTGCATTTGACCGGTTGGGGTGATCGTAAGTTTGCCTTCTGCAGCGATATCACCAAACACTTTGCCTGCCACAATTACCTCTTTAGCTGAGATATTGGAACGTGCAATGGCGTTCTCGCCAATCGTCACATGTCCCTGGCTTTCAATAGACCCGTTGAATTTCCCGTCAATTCGCAAATCAGAGTCACAGTTTAGCGTACCCTCAATTTGGCTTCCTTGACTGATTAGCGTATTTGTAACGGCTGAAGAGTATTTTTTTCGTTTCGACTTTTTCACAGCAATAACCTCCTCTATTGATTTATTGAATATAAGGCAGTGGATTGACAGTCCTGTTATTCTTGACGACCTGGAAGTGCAGATGCGGCCCTGTACTACGTCCGGTTGTACCCATTTTGCCAATCACCTCGCCTTGCTTAACTTGCTCCCCAACCTGGACACCCAGGCTGTCCAGATGCATATACCAGGTTTCAAGTCCGTTAGGGTGGCGAATAATGATGTAGTTTCCCCGGACACCGCTGCGAGCAGCAGTGGTTACCGTCCCCGAGCCGGCAGCGAATACGGGATCACCGCGCTCTCCTGCAATATCAATTCCAGCATGATAAGCTGATCGTCCATTAAATGGGTCGCTGCGGTACCCAAAGCTGGAAGTGAGCTGCTTAGAGCGTGTGGGCCATAGGGCAGGTTTTCCTTCACGTTTGGTTTGAGTTTCTGCTGCTTGATGGAGCGTCTCTGGAATATGGCTCTCCATCGTCTTGATCAACTCTTGTATAGCTTCGAAGTCATCCCTGGTTTCCTCAGCCAGATGAAGCATTTCATTCTCATGAACCGCAATATATTCACCGCCGACTTGAGGGCTGCCGTCCAAAGAGAGTGAAGAGGTTTCTTGTCCTGAAGAGCTGTGCTTCTTAATAAATTGCTGAAGCTCAAGCTCGAGCTCTTTCATCTTTTTCATCTGTGTCTTGGTCTGTGTAGCCTCCTCGGACAGCTTCATGATTGCCTGGTTCAGTCGTTCAATGGCTTCTTCCTTATCGGTGACCATTACCTCCATCTTCATCGACTCCAGGCTTTTCAGAGTCAACTGCTGTTCTAACTGTGATATCGTTCGCGCTGACTGGATATGTAAGGAAACAATCAGACTTGAGATTGACAGGATGGCAGCAGCAGGAACAGCGATCATCAAAGGCTTGGACAGGTGAATCTGTTTAACGGATTGCTGAGCGTCTCGGAGTACCAGCAAGGTTAAACGTTGTTTCTTTCGTCTGTTCTTCATGGCATCCCCTTTCATTATTTCTATGAGCTGCAAGGTAATGATAATGAGTTGGACGGCTCCATATTCTCTATGTATTCTACTTTTGGGAGAAACATGTCAAAAATATTGAATACAGGAGGTAGTGTTCACAACTGGACGTGAATGGGTATGTAATGAATAAATACATAAATGAATGGTCAATGATGTAGTTATCATCTTTCATTCAAGTAAGGAGGCTACCTGTATGACGTGGCTTCTGCTTGCGCTTATTGCAATCGTATGCCAAGTGGCTGCTGTGCTGCTCCTGGAATTCAGAAATCCGTCAAAGGCTGTAGCATGGTTATTTATTTTACTGTGTCTGCCGGTAATCGGCTTTGTACTCTACTTCTTCATTGCTCAAGATTATCAGCATCGCCTCAAGGTCCGTAACCGCGGAACCCGCCTTTTTCAGGAGATCCGGGGGCACTTATGGAAGGAAGCAGCAGTTGTACATAAAGTATCTGATATGCATAACCCTGACTTTCATCATCATTTACGGTTGTTCAATCTGCTTAATCATCTGTCCGAGAGTCCAATAACCGGCTGCAACCGCAGCAAGGTTCTGACGGATGGTGAGGAGGCTTTTTCAGCCATGCTGGAAGCAATGGAAAACGCGAAGGATCATATTCATGTGGAATTTTATATTTTTCGGCATGATACGATTGGTACGAAATTTCAGGATGTCATGATTCGTAAGGCGAAAGAAGGAGTCAAAGTGCGGCTTGTATGTGATGGCCTGGGCAGCTACAAGCTGAAAAGCTCTTTTATTCGCCGTTTTAAAGAATCCGGAGTTGAGTTTCATTTCTTTCTTCCCGCCCTGGTATCCGTATTCAATCGGAGGATCAATTACCGGAATCACCGTAAAATCGTGGTTGTTGACGGAACCGTCGGTTTTTTGGGCGGTATTAACGTAGGGGATGATTATTTGGGGAAATACCCGAATATGGGGTTCTGGCGGGACACACATCTGAAAGTGGAAGGGGATGCGGTCTATTTTTTGCAGAACGTATTTCTTCATGACTGGAAGCTGGCTTCCGGTGAGAAGATCGTGGATCTCGGGTTATTTCCGAAGCATCACTGCACTGGTGATGAACAGGTCCAGATTTTAAGCAGCGGTCCGGATTTGAACTGGAATGCCATCCAGGAGATGTGTTTTGGCTCCATTTCGGTAGCGAAGGAACGGATCTGGATTACAAGCCCCTACTTTATTCCCGATGAAGGATTATATGAGGCGCTTAAGACGGCGGCTGTCAGTGGGGTGGATGTACGTATTATTATTCCGGATAAGGCAGATTCACGTCTTGTAAAGCTGGCTTCACTATCCTATGTCGAGGATTTGATGGTAGCAGGGGTGAAGTTCTATGAATATCGCAAAGGATTTATTCATGCAAAAGTGCTGATTGTAGATAATTTAATTGGTTCGGTTGGTACAGCCAATATGGATATGCGCAGCTTCTTTTGCAATTTTGAACTTACTGCTGTTCTCTTTGATCAGGAGCCGATTGACCACTTGGTTGCTGATTTTGAAGTAGATTTGAAGAACAGCCGTCTGATTGATGAAGAGCAATTTCATGCACGGGGTGGACGTCAGAAAGTAGCGGAAATTTTGTGCCGCATGCTGTCTCCGCTGTTATAATTTTATATCACCTCCGTCATTTTATGGTAAAATAATAAAGAGGATAAAGCTTGAAAAATATATATAGCTTTATTGTAAAATGATCGGGGGAATTTTATGTCCAGCGAAATGAATGTTTTAATGGAGCAGTCGCAGCCTGCTTCACCGCAGCCGCCTATGCCGCAGCCTGCTCTACCGCAGCCGGAAATGCCAACCACAAGGTCTGTTCAGGCAAGGCTTCTCCGCAGGGGGATTTTTTTAACTCTTGGTGCTTTATTAATGGCTGTTGGTTTGGAAATCTTTCTCGTCCCCAATCGAATTATTGACGGTGGAATTACTGGAATATCGATTATGGTATCCTCCATCACCGACATTCCGCTTGGAATATTTTTAACACTGTTCAATCTGCCTTTCTTATTTATGGGGTATAAGCAAATCGGCAAAACGTTTGCATTGTCAACACTTTTCGCCGTTTTGGTTATGTCGGCAGGGACCTACTTCCTTCATCCCGTGTCCCCGCTTACCATTGATCCGCTCCTTGCAGCTGTTTTTGGTGGCGTTATTCTTGGTGTTGGTGTCGGCCTTGTTATTCGCTCCGGAGGATCGCTTGATGGAACCGAGATTGTTGCCATTCTTATCAATAAAAAGTCACCGTTTTCAGTTGGGGAAGTCGTCATGTTCATCAACTTCTTTATTCTCGGCAGCGCAGGGTTTATCTTTGGCTGGGATCATGCGATGTATTCTCTGATTGCTTATTATCTGGCGTTTAAATTGATAGATATTACTATTGAGGGTATTGATCAATCCAAGTCGGTCTGGATTATAAGCGAGAAGTACAGGGAGATCGGGGATGCGCTCACGCAGCGGTTAGGCCGCGGTGTAACCTATCTGGATGGAGAAGGGGCGTATACCGGGGACAGCAAGAAGGTTATTTTTGTAGTTATAACAAGACTTGAAGAAGCGAAGCTGAAGTCGATTGTAGAAGACTGGGATTCGCAGGCGTTTCTTGCCGTAGGAAATATTCACGACGTCAAGGGCGGTCGCTTCAAAAAGAAGGACATTCACTAATTATAAGAAAACCGCTCCGGAATTCTTATCTAGGGTGAAATATTTATAATCAAACTACTAAAAAGGTATTACATTTTAGTGATGTAGTACCTTTTTGTTGTATTTATGGGAATTATCTTTTGCGAAAAATCGCATAGAGCTATAATAATAAAGTGGTGCAATGCGACTATATGAATGACTATTATCAAGGAGAACTGATTAGTTGAATTATTTACATTAAACATCATTAACTATATTTGGAAGGTGATATTTTTTGGTGGAGTTAAGAACAATTAATGAGGACAATTATGGTGAATGTTTAAACTTGCATACAACTGCTATCAATGAGGGCTTTGTAGACTCTGTAGCGTGGTCTTTAGCCGAAGCTTGGGTGCTTTATGATGGTGCACGCCCCTTTGCAATTTATGCCGATAATGTGATGGTGGGCTATGTTTTAATGTATATTGGCAATAACAACCCCCAAATCATAAATTTTATGATAGATAGCCGTTTTCAAAAAAGAGGCTATGGTTCAGTAGCGGCTAAGCTTTGTATTGATTATTTGTGTAAAGAATATAATGCAAGAAGGATTTCCTTATCGGTTAAACCAGAAAATAAAACTGCACAAAAATTTTGGAGTAACTTAGGTTTTGAACTAACAGATGATATGGAGAATGGTTATCTTTATATGCGGTTGTACATACCAAAAAAAATAGGGGTGAGTATACAAAAATAGAATTAATCTCTATAAGCGAGCGCGATTGTTTCATAAGCCTTCTGGTTTCACTAACGGGGGCTTTAGTGCAATAACGATTTATAGCGTATACAAAACAAACATAAATAACGTTCCCAAACGGAAGTTTGGGCGCACAATCAAAAGCGGCAAACGCTGTTAAATCAGTGTTTGCCGCTTTTTTGGTGGAAGGATTATTTATACATGCTTTTATGCACGTTTCTACAAAGATAGTCCCAGCAACAAGTTGAGCGTTATTCGAATTCCGGAGCGGTTTTGTTGTGAACCCGTTATATTACGGGGGGACCTGACTCGTTTGGTGACTGTGGAGGTGTTGAAGAAGGTTCCTCAGGCTGGTCTTTACGGCGTTTTAGTTTCATTCTGAGCCAGTTAATTCCTGTAACCACAACAGCAGCGATGACATACCAGAATTTCTTGAGCAGTAACAGAAATCCGAGTTTCTTGGCTGCCGCCAAGCCGGCGCCTCCAAGAATAAGTCCTGTTAATCCTGCCTCTGAAACTTTATCTTTTGATTCATCAAAATCCGCGTAGCCTTCGCCTGGAACTGGTGAAAATTTGGACAGAATCTCATTGGAAAGAATGTCTGCTGCCGCCTGTCGATTGTTAACATCACTGACGAGTATGATGCTTAAGAATCCCTCTCGAGTAAGCAATCTCATCTGGTAATTTACAAACGGATTTTTTTGGCTGTCCTCCAGCATGAGAGACCATGTGAGATTATGAGTTGCAGGATCATAGAATGGCTCAACATCCCATCCGGTTACAAAAATATGATTATTGGCTGGTCTTTCTTCATTGGCTGCTTCTGTGCCTTCGGTTATTTGTTTGAGGAGTTTGTCTGACTTTATTTTCTCTTTCTCTGCATTTTTGATATGGCCTGAATTTTCATAATCAAAATATACGAACCAGCTTTGATCCTCTGTGTTGGGACCGATCCCGGCCACTTCGTTTCCGGTCAATGTGTTTCCGTTTAACTTTGAAAACTCCTTAACGGCTTCTTGATCCAGGTAGAAGAATTTCTCGCCGAGTTCAATGGTTCCTACCTTGCCGATATCAACCTTGACGCCATCCCCGCCTTCGATAACATCGATGTTTCCTTCACTTGCTCCCGCAGTGGCGGGAAGTGCCAGCATAAGAGCAATTATTAAGCCTAAAACTCGTTTCACAATAATGTCCCCTTTTTTTCTAATTTCCCCCATAAACTTCGCACATCATATCACAGCTTTGCGCAATAGACTATATTTGGATACCCTTACATATTTTCTTCGCAAATGTGATAAAAATGTGATGATGTGAGGTACTAACGTTTAAGGAACATGGAATAAAATAGGTGATATTACCTATTAATCAAGGTTAATTTATATAGAAACGACATGAATCGTCATAATTCCTCGTAAGGTAACAGCAAGGAGCATGTTCAACAAGAAGTTACAAATGAAAAAAATGAGCGGAATTTCCCACTCATTCTCATCTCGATTCTGCATCAATATTGCATCTTCATTACATACTCGATATTCGAACCCTATCTGCGTCTGGATGACAAATGGCGCAGAATAGGTTCAAGCGGCTGGGGCGGGAGCATAGAAAGGAGATCTCCCTTTTCATGCAAACGCTCCTCAATGTTAAGCAGATGGAATTGGGAAGGTGAGACATTCTTAGATACCTCTTCCCAGGTTAGCGGAGTGGAGACGGTAGCGAGCGGCCGAGCTCTTGGCGTATAAGGGGCGGCTAGTGTTCTTCCGCTGTAGTGCTGGAGATAGTCGAAGTAGACTTTGTCACCCCTGTTTTTCTTAAGTCTTTCAATCGTGAACAGCTTCGGGTGCTTCTCGGTAACATACAGGGCTACAAAATGCCCAATGCTGCGAAGCTCGTCAAAAGTGACTCCTTCCGGAATCGGAACGATGATCTGGACACCTGTCGCCCCTGATGTTTTCGGAACAGAGGAGACGCCCAGCGAGCTAAGCACATCACCGACAATAGCAGCAGCTTCCATGATCCGCGGCTCTTCGGGCAGGGAAGGATCAAGGTCGATCATCCACTCGCAGGGAAGAGTGCTGCCTGCTAAATGAAGTGATGGATGAAATTCCAGTGCAGCCAAATTTCCAAGCCACAACAGCTCGGGAAGCCCGTTTAGCAGAACATAATTGATATCCTCATGCTGTGCTGTCTGAACAAAGGGCGGCGTGGGTTCCGGAGCATTCTTTTGATAGAAGAATTCCCCTGGAACGCCATGCGGATACCGGATCGTTGTAAGCAGCCTTCCCCGGCAATAGTGGAGCAGGAAGGGAGAGAGGGCAGCCAGCTTCTGCAAATACATGGCTTTCGTGATGCCTGCTTCCGGCCACAGCGGCTTATCCGGATTTGTAACTACGATTTCTTGTCCTTCGATGGTAAGTGTACCTTTGACATGTTTTCTCATGGTGAGTTCAGCCCTTCAATGTTTAGCAGCTTGGGGTGACGCATCATTCCATCCTGGCTCCACTCCAGAAAGGTTACTTGAACGGTTAAAGGTTGGCTTAACCACATGAGTGTCTCTTTTTTCAGATCGGAATGAAGCTTATCCCAGCGTGTTGTTCCTGTATGTCTTTCCGCATATTGGAGCAGATGCCGCTTCATTTGTTCATTTAATCCCAATGAGGCCCTGCCGATATAAACACCATCTTCACCGCATAGAACAAGACTTGCTACACGGCCATCCCGGATAATCATTGCGACGGCCTCCGTCCTCAGATGGACGGCTATTTTTTTCTTGTACCAGTCCTGATGCTTCTTTCCTTCGCGGTAAGGAGAGGAGAGGCGTTTGATCACAATGCCCTCCCAGCCCCGCTCCTCTGCCCAATTCCACAACTGATTTCCATCACTGAATAAGTCCGCGACCAGCAGGCCCGGCTTATTTGCAATAATCTCCTTAAGTCGTTGATGCCGTTCAATATAAGGCCGCTGTCTCAGGTCATCTTCACCGTCCATCAGAATGTCGAACAGGACATAGGTGAACAAGGGACCGTTTGAACTGACTGAACGTGAGCGTTCCCGCTGGAGGACCTTCTGAAATACGGGGCGACCCAGCTCCGGGTGAAAATAAACCACTTCACCGTCCAGAAGTAGCCGCTGCTTCGTTAACTCCGACAGGGAGTGGGCTATTTCAGGATATAAGGACGTTTTATCAAGCAGCTTGCGGGATACTAGGGTTACTTTACCCGCTTCAAGGAGAGAGAGAATGCGTACACCGTCCCATTTCAACTGGAATCCCCATTCACTTCCTGAGGGAATTGTGTCCGTTGCAATGGGAGCCATGGGCTCTCTGGGGAGAAGCTGTTTTAATCCGGTCATCATCAGGAAATGGTATCCGTCTTTTTGGCTTTTGCCGTGCGGCGCTTCGGCTTGGGAGCAGCCGTGTCAGGCGCTTCACCGCTTACTTTGGCAACCGCTTCCTTCGCAGTGGTCTTACGTGTGGTTTTTCGCGGCTTCGGCGTTATTCCCGGGTCGGTTGGAATCGGCTTAACAGCTTCAATGCTTGCTTGAAGAGCGGCCATGAGGTCAACGACGTTCGTTTCCTGACGGGCTGGAGCGATTTTCACTTCTTCTCCGGCGACTTTGCTTGAGATCATATCAAGCAGGCGTTCACGGTAATCATCTGTATATTTTCCAGGCTCAAAGGGAGAAGACAGCTGATCGATCAGCATACGTGCCATCGTCAGCTCTTTATCATTGACTACAGCATTCTCCGGCAGGTTGGGAACCTGAGAAACGGGGCGGATCTCATCCGGATAAAATATGGTCTCAATCGCCAGGCACTCCTCGATCACACGAATGGCCGCCATGCTGCTCTTGGAGCGGATTGCAATTTTGGCAATGCCGATTTTGCCGGATTGTCTCATTGCCTCCAGCAGAAGCCGGTAGGCATTGGCTCCTGCCTGATCAGGAGATAAGTAATAGGTCTTTTGGAAATAAATAGGGTCAATTTCCGTCAAATCTACAAAATCGAGAATCGTAATATTTTTATTGTTCTGCTCTGACAGCTGCTCCAGTTCTTCCTTTTCAAAGAGAACGAACTTTCCTTTTTCGTATTCATAGCCCTTATTAATCTCATCCCAGCCGACTTCCTCCTCACAGACCGGACATTTTCGGACATAAGAGAGCGGGCTGCCGCACCGTTTGTGTACGTATTTCATTGAAATGTCCTTATCCTCGGTGGCGGAGAACATTTTGACGGGAACATGGACAAGTCCGAAGCTGATAGCACCTTTCCAGACCGTATGCATCTATGATTCCTCCCTATCATTTTTCTAATTAGTTTGCCCAAAAAAAGATTCTGTATAAGTTTTATCTATTTGCATAAATACATGGCCTTCGTGGCATATTGACCTTGGACACACGACCGTACGCGGTAATAAAGATGGATGAGATACTGCGAATTTCAATGACAGATAAGGAGAATAGCTGATGGATATGGAGCGCGCCTGGAGCATTTTTAAATCGGAGGATACATTTAAGGTGAAGCTGGAAGGCGAGCCTGTGTGGATTGAGCATATTGACCAAGCAAACGGCATGGCGACTGTACAGGTTGGATCAAGACCAACGAATACGGTTACGGTAAATGTGGAGCGTCTGGAAGAAGGCGAATAGTGGGCAGATGACAGATCGATAGATACACCTGTTCTTCGGAATAGCGCCTGAATTGGCGCTTCCCCGTGAGCAGGTGTTTTTTTGATGTGTGTACATGATCGGTCATTTAGAGGCTCGGAGGTACTGTCTCCTGCTTCCCTTGCGGCTTCGCGGGGAGACCGATATAATTAAGGACAAGTTAATTCAGACGATGGTAATGTCTAAAAGGTGGGTATACAGGTGACAGAAAGCGGTTATGATTTCCGTTACATGTCCAATAATCCGGCGGATACGGAACGACTTGCTGCATGGCTTGCAGAACGTTCGAAGCCGGGAACGGTTATTGGCCTGGACGGCGACTTGGGAGCAGGGAAGACGGCATTTTCCCAAAGTTTTGCGAAGCACCTTGGTGTTCGCGGTGTGGTGAACAGCCCTACATTTACAATTATTAAAGAATATGAGGGGCGGCTGCCTCTTTATCATATGGACGTGTACCGTTTATCTATGGATGAAGCGGATGAGCTTGGACTTGATGAGTATTTTTTCGGTGACGGAGTTTGTCTTGTGGAATGGAGCAGTCTGATTACGGAGCTGCTTCCTGAGAATTATTTGCATATATCGATAGAAACGACCGGCTTATCAGAGCGGACCATCAGAATCAAAAGCTATGGTGAGCCTTACGGCGAGTGGTGCCGTGACTTGAATGAAAATGGGGTAAGCATGAATGAATAATCAGAATACGAAGCCGCGGCAGCGGTTTTTGGCGTTGGATTCGGCTACAGCCTCGCTGGCGGTTGCTGTGATGGAGAACATGGAGCTGATGAAAGAGATCAATGCGAGCGGAGAACGCAATCACTCTGTGCATATGCACCCGGTCATTGCCCGTGCTGTGGAAGAAGCGAATTTAACGATAGAGGATATCGACGGTATTGCTGTTGGTGTTGGACCTGGATCCTATACAGGTGTTCGAATGGCTGTGACTGCAGCCAAGACACTGGCATGGGCGAAGAAGATTCCTGTGGTCGGAGTATCAAGTCTTCATGCTTTGGCGTGGGGAGGGCTTGTCTCTGGTCAGAAGAACTCGCCAATTGAAGGGGAGCAGCATTGGATTATTCCGCTCCTTGATGCTAGAAGAGGCCAGGCTTATACCGCGCTGTTCGTTAGCGGAGCACAGGCAGAAGCTAACGTACCGAACCGGCTGGAACCGGATGCGATTCGGCTCATGTCGGCCTGGATCGATACGTTATCTGACCGTTTGAAATCGCTCAAGGAAGAAGAGCGTCCTGCCTCAATCTGGTTTACCGGAGATGTAGAGATACACACCGAGGCAGCGAAGCGTCTGAGTGAAGTCTATCACGGACCGCTGAACATTCTGCCATATGAGCTTGAGGGCCGCTGGGTCGGACGATTAGGGGCTGAGCAATTGCTCAGGGGAGTATCGGACGAAGTCCATACACTCGTACCTAACTATACACAGCTTTCGGAGGCGGAAGCGAACCTGCTGCGCAAGCGGTGAAGGGAGCGAAGAATTGATTATGGATCAGGAGAACGGAGTACAAGCTAATGAGCAGGGATTGACCTTCCGGCTCATGACTTTGGAAGACATTCCGGACGTTATGGTCGTAGAGCATGACGCATTTACCCTTCCTTGGACAGAGGAAGCATTCCAGAATGAACTGAAAATGAATCATTTTGCACGTTATATGGTGATGGAATATGAAGGCCGTACGATTGGATACGCAGGGATGTGGACGATTGTTGATGAAGCGCATATTACTAATATCGCTTTATTGAGTGCGTACCGGGGACGGAAATGGGGAGAACTGCTCCTCGGCGAGCTGATGAGGACTGCCGCATTTCTTGGAATGGAGCGTATTACTCTTGAGGTCCGGGTAAGCAATGAGGTAGCGAAGCGTTTATATACCAAAAAAGGATTTATGCCTGCAGGCATCCGCAAAGGATATTATTCGGATAATGGTGAGGATGCGCTGATTATGTGGGCGGATTTGCCCAAATATCATGAGGACGAGGGCGGGGAAGGAAGAGAAGCTTTATCATGAATGAACAGAACATAGAGCAGCACAGCTTAATACTTGCCATTGAAACCAGCTGTGATGAAACTTCGGTTGCGGTTGTAAAAGACGGGCATGAGGTGTTATCAAGCGTCATTGCAAGCCAGATCGAAACGCACAAGGCTTTCGGCGGGGTGGTGCCTGAGGTGGCTTCACGCAAACATGTAGAGAGCATCACGATGATCGTTGAGGAAGCTGTTGAAGAAGCAGGCATTGATATGCAGGACTTGTCCGCAATAGCAGTTACCCAGGGACCGGGTCTTGTCGGTGCATTACTGGTCGGCGTTGTGGCTGCCAAAAGCTTGGCTTATGCGCTTGGTAAACCGCTGATTGGTACCCATCATATTGCAGGGCATATTTATGCAAATCGAATTGTAGGGCCGATTGAATATCCGTGTATGTCTCTTGTTGTATCCGGAGGTCATACTGAACTTGTATACATGAAATCGGAAGGGCATTTTGAGGTTATTGGGCGGACACGCGACGATGCTGTCGGCGAGGCTTACGATAAAGTGGCACGTGCACTAGGTTTCCCTTATCCTGGTGGGCCCCACGTAGATAAGCTGGCGCTTGAAGCAGAGGAAGCTGTGACACTTCCACGTGCTTGGCTTGAGGCCGATTCGTATGATTTCAGCTTCAGCGGGCTGAAATCAGCTGTGTTAAATGTGGTCAATCAGAGTAAGATGCGCGGCGAAGAGGTTCAAACCGGTGAGATAGCCCGGGGTTTCCAGCAATCAGTGACCGAGGTGCTGGTTGAAAAAGCGGTACGCGCAGTAAAGGCTTATGGAGCGAAGCAGCTCCTTCTCTGCGGAGGGGTAGCAGCGAACCGCGGCTTGCGCCAGCTTCTTAAGGAACGCTGTGAGGTAGAGAGCATTCCTCTGACCATTCCACCACATAAGTACTGCACGGATAATGCAGCAATGATCGGGGCTGCAGCTCATTTGAAATGGAAACAGGGAGTACTGACACCGCTTGATATGAAGGCGGATCCTCAGCTGTCACTGGAGGAATGGGCTTTAAACGTATAGAAATAGCTTAATAATATAATGATCAGCTACTAAAAAAGGCCGCCTTCTCGATGTAATAGAAGGCGGCCTAATTATTATACATAAACTAGTTTCGCATAAATGAATCTTTACATATGTCAAGTTGTGGACAAGGTTATCCACATACCCCCTTCGAAATGTGCGTAGATTCAAAAAACATGGATGAATTCTAGCTTTGAAAGCGGTTGAGAAAAGAGGGCAGAATTTTCAAAAAAATCTGTTGAAACTGTGGATAATGTGCATAAGTTAGTGGATAAACTTGGTTGTTTTTGTTAAATGGCTTGTTTTCTAACAAAAAAATGGCCCTGAGGGCCATTTCCTTATCTTACTTATGCACTGAAACTGGGGATAAGTCTGTGTATAAGTCTGGCGGTGATAAAATGCTATTTTGTGAAAATTTCAAGTTTTTTTGTAGAATGAGCACGTTTTCTATTCAAGCAGTGATTCCCATTCCGTAAAAATCTCTTCGAGTTGAGATTTTTTGGCATCCGCAACTTGCTGACGCTCCTGGAGCGCCATGTAGTCCTGATATATTTCAGGAAGAGCCATTTCTTCTTCCAGCTTGGCAATTTCTTCTTCCAGCGAATGGATTTGCTCTTCCAGGCTGGCAAGCCTGCGCTGTCTGTTTCTCTCTTCACGTTTTGCTTGTTTATCGGCTTCAAAAGAGGAGGCACCTTGCTTCTCGGCAGGGGGCTCGTTAACAATCTCCTGCTTGACTCCTGGACGGGCGAACGGTTCAGAAGGCTCGTTACCCATCTCGTCGATTTCCTGCATTTTATCTGTATAATCATCGTAATTACCCAGGAAATGCTGAACTCCGTCCGGATGCAGCTCCACAATGCGTTCTGCCATTTTGTTCAAGAAATAACGGTCGTGAGAAATGAAGAACAGTGTGCCTTCGTAATCCATCAGCGCCGATTCAAGCACTTCTTTACTGAATAAATCCAGATGGTTCGTCGGTTCATCCAGAATGAGCATATTGGCTTCTAGCAGCATAAGTTTTGCCAGGGATACACGTGCTTTTTCCCCGCCGCTTAAAGCGCTGATCTTCTTCAGCACATCTTCCCCGCTGAACAGGAAATTACCAAGCACGGTACGGATACGCGCTTCCTCCATATGAGGATAGGTGCTCCACAGTTCCTCCAGCACGGTATTTTTCGGATTCAGTTCGGATTGCTCCTGATCGTAGTAACCGAACTTGACCTTCGTTCCCCACTGAATGGTACCGGAGGCTGGCTTCATAGTACCCATCAAGCATTTGAGTAATGTGGATTTACCAATTCCGTTCGGACCGATCAGGGCGACCGTTTCTCCCCGGCGGAGATCAAAGGATACGTTCTGGAACAAGGGGTGGCCTGGCTCGAAGGCAACGGACAGATCCTTGACCTGCAGCACTTCCTTACCGGACATATACTCAACCTCGAAGGAGAAGTGGGCTTTTTTCAGATCCCCCATCGGTTTGTCCATGCGTTCCATCCGGTCCAGCGCTTTACGCCGGCTCTGTGCACGCTTGGTGGTAGAGGCCCGTACGAGATTGCGCTGGATAAAGTTCTCCATGCGTGCGATCTCATCCTGCTGTTTCTCATATTGTTTCATCTGTGTTTCATATTCCGCAGCCTTCAGCTCAATATACTTGCTGTAATTTCCTGTGTACCGCTTGGATTGGTGCCGTTCAATTTCCACGATCGTTGTGACAAGGCGATCAAGGAAGTAACGGTCATGGGATACAACGAGCAGAGCGCCCGAATACCCGCGGAGATAATCTTCCAGCCAGGTTAACGTTGCTATGTCCAGGTGGTTCGTAGGCTCATCCAGCATAAGCAGGTCAGGGGCCTGAAGGAGAATTCGCGCCAGCGCCAGACGTGTCTTCTGTCCGCCGCTTAAAGTGGAGATCGGTGTGTCTGGTGAGAAGGTTCCGAACCCCATCCCGTGGAGAATGCTGCGGATGCGCGTCTCCATTTCGTAACCGCCGTGATCCTTGAACCAGTCGGAGCGATGAGCATATCGCTCAAGAAGATCTTGATAACGTTTAGGATCTTCGCTTGAAGCCGGGTCGGCAATCTGCTCCTCCATCTGCCGAAGCTCCCGCTCGGTCTCGATCAGAGGGGTGAATACGTCCAGCATTTCCTCCCAAATGGTGCGATCCGATTGCAGGCCGCTATTTTGCGCCAAATAACCGATTGTTGTTTCTTTTGCTTTAAATATTTGTCCCCCGTCGTATGACAGCTCTCCGGCTAAAATCTGAAGCAGCGTGGATTTACCAGCGCCGTTAACGCCGACAAGTCCAATTCGCTCGCGCTCCAGCACCTGCAGGTTAATGCCGTCCAGCACAGGAGTGACTCCGTATAATTTCGTTATGCCATTCGCTTGCAGCAGCATGAGAATAAAAACCTCCATCTATATATAGTTCAATGTTTCATCGTTCGATTCAGATGATGATAACGTAAGTTTACATGAAAAATGTTAAACAAGCGACCAAATGAAGGTGACTTCCGGCATTCTTGGCGAAAGGAAGGAACAATGGTAAACTAAACTTAATTATATGCAGGAGAGGAAATACCGGATATGAATATTTCTGTATCCAAGTCTGAACTGCGTGCACACCAGGTTTCTCTCAGAGATTCCATTGCTGACCCCATTCGTGCAGAGCATTCCGCGAAGGCATGCCGCCATGCAGCTGATTTAATGGTATCAACTCGCGCGGAGAGCATGCTCGCGTATGTTCCATTTCGTTCCGAGCTAGACACATGGCCGTTGATCAGATGGGGATGGAGGAACGGCATGGACGTCTTGGTGCCGAAAAGCCTTAAGGACAACAGAGTGATGGAGCTGTACTATCTTCAAAGCCCGGATGAACTGGTGAAGGGAACATATGGCATCTTGGAACCGGATCCCGTTCGCGCGAAGAAATGTCCGGAGGATGTTGTTCCGGGCATGATATGGGTTCCAGGACTGGCCTTCGATACCATGGGAGGCAGGCTTGGCTATGGAGGCGGCTATTATGATCGTCTTCGTGATCGCATGCTGCATGCGGGGAAGGTTCAAGAATGGAAAGCACCTTTGTGGATTGGACTCGGATATGGAGTACAGTTAATTGATCACGTGCCTATGGAATGTCATGACTTGCGTCTGGACGGGCTCATAACAGAGAATGGATACCTGCAGTCTGGATTTAGCGGAAGGTGATGGAATGGAGCTTAGTCATTTTAATGAGCAGGGAAGGGCAAGAATGGTAGATGTGAGTGATAAAGACATTACATCCCGGACTGCCACCGCAGTAACGACTGTCAAGATGTATCCGGAGACACTTCGCCGTATAATTGAAGGCGGAATTGAAAAAGGCGATGTGCTTGCGGTAGCGCAGGTAGCGGCTATTATGGCTGCCAAGAAAACATCGGATTGGATCCCGATGTGCCACCCGCTTCCGCTTACGGGTATTAACGTGGAATTCGGCAATAATGGCAGGGATGAACTTTATATAGAAGCAACCGTAAAAACAACGGGCAAGACCGGAGTTGAGATGGAAGCTCTGACCGCCGTATCTGCAGCAGCTTTAACCGTATACGATATGTGCAAGGCCATGCAGAAGGATATGGAGATTGGTCCGACCAAGCTGCTTCGCAAAACAGGAGGCAAGAGCGGAGATTATATGAATGAAGGAAAGTAGCGGGAATCATTAATTCATCTTTCCGTGATTAAATATTGAATATAGAAGTAAGAATCGGCAAAAGGGGAAGGAGAGGGTACTCATGTTATGGAAGACGGCGATCCTGACGGCGAGCGATAAAGGCTCGCGGGGGGAACGCGAGGATACGAGCGCCCAGGTCATCCGAGAACTGATTGAAGAGGAATTGGGCGGCGAAATTATTGAATACCGGATTGTGCCTGACGAAGAAGATGAGATCACCGCAGCGTTGATTGAGCTAACGGATTACTTTCAAGTAGACCTGGTATTAACAACCGGGGGAACCGAATTGGCTGCTCGCGACGTAACCCCTGAAGCTACAAAGCGTGTGGTGGAGCGTGAAGTTCCGGGTATCGTAGAGGCGATGAGAGCTTCTGTCATGCAAAAGAATCGGAGTGCCATGTTATTTCGCGGGGTATGCGGAATTCGGGGACAGACTTTGATTCTCAATTTACCGGGTTCTCCAAAAGGCGTGCATGAGAATCTTGCAGCTATTATGGATCAACTGCCAGAAGCACTCCTCATGGTTACAGGACAATACCGCGAGTAAGGGGAATACAGGCTATAAAGGGATATTTGTACAGAAAATGTTCATTTTTCCGTACTATTTATGTGATTTTTCTTATGGTATGATGACTGTATATATGTTATTTGGCTGATTTTTCTAAAATGAAGCTATATCCTAATTTGATGGCGTCTTGATTGCTTTTGAGCTGCTTCAAATAGGACAAGGAGGAGAAGAGGTATGGGTCCAATCGGGGTTCCGGGTATTATTTTGCTCGTCATCTTAGCATTGCTGCTGTTCGGACCGAACAAGCTGCCTGAGCTTGGACGTGCTGTAGGCAGAACGTTCCGTGAGTTCAAGGACGGAGCACGTGAGATTATGGAGGATGAGCCGGCTTCCAAGAAGAAAGAAGCTCCTCAACAGGTTGCAGCGCAGCCGAAGGCTGAAGATAAGCGTCTTCCGGAATAAATGCGTGAATTGATTTACCCTCCTGCGGGAGGGATTTTATTTAAGTTGGTTCATCCAAGTTTGTGCAATTAGTTTAATAGAAACGGTACTCTTTCGGTAAAGATACGCCGTTTCTTCTTGTGCTGCCGGGATACAGATGAGGTGATATCTAGCGTGTCGGAGAAAATGGAAGAGATGGCGCTTGTGGAGCACCTGGGTGAGCTTCGCAAGCGAATCTTTATTGTTCTTGTCGTATTTGTGGGCGGATTGATTGCCGGCCTGTTTATAGCCGAGCCGATCTACAAGTATCTTACAGAATCGGAGCAGGCTAAGAATTTTCAACTGAATGCTTTCTCTTTCTGGGATGGTATCGGGATCTATATGAAGATTGCTGCTCTATTCTCGCTTGTGATTTCCGTTCCGTTTATTTTTTATCAGGTTTGGGCGTTCGTAAAGCCGGGACTGCGCAAACATGAACAGAGAGCCGCTGCGCGTTATGTTCCATATGCATTTATTCTATTTATCTTGGGAACCTTGTTTGGATACTACATCGTCTTCCCGATGACCCTCCACTTTACAACGTCTATTACGCAGAGTATGGGGCTGCAGGAGACGTACGGGATTACGAATTATTTTAACTTTATGTTCAATCTAGTGCTGCCTCTCGCTCTCTTGTTTGAACTTCCGCTGATTGTCATGTTCCTGACGAAGATCCGGATTCTAAATCCGCTGCGGCTGAAGAAAATGCGTCGTTTGGGATATTTTGCTCTCGTATTTGTAGCAGTCATTATCACGCCGCCGGACTTTATTTCAGATTTTCTGGTTTCTATTCCGCTGCTGCTTCTGTATGAATTCAGTATATTCCTTTCATCAATTGTTTATCGTAAGCAGCTGGAGGCCGATATGGAGCTGGAGAGCCGCTATATCCGTACAGATGAAGACTAGCACTGAAGTGGAATACATATCGAATAAATCAAGAGTACCCGCTCCACGGGTGCTCTTTTTTTTGAACTTGCGGCACTCAGAAACAGGCATAAAATGAAAAGTGGTGGATAGAATGGAGAGAGGAGTCTGGAGGACAACCTCAATTTAGCAATCTGATTAAAAGTTATCAAAAAATAAAGTAAAGGACTTGAAATTTTCAGGCAACTTGAGTATCATAAAATTGGTTGTTAGCACTGACGATGGTCGAGTGCTAATACATAAAGTTTTGAACAAGAACACCACAATATATTATTAAGGAGGCTATTTTTCATGATCAGACCTTTAGGTGAACGCGTATTGGTTGAACCAATTGAACAAGAAGAAACCACGGCATTCGGGATCGTGCTTCCGGACTCCGCTAAAGAAAAGCCGCAAGAAGGTAAAGTTATCGCAGTAGGCAGCGGTTCTTTGAAAGACGGTGTGCGTGTAGCTTTGGAAGTGAAAGAAGGCGACCGTGTTATTTTCTCCAAATACGCTGGAACAGAAATCAAATACGAAGGTAAAGAATATTTGATTATGAAAGAAAGCGACATCCACGCGATCTTGGGTTAATTCACAACCTGAATATAAGAATGCTGAAATTTTCATAATCCATTAGGAGGTATGTAATATCATGGCTAAAGATATTAAGTTTAGTGAAGACGCCCGCCGCTCCATGCTCCGCGGTGTTGATGCATTGGCAGACGCAGTTAAAGTAACGCTCGGTCCTAAAGGCCGTAACGTTGTATTGGAAAAGAAATTCGGAAGCCCGCTCATCACAAATGACGGTGTAACGATTGCTAAAGAAATCGAGCTGGAAGATGCATTCGAGAACATGGGTGCACAGCTTGTTAAGGAAGTAGCTACGAAGACTAATGATGTTGCCGGTGACGGTACAACAACTGCAACAGTTCTTGCTCAAGCAATGATCCGTGAAGGTCTGAAAAACGTAACTGCAGGCGCTAACCCTATGGTTATCCGTAAAGGTATCGACAAAGCGGTTCGTGCAGCTGTAGAAGAGCTGAAGAGCATTTCCAAAACAATCGAAGGCAAACAGTCCATCGCTCAAGTTGCTGCGATCTCTGCAGCAGACGATGAAGTGGGTCAACTGATTGCTGAAGCTATGGAAAAAGTGGGTAAAGACGGTGTTATCACGGTTGAAGAATCCCGCGGTTTCCTGACTGAGCTGGAAGTTGTAGAAGGTATGCAATTTGACCGTGGCTACATCTCCCCATACATGATTACTGATACAGATAAAATGGAAGCTGTTCTTGAGAATCCATACATCCTGATCACAGATAAGAAGATTACGAACACGCAAGAAATCCTGCCAATCCTTGAGAAGATCGTTCAACAAGGCAAGGCACTCGTTCTGATCGCTGAAGACATTGAGGGCGAAGCTCAAGCTATGCTGATCGTGAACAAGCTTCGCGGAACATTCAACGCTGTAGCTGTTAAAGCTCCTGGCTTTGGTGACCGTCGTAAAGCAATGCTGCAGGATATCGCTGCATTGACTGGTGGTCAAGTGATCACTGAGGAATTGGGTCTTGACCTGAAATCCGCTACAATTGATCAATTGGGTACTGCTCGTCAAGTGCGTGTAACGAAAGAAAACACAATCATCGTGGACGGCGCTGGTAACAAAGAAGACATCGCTGCTCGCGTGAAGCAAATCCGTAACCAACTCGAAGAAACAACTTCCGAGTTCGATAAAGAGAAGCTGCAAGAGCGTCTGGCTAAACTGGCTGGCGGTGTAGCCGTAGTTAAAGTCGGCGCAGCAACGGAAACAGAATTGAAAGAGCGCAAGCTTCGCATTGAAGATGCTCTGAACGCAACTCGCGCTGCAGTTGAAGAAGGTATCGTATCCGGTGGTGGTACTGCACTCGTGAACGTATACAAAGCTGTTGCAGCAGTTGAAGCACATGGCGATGAGAAGACAGGCGTGAACATTGTTCTGCGTGCTCTTGAAGAGCCAATCCGCACAATCGCTGCGAACGCAGGTCAAGAAGGTTCCGTTATCGTTGAGCGTCTGAAGAACGAGCAAGTTGGCGTAGGATACAACGCGGCAACTGGCGAGTGGGTGAACATGTTCGAAGCAGGTATCGTTGACCCTGCTAAAGTAACTCGTTCCGCTCTTCAAAACGCTGCATCCGTAGCAGCTATGTTCTTGACTACTGAAGCGGTAATCGCTGATAAGCCAGAACCAGCAGCTCCTGCAGGTCCAGACATGGGCGGCATGGGTGGAATGGGCGGCATGATGTAATAAGGGTTAAAAACCTTATTGTATCAAGTTATTTTAGGGTAAGAGGATCAATCTATCCCCTTTTCATCCCCTACAAATTGAGGAATGTGTTAAGCAGAGAGGCTGCTCATAAGTTCACTGGACTTATGAGCAGCCTCTTTTTTTGGCTTTATTAATCCACAGTATAAATCGCTAACATGTAATAATTCGGAAAAATGCACTTGTTTTCCTCATCATTCTTCAAATCCATATGATAATCAATTCCTTTTCAATCCGTTTCCGAACATTGAATGTGATTTCCAAATATAACATACGTGTTTATTGTTGACGATGGGAATATCCCATGTTACTATGGCTTCTGTAAAAATTAAAATATTTATTCTCGTATAATGTTGGGGATATGGCCCGAAAGTTTCTACCAAGCTACCATAAATAGCTTGACTACGAGGTTAGGTAATATACGGATTTAACTTATGCTTTTTTCATTATCTACCTTCCTGAAGTCAAGCACCGGTGCAACTCGGTGCTTTTTAATTTTTACAAAAACAACAATTCAACAAGATTAACTGAGGGGGACCATGAGTAATGAAAAAAAGTACAAAAAATATAGCAGTTGTTTTAATCCTTGCTTTGATGACTGTTGTTATGGCAGCATGCGGAAACAATGCAAATGAAGCAAATGAAGCAAATTCCGGAGCAGGTAAAGACGGACTGAAAATTGCCATTGTTACAAGTCCTTCCGGCGTTGATGATGGCAACTTTAATGAAGATAACTATAACGGAATTTTGAACTTTATCAAAAATCATCCAACAGCAACTGTAAAGGCTGTGAGAGAGGAAACGGGTGATCCTGCTGCTGCTGTACAAGCTGTTGCTGATATTGTGGCAGATTATGATGTTATTATAACCCCAGGGTTTCAATTTGCCGGAGTTTCCAGCATCGCTCTAGAAAATCCTGACAAAACATTTATCTTAAATGACGCTGAGCCTTCACCTGTAGGTGATCAAAAAGATTTCGACAATGTATATGCCATGAATTTCGCGGAACAAGAAAGTGGCTTTTTTGCAGGCATGGCTGCAGCTCTTGAAACAAAATCAAATAAAGTAGCGGTCGTAAATGGCATTGCTTATCCTTCCAATGTAAATTATCAGTTTGGTTTTGAATCAGGGGTAAATTACGTTAACAAGGTTTATGGGAAAAACGTCGAAGTTGTTGAATTATCAGGTTATGCAGGAACGGATGTAACAGGTGCAGATGTGGGCGGTAACTATGCAGGCTCTTTTGCAGATGAAGCAACAGGTAAAGTAATCGGAAATGCATTGATCAATAAAGGTGTAGATAGAATCTTTGTGGCAGCAGGCGGCACGGGTAATGGTGTCTTTACAGCGGTTAAGGAAGCTAAAGGCGATGTTAAAGTAATTGGCGTGGACGTTGACCAATATGATGATGGTGCAAATGGCTCTGAAAATATCGTGTTAACATCTGCTGTAAAATTCATGAGTATGAATGTTGAAAAGGCATTAAATACTATTGTTGATGGAAGCTTTAAAGGCGGAAACGTAGTCCTTCATGCAGACACTGACTCAACTGGTTTCATCAAAGAAGAAGGACGTCATCAATTATCAGAGGATACATTAAATAAAATGAATGAGGCATACGAGTTAGTGAAGGATGGCAAAATCGTTCCAGCTTCTAACTTTAATGGCCATACACCAGAAAAGTTTCCAGGACTTTAATTTAAATATAGAAACACAATCGTGAAATGAACCTTAGAAGTTTATCATTCCCTGCTCTAGGATTTATGAGGGGATGATGAACTTCTAAATTTTTCTTTCCTGCTTATTGGGATGAAGGAGGAGAAAGATGTCTGATTTTATTGTAGAAATGAAACATATAACCAAACGCTTCCCAGGAATAGTGGCGAATGATGATGTATCCATTGATATAAAAAAAGGAGAAATTTTCGCCTTGCTTGGAGAGAATGGAGCGGGTAAATCCACGTTGATGAGTATTCTGGGCGGCATGTACGAGCCGGATGAAGGAGATATTTATATTCGCGGGGAGAAGGTACAGATCAGTTCGCCTAACCATGCGGCAAAGCTTAACATAGGAATGGTCCATCAGCATTTTAAGCTAGTCTCTGATTATACGATTACAGAGAATATTACCTTAGGAGTTGAGCCAATCAAAAAATTTGCAGGGCTCTTTCCATATGTGGATATTCGAAATGCTAATCGAAAAATTGAAGAGCTGTCCAAAAGCTTTGGCTTAGAAGTGGATCCTACGAAGAAAATAGCTGACCTAAACGTTTCCATGCAGCAGCGGGTGGAAATTCTGAAGGTGCTTTATCGTGAAGCTGAAATCCTTATATTTGATGAACCGACTGCAGTCTTGACGCCACAAGAAATTGAGTTCTTGCTGGGGATTATCAAAGGTCTGCGAGACGGCGGGAAAACCATCATCCTGATCACGCATAAGCTGGAAGAAATCAAAAAAGTGGCTGACCGATGCGCTGTACTGAATAAAGGCAGATTAGTGGATGTGCTGGATGTAAAGACGACGTCGGTTAATCATATGGCTCAATTAATGGTGGGCAGAGAGGTAAGCTTTGAAGCTGAGAAAGTGCCTGCCCGGTTTAAAGAGGAAATACTGAAAGTAGAGCATCTAACCATTAAGAATGAAGATGGATTTGAAGTGGTGAAAGACGTATCCTTTGCCATACGCAGCGGCGAGATATTTGCTATTGCTGGAGTCGCAGATAACGGCCAAGTCGAAATCGCTGATGCTATTGCAGGATTGACCAAGGTCAGCAGTGGGAAAATACTACTTCAGGGCAAGGACATTACGTATGAAAGTATAAGAAACAGAACAGAAGCTGGAATATCCTATATCCCTGAAGATCGACAAAGCTTTGGGCTGTTTTTGGATTTTGATTTATCTACGAATTTAGCATTAAAGCAGTACTATAAGGAGCCCTTTTCCAAGAAGGGGATTTTGAATAAAGAGGGATTTGAGCAATCTGGCAGGAAATTGATCGATAAATACGATATTAGAAGCGGACAAGGCGTCAAAACGCAAGTTCGTTCGATGAGCGGCGGTAACCAGCAAAAGGCGATTATTGCACGCGAAATCGAATTGCAGTCGCCGCTCATGATATTCGTTCAGCCAACACGGGGAGTCGATATTGGTGCGATCGAAAATATTCATAAGATGATGATTCAAGAACGGGATCGCGGAAAAGCGATTCTACTCATTTCACTGGAATTGGATGAAATTATGAATGTGGCAGATACCATAGGAGTTATATATAACGGTCAACTTCAAAAAATCGCCGGAAGTGATTCATTAACGACGAATGAAGTCGGCGAATATATGATGGGGGCAAAGCATGAGTAAAGATAAACAAAAGAAAACCTTAAGTAATCGTCTTATTCGGCCAATAAGGAATGAGAAATGGCAATCGATCTCCATACCGTTAGTCTCCATAATCCTAAGTTTTATTGCGGCGGCTATCGTTATCCTTTTAATCGGCAAAAATCCTCTGCAGGCGTTTTATAATTTATTCCAAGGGGCAGGGATCTTGCCTAAGCCTTCTTATGCAGGCTATAAGAGCATACTGACTGATTTCTTGAGTTTGCTGAACGCCATGACGCCGCTTGTGTTTGCCAGCTTGGCAGTCACTGTTGCCTTTAGAGCAGGCCTGTTTAATATTGGGGTTGCCGGCCAAATGCTCGTCTCCGGCTTTTTTGCGACAATCATTGTTGGCTATAGTGGTTTGGATGCAGTAATCGCAAAGCCGCTTGTTTTACTGATCGGAATCGTCGCCGGGGGACTCATGGGAGGATTAGTAGGGTGGCTAAAATATAAATTTAACATTAATGAAGTCGTATCGACGATTATGTTGAATTATATTGCTCAATATGTCATTAGCTTTTTTATTCAAATGTATTATATTGATCCTGTCTCAAGGCAGTCCCGGTATATTTCCGAAGCAGCAAGATTAACGCTAGTGAATGTCGAAGCAGCTAACCTGAAGATGGACATCCCAATCGGTTTTATTTTGGCTATGATTACCGCTGTTTTAATCAAGTTTGTTATGGACAAAACGGTGGTTGGCTTTGAAATGAAGGCGGTAGGCTCCAACCGGAATGCAGCAAAGTATGCGGGAATTAATGTAGGAAGAAATACAGTCCTAGCCATGGTTATTTCAGGTGGTTTGGCTGGTCTTGCCGGTGTCACTTACTATTTAGGCTATTACTCCTCCATCCAACCCAAAGTATTATCAAGCATCGGCTTTGATTCCATTGCTGTATCCCTATTAGGGAACTCTCATCCAATTGGTGTTGTTTTTTCATCATTTTTAGTATCGATTATTGAACAGGGAAGCACATATATGAGTTCACAGGCAGGAATCAGACAAGAAATTTCTTCGGTGATCGTCGGGTTAATCCTCTTGTTTAGTGCATGTGGAGGATACTTGAAATATAAAATCAGCCGTCTGAAGGAAAATGAAGCGGGCCGGAAGGAGAGTGAAGCATAATGGATACAATAATTATGGATGGTTTATCCTTTGCTCTGCCTCTTTTTATCATTGCTATAGGCGGTATATATAGTGAAAAGAGTGGCATTACCAATCTAGCACTTGAAGGCTTTCAAGGCTTTGGGGCATTCATCGGAGCGCTGTCGGCTGTTTTGATCGCAAATGCTCTTGGCACAGATGTTCAAAACCTGTTTTATGTAGCGCTGCTGTTTGCGATGATTGGCGGAATGGCTTTTTCCATTATTCATGCTGTATTATGCATTAAGTTTAGGGCAGATCAAGTGATCAGTGGTGTCGTAATAAATATACTGGCGCTCGCGCTAACCACTTTCTTAACGACACAAATCAATGCACTTGTCTTTGGATCGGCATCGGACAAGTTCCGATTAGGAGTCATGGAGCGGTTTACAATCGGCGGTTTATCCGAAATACCCGTAATCGGCGCGGTCTTTACGAATGTGTATCCATTCGAAGTGATTATCATCGTGATTGCCTGTTTTGCTTGGTATCTGTTATATAAAACAAAATATGGCATGCGATTAAGAGCGTGCGGCGAAAATCCCCATTCAGTTGATGCAGCAGGTGTAAATGTATCGAAAATCAGGTTTTCTGCCGTTTTAATATCAGGTCTGTTATCAGGTCTGGGCGGTATGTGCTTTGCCTATTCGATTTCAGCTAACTTTTCGTCCAGCATTTATATGGGATATGGCTTCTTGGCCATTGCTGCATTAATTTTTGGTAACTGGAGAATTCTCCCTACTTTAGCTGCTTGTCTTTTATTTGGTTTTGCAAAATCCGGGGGAGCTTTCATAGCTCAGTCAATGGCATTACCAAGCAGCTTCACGGATTTATTCATGATTTTACCGTATGTATTGACGTTATTGTTATTAATCTTTTTCTCTAAATCCAACCGCGCTCCGAGAGCATTAGGTGAAATTTATGACAAAGGAAAGAGATAAATAAATATCGATGATTTAGAGGCATCTCATTGGTTCTCCGAACTTTTGAGCTGTCTCTTTCTACTATCAATACAACAAAAAGCTGCCTTATGGGCAGCTTTTTGTTAATTACATCCCGTTTTCCCCTTTTTGAATCCATTCGCCGAACTGCTTCATGGCTTTCTCGCTGTGCACGTATTTATACTTCTTGCCGTCTTCATAATGAAAAATCGCCGCGCTATCCTCGTCGCCTTCGATTTCGGATGAGATCGATAGGATACGTTCAACGTCGAGCAGCTTGAAGTTGCCCTGGTCGTCTTCAGCCGGTATGGCTTGTTGCTTTGCTTCTTCTTCCATGTTCATGATGCAGCCTCCAAAATTCCGTTTGGTCTTATTGTACCCGAAAGGAGAATGATTTGCATTTGGGATGTGGTTAAGACGTAAGCATTGGATTTTTTACGACGTAATCCAAACATCTGATGAATTCCAAGTGTTATATTCTTATAACAATAAATTGACGATACCAAGGAGGGCTTATGGTACAAGATAATGAATTTGAAGAGCTCAAAGAGCGGTTAGAGAATGTTGAGAGGCAACTTAAGCATAGATCAAAAAACACGAAAGCAATAAAAAGGGTGCTTATCGCAATCCTCGTTGTTTTTCTTTTGTTAACGACCGTTGGAATTCTTCAATTTATAAGCTATTAGATGAAAATATAGCATAAAATGCTAAAATGAAATAAGATATTTATTAATTTACTACATTAGATAACACAGAAGAAGTGGTGAGGAAACATGGGATAACTGTACAGGATATGCTGCAACTGCCTTCTTTTCGTGGGGCGAAGGTGCTAACCGGAAAAAATAGCCTTCACCGTACCATCTCCTCTTTATCTGTCCTGGAGGTTTCCAATGCGGATTATTCCTCCCGAATCGTGCATTCGGTTCAAGATGAGTGGTATGCGGAAGAGATTGTGATCAGCTCGTTTTATTCCATTAAAGACAGTGTTGAGAAGCAGTGCGAAGCCATTGAATATCTGCATGGTCTTGGTGAAGTGGGACTGATTTTATATTATGTTGGAATCATTATTCCGGAAGTGGCTGAAGAGGTGCTGCAGTTAGCAGAGTCGAAGGATTTCATCATCATCTGCATGCCGGAGAATGATTTTTCGCTTCGTTATAACGAAGTTATCTATGAGGTCATGGAAGCAATTGTTCTGAAAAACCAGACGATCAATGATAACTTTGTGAATGAAGCATTAGAAAAAGTATCACTGCTGCCTGAACACTCACGGAGCGTAGAAATCACCCTTAAATTCCTGTCTGACAGGCTGAAAACGAACCTTATTCTGACCAACACGAATATGGAAATCGTGAATCAGGTGATGTGGCCTCGGAATTCAACGCTGGATGTGGCTCATCTGATTGAGAAGCAGGCTCCTTATCTAGTGAATGGGTCGAGAGGCCAAGCGGACGATCATTCAGATTGCTTTATGGAGTGCAAAACAGTTCATCAGAAAAACGGAGAAGCACTTTATTTATTTCTGATTAAAGAGAACACGAAATTACCTGCAAAGACCGTTGATAAAACCTGTGAGGTGGTGCAGGTGGCAATCAATTTATGGGGAGATAAGCATAACGAGGTTAGCGAATACGCCTTGGTAAAAGCCATTATTAACGATGAAAGCGAAAAAATGCGGAGACTGGCTCAACTTCTCCATATTGATGTCTCTTCGATCCAAATGATGTGGTTGATCGAAATTCAAGACCTGTCCCTAGAGAAGCTTATCCGCGAAGAACTGGAAGAGCATCTGTTCAAATATTACAAAACAGCGCTCATTCAAACGATCGACCATTGTGTAATTGCTCTTATGGGAAATTGCTCTTACAAGTACAACGAGTATGAAATTGCTGCCGAATATATCGATACAACGAATTTCTTCCCGGTGATCTCAGAAATGGTCTATGCGCCCAGAATGAGAAATACACAAGATGTAAGGCGCATGTACCGGCTTGTGAACAATATTGGGCGGAAGGTCCATCTCATTTATGAACATCGCAAATTATTTACGGCAGCCGAGATTCGTTCGATGAAGCAGGCCATTGATTTAAGTGTGCAGGGAGAGGAAACTCTTGAAGAATATATGGCCGTTATTGATCCGATAATAAACGAGCCGGATTCAATCAAGACACTGATGACCTTTTTGTTAGATGCAAGAGGGAATTACGATGAATGCGGGAAAATGCTGTTTGTCCATAAAAACACTGTAAAATATCGGATCAAAAAGATCAGTGAAGCTATTGGCTATGATATAACCGTCAACTCCGAATCCTATGATGTTTACATCGCTTGCATGATTTATCGACTCATAATCAGCTGACATGATCCGTAACTTTTGTCCAAAAGACAAAAATTACGGATTTTTTTTGGGTTTAAGAAAAAGACGCAGCCCCGTATCTCCTTCTATAATAAGAAAAATTTACTTTTCGAGGAGGAGAAATGCATGAGAAAGGACGGACATCAGTCCTGGTTCACTCTTGGGGTAGTGTGGGCCGGTGCAGTCATCAGCATTCCAGGCCTCCTGGTTGGGAATACACTCATTTCCGGTATGAGCTTATCCAAGACATTATGGATTGCTTTTTTGGGATATGCCATTATCGTCGCTCTAATGATTCTGCAGGGGATCCAGAGTACGGATCTGGGCAAATCCACCGTTCAAGTCGCAGCCCAGGTATTTGGCAAAAAGGGTTCGCGTACGATTCTATCCATTATTCTCGCCATTGCCTGCCTCGGTTGGTTCGGGATTCAGGCAAACGTATGCGGGGCGGCACTGGCAAGTCTGTTGGCGGAGTATGGAATGAATATCCCGGTTCCTCTTGCTTCATTAATTAGCGGGTTGGTCATGGTCATTTCAGCAATGTATGGTATCAAAGTTCTGCGTGTACTGAGCTATATCGCAGTGCCTCTGCTGGTTGTGATATGCGTATATGGCTTGATCCAAGCATTCACGATGGATTCTTTTCAGAATATCTGGAGCTACCAGCCTGAGAAGCAAATGAAATTCATGGACGGATTAGCTGTAACGATTGGATCTTTTGCCTTGGGGGCCGTTATAGCAGGCGACTATTCGCAGTTTTCGAGAAAGCGTTCTGATGTATTGAAAGCAGCGTTAATCGGCATTGTACCTTCTGGCGTATTGATGATTAGTGTGGGTGCAGTTCTATCGATCGCTTACCGGACGAGTGATGTTGCGGCTGTCTTTGTTAATATCACAACACCTTTTATCGGAGGTACGGTATTGATCCTGGCTGCATGGAAGACCAATATGGTTAACGCCATATCGGGTGGATTTGCACTCACCAATGTACTTCATATTTCTAAAGATAAAGAGAAATGGGCCGTAGGAGCTGCTGGACTTATTGGAACGGTGCTTGCGGTGATTGGGATTTTAAATTACTTCACGCCTGTCATGTCGGTCTTGTCGGCCATGGTTCCGCCGGTAGCGGGAGTTATGATTGCGTCGTATTGGGTTATGAACAAAGGCGATAAGAACAGCTGGAAGGAAACAGAGGGCGTTAATCGTCTGGGCGTAATTTCTTGGCTGATTGGTTCGATTATTGCTTGTATGCCTGTAGTTCTGTCTTTCTTCCCGAGCTTGCCTCAAGTATCGAATCAGCCGCTGCTCGGTATCATCATTTCATTTGTTATTTATATCGTCTGCTACCGAATCACGGCTTCTAAGTCAGTCCTAATGGAGGGAAATCAATGAGATATATCGATAAGCAAGCGATTGAACATATTGCTGTAGGTGCCGCATTTTTGGGAACAGGTGGAGGAGGAGATCCTTACATCGGTAAACTGATGGCCCTCTCAGCCATAGAAAAATATGGACCTGTAAAACTTTACTCTGTGGATGAAATCGAAGATGAAGACTTTTTCATTCCAGCTGCGATGATGGGCGCGCCGTCTGTATTAGTGGAGAAATTTCCGAAAGGCGACGAATTTGTTAAGGTGTTTCAGAAGCTGGCCAAGTATTTGGGCAGAGAACAGATCACAGGCACGTTTCCAATGGAAGCGGGCGGTGTCAATTCCATGATCCCGATTGTTGTAGCAGCACAGCTGAATTTGCCGCTTATCGATTGTGATGGCATGGGAAGAGCGTTCCCGGAGCTGCAGATGGTGACGTTTAACCTGGATGGCATTTCGGCTGCGCCGATGGCGATTACGGATGAGAAAGGGAATATGGGTATTTTCGAGACGATCGACAATAAATGGACCGAACGGTTAGCTCGTACAGCTACAGTAGAGATGGGAGCCAGTGCACTGGTAAGCCTGTATTCAACAACAGGGGCTCAAATTAAGAAAAGCGGCGTCCATAACATTGTGACTTTATCAGAGAGAATCGGGGAGATCATTACCTCAAAGAATAGAGATGCCAAGGACAAGCTGGAAGAGCTTCTAAATCTGACATCCGGCTACGAGCTGTTCCAAGGAAAAATAAACGATGTGATTCGGGAGACCAAGGGTGGCTTTAACCTCGGAAAAATGAACCTGGAAGGCATTGAAGTATATAAAGATGAGCAGATGAAGGTTCGATTCCAGAATGAGAACCTGATTGCCGAGAAGAATGGACAGGTTACAGCCATGACACCGGATCTCATCTGTCTGGTCGATTATGACACCTTGCTTCCTGTAACGACGGAGAGTCTGAAATACGGTAAACGTATACGCGTTATCGGGCTGCCGGCACATTCCAAATGGAGAACGGAAAAAGGGATCGAAACGGTAGGTCCGAGATACTTTGGATATGATTACGACTATGTTCCAATTGAGGAATTGGTAAGTAAGGCGGTGGCTAAGCATGTTTAGAATCGGAATCGATGTAGGCGGCACGAATACAGATGCTATTATTTTGGACGAACATAACCGGTTAATCCACAGCGTAAAATCCCCAACGACACTGGATATCAAGACAGGAATCGAGGCGTCCCTGCGAAGAGTACTTAAGGAAGCGGATATCGATAAGACGAAAATCACGCATGCCATGCTCGGCACAACCCAGTGCACCAATGCGATTGTGGAACGTAAGAAATTAGCTACGGTTGGTGTGATCCGCTTGGGATATCCAGCTACCGCGTCTGTCCCGCCATATACGGCTTGGCCAAAAGACATGGTGGACAAATTATCAGGTAACTATGCTCTGGTTCATGGCGGATATGAATATGATGGTCAATTGCTCGGTGAGATTGATGAGCAGGAGATTAAAGATCTGCTGGCCAAATGGCAGGACAAAGTAGAATCAATCGCGATCATTGGTGTATTTTCCTCTATCAAAAATGATCAGGAGCTCAGGGTACGTGACTTCATCTGGGAGGCATACGGCGAAGACTATCCGGTTTCCTGTTCGTCCCTGATTGGATCGGTTGGCCTGATTGAACGTGAGAATGCAACGATTCTGAATGCTGCTTTATGCCAAGTTATAGAGACGACTGCAACGGGCTTTACCCATGCGTTGGAGGCTGAAGGAATTCAAGACGCAGAGGTTTACTTGTGTCAGAATGACGGTACCCTCATGTCGATTGAATATGCGAAGCAGTTCCCGATTCTTACGATTGCTTGCGGACCAACGAACAGCATTCGGGGAGCTTCCTATTTGGCGAACATTAAAGATACGATGGTCATCGACGTTGGCGGTACGACATCCGATATCGGTGTTTTGCAGGATGGTTTTCCAAGGGAGTCCTCTGTAGCGGTAGAGGTGGGGGATATTCGTACAAACTTCAGAATGCCGGATATTATCTCTGTAGGACTTGGCGGAGGAAGCATTGTTCGTGTAGACAACGGCAAGATTACGGTCGGGCCAGATAGCGTAGGTTATAAGATCGCAGAAGAAGCACTCGTCTTCGGAGGAAGTACACTGACGACAACAGACATTGCGGTGCGTCTCGGATTAGCTGATGTGGGAGATAAGAGCCTGGTCAGCCATATTGATGAATCCTTTGCGAAAGAGGTTCAATCCGTCATTTCTTCATTCCTCGCCAATGCGATTGACAAGATGAAGACTTCTTCCGAGGATGTACAGATTGTGCTCGTAGGCGGAGGCAGCGTAATTATACCGGATCAGATTCCTGGTGTAGCTGATATCGTGAAAGTAGAGAACGGGGGGGTTGCGAATGCCATCGGAGCCTCGATCTCTCAAATTAGCGGACAGTACGAACAGATTTATATTTATTCCCGTGAACCGCGAGAAGATTCGCTTAAGGATGCTGAAGACAAAGCGGTAAAACAAGCGGTAATGGCAGGGGCCAATCCGGATACGGTTAAATTGGTTGAAGTTGAAGAGACTCCGCTTGCCTATCATCCGGAAAATGCGACAAGATTAAGAGTCAAGGTTGTAGGTGAGATGAGTTAGAAGCACTTCAGTAATAAAAGGTTTGATAAGCCTCTTTAAGCCTCTCATGAGTTCATTCGAGCTTATGGGAGGTTTTTATGTTGCAATCAGAGCTTCCTCATAAAGTAGAAAATGATTCTGCCTATGGGAAAGCTTTTTTCGTGTTCAATCAATCCTTAATTGTTGTTGAAAAGTATCACATTTCGTTGATTGATCAAGTAGTAAACGATTTCATGGTCCTTTAGAATGATACATAGACGGAGAATGATAGTAGGGAGGAACTAAAAATGTCACAACTTTCCGTAGATAAAGCAATCGAGCCTCAGCCAAAAGGAAAGTTTCAGAATGGATTTGTCCGTTTTTTCAGGCAAATTGATTTACAGCTTATGGTAATACCCGCTTTAATCTTGATTTTCATTTTCAGCTACATACCGATGTATGGAATTTTGATTGCTTTTCAGGATTACAAGATCGGACACAGTTTCTCGAGCAGCCCTTGGGTTGGATTGAAGCATTTTAATTATTTCTTTAATTCCCCTGAATTTGGATTAGTTATGCGCAATACAATCGTGATCAGCTTGCTGAAATTCTGTATTGGTTTTCCAGCACCGATCTTTCTGGCATTGATATTGAATGAAGTTAGAAGGATGAGGTTCAAGCGTATCGTACAGACGATCACCTATTTACCGCACTTTATGTCCTGGGTTATCCTTGGAGGCTTGGTTACCTCCATGCTGGCGGTGGATAATGGTAGCGTTAATATGCTGCTGGAGAAACTGAACTTAATTGATAAACCGATAAACTTCCTGTCGCTGCCTGAATATTTCTGGGGAATTCTCGTAACGACAAATGTATGGAAAGAAATTGGCTTCAGCTCCATTGTATATCTGGCTGCAATTGCAGGAGTAGATCCTCATACTTATGAGGCAGCGTCGATCGACGGATCTAGCCGCTTCAAGCAGATCTTCCTGATTACGATACCATCAATCATGCCAGTTGTTTCAATCTTTATGATTCTGAATATCGGTAACTTGCTTAGTGCAGGTTTTGAAGATATTTTGATCCTGGCTGCAAATCCGGCGCTGCGAGATGTATCCGATGTGCTTGATACATATGTCGTTCGAGTCGGAATAAATAATTACCGATATTCTTATGCAACTGCTGTTGGAGTATTTAAGTCTGTGATTAGTGTCATCCTGCTTACAATTGCGAACCTTGTTGCGAGAAGAAGCGGCAACAGTCTATGGTAAAAGGCACAGTATCAGAGGAGGAATTTGGACATGAAAGATAGCCTTGGGGATCGCATTATGGTCACATTTATATATGCATTTTTAATCGTATTATCTATAACTACTTTATATCCTTTCCTGAATGCCCTTGCAGTTTCGTTTAACCAGGGGTTGGATACATCCAAGGGTGGGGTTACGCTTTGGCCAAGATCATTCACTTTGGAAAACTATGAAATCGTCTTTAAAGACAAACGGATGATGAGTGGCTTTACAATTTCTGTACTTCGTACGGTGGTTGGTACAGTTACCTCCATTCTTTCCACAGCAATATTCGCTTACGGCATGTCCAAGCGGGAGCTCATGGGCCGTAAATACTATATGGTTATGTGTATCATCACGATGTATTTTGGCGGAGGGCTTATTCCTTCATTTATGTTGATCCGTAATCTTGGCCTGATGAACTCCTTCTGGGTATTCATCATTCCAGGAATGGTTGGGGTCTGGAACATGATCATTTTCCGAACCTTCTTTAGCGGATTACCGGCTGGACTTGAAGAATCTGCGAAGATTGATGGCTGTGGGAACTGGGGGACATTATTCCGCATCGTATTTCCTCTGTCGGGTCCGGTAATTGCAACATTGTCCCTGTTTACTGCAGTTGCACACTGGAATGAGTGGTTCTTAGCCGGAATTTATATCTCGGATGAGTCGAAGTATCCAATTCAAACGATACTCAGACAACTCCTGTTATCTAATATCGTTAGTGAAACGGCTTCGGAAATGAATTCCGCCGCACTTGCCGCTATGCAAAGAGCCAAGACTGTAACGAGTAAATCGCTATCCATGGCTACAATGATGGTGGCCACCCTTCCGATAATATGCGTTTATCCATTCGTGCAGAAGTATTTCGTGAAGGGCGTACTGGTAGGTTCTTTGAAAGAGTAGCAATCTATGAATAAGAGTCTGAAAAGATTTACTTAAGTCTGGGTTTAGAGCATTTGCTTTAACCATAAACAAAATCAAGGATTTGAAAGGGGAAAAAACAGCGTATGAAACAGAGAAGAAAGCTGCTCGTAACTGTCCTGTCGATGCTAATGGTTATTGCTATGATCGCAGGGTGCGGCAAAAGCAATACTGCAGCTCCAGAGCCAGAGCCTCCAAAGTCAAATACGGAGACTCCGAAGGAGAACACAACTCCACCGAAAGAAGAAGAAGGACCTCAGACGTACAAACTTGGCAAGGAGCCTCTGGAGATTAAACTCTACGGGAATTACGACTGGTATGTAATGCCTAAATGGGGCGACGATGAAATGACGAAGTGGGTACAGGACAACAAGAAGGTGACTGTTACTAACATACCTAATGGTGGTAGCGCAGCGCAAAAACTGAATACGATGATTGCTTCTGGTGATCTCCCTGACGTTATTTGGGGTGACAAGGGTCCGGATGTAGAACGTCTGCGTGAAGCTGGTTTGCTCGTACCGATTGATGAATATATTGAAAAATACCCGAACCTGAAAAAATGGCTCCCTGAGGAAGCAAAGAATTTCCTGAAATCCTCGGACGGCAAGCTGTATCAATTCCCGAACTGGTACACAAGTGGTGCGAACGGGAACGCAGGCTGGGTAGTTAACACAAAGATCTATAACGAACTAGGTAAACCTAAACTTGAAACTACTGATGATTTGTATGCTTATTTGAAAATGGTCAAGGAGAAATACCCGGACGTAATTCCGTTTGAGACTGACCTGGCTGCTGAAGGAAATGGTCTTGAACAAATTTACTCCGCATTTAAGGAAGATAATCTTGCCTACACCAGATATTACGCCGTTCCTGATGGCGATCAAATGAAGTCGATCTATAAGGATGAACCGTTCCGCGAGTCTGTAGTGTATGCTGCGAAACTGTTCCGTGAAGGATTGATGACTCAGGATGCGATGACTCAAACACGTGATCAGGTCGATGAGAAGCTGATGAACGGGCGTGTAGCGGTATATGCAACATCGAATCCTACTTTATATGCTAGTAAGGCTGATGCAGAATTAAGAAAGAAAGATCCTGAAGCCGGATACTTTATGATCTGGCCGATTCATAAGGAAGGACTGGATAAGAATAAAATTTATCCGGGAACTTACACTACAGATGGCTGGAACGTTGCTTTAATTACAACTGCAGCGAAAGATCCAGAAGCAGTGTTTGAATTCCTTGACTGGTGGACTGGTCCTGAGGGTATGGCACTTCAGTATTTTGGAGCCCCAGGGGAGTTCTGGGATGGTTTTGAGGAAGATGGAGAAACACCTAAATTCACCGAGAATTATGCAAAAGAAAAAGATAAGCTTGCAGAATTCCAGGCATTCACAGATCCGCTGCAATGGGTAGGTAATACGGATTACATTAATAATGTAAAGGGTAAGATTGAATCAACCTTAAGTGATGCAGAACGGAACTGGGCAACCTACTGGCAGTATCAAATTACTTGGAAGACTCAAGGAAACGCTACTGAATTCCTGAATTTGTCTCCGCTCCCAGACACGGAAGAGGGTATTGCTCGTCAGCGTGCCAAAGATATTTGGTTGAAAGTACGTGCACAAACCTTGTATGCTAAGTCTGATGAGGAAGCGCTTGCACTTCTCGATAAAGCTTATGATGATACAATGGCGGCTGGATTCCAAAAGACGCTAGACTATTACTCCAAAAAATGGGCTGAGAATAAGGCAATTACTGCTGGTAAATAATTTGTATTCTGGAAGGGGGCCCCTAGGGGGCCCTTTTATGCATTTTTTATGCATTTTAACGCAACATTTATGATCGGATACTTAAATTAATCTATTCATCAATAATTCCACAGAGTATAGTGGGATATATAACCAACCACAAGGGGGGCAGTGCCATCGTGTATAAAGTATTGTTGGCTGATGATGAAATACTTGATCTAGAGGGCATGAAACAATTCATCCCTTGGTCTGAGCTTGGGCTTGAAGTTGTTGCAGCAGTAAGTAATGGATTTTCTGCTTGTGAGGTACTGGAACAGCAGGATATAAATATTTTAGTCACTGACGTAAATATGCCCAATATGTCTGGTCTTGAGCTTGCCAGAATCGCAATCCAGAAAAACCCCAATATCCGGATTATTTTTGTAAGCGGTTATCAGGATTTTCAATATGTTAAGCAAGCATTGTCAATGAAGGCTTGCAGCTACGTGCTTAAACCAATGGATGATAACGAATTGATCGCTTCTCTAAAGAGCGTTATTGAAGAGCTCGAGAAGGAGAAACGAAGGAAGGAAGCTGAGGAGCAGTTCAATCATCTCAAGCCGATGGCTAAGAATGATCTGCTGTTCCGTTTGCTGGAAGGAGAACAGGTTTCCCCGATAAATGAGCAAGTAAACAAGCTCGTTCAGGCTTATGGCCTTGATTGTATGGAAGCCCCTCTGAGGGCTGCTGTTTTGGAGATTGATGAGCTAAAACTGTTGAGAGGAAGAGTAACTTCAGAATCAGAGGCTCAGGAAATGCTAGAGAAATGTCATATACAGCTTCAGGAGTTTGTGAAGAGGAAAGAAATCCATTGGTGTAAGCTGTCCCGATATCGGTGGGCACTCGTACTGGACAAGCATGTATGGGGAAGAGGCATTGAAGAAATGCTCGAAGCTCTAGATAGTGAACTAGCCAGCTCCATCACACTGGGATTAGGCGAGCAGGTCAACGATATTTATCAAATATCCTCTTCTTATAATCAGGCGCTTGAGACATTGGACGGTAAAATGTTCTTCGACCGTGGCTTGTTGATCAAATATAACGATGTCCAGAAAGAATCGGAGCTTAAGGATGCCCGCACGCTGGATAAACGACTTGATGCTTTATTCAAGGCCATGGTCGACTATGATTTGGTCAATATTCATGATGAAATCGATAATTTATTCCTGTCGGTGTCTACGTTCAGGTCCAAATTTACGATCTACAACCTGGCAACCTATATCATATTTAAGCTGGATCAATACTTACATACATTGGATAAAGATCTGTTCGAGATGCTGGGCATGGAGCTGAATAGCCTTGATGTCGTATTGAAACTTGAAAAGATGGATGATATCCGTTCCTGGCTGGTACGGAAAGTATTTCAAATTTCCGAGATGATCCACGAGAACGAAGTATCCAAGAACAGTCGTCTGATTCGTGAGATTCAGAAGATGATCAAGGAGAGGCTGCATGAGAATATCACTTTGAAGGATATCGCCCAGCAGTTTTCGTTTTCTCCCAATTACTTAGGCTATTTATTCAAGGAGGAAGTAGGCAAGAGCTTTAGCGAGGTGCTTATATCCATGCGCATGGAGCAGGCACGTGAACTTTTGAAGGATCCCACGCTGAAGATCTATGAGGTAGCGGATCAGGTAGGGTACCGTTATATTCCTTATTTTAGCAAGCAGTTCAGAGAGACCTACGGAATGACACCGGCCGAATACCGTAAACGTGAATGATGACGGAGGATGAGTATGCAGGTCCCAAATTCGCCAAGAAAAATGAGGTTTATGCCTTTTGGATATAAGCTGATGTTAACATATATGGTTTTTATCATCATTCCCATGATTGCAATCGGTTATTTCTCCAACTCGATGTACCAGAATTCAATACGCAAGCATACAAGGAACAACATCCAGGGGACGATTACCCAGATTAAAGATAATATTGAGTACCGTATGCGTGATGTAGAGCGGATTTCCGATATGCTGTATAACGATGAATCTTTAATTATTCCACTCAAAAATTATGAGACAGGCTGGAACAGCTATGAGCGGATGGCAGATATAATTATACCGAAGTTTAATATTGCAATGAATGCTACAGGCTTGAACATTGCTATGTACATATTCTTGAGCAATGAGACCCTTCCGGAAAGATACTATGGTTCCTTTGAAAGCGAGGACCCGGATCAACTGGAACGAATCAAGAACACAAATATATTTCATTTGAACCGGATTGAAGATAAGGTCTGGCACAAAAACTTTCCTGAGGAAAAGTTTGGGCTAACGATGGAATGGCAGAGGGTAGAGCGTGATTATGAACTTGGGCGAATCTCACTGCTTCGGCGGTTGGTTGATTTAAAATACCAGGTAAAACCACGGGAAATCGGATTTATGAGAATCAGCTTACGCAAGCAAGAGCTATTTGAGGCAATCGATTACTCCAAAATCGGGGAAGGCAGCACCTTATGGGTCACGGATGAGCAGGGAAGCATCTTATATATGTCAGGCAGGACACCTGATTATGCCAACATGGACAACTATCTTATTATCAAGGATAGCGTCGGTCGTCAGAACTGGGAGCTGACCGCTTATGTTCCCTTGACGGTTATGGAGACGGACTCAGCTCGGGTGAAAATGTTCATTATCGCAATCTGCCTGCTCTGTCTCGTTGTATTTACCTTTGCCGGCATGTTTATTTCACGCTATTTCTCGATTCGGATGAATAAGGTTGTTTCTGTATTGAACGCTTATCGCGAAGGAGAACTGCATAAGCGGATGGGTTATCAGGGCAATGATGAATTCTCGGAGATCGCTTCGGCTTTAAATGAGATGGGACAAAATATCAATCATCTGATTGAGGAAGTATACATGACGCAGATTGAGAAGAAAGAGGCTGAGCTGGAGTCCTTACAGGCTCAGATCAATCCTCATTTCCTATATAATACCTTGTCATCGATCAGCAGGCTGGCCAAATTCGGAGAGATCGACAAGCTGCAGCGGATGGTACTTGATCTGGCCAAGTTCTACCGACTGTCCTTGAACGAAGGGCGAACCCTGATTCCAGTCTCCAGTGAGCTGGAGCAGGCCGAGGCGTACATTAACATTCAAAGGACGAAGTTCGGCGATGCTGTTACCATTGATTATGATATTGACCCGGCGATCGTTAAATATGAGACGATTAAATTAATATTGCAGCCTTTTATTGAGAATGCGTTCGAGCATGCCCGTATGGGGGATTCATTAAATATTCGTATTGTCGGCCGACTTGAAGGAAAGCGGATCGTATTTAAAATTATCGATAACGGGGTTGGGATGCCAGCCGAACGAATTCGACAGATATTTGATCCGATCGAAGGACTCAACACCGGCTTCGGAATCCGCAATGTGCATAGCCGGATACAGCTTCATTTCGGCAGTGATTATGGAGTAAAGATTGGAAGTGGACGAGGGATCGGTACGACTGTGCAGATCGTGATTCCAGCGAGAGAGATCGGTAAAGTACCGGTTGATAGATCATCTACTTCATAAATTGATAAACTAAATTCAGAGCTTTCCCACAAGTAGAAGCTTCTACTTTAATGAGGAAGGCTCTTTTTGTATGAAGCGAATCAAAAAATGAGTAATATCCTCACTTCCAATTGACGCATCTGAAGTTCTGGCGCGATAATAGCATCATTGAATCTATTAAGTCAGGAGCGTAATCAGAATGATAGAACGTTATGGGCATGGGGGAGATTTAGAAACGGCAGCGGAGGCGTATGGCAGAAAAGAGACCGATTTTCTTGACTTTAGTGCCAACATCAACCCTCTCGGGCCTCCCAAGCAGGTGCAGGATCATTTGGAACAGGCTCTATCTTCAATAATTCGCTATCCTGATCCGGGTCATCGTCAGTTCAAACATATTCTTAGTCGCAAACTGGGGGTTAGTGAAGACAATATCTGTGTAGGTAATGGCGCGGCTGAGTGTATGTCCCTTATTCTGCTTGGGCTCTATCCGCAATCGGTAGGTATTATTGAGCCATGCTTCTCCGAATATCGGCAGCTATCGGAGCAGTTTGATATCGAGGTGCGCTCGGTGCGGGGCAGGGAAGAGCTGGACTGGAGAGGGGCAGCCGAGGACATAAGTGAGCTTATACAGCAGGTGGATATGGTGTTTATCGGGCAGCCGAACAATCCGAACGGTGTACAATACAGCCTGGAAGAACTCCGTATGTTAGCGGAAAAGGCCGAACAATCAAACACCTATCTCGTTGTTGATGAAGCCTTTATTGATTTCATTCCAGAAGAACAGCAGGCGTCATTATTGAGAGAGCTTGAAAACTATCCGGGTACGATATTGGTGAGGTCGATGACTAAATTCTATGCAATTCCGGGACTGCGTTTAGGATTTACTGTAGCTCATCCGGATGTGATTCGGTTCATGACAGGTAAGCAGGTGACGTGGAGTGTGAATGGGCTGGCGCTGTTAGCGGGAGAAGCGGCTCTTGCGTGTGACGGGGAATTCGAGCAGCAAACGATGAAGCTGATTACGGAGCAGCGTCAAGCATTGGTACAAGGCCTTTCAGCACTTGGATGCGAGGTCAGTGCTGGGGAGGCCAATTTCTTGTTAGTAAAGCTCCCCGAGTCTTGGCGAGCCATCGATATGCAGCGGGAGCTTGGGCAAAGAGGGATTCTCATTCGAAGCTGTGCCATGTATCCGGGGCTTGGAGAGAGGCATGTACGGATTGCGGTGAAGGATGCGAAAGCGAATCAAGTATTTTTGGCCGAAATAGAACGTGTGCTTCAGAATGAAAATAGAGAATAGGAGTTAAGAGATGACCACGCCTTTTTTGCAGAGTGATATTACAGAGTACAAATCTAGCGTTGTGCCGGGTTTAACCCTGACGCGGCACGAACGCTATCTGCTGCTTCAATTCCCTGGTCCATTTGACAGCTTGAGCAGTGCAATACACGGCGGCGGAGTGGGTAAACTTGACCGCGCAGCTAATATATATGTAGATCGGTTTTACAATGTCAGTGATCCGGAAAAGGATATTGAGGGGTTGTTCCGTGAATGGGACTATTCCCTGCAATCGACAGCAGGATTATTGACAGCGGTGCGCCTGGAGTACGCTTCTGTTCTTGAAGAGACAGGCAAGGATGCTTCTGTATTCTGCTGTACTACAGCGGGAGTATCGAATGGTGCGCGAGCTGGATCAGAGCGGACAACTTTCCCGGCATATCAGCCCGGCACGATTAATATCATGCTCATCATTGATGCCAGAATGACACAGGCAGCCATGGTCAATGCGGTTATAACTGCAGTAGAAGCGAAGACGGCTGCACTTGCAGACCTCGGTATACGCGATGCAGAGAACGGCTTAATCGCGACAGGAACGACAACCGATTCTATCGTGCTTGGAGTCAGTCAATCAGTCCTCTATTCTGCCGAGCACAGATACTGCGGTACAGCCACAGATCTTGGGGCCGCAATCGGGCGCACGGTATATGGCACCGTCATTGAAAGCTACAAGGCTCCGGGAGTGAAGCCATCATGATGGAATGGAACATCGTATTCGTTCTTTGTGCAGCCTATCTGATCGATCTCATTATTGGAGATCCGCGATGGCTGCCTCATCCCGTGATCGGGATGGGAAACGCGATTAAGCGCTTGGAAAAGTGGATTCGCAGACGGTTTACACAGCCAGGCCAATTGAAAAAGGCCGGTATTCTACTTCCTGTCATTATCGCAGGCGGATCGCTGCTTATCACCTGGGTTGTTCTAAAGGGACTATATCTCATTCATCCTTGGCTTGCGACAGGAGTCGAGATCCTACTGATTGCGACAACGATAGCGACGAAGGGCCTAAGGGCTGCAGGGATGGAGGTGTACCATCACCTGAGACAGGGAGATCTGCCTGCTGCACGGAAAGCGCTGGGTATGATTGTCGGACGGGATACGGCGCATTTGGATGAGCCTGAAATTGTACGCGGGACGGTTGAGACCGTTGCGGAAAATATCGTGGATGCCATTGTATCCCCGCTGTTCTATGCACTTATCGGCGGAGCTCCGCTGGCGATAGCCTATCGTGCGGTGAACACCCTTGATTCTATGGTGGGCTACAAGAATGAAAAATACATCAACCTGGGATGGGCTTCTGCCCGTTTGGATGATGCAGCGAATTTTATTCCGGCCCGAATCACAGCATTGCTGCTTATCGCCAGCAGTTGGATGCTGCGCCTTGACTACAGACGATCCTATCGAACAATCAAGCATGATGCACGTTTGCATCCGAGTCCCAACAGCGGATTTCCGGAGTCAGCTGTAGCTGGAGCATTAGGCATTCGTCTTGGCGGCGAAAATGTGTATCATGGCATAACCTCCTTTCGGGCTTATATGGGCGAGGCTGTTCGTCCGATGAGTAGGGAGGATATTCGGTCAACCATTCGGTTGATGCTGATGGCATCCGTATTATTTTTATTGATTGGAGTCTTAATCTCAGGATTTGCAGGTGGGGCATTATGGAGATAGAGCTGGTATGTGTTCGTCATGGGGCGACACATTGGAACAAGGAGAGACGGTATCTGGGGCATACCGATCTTGGACTGCTTGAGGAGTCATTTACAGAGCTTTTACCTCTAAAGAAATCTCTTGAAGGAAGTCGGTTTCGCACCATTTTTTGTAGTGACTTGAAGCGATGCCGTGAAACCTTGAGCTGGATTTGCCCGGATTCATCCGAAGAGGCCATTATGGATTCCCGTTTGCGGGAGATGGATTTTGGAGAATGGGAGGGGAAGACTTACGATCAGCTGAAAGATCTCCCGGCATACCGAGCATGGCTGGATGATCCACGATCCGTCACCCCTCCGGGCGGAGAATCCTGGGAGCATTTTCATCAGAGAATTATGGACTTTATGAACAGCTTGTCCTTCTCCTTGCAGGAAGAGGATCGGGAAGGTCGCGTCCTTATCGTCACGCATGGAGGAGTAATCAGACAGATGGCTGCAATAACGATCCCCGGTTCATCCTTTTGGGATGTTACAGCAGATCCCGGGGGTGTGTTAACATTAAAGCTGAACTATGCTTCTGGAAGATGGACAGGTACACGGATATGAGCAGATATGATTGGCTTGGAGTTTACAGACTCCGCTTATTAAAGCTTGTAAGTCGACCTTATCTAACCTATAATCATGAAATGAGAGGTAATACTTGTATCGAAAATGAATAGCATAACTTATGGGGTCCAGAAATGAGAGGCGATAATTGCTTTTACATCTGGTTAAAAGGGAAGTTGGTGAAATTCCGACACGGTCCCGCCACTGTGAAACAGGGAGATTCTCTATATACCACTGTTCTGTGATAAGCAGGATGGGAAGGAGAGAAGATCGAGAACCTGTGAGTCAGGAGACCTGCCTTATAAGTCGTACGACGGTCCTTCGAGGAAAGGATTACGTTTTGGCTTGCTGACTGTATAACCTACAATCTAGCCCTGTATCTGGTCTTGGCCTGTGATACACGGTAATCATCATGAGCCTGTAAGACGTAACCCCTGATTCTTCCTTGATGATAAGGAGATCAGGTTTTTTTATTTTGTGCGGACTTCGTTAAGGGGATTTCATTGAAGTAACAAGAGAAGCTTCTCTCATGTTCTGCTTAAACAAAATAGTAGAGGAGAGAAAAAGGATGAAGCAATTATTGAAGAATTGGACAATGGGTGCCTTGGCACTCATCATGGTACTGGCACTTGCCGCCTGTGGTAGCAGCGGGGAACCGAAGCAAATGACAGAAACGGCACCAGCGGAGCAAGCAGCGCCGCCGGCTGAAGAAGGGAATACGCTTAAAACCGAGTATCCTTTGACGGTAAAGGATGCTACGGGTGAGGAATTCACGTTTAAAGAAGCGCCGAAGAAGATTATTTCGATCTCGCCAGCGGAGACGGAGATCCTGTTCGCGATTGGATTAAATGAAGAGATTGCCGGAGTATCGGATTTTGATGATTATCCGGAAGCAGCTTCAGCCAAGCCCAAGATGGGCGACCTGTTCAGTCCTAACCAGGAAGCAATTATTGCGGCACAGGCTGATCTTGTTGTTACAGGGATATCCACGAGTGCAGAGGCAGCGCAGCATTTGCGCGATCTGGGAATACCCGTTTTCAAGACAGACCCGAAAAAGGTAGATGATGTGATTGCCAATATCGAACTGTTCGGTAAGATTACTGATCATCAAGAGCAAGCCAAGAAAGTTGTAGACAAAATGAAGCAGGATCGGGATGAAGTGACAGAAGCAGTGAAGTCCCTTGCTTCTGAACAGAAGAAGAAAGTATATATCGAATTCTCCGAGGGCTGGACGGTAGGCAGCGGCGAATTTATAGATGAGCTGATCACGCTGGCAGGCGGTATTAATGTAGCTGCGGATACGGTAGGCTGGAATGAAATTAGCGAGGAGAAGATCATTAAGGATAATCCGGATGTGATTCTGTTCTCCAAAAATGTTGTGGATGAGAAAACCAAGCAAACGCTGGACCAGATGATTAAAGCTCGCAGTGGCTGGGATCAGATTACGGCAGTGAAGAATAACGCCATTTATGGATTGGATGATAACCTGGTCAGCCGCCCGGGACCGCGTGTGATCGAAGGACTTAAGATCATTGCCAATGCGATTTATCCTGAATTGGTGAAACCATAAGTTGATAAAGGAGTAGTGATGATGAGACAACGTGTCATGGAATATATCGGAGAAATTCGCGGACTGGATCAGACTGCAGTTGAGGCAGCGAAGCAGCATATCAATAATCTTACGGTCCCTCCGGGCAGTCTTGGGAAGCTTGCGGCAATGGCACAGCAGCTTGCGGGTATCACGGGGCAGGTAAAGCCTTCTTTTGACCGCAGAGAAGTGATTATTATGGCAGGCGATCACGGAGTATGCGAAGAAGGTGTCAGTGCTTTTCCTCAAGAGGTTACTCCGCAGATGATTCACAATTTCCTTGCAGGTGGAGCTGCGGTTAATGTGCTGGCCAGACAAGCGGGTGCAGATGTAGTATGTGTAGACATCGGGGTAAACAGTGAGATATCCCATCCTGATCTTCTATCGCGAAAAATCCGGTATGGTACTGCGAACATGGCACAGGGTCCTGCAATGTCTTATGATGAAGCGGTGCAGTCTATTTTGGTCGGTGTGAAGGTCGTTGAAGATGCGGTAAAACGGGGAATACAGCTGTTTATTACAGGTGAAATGGGTATCGGAAATACAACGGCAAGCTCAGCTGTTATCTGTGCGCTTACCGATATTCCTGTAGTTGATGCGGTTGGCCGGGGAACCGGAATTGACGATGCCCGTTTACAGCATAAGATATCCGTTGTGGAACAAGCCTTGAAGGTGAACGCGCCTGACCCGCTTGACCCTGTAGATGTGCTGGCCAAGGTAGGCGGACTTGAAATTGGAGGCTTGGCAGGAGTTATCCTCGGAGCGGCCGTACATGGTTGTCCTGTCATTATTGATGGATTCATTTCAAGTGCAGCGGCGCTTCTTGCCAAATCGATCTGTCCGGATGCGGCTGATTATATGATCGTGTCTCATGCTTCTCACGAGCAGGGGCATCGGAGACTGCTGCAGGAGATGGATCTTCATCCTGCACTGGAGTTAGACCTTCGTATTGGAGAAGGCACAGGCGGTGTATTATGTCTTCATCTTGTAGATGCGGCATGCCGTATCGTTCGTGAGATGGCAACGTTCGAAAGTGCAGGCATTTCAGGTGAAACGAAGGAGCAAGCTCAATGAGCACACTTGTTACAGGCGGGGCTAGGAGCGGGAAGAGCACTTTTGCCGAGAAGCTATGTATGTCGAGATCAACAGAAGCCATTTACGTCGCTACGGCGCAAGCCTTCGATGAGGAGATGAAGGGGCGGATCGCTCTCCATCAGCTTCAGCGCAGTCAAGCGGGCTATGCATGGCGAAATGTAGAAGAGCCTTTGAAGTTGGTGGAGCTGCTGAGCAATTGGGGGGAACAGAGCCGAGGTGAAGGTGAGGCTGCTCCTGCGGTTCTGGTCGATTGCCTTACACTGTGGCTGTCCAATATTCTGCTCTCCTTGGAAGGTGAACAGGATGCGGAAACGAAGGTGAAATCGGAAATTGCCCGTCTTGCAGATCAAGCGGAGCAGTACCCGGGTCAGTTGATTCTGGTGACGAATGAAGTAGGCAGCGGCATTGTACCGGAATATCCGCTTGGTCGGTTGTATCGTGATTTAGCGGGCTATATGAATCAGGCTATAGCGAGACGCAGCAGCGAGGTCTTCCTGGTCACAGCGGGCATTCCAGTTGAGCTGAAGAGCAGGGAGTATCAGCTATGAAGAGACAGGGGCAAGCGGCTGCGGCCGCTTTTCAATTTCTCTCACGCTTTCCGGTCAAGGCAAATCTGGATTACTCACCCGCACTTTTTCGCCAAAGCGTGAGGTTCTATCCACTCGTTGGAGCTGCAATTGGGCTTGTTGTATGGGGAGCGGGCGCGGGGTTAACCTATCTGCTTCCTGTAATGCCTGCAGCAGCGCTGACTCTTATTTTATGGGTGTGGCTTACCGGCGGACTTCATCTGGATGGATGGATGGATACAGCGGATGGGATCCTGAGCTATCGCTCCCGTGAGCAGATGCTGGATATAATGAAGGACAGCCGTGTCGGAGCTATGGGTGTCATTGCCTGTGTGCTTCTGCTTATTCTAAAGCTGTCTTTAATCTATTCGGTGCTGGTCAGCAACTCATATGCATCAGGGCTTCTGCTTCTCCCGTTGATCTGGAGCCGCTGGTTTATGGTTCATGCGATGTCCTCTTGGCCTATGGCTCGTGGCAAAGGCGGTTTGGCGGGACAATTCAAGGATATGGATCAAAAGCATTTATGGGCAGCACTATTCACTGCGGTGATATTATCCGGAGTGTCTGCAGCGATTGCTCCATTCATCGTTATGGATGATCATTCGCTAATTCTCGCTCTTCTTGGTTTTTTAATCTTCCCCTTGGTTATATGGGCGGCAGGTACCTGGCTGGCACGGAGATTGAATGCAGCGCTAGGCGGGTTAACGGGGGACACCTATGGAGCTCTCAATGAGTTCCTTGAAGTGGCAGGTTTGCTTACTCTTGTACTGCTGTTTAAGCATGTATGATCTGCATAGGGAGAGTTCGGTTTTTAATAGAATAAGATATTACGTGACAATACAAGCCGCTCAGGGTTTATCCTTGGGCGGCTTGTTGCTGTTTGGGAGATTGCAATGTGTGGGCACAGGAACAATTGGAGGAATGCTTCGCGCGGGTGATTATCTGCAATTACCAAAATGTGGCATTGCAGAATCGTTATTCAAAAAATATTTAGTAGCGTATGATTAAGTTGTAATGATATATATTTTTTTTTGCTGTCTAACTATATATGAAACAGAAATGAGTAGAGTTGACAACGAACTGGGGGGCGAATTGGACACGATGGTCTTAAGGGTGATCGTTGTAGATGATGAGAGACTTGCTCTTGAAAAAATGGAGAAGCTTTTGACAGCAGGACAATATGAGGAGGGAATTAAGGTTACGCTCTCAGGTGTTTTTCAAGACCCATTCGAAGCTATAGGGTTCATTTCACAGGAGACGGTGGATTTGGCTTTTTTGGAAGTGCGGATGCCGGAGATTGATGGGTTTGAGTTGGCAGAGAGACTGCAGCAGATCCAGCCGAATATACGAGTTGTTTTTGTAACAGCATATCAGGAATATGCGATTAAGGCATTTGAGATGAATGCATTCGATTATTTAATGAAACCGGTGCATGGGACACGTCTATCCAAAACGTTGAAACGCGCTGTTAATACGACGGTGAATAGCACATCGACCCCCAGTCACACGGTCCTTGTAACACTTTGCTGTTTACAAAACTTGCACTATATTGATCTCAAAGGAAATGTGCATTATTTTTCATGGAAAACTTTGAAGGCACCCGAATTGTTTGCTTATCTTGTGTATCATCGGGGCAAAACCGTTAACAAGCAATTGCTGATAGATTTGCTGTGGCCAGAATATGATGTGGAAAGAGCAACAGCTCAGCTATATACGGCGATCTATCAGATTCGAAAAGTGATTAAGGCAGCAGAACTTGATTTGGAGATCAAGTATAAGGATGAAGGCTATCGAATGGTGTGGGGAGCATTAAATCTGGATGTGGATGATTGGGAAAGGGATCTTCACCAGGCTGGAAAGGTTACTTCGGACACACTTGATACTCATTTATCCATAAAAGCGCGATACACGGGTGATTTTTTGGAGGAGCATCTTTACTCCTGGGCATCGTGTGAGCAAGAACGGATTCGTCTCATCTGGCTGGACCATGTGAAACATATTGCGAATTACTACATATTACAGTGTCAGTATACGGAAGCGATTCTCCTCTATCAAGAAGTGAAGGAAAAGATGCCTGATTTGGAAGAGGGATATTTCGGTCTAATGAAAATATACGCGATGTTGAGTTATCAAGTAGAGGTTCAAAAGCAGTATCGTCTTCTATTAAACAAATTTAAAGAGGAATTTGATGTCCCTCCCAGCAAAGAAATCACCAATTGGTATGAGCAGTGGATGAGTACCTTGCAGCAAATTAATTAAAGAACAGGTTGAATGTAGATGAAAATAAAAGTAGCTGCTTTGCTGCTTATTGTCACCGGAGCGGTTGTACTGTTCTATCCGGCATTGGCAGAAAAGTATCATGACAGGCAAAAGGAGCAGATTATAAGAGAATGGCAGAATAGTATGCTTAATATTAATAATGGTGAAGGCGCTGCAGAGGGTAACAGCGCAAGTGAAGCCGTAAAGACAGAGACAGCGGAAGATGATTCAGCGTCTGATCGAGTTTCAAATCTTGGCCATCCCAACGCAGAAGGAATACTAATCATAGATAAGATCAATTTAATGCAGCCGATTCTTCATGGAGCAACAGCGAGTAATCTGAACATTACCCTGGGAAGTGTTGAGAATACGGGAAAAGCCGGAGAGATCGGCAACTATGCCGTAGCAGGACACCGGAATCATACATATGGAAGAAACTTTAATAGACTTGATGAAATTGTAGTTGGTGATAAGGTTCAAGTGAATAATGGAACCGAAACTTTTGAATATACGGTGACAGAAAAGCTGTATGTAAAGCCTGAAGAAGTTGAGGTGCTGGACCCCAATGGAGTAGATAAGGAGATTACGTTGATTACTTGTCATCCCATGGTTAATCCAACACATCGAATTATTGTTAAAGGAAAAATAATAGATCCATCCACTGCATCGTCTCTCTGAAGAGAACGGTGCTTTTTTTGTTGTTTCATTGTTTTTCGGCATATTCAAAAAGTATTCAACTTCATTTTGTAAAATAATGAAATATTAAATTGGAAAAACGAGGTGAATTGTGTAGTGAAGATACTTAGACAATCCATGTATGTATTTTTAATCGCAGCCCTTATGATCAATGTATGGATACCTTCTTCATTTGCTATCGCTGCGGATGAAGGTGCCGGTGAAGGAGTGATCACTGAGAATCTGATTACGTCTGTTGTCATAAAAGACGAGGCTGGTAATCTTATTGAAACGGTTCGTCCTGATCAAGGGGCAAAGGTTCAGGTTAATTTTGAATGGAAGCTGCCTGAGAATCATGGATATAGAGAAGGAGCTGCCTTCTCTTTTCATTTGCCTGAGAACTTTAAGATAGACAGTGAAAAAAGAGGCGATTTAGACGGGGGTATCGGTACATATGTTGTAACTCCTGAAGGAGAAATTATTCTTACTTTTAATGAAGAAATTAATGATCAAAATGAATTAACAGGTAACTTTTTCGTGTGGAGATATTTTGATGAAAAATCGTTCTCCGGAGGAACCCATCAGGAGGTAGTCTTTAAGTACAACGAAACAGAAGAGACTACGATTCCTGTCCATTTTAAGAGCAAATCAGGCAGTGAATTCGACAAGAGCGGGAAAGCCAATAAAGGAATGAACGCTAGTAAGATCGACTGGACAGCTGATTTTAACATGGGTGAAAAAAAGATTGAGAATGCGGTCTTTACCGATGCACTTCCGGCGGGGCTTTCCGTCGATATGAGCTCGATTGAAGTGTATCCGCTTGATGTTCAGCTGGATGGAAGTGTAGTAGAAGGGAAGACTCCTGCAAGCTTTGCATCAAATCCAACCGCGAATGGATTTGAGCTTCTCCTTGGCGGCATAGACAGCGCTTATCGCGTGAAGTATACAACCCCAATCACATCAACTGCCGATGCCACTTACAAGAATGATGCAGCACTTACCGGAGACCCTGATATCAAATTGGGAGATTCGGATAGTGTAGCCGTGAAATTCAGCAAGCCGCTTGATAAAAAATCAACAGGCTACGAATCATCCACGCAGACGATTACCTGGGCTATTCAGTATAACTACAATGAACAGGCGGTTCCGCAGGCGAAGGCCTGGATCAAGGATACCTTTGATAAGGGCCATCAAAAGCTTGCTGAGGATTCGTTCGAAGTCTATGAGATGACGATTGATGATAACGGGAAAGCGAAACGAACAACAGGAGCCGCACTTGAAAAGGATCAGGATTATTATGTTGATAATACCTTAGCGGATGGATTTAAGTTAACATTCCAAAATGAGATTAGCAAAGCTTATGAAATTATCTATAAGACCTCTGCCATAAATCGTGTACATGACGATAAAGTGTCGGTTAAGAATAAAGTGGAGATTGAGAATGGTACGAGCATAGAAGCAGGTCGTGACGTGGGTCAAGTCATCTTCGCGAAGCGCGCAGGCAAAGTGGATTACGCAGCCAAAACGATTGAATGGAAGATTAGTCTGAACAAAGACAACAAGACTATGGATAAAATCGTGATCAAGGATAGCTTTGCTGGTCAAGGTCTGACGTTTCTTCCTGATTCATTGAGTGTAAGCGGGCTTGCACCGGATAATGGGGACGGAACAGGAGATTATACCGTAGAACCGAACCCAACTTATGAAGAAGGATTCCTCCTTACATTTAAGAATCCGACATCGGTTGGACATGATATTACCTACAAGACTTCTTTTGATTCCACACGGGTTAATCCGAACCCTTATCGTAATCAGGCTGTATTGAATTGGGATGAGGATAACACTCAGCAGCCATCCATCACCAAATCAGGAGAAGTTGACCCGGATAATTATACGAAAGACAATGGTCATAAGACCGGGACGTATAATGCCTCAACCAAGGAGATTACTTGGACTATTGATGTGAACTACAACCTGCATAAGATTAAAGATGCAGTGGTTCGCGACTTCTATACAAATGGACAGACATTTGTTCCGGGTTCATTGACGGTGCATAAGCTGAAGCTTACAGGAGGCTCAAATGGTGTAGACACCGGAGAAGAGTTCACAGGATATACGTTTGAGACAAAAAAAGAAAATGATAAAGACGGTTTTGAATTGAAGCTTGGCGAGATCGATTCTGTATACCGAATTACATATAAAACAAGCCTGAAGGGACTCCCTGTCATTAAGGATTACAGTAACGAAGCTACATTACGTGATGTACAGGCAGCGAACGGATTTATCTTCAAGAAATCGGCCGCGGTTAATCCGAAATATCCTGGAGAATACGTGATGAAAACAGGAAAACAAGGAACAGGTGCCAATGCCGATTTTGCATACTGGGAAGTGAATATTAACCGGAGTTTGTCACATATCGAGAAGGGTGCTGTACTCCAAGACGAATTGTCCCCGAATCAAATTCTCGTGAAGGATTCCTTTAAGTTGTACCACAATATCGTTGATGCAAAAGGGGATTTGAGAAAGGGAAGTTTGGTAGATAAGTCTTTATATACTTTGGAGGTTCAAGGGAATACCTTTGAACTTGTATTTAAAGAGGATATCGAAAGCTCGTTTCTGCTAGAGTATCAATCTTTCATTAATGCGGATCATAATGAAGTAATTAATAACAAGGTTTCATTCCAAGGTCAATCTTCGGGTGTTGTGGATAAAAATGAACATTTTGATATTAAAGTAATGTTCTCGGGAGCTGGCGGCGGAGCCAATGCCCCAGGTAAGGGCAATCTGAAAGTACATAAGGTAGATGCCGCTGATGGAAAGACACCTCTACCAGGAGTTCGCTTCGGTCTCTATGACAAAACCGGAGTTAATCTGCTGGAAGAGTTAATTACAGATGAGAATGGTGTAGCTGAATTTACGAACTACAAATATAAAGATTACATGCTCAAAGAACTGGAGGCTCCAGCCGGTTATTTGATAGCACCAGAGTACAAGGCAGGAAAGATTCTGAAGTTTAAGACGGATGAGACTGATTTTACAGTAGCGAACGTACAGGGTAACTGGGATGTGGAATTAACGAAGGTAGATCAAGATGACCAGAACGTGGTTCTGGAGGGTGCAGTCTTTAAACTTCAGATTCATAATGGGACTGAGTTTATTGACGTGCCTGATCCAGCTGAATTCACCACCGATACGGACGGAAAGATACAGCTTCATAACTTGAAGCCAGGCAGCTATCAGTTTGTTGAGACCAAAGCGCCGAAAGGCTACAAACTGAATGGGACTCCGATTCCTTTCACTGTGGATGCAGATCAATCAGCACCTAAGCAATTGATCGCACAGAATGAGATTTACATCGGTTCCGTTGAACTGTTGAAAGTAGATGCTGCTACGGGGGAGACTCTCCAAGGTGCGGAATTTGAGCTGTGGGATACAGCAGATAATGTTGTGAGAACCGGTCTTACGACGGATCAGGATGGCAAGTTGTTTGTTGATCAGCTCAAAGCAGGGGGCTATCAATTCGTAGAAGTTAAGGCTCCGGATGATTATGTACTGAGCGTTACTCCATTGGAGTTCGAAATCCTGGACGATACCAAGCTATCCCTTGAGTTTAAGAACTCTATGAATACAGGCTCAGTGAAATTGACCAAGATCGAGCAAGGTCTCCCTGACGTGAAACTGCCGGGAGCACAGTTCCGACTTCTGGATGCCAACATGGCTCTGGTGAAGGATAGTGCTGGTAAGGAGCTGGCAGAGCTTACAACAGATCAATATGGAGAGTTAATCATTCCTGATCTAAGACCAGGTAAATACTATATCGAGGAAACTCGTGCTCCATATGGTTATCTCCTAGAGGATAAATTGACGGAAATTACAGTTATTATTGGAGAAGAAGCACTCGTTACCATAGAAAATATATATATCCATTGGAACGGTGGAGGCGGCGGTGGTGAAACCAATCCGAACCCTCCTGTTGATCCGAATCCTGGAGAGCCGGTTGACCCTGACCCGGATAAACCAGTAGATCCGGTTGAGCCAGAAGTACCAGGTGATTCTGGAGAGCCAGGTGAATCGGTTGATCCTAGTCAACCAACCGATCCTTCAAACCCATCAGCTCCATCGGGTAACGAGAATCCACCGGCTGCTGGTGATCCGGGTGATCCATCAGGTAATGATCATACAGGTGTAACGCCGAATGAGGGTCCTGAGTCTGGTGATGGCAATAATGGGAATACATTAGGTCAGAGTGCGAGCCCTCATAAGCCGAATGGCAATGTATTGCCTAAGACAGGAGAAGATAGTCGTTTACCATTTCAATTGGTTGGCACAGGATTCATTATGCTAGGATTGGCATTGATGATCCTGCGAAAGAAACCTTCGTTTCATAAGCAATAGAAGATAACAATGCTTAAATAAGAAAGAGCCTGCTGTATATACAGCAGGCTCTTTCTTATTCGTAAACCAAAGGGACTCAGCAACTAAAACCAATAAAGAACTGACCATGTCACGCCCTTCACGGTCACGCCAGCCTTGGTCAGTCTCTCGAAGATTATTGTATATTATGAAAAGCATACCAGAGCAAGTGCTTTTTCATTCAATAGTGTGTTTCATCAGAGTTACTCAAGATGATTCCCATCTCCAAACATGCTACTATTCAAACAAAGACATAACAAAGGGGAGGCATAGGATTTGGCGAATATAAAAGAAATAGCCAAGCTGGCAGGAGTTTCGATCTCGACGGTATCCCGTGTGCTGAATGATCACCCCTACGTAAGTGATGAGAAAAGAGCTCGGGTCCTCGAAACGATGAAGCAATTGAAATATGCCCGGAATATGAACGCAGTTCATTTAATTACAGGTAAAACCAAAAGTGCAGCCATTATGCTGCCTATCATTAACCATGCTTATTTTTCAGCGCTGATGGAAGGAATTGGCGGTGAGGCGCTTGCGAACCATTATAGACTGGTGCTTTGTCAGACCGGATATGAGCAGGATAAGGAGCGCGAGGTGCTGGAGATGCTGCGTAACCGGGAGATTGACGGGATTATTATTCTATCTACAGCAACCCCGCTTGAACAAATCGAGGAGTACTGTCGATATGGTCCGATCGTGTGCTGTCTGGAAGCCGGTAAACGAGCTTTTTCATCCATATTTATAGATCATTCCCGTGCGTTTCGTGCTGCGATGGAATATCTTGTTGCGAAAGGACACAGGCATATTGGCTTTACCGTTGGACGGATGGACGGCCCGAGCAGCAGAGCCCGGCTTGAGGCTTATCGTGAAGTGCTTAGTGAGCTGGGAGAGCCGCTGAGGGAAGAATGGATTATCGACGGGTGCGTGGATATGGAGGATGGGGCTGCGATTATGAAGCAGCTTGCAGCGATGTCAAAGCGTCCAAGTGCGATGCTGGTTACAGGAGATCATGCTGCTGCGGGGATGTTATGGGAAGCTGGGAAACTCGGGATTTCAGTTCCGGAACAGCTGGCGATTATCGGGTTCGATAATCAGCCCATCAGCGGGCTGCTGGGCCTGACCACGATTGATAACCGGCTTATGGATATGGGTGCAGAGGCATTTCGTATTCTTTTTAATCATATCCAGGAGCCTGATCAAGAGCCTGTTCAAAGAGAAGTTGATTTTATGTTCATTGAGCGAACCTCGGTCTAAGGACTCTCCAAAACTAGTGGATTACAAGTTTCGACAATTGTGATATTCTTAATAGACAAGTACTTTGTTTCACAATTCCCGTCTGCAAAATGTTTTGCGGCGTATTTTTTGTAACAACGGAAAGGAGTTGATTCAGTGAACGCCTGGACACAGTTCAAACAAGCTTCGCGGATGAAGGTTATTCCCGTCATGCTGATTCCCGTTATTCTTGGTGCATTGGGGGCTTATGTATGGACTGGCGAATTTCATCCGCTGCTTTTTATACTGACATTGATTGGTGCAGGCTCGGCTCACTTATTTTCCAATATGGTCAATGACCTGTGGGATTTTAAGAATGGGACCGATGACGAGGCTAAGAACAGCGTCGATGCGATTTCTACCAATTCGGGGTTTTTGACGAACGGAAAGTGGTCATTACGGAAATTCGAGATGATGACCTGGATCTTGTTTGGAATTGCAGCCTTGAGCGGTATCATTCTCAGCCTGTTCAGTGGATGGTGGGCTTTTGTATTCGGTGGTTTGGGTGGACTGATTGCTTATTTCTATGTAGCTCCGCCAATTCGGTTTGGATACCGGGGGAAAGGTTACAGCGAGATCGCGATTTTGCTATCCTTTGGTGTTTTGCCTGTAATGGGTGCTTATTACGTACAGACCTCTCATTTGGATATCCGCGCCTTGCTGCTGTCTCTGCCCATCGGGCTTTTGACAACATTGATCCTGTTCAACCATCATTTTCTGCATTGGCAGGCGGATCGTCAAGCCGGGAAGAATACCCTTGTGGTCGTATGGGGTGAAAAAAGAGCACTTCGATTCTCCCGCATCCTGCTTATCCTTGCATGCATTTCACTTATCGCCTGTGTAATAGCAGGAGCACTGCCGCTATATTCACTTTTGGCACTGTTAACAGTTATTCCTTTATATTTGGTTTATGGACGTTTACAAGACAGCAATCGTTCCGAAGCTTATCTGCCGCTTATGGGTGCTTCAACGATGACAACCTTTCGCTGTGGCGGTGTGTTGATAATTTCGCTTATGGTACAGGGCATTATTCAAACTATGTAGGAAAGAAGGTTCTATCATGGAACAAGAGCGTATTTTTGGAGATTTTCATACCATTTTATCCGAAGGAGAAGTTTGGAAAATGGGAGGCTTCCCGCTGCCGGACGGCACGTTCTGGGAATACCGTGAACCGAATGCCGTAGTTATCGTGCGGAATGGAATTTTGTATGTACGGGCTCCGCTCAGCCGTCAGAATAATCAGGTTCAGATTCTGGACAACGCGAAACATATGTACTACTCGGTAGAAGACGTGAAGGTACCGGAAGAGGGAGAAGTCAGCTTCGAGCTTCAAATCCGCGCCCGTACCCAAGGAACGGTGCCCGGTGATCTGTACGATGGATATGTATCTCTGAATCTGCTCGATTTCACAACAGGCGCTGCCCTTGACTTTTTTGCTTCAAATGACAAGTATGCGAGTGTTTATGCTGTTCTTCCATTCCCGGGCGTTGAAGTGCCTGAGTCGAATAAAACCCGTTATTTCTGCATTTTCAAAGAAGATACCAACTTCAAGGCACGTGAATTTAACACGTACAAAATTACCTACAACCGTGCCAATGATGAAGTGGTGTTCTATCTGAACGGGGAAGAAGTACGCCGCGAGAAAAATGTACCGATCAAGTTCAATCAGTTCACAATTGCCCTTGGCATTATGACAGAGAAGGATTTGACGCCGGAAGGCAGCGTATCCGTTCATGGTCAAACCGTAATTGCAGAATATTCACCGGTGAAAGTAACAATTAAAGAATAGAATCATAGATCGGAAAGTTTAAAAATCGCCGCATGTAAATGCAGCGATTTTTTTGTTTTGGTCCAAGAGTAGTTGCTTTTAATATTGTATAGATCAGGAAGTGGGTAATATTGTATAGTTAAAAAGAACCATTAAAAAAGGAGGAGAAACTTGTGTTCGCGGGTCTTGGCTAAAGGCAACAGAACAGGGATTTATGGGAGTGTACAGCAAGTAAGGAATGAAAAAAGCAAACAGCATATGAGCTTTCAAGGGTGTTTAGCTTAAGATGGAGCTTCGTAAACACATAATTCGGGGGTAATGATGATAAAAAGATTAATTAGTGCGCTACTCGTTGTATTGTTGTATATACCAACACTTGGAAGTGTATCCACATCTACAATCTACGCTGGCAGTACGGTGAGAGCTGAGTATTCTCAACATGATGTATACATAAATGATTCACGAGTATATTTAAGAGGCTTTAATATTCTGAACAATAATTACTACGGGCTAAGGGATATAGCTAAAGCTTTTTCTGGTACAAGCAGTCAGTTCAATGTTGTTTGGAATCAACAGAAGAATGCCATCGAGATCCTAACAGGACAATCGTATAATACTGAAGATCAAGACGATATGGGCTATTTCAGCAACTATAATGCTGTGCTTTCTACCTCGAAGTTGCTCATCAATGGAAAGCCGGTACATATCAAGGCGTACACAGTGAACAACCGCAATTATTTTCAATTAAGAGACTTGGCAAGTAAAATTCCATTTGAACTCCAATATGACGCCAAAAAGAATAATATCCAGCTGTATTCGGTGGTTCCAGATCATGCCTATCGTGTCAAATTAAAAGGTGAGCAAAGTAATAACCACAACCTGGAATCACCATTATTTCCGAGATGGAAGGAGACAGTCACCTCCTATCTGGTGAACAATAGTGATGGGACGATAAGCGCTATTAATGCGGGTGAGAAGCTTAAGATAGAAACGTACAACGGGAAATTTGAACCCATAAGCAGCAAGACAATTGCCTATGAGCTTCCGATATTCGGTGGTTATTATAGCGGTAACACTTACAATTACATCGCCTTTGGACAAACGAATCACGAAGAGAATGATAATAAGGAAGTCATCCGTATTGTTCGATATGATAAGAACTTTAAACGAGTGGATAGTGTTTCGATTAAGGGAGGAAAGGCCTATACCGTCATACCTTTTGATGCCGCTGCAGGGAGAATGGCTGAACAAGGGGATACATTAGTATTTCATACTTCTCGTGAACGCTACATGACAGAGGACGGGCTAAATCACCAATCTCAGCTCACTATTATGATCAATACGAATTCAATGACGGTTATGAATGATCTCGGAAAATTCCAGAGCAATCATGTCAGCCATTCCTTCGATCAATATGTGCTGTTCGATGGCACGTCTCATGTCTTGGTTGATCATGGCGATGCTTATCCTCGAACAATAGCCTTGCAGAAGGGTGATGGAACTCGCTACGACATGGCCAGCATGTTTGATATCCCTGGTGCAACAGGTGCCAATGCTACCGGTGTTTCAATTGGTGGATTCGAAATCTCAGCGAACAATTACATTGTCGCGTTAAATACAATCGATCATTCGCTTGTGAAGCAATATACCTCGTTTGAATTGGTAGGTTTAAAAGAGGATCAGCGTGATATCATGTTAAGTGTGCTGCCTAAAAATAGTAGCGACAATGGAACTGCGCAGCATATTACACTGGCGAAATATGTGGGCACCAAGCATATTGCCTCGATTCCGAAACTGGTAAAGATCACGGATGACAAGTTTATGGTGCTGTGGCAGGAATTCGACAAGACCAGCTACCAGATTGGTGATCTCAAATATGTGTACGTTAATGGCAACGGGCAAATCGTTGGAAGCATCAAAACGATAAAGCACTTCGAATTATCCGAATGCAACCCTATCGTTGCTGGAAACAACGTTATATGGTTCACCAACAATAGCCGCTCGCGCATGTTCTACAGAATTCCTGTTCAATAGTCTTTTTGGAGAATAATCTAATACAAAAGAGCTGTCCCGCAGCTGACATGCTCTCCGTATAGAGGGGAGTATATCACTGTCGAGGCAGCTCTTTTTTGTGCATAGAAGATATGAAATTACTTCGTCTTTAAATCCTCAATGGAGTTAATGTTCATATAGGATGGAACAACCAGGCCTGTTTTAACACCTTCCATGTTGGCGCCCAGGTCTTCTACCTGTTCCTTGTATTTGTTCCAGTAATCCGCGTGAGTCAGAGGAAGCCATGCAGCGACGGTGGCATCCACATCACCATTTGCAACCCCTGTCCACATTGGGCCGGCTTCTACTTGAAGAGCGGTCACCTTGTAACCGAGCTTGTTCTCCAGCACATATTGTACCAAGTGGGTGCTAGCAATTTCGGAATCCCATGCAACATAGCTGAGCTTCAATTCTTTGTTGCTGACAGGGCTGATCCCTTTTGTCCACTCATCGATGCGGTCCGTATGGCTTTCAGCCCATTCTTTAGCAGCATCCACAGGTGATTTGCCTTCCTGGATTGCCGTCATGATCTCGCCCATTTCCTCCGGAGTCCATTTAAAGTTCTCCAGGAATTGATAAGCCTCCGGCTGCTCCTCTTTCAAGCCTTTACGGGCGAGTGTATGAATTTCTTCTGCTTCACCAAAGGATTTCTTCGGATCTTCCAGATATTTAAGGTCATATTTGGCGAACATCCAGTGTGGAGTCCAGCCTGTAATGACAATAGGTTCTTCCTTTTTAATCGCTTTAGCCAGAGTGGCTGTCATTGCGGCTCCTGAACCTTCAATCAGTTTCCAGTCGGTCAGACCGTAGTCTTCAATGGCTTTTGCCGTAGCTTTCATAATGCCTGCCCCAGGGTCAATACCGATAATTTCGTATTTAACCTGTTCTCCGACGGTTTGGGTACCCGCTTCACCTTTCGCATTGTCTCCGCTATTTCCACACGCTGACAAGGCAAGTACGGAAACCAGGCTGAGTGTCATCCAGAATTTCGATTTTTTGATATTACGCAATGTTACGCACCCCTTTTCTTTGTTTTAAAAATATTTTGTGTAAAGCGGTCGAGAACGATCGCCAAGATGACGACAGCAAGACCCGCTTCAAATCCTTTACCAATCTGGAGCTGTGTTACCGCACGGTATACCTCGGCTCCAATGCCCTGAGCTCCGATCATGGAAGCAATCACGACCATGGACAGGGACAGCATGATGGTCTGGTTAACCCCCGCCATAAGTGTCGGCATAGCCAGCGGTAGCTGAACCTTAAACAGCTTCTGGCTGGAGGTGGAACCAAATGCATCAGCGGCTTCCGTGAGTTCTCCGGATACTTGTTTAATACCGAGCTGTGTCAGGCGAATCGTTGGTGGAATGGCAAAAATTACCGATGCGATAACACCAGGAACCACACCTAAGCTGAAGAAGGTAACTGCAGGCAGCAGGTATACAAACGCAGGCATCGTCTGCATGAAATCAAGCAGCGGGATAATAATCCTTGATGCGGTTTTGCTATACGCACACCAGATTCCGATCGGTACACCGAGCAGGATGGAAATAAGAGCTGAAGTAAGAACCAGGCTCAGCGTATCCATCGTCTGTGTCCAATAGCCCAGATTATCGATAATCAGAAATCCGATCACCGTGAAGAGTGTGAGTGGAAGACGGCCTGCAAAAAAAGCAAGTATCCCGAAAATCACAATAAAAATCAACGGATGTGGAAGCAGGAACAAATCGCTAAACGCACCCACGATGCTTTCGATTACCGCAGCAATGACATCGAAGAAGCCTGATAAATAATCCTCCATCCAGCTAACCAGGGATTCAATCCAATCGGCGAGTGGAATCTTAGGCATTCGTCTTCACCTCCTCATTCTTGCTCTCTCCGGCGAGGGCACCGAGAACAGCTCCGCGAACAATAACGCCAAGCAACTTACCACCATCATCCACCACAGCAAGCGGAACCTTCGATAAGCTCGTAATTTCGAATAGTTCATTCAGAAGGGTGTTAGGACCGACTCTTGGCCCATCCGGAATGATGATGTCTTCAAGCTTGAGATTGTTACGCAAAGCATGATTGGCATCTTCAGCTGTAATGACGCCGAGCAGATGTTTACCCCGGTCAATAACAAATAAATTGGATATTCCACGCTCACGCATAAGCTCCAGAGCGACGCGAGGGCCGCGGTCTGGAGTAATAGTTTCCGGACGGCGCATAACATGAGCTGCTGTTAGCACCTTGGACAGGTCTACATCCTCAACAAATCGTTCAACATAGTCGTTGGCTGGCTGTGTAAGAATTTCTTCCGGCGTACCGATCTGTACGATAGAACCGTCCTTCATCAGTGCGATTCGGTCACCAATGCGAAGAGCCTCGTCCAAATCGTGAGTAATGAAGATAATGGTTTTTTTCATTTTGTCTTGAAGCTCAATGAGCTCGTCCTGCATATCCCGTCGGATCAGCGGGTCAAGTGCACTAAAGGCTTCGTCCATAAGCAGTATTTCTGGATCGTTTGCAAGGGCACGGGCCAGACCAACTCGCTGCTGCATACCTCCGCTCAATTGATCAGGCATTTTATTCTCCCAGCCCTTGAGACCTACAAGCTCCAAAGACCGTAAAGCGGCTTCGCGGCGTTTTTTCTTGTCTGCCTTTTGAATTTCAAGGCCATATTCCGCATTTTCGACTACAGTACGGTGAGGAAACAGGGCGAACTTCTGAAATACCATACTAATGGTTTTGCGGCGCACGTTCCTCAGTTGTTCTTTATTCATTTTTCTTAAATCTTGGCCGTGAATCAGGATTTCCCCTGAGGTAGGCTCAATTAAGCGATTTAGCAGACGCACGAGCGTAGACTTTCCGCTGCCGGACAATCCCATAATGACGAAAATCTCGCCTTGGTTGATTTCAAAGGTTGCACGATTGACACCGACGGTTATATTTTTTTCTTTTGCAATACGTTCTTTGCTCCAACCCTGCTGAAGAAGCTCCAGTCCTTGCTCAGCATGAGGGCCGAATAGCTTGCTGACGTTTCTGACTTGCATAATGGCCAAAGATATTCCTCCCTTATATATAGAAGCTAAGATTATTCACCGAGCGCTTAGCCGCGCTTTATGGTTATCACGATTAAACCCATGGGTAACATTGTAACAATATAGAACGTATTGTATCAAATGTTGTATCCGTACATGTAGAACGTACAGTAAAAACTGTACAAACTATTCCTCCCATATGCTATCACATGCTCCTTAATGCTCAAGGCTGGAGTTCTTTACTTTTAAAATAGCTTTCCCTACAATAAACGAGAGAATGTGTAAAGGATGGACCAAGGCGTTTTTTTCTTGGGACAGCAAGACATTAACTTCCGTGGAATTAGGCAAAATAGCCACAAAGCGGAGACGGTCACAGAAAGAGGAGGCTGCAAGCATGAGCTTGTACCAGTTAGATGAAGAACGGCAGGCCGCCGTACACAAAATTCGTAAACGTGTTATTGAAAATATTGGGCGCAATATGGATTTATACGGTATTTCGATGTCGACGGGGCACTTATACGGGCTATTGTTTTTTGCAGATAAGCCGATGAATCTCGATGAGATGGGTCAGGAAATGAAGATGAGCAAGACCAGCATGAGCACAGGTGTCCGGACATTGCTTGATTACAAGATGGTAAACAAGGTGTGGGAGAAAGGTTCACGCAAAGATCTGTATGAAGTGGAATATGACTGGTACCAGACCTTTGCTGATTTTTTTGATATAAAATGGAGAAAATCGGTTGAGAGCAATATTGTCATTCTGGGAAAAGCATTGGAAGAAACCGCAAAGCTGATGAGACAGCATGAAGATGATCCGCTGCTTATGAGTGTGCTGCAGGAAGACCAGGCAAAGATGAAAGAGGCCATATCGTACTACAAATGGCTTGACCGGTTAATTGACACATTGGTCAGCGGTGAAATTTTCAATCTGGTTCCGAAGGAACCATCTTCAGAAGACTAAGCCATTTTAGAGAAGATTAGTATCTGTTTCACCCCGTTGTAACAACGTTCAACTTAGAGGAGACTTGGAGAGATATGAACATCAGACCAGCAGTTAAGGAAGACGCACAAGCTGCAGCCCGTCTGCTTTATGATGCGCTGCACGATATTGCTCACCAGCTGACAGGACAAGAAAGCGAAGAAGATGCACTTAGAGACCTTGCGTTTTATTTTGAACAAGAGGAAGGACGTCTTAGCTATCATCAATGTTTGGTAAGTGAAGTGGATGGTAAGGCAGCAGGCCTTATTGTCACTTATGGCGGTGACGAAGCGAAGGAACTGGATCGACCGATGGTGGAGCGGCTGCGTGAACTGAAGAACGATCCATCATTTACATTGGATAAAGAAGCGGATGAAGATGAATTTTATATAGATACATTATCGGTTTCTTCCTCATATAAAGGAATGGGAATCGGGTCGGCATTAATTCGAGCTGCCGAGGCCCGGGCCAAAGAGCGAGGGTATGGAAAAATCGCACTGGCTGTCGTTACAGGCAACAAAAGAGCGTATTCCTTGTATTTAAGAACCGGATATGAGGTCGATAAAGAAATCATCATTAATAAGCATGTATATTTCCATATGGTCAAACACTTGGAATAGAAAATAAAACAAGCTGGCTCCTATACAGGAACCAGCTTGTTTTATTTTCTTCGATTTCTCTTTGCTGTCCATCTATACTTCGTATATCATAGAGATAACTACATCATGTGCGGTTTTAAACATTTGATTCTCCTTACAGGTGGTGTGAAGAATGATTATTATTTGGGAAACGGTTATTATTTCTTTTATCGTAATAATATTTCTTATACTAATAATAAAATCAATGATAAAGTCACTGATTAAGTCAATTATGAATAAGAGAGACAGGTAGACATGTTCATTTTCATAATACCATCCTGATTACATATCAAATGTTCAAGGAAAAGGCCAACCAGGGATCCCTGGTTGGCCTTTTTTTGCAGGTTGAACTGCAAAAAAATATTTTAAATTGCCTATTTACAAAAGGAAAATGATGGATTATTATTGTTGATAAGTAACCGATCTAAAAATTTAGAATGATTAAAAAATATAGTATGAATTAATAAACCAGATCGAATCCAAATCGAATCCAGATCGAATTCCATGCAAAAAGGAGAAGATGTTAAATGAATCCGAAGCAAAATTCTATTCCCATATCGGTGGAGCAATCCAAGCTGCTGGGCAGTGCTCAGCGTATCAAGATTATAGGTGCTATTGCAGACACCGCCAAGACCGCCAAACAGGTAGCCGATGAGCTTGGACAATCGCCGGGAAGCACACATTACCATATTCAGAAGCTGCATGACGGGGGCTTGATCGACCTGGTTGAAACGCGAACTACTGGAGGAATCGTAGAGAAATATTACATGTCGAAGGCAAAGTGGTTTGATTTGGACGGCGATCATTTGTCTGATCCTGTTCTTGCGGATGGCTTTGAATCTTCCAATTCAACGAAAATCAACCTCCGACTCTCCCTGACACCTGAGCAGAGAGATGAGTTGACAGCAGAATTTAAATCGCTCATGGAAAAATGGGTTACTCTTACTTCCTCCTCCAAGGATGAGGGAGAGGAATTTGCTATCGGCTTTAAGCTCATATCTGCGAAGAAAAAATCTGACGCTTAAAGCGTCCAAAGGGGATTGAATTAAAATGGACATTTTCAGAAACCGAAATTTCTCGATTATGTTTTCAGGCCGGATTTTGACCAATATCGGTGACAGCCTTTACGCGGTTGCGGCGATGTGGCTTGTATATGATTTAGGCGGCTCGACCCTGTTTACCGGATTGGCAGGCTTTTTATCAATCATCCCTAGAATTATTCAGATTTTTTCCGGTCCGCTTATTGATCGCCTACCCGTAAGAGGTATTCTTGTCTTCACGCAGCTCTTTCAAGGTGTCGTTTTGCTGATTGTCCCGATTGCTTATTATTTTGATTTTCTGACCGTAGGCCTGGTTCTTACCATTACTCCGATTCTATCAACCTGTAATATGTGGGTGTATCCGGCTCAATTGTCGGCTCTTCCGAAAATCCTGGATAAGAAATTATTAACGCAGGGTAACTCGCTGTTCTCCATCGCATATCAAGGGATTGACGTAGCTTGCAATGCTATATCCGGAGTTCTTATTGTAGCCATAGGGGCGGTATCGTTATATTTCTGGAATGCGATCGGCTTTTTCATTGGGGCGTTGTTGTTTACACAAATACGTATGCCTTCAAGAACGGCAGATATTAATAAGGATGGCCATACAAATCTCTCACAAAATTCCACTGCTTCTGCTATACGGGATTTCAAGACTCGCTATTTATCCGATATGAAGGACGGGATCAGAACGCTTGTTGCTACGCCGCTGTCCAGATTACTCTTTGGCATCATCATGGTTAATGCAGCAGGTGGAGCAACCTTTACCGTATTGCCTGCCTTTAGTGACAGTATGGGCGGTGCCGGTATTTATGGCTTACTGCTGATGGCGCAGGCACTCGGAAGTTTAGTGGGAGCTGTGGCTGCTCCTTACTTGAAACTCGAGCGGATTAGTCTAGGTGCACTGTATTCTGGGGCATTTATGATCTGTGGAATTGCCTGGGGCGTTTGTGTATTCATACCGTGGCCTTGGCTTACAATACTTGTCTATGGACTTTCCTGGGTCCCGGGGGGCATTACGAATGTAATTATTAATACCGTAATTCAAAAGGGGGTTCCAGCCAAAAACCTTGGTTCTGTATTCGCTGCTGCTACAGGCTTGAGCGGTATTGCATCACCTGCAGGAAGCTTGATTGGCGGTGCTCTTGGTTTATGGATTGGTGGGAACGGGGTTATTTTATGGTGTGGAATTGCAATCTTCCTGGTCAGCGTGTATTGGAGACTGGATCCTGTATCTAGAAGGCTTCCAGCTTCAGACCAAGTGGACGAAACGGTGTTTGGGTACGGGACCACGGTGGAAAACACAGCCTCGTCAGTGATATAGATGAGTAATAGCTTCGCATCCTTGATGCGAGGCTTTTTTTGTTGAGACAACTTCCGGCTTGTCATGCCCGTCTGCATAATGTGAACAAGTCCCTCATAGACATGTATCAATCAATTCAAAACATGTACTGAAGGGGATGATGATATGCGCCGGATTTCATGGGTGCTGCTCGCTGCTGTTTTAAGCTTTACTCTAGTGTTATCGGGTTGTGGGAAGAAGGATGCTGCTGGAGTCATTAAAGATCTGGGCAAGGTGGCAGATAAGCTGGAAAGTGCCAAAGGAGCTTATCAGGGTGCAGGAGTGATGACCATACATACAGGGTCAACTCCTCAGCAGTATCAGGTAGAGGTATGGTACCAGGCTCCGTCTTACTACCGAATCAGCTTGACGAACGGACAGAAGGATATAACACAAATTGTACTTCGTAATGATGATGGTGTGTTTGTTCTAACGCCAAGCCTTAACAAGAGCTTCCGGTTCAAAAGCGATTGGCCGGAGAATCAGGGACAGGTATATCTGTACCAGACAATGCTTGGCAGTATTTTAGGAGATAACACACGTCAGTTTGCAGAAGACAAAGACAGCTATGTATTTGATGTTGCAGCGAATTATCATAGCCATGCACTGGTTCGTCAAAAGATCTGGCTGGCTAAGGATAACTACTCACCGAAGCAGGTTCAGGTAACGGACTCGGAGGCTAAAGTGGTTGTTGATGTGAAATTCAACTCCTTCACCTTCGATACGAATCTGACTAAAGATTCTTTCGATACGAACCGTAATCTGAGTGCTATGAATCCGGAAGCAAAAGACACGATGGGTGGAATTGAAGGAAGCGGCATGCCTGTTGCTTCTAAAGATGGAACTGGTGAAGCCGGGGTTACTGACGCAGAGCCTGTTGTAAACCAGCAGCTTGGAGCCTTTGGCATTATCGAACCGGATTATACGCCGGCTGGAGTGATGCGGAAGAGTGTGCAGGAGATGGCTGACAGTAAAGACTATACGGTTGTTCTTCGATATGACGGGGTGTACCAGTATACAATTATGGAATCCCGTCCACAGGACCGCGCTGTGTCGCTCGTTCCAGGAAGTGTAGTGGATTTAGGGTTTACGATGGGACTCATGACAGGGGGTCAGTCAGATTCTGAGCAAAAAACACTGACCTGGATGTCAGACGGGGTAGAGTTCCGAATTACGAGTGCAAACCTCCCAACTCCGGAAATGGTGGAAATCGCTGCTTCCATACAGGGACAATCGGGTAAATAAAAGGAGGAAGGCGGATACCGGGCATTGTAGAGGGGGGATTCTCTACAGTGAAGGCCATTCGCCTCTTTCTTTAAAAAATATAAGGAAGATATTTTTCCTGAAAAAATATTCCTTATATTTCAAGTGGTAGTTATGAAATTTGCTTATCCGTCAAGGCAGGTGAAGCCTAGTGTGTAAAACTGGCTTATCGGTTGGTTTGACAGTTGCCGTAAGGAACATTACCATTAATCTATTGTAGGAATCAACTGAATAATTCAATAATATATTATGAAGTTGGTTCAATCCTGAGTTTTTTCAAAATGGTAAGAAGGTGACTGGAATTGCAAATGACATATCGACCTACTCAAGCGGAGATTAATCTGGATCATCTTCGTGCGAATTATAACAGCATCCGGAATTCACTTCCGGAACAGATGAAGCTGCTAGCCTGTGTCAAAGCAAATGCATACGGACATGGTGCGGTAGAGGTTGCACGGGAGATGGAAGAACTGGGTGCGGACTACTTAAGCGTTGCCTTTTTGGATGAAGCGCTGGAGCTTCGCAAAGCAGGGATCATGCTGCCGATTCTTGTACTGGGCTACACGCCGCCAGAAGGGATTGAAATGGCATGGAAGCATGATGTCACCGTAACCTTGTTTACTCCGGAGGTACTCGAAGCGATTAGGGCACTGCCGGAAGCAGGAGAAAAGCAGCTGAAGGTACACATCAAAATCGACAGTGGCATGGGCCGATTAGGTCTTTTGCCTGGAGAGAATGCCATATCTTTCATAGAAGAGGCTTTCTCCCTTCCGCAAGTTTTCGTTGAAGGTATGTTTACTCATTTTGCAAGAGCGGATGAAGAGGATAAAAGCTACACACTTGAGCAGTATCGGCGCTTTAAAAGCGTGGCGGACGCGCTTCGGGATTTAGGTTACACCCTCCCGATTATACATACGGGTAATAGTGCTGCTGCCATCGATACTCCTGATCTATCATACAATATGGTGCGACTCGGCATCGCAATGTATGGATTGTACCCAGGTGAGGTGAATCGATCAGCGGTGAATTTGAGCCCGGTCATGACGCTTAAGACGCAGATGGTCTACGTCAAAAAACTGCCGCCAAACTACGGCATCAGCTATGGCAGTAAGTATGTAACCGAAGAGGAAGAAGTGATAGGAACCCTTCCTGTTGGTTATGCTGATGGTTATTCCCGTATGCTGAGCGGTAAAGCGGAAGTGCTGATACGCGGCCGTCGTGTTCCTGTTGTCGGAAATATTTGTATGGACCAGTGCATGATATCATTAAAATCTTTCGCCGAAGAGGCGGAACAAATTAAAGCCGGTGAAGAGGTTGTACTCATCGGTCAGCAATCTGATTCGTGTATAACGGCAGATGAGCTGGCTTCCATGCTGGGCACCATCCCTTATGAATTACTCTGCATGATTGCTCACCGCGTACCGCGGGTTTATATGCGCGCAGGTATGCCTGTTAAGATTGTAAATCCCCTTTTGTAATACTGCTTTTTTTACTGGGCGACCGTATTTATTTTATTTAAAGGAGAAGGAATATGTACAGGCTTTCCCGAATTAAGAATATAACAGTTAGTCTGTACGAACGTGCCGGATGTAGTTTATAATGAGATGCAGCATACTCAATATATCTGTGGCATATATATTCTTTTGTATAATTTTCCTTGAATAAAGCAATACTGGTGCACAGGGCAAGAAGGTTGTGGGGGTGTATTAGAAGGTGGCCAACATGCAGAACACCAAACGAATCATGATCAGTTTACCGGATCATCTTTTGCAGGAAGTGGACGGGATCGCTCAGCTGGAAAATTCCAACCGTAGTGAGCTTATCAGGCAGGCCATGAAGCTATATCTGAATGAACGCAAGAAGCGTTACATTCGCGAATCCATGCAGCGGGGTTATATGGAAATGGCTAAGATCAACCTGACAATGGCATCTGAAGCGTTTCACGCGGAGGAAGATGCAGACAGCACTCTGGACCGCTTGGTAAGCGGGGTGTAGACAGTGATCGTAAAACGCGGCGACGTATTTTTTGCGGATCTTTCACCCGTTGTCGGTTCTGAACAGGGCGGTGTAAGGCCGGTCCTCGTCATTCAGAACGATATCGGCAACCGGTTCAGTCCAACAGTAATTGTTGCGGCCATTACCGCTCAAATCCAGAAAGCCAAGCTTCCGACTCATGTGGAAATTGATGCGGCGTCCCATGGATTTGACCGGGATTCCGTGATATTACTGGAGCAGATCCGAACGATTGATAAGCAGCGATTAACCGACAAGATTACCCATCTGGACGATGAAACGATGAATAAGGTAGATGATTCTCTGCAAATCAGTTTGGGTTTGATTGATTTTTAAGTGAGTTAACGATCAATATAGCCGCCCATTTAGGGTGCAAGTGATAGCCCGCCGAGAGCATATCGGCGGGTTATTTGCTGTTTATGTGTATTTTGCAACAAAACATATTAGAATTAAGCTGTATAATTTGTAAATAGTGATTGTTGATGTTCCGCAGCTTGCAGGTCAATAGGGAATCCCGTCCGGACAAGAATATAGGATGTTTCGATGATTGCTGGGCAAGCTGGAAATAATGCCGAAGATTTGGGATAATGGGAATATAGTTTTTTTAAGAGAGAGGGATAAATATTGTCTGAATTAGAAGCTGTCGTGGAAGTGAATGAGGAGCAGATCCGTAAAGAAGAGCATGAAAGGATCGTCAAACAAATCGCCAAGGAGCTTCAGTTGTCAGTCAAGCAGGTCCGCACAACCGTTGATCTGCTGGATGAAGGAAATACGATACCGTTTATTGCGCGCTACCGCAAGGAGATGACAGGAGAGCTGGATGAGAACCGTCTTCGTGATATTGAGGAGCGCTCCAATTATTTGCGTAACCTAGAGGTTCGCAAACGGGAAGTCATCCGGATTATAGATGAGCAAGGTAAATTGACAGATGAACTTAGAGCGTCAATTAATCAAGCTGTAAAACTTCAAGAGGTAGAGGATTTGTACCGGCCATACAAGCAGAAGCGGAAGACTCGGGCAAGCGTTGCTAAGGAAAAGGGCCTTGAACCGCTGGCAGCCTGGATCTGGGATCAACCTAAGGATGGAAATGCGCTTGTGGAAGCTGAAAAATATGTGAGTGAGGAAAAAGGAGTAGCATCTGCGGAAGAAGCGCTTCAGGGTGCTATGGATATTCTGGCGGAGAATATTGCAGATGATGCAGCTGTTCGTTCCTGGGTTCGCCGTTACAGCCTGGATCACGGTATTCTAACCTCTGAAGCCAAGGATAAAGAGGCAGAATCCGTATATGAGAATTATTATGAGTACAGGGAATTAGCCAAGAAAATGCCGCCGCACCGCATTCTGGCGATTAATCGCGGGGAACGGGAAAACATCCTCAAAGTTGGCCTGGACGTTCCGTCTGATTCGATTCATAGTTATATCGGAAAGCAGGTTCTGAAAGGGACATCGGTTGTAACGGAACTATTGAATACAGTGATCGAGGATGCTTACAAACGATTGATTGCGCCTTCCATTGAACGGGAAGTTCGAGGTGAACTGACAGAGAAGGGTGAGAATCAGGCGATTTCTATTTTTGCAGGAAATTTACGCAGCTTGCTGCTTCAGCCGCCAGTAAAAGGTCGCTGTGTTCTCGGCGTTGACCCGGCATATCGTACGGGATGCAAGCTTGCCGTTGTGGATGATACAGGTAAGCTGCTTGAAGTGGCTGTAACGTATCCTACGCCTCCAAACAACAAGAAAAAAGAAGCCGCTGCTAAATTCAAAGAACTGATTTCGAAATACGGAATTCAGCTGATCGTCATCGGTAACGGTACAGCTTCCCGGGAAACGGAGCAGTTCGTGGCAGAGGTGATTTCCGAAATCGGTGACCCTGAGCTAGCGTATTTAATCGTAAATGAGGCGGGAGCAAGTGTGTATTCAGCCTCTAAGCTGGCTCAGGAAGAGTTCCCGGATCTCGATGTAGCGGAACGAAGCGCTGCTTCCATTGCACGCCGTGTACAAGACCCTCTTGCTGAGCTGGTGAAGATTGACCCGAAATCGATCGGAGTAGGCCAGTACCAGCACGATGTATCACAGAAGCATCTGGAGGAAAGCCTGAAAGCAGTTGTCGAATCGGCGGTTAACCATGTCGGCGTTGATGTGAATACAGCTTCACCGCTTCTCTCTTACGTGGCAGGTATTAATGCTACGATTGCAAAGAACATTGTGAAGTACCGTGAAGAAAACGGCAAGTTCATTAGCCGTAAACAATTGCAAAAGGTACCTCGCCTCGGAGCGAAGACCTTTGAGCAGTGTGTTGGGTTTATGCGCATTTCAGATGGCGAGAACACGCTGGACAATACACCAATTCACCCGGAATCCTACCCGGTCGTAGACCGTCTGTTCAAAGAACTGAACGTAAACTCTGATAAAGTTGGCACGAAGGAGTTATCCGAGCTGCTGGACAGTCAGGCACCAGAAGCGCTGGCTGTTAAGCTGGACGTCGGTGTGCCGACGCTGCGGGACATTCTGGACAGTCTTCAGCGCCCGGGACGTGACCCTCGGGAAGAGCTGCCGCTTCCAATTTTCCGTACCGATGTGCTGAAAATTGAAGACCTGATGCCAGGCATGGAGCTTCAGGGAACGGTTCGGAATGTAATCGACTTTGGTGCTTTCGTAGATATCGGCATTAAGAGTGACGGTCTTGTTCATATCTCCCAGCTTAGCGATGGCTATGTGAAGCATCCAATGGATGTTGTGTCCGTCGGTGATAATGTGACGGTATGGGTACTGAACGTTGATCTGAAAAAAGGCCGCGTAGGCTTGACGATGCGTAAGCCTAAAGACCAATAAAATAGGAAGCCCCGATCCAGTAAAGGATCGGGGCTTTTTTGCTGCTTCAGGGAATATGTGCACTTCGGAAGGTTTTTTGCTTTATCAGAAGTGAGTTCGGTATGGTACCGGGATCAAAATGAGCGGCAGGATCTGGATGTGAGGATCGCTTTGTAGATGGTGAAATATATTTTAGATAGTTAGTTAGGTTTACCGAAAGGAGAAAAGACGATGAGCAGCGGAAATAATAAACGTGGTTGTTTCGGACTTATGCTGGATTTTATTCTGACCATTTGTACCGGTGGTTTGTGGCTCCTTTGGATATTGATTCGGTATCTGAGAAACAATAGCTAACGGTTCGGATAAACGGTATATAGCCGATGTTTTGTGCCTTGCTCCAGATGAGCGGGTATGAAATGTGGGCTATTTTTATGAAAAAACTGCACTACCAACGGTTAGAGTGCATCTAACCTTGGAGTGCAGTTCGGTGGGACTTGTTCTTTTACCTATTATGGATTTCATTATGCATTCTTATTTAGGTATCCGGATTTTCACCCGGGGAGCTCCTGTAAAAGAACCAGCATTCGTTCAGCAGTTTGATCTGGCGTCTGTCCTTTTTGCGAAAAGCACGTGTCAATTGATTGCAGAGCCATTGCGGCAAGGGTATCTCCTCCTCTTGCGATCCGTATGTAAGGATAGCATATGGGGAAAACGCCCAAAGCGTGCAGGTCTATTTATTTTTATACGGCTTCTTCTTCATACCACTGTTCCAGTTGCGCTTGAAGAGCGCGAATTTCCGTGAGCAGGGAGATGAGTGGATAATTTGATTCATTCAGAGACGAGAAGTTTCGCTCCAGTTCATTAATGTAGTCCAGACCGCTTATGGTGTGAGACGTTTCCTGAAGCAAATCCAGGTTATCACATTCCGCCACAGCAAGCGGCAGCTCCGGCTTGTCCTGTACCGTAAGCTTGCTGATTTCCTTATTAAGACGAAGATTAAGTGCACTTAGTTGGTAAGCATAATCTGCAGGCATTTCTATGTATTGCAGCTTATCGCTTCGTTGTAAAATTACGTAACGCATATTCGGCATGATTGTAAGTTCTCCCTCCATATTGTGCTGCTTCAATTGTTGATCATTTCATTGAACCGGTTGATGTAAGCCGTTCATTTGCATTATTCTTATTTGAGTGTAGCTTAGAAGGAAGCTAAAATTCAAGTATCTTCCTTGGCGTTTGGATATGTTTGATGAGAAAATGAGATAAGAAAAAGAAAGAAGAGGACAGATTATGCATGAAATGAGCAATGAGGAGCTGCAGGCTTGGGTTGAGGAAATATCAATCCGCAGTTTCCGCGTTCCGTTCAGACACCGTGCCACGTTTAACCGCAGACTTTCCTCCACGGGAGGGCGGTATTTTATGAAAAGCCATAATATAGAGATTAATCCTCATCAGCTTGAGATCCATGGAAAGGAAGAGGTAGAGAGGATTATCAAGCATGAGCTCTGCCATTATCATCTTCATCTGGCTGGACGGGGATATAAGCACAGAGACTCGGATTTCAAACAGCTTCTCCAAGCCGTTGGGGGCAGCCGCTTCTGTAAAGCGATTGTGAAACCGGCAGAAAAAAGACGTAAGCCTGAGCCATATCGCTACATGCTTCGTTGTGTGGATTGCGGGATGGAATATAAACGTAAACGGAAGATGGATCCTGCATGGTATCGGTGTGGTCGGTGTAGTGGAAGTTTACGTCTCCTAATGCTTGACTGATAGCTAAAATCATGATAAATTAATATTCAGTTATTATCCAACGTTCCCTGATAGCTCAGTTGGTAGAGCACTCGACTGTTAATCGAGTTGTCACAGGTTCGAGTCCTGTTCGGGGAGCCATTTCTTTTTTTTGGAGAGATACCCAAGTGGCTATAAGGGGACCCTCTGCTAAGGGGTTAGACTGCGTAAGCGGTGCGAGGGTTCGAATCCCTCTCTCTCCGTTTAGATTAAACGTCGATTAAACAACCTGCCGGACTTCGGCAGGTTGTTTTTTGTGCAAAGGGATGAGAACCCTCAGAAGAGGGTTCGTCGAAGCATAAGCATCGTTAGGAACAGCATCGGAGTCTCGACCGAAGGGAGAGTATCCCTCTCTCTCCGTGCTCCCGTTGTATAAGCGGACGGGAGCATGTTCTGTTATGTCTGCGAAGGGATATGAGACCTCCGAAGAGGGCAGAAAACAAGCATAATTTTACTGCGATTTTTTTCGAAAAAAAGCTTGTCATCAGATTTGCTTTTATGCTATACTCATTCTTGTCGTCACGGAGACATTGATTAATAAGGCCCGTTGGTCAAGGGGTTAAGACACCTCCCTTTCACGGAGGTAACAGGGGTTCGAATCCCCTACGGGTCACCACTTACTTTATTGCTTCCGGGATGAGAACCCCAAAGGTTCGTCGGAGCATAGACATCGTGAGGAATACTTCGCAGTCTCGAACGAAGAGAGAGTATCCCCTACGGGTCACCACTTACTTTATTGCTTCCGGGATGAGAACCCCAAAGGTTCGTCGGAGCATAGACATCGTGAGGAATACTTCGCAGTCTCGAACGAAGAGAGAGTATCCCCTACGGGTCACCACTTACTTTATTGCTTCAGGGGATGAGAACCCCAAAGGTTCGTCGGAGCATTCAGTTTCAGTCTAAGGCAGCAGCTTTGATTGTCATCGAGAGCCATTAGCTCAGTTGGTAGAGCACCTGACTTTTAATCAGGGTGTCGAAGGTTCGAGTCCTTCATGGCTCACCAGTTTTTTTTATAAGTTAGTCCCTTTTATTATGCGGTAGTGGTGGAATGGCAGACACGCTATCTTGAGGGGGTAGTGGGTGTATACCCGTGGAGGTTCGAGTCCTCTCTACCGCATATTAGAAAAAGTCCCTGCATTTGCAGGGGCTTTTTTTTTTGCATTTTTACGCTGAAATAAGGTGATAATTATCGCTTTATTTAAAGCAAAATTTTATTAAAAATTGAAGCACTTGTTTCAGAATGAGCATAACGGTTAATACAATATCGTGGACGAGCAACTTCAAAAATACCTATAAGGAGTGATTCAAGATGGCTAGAAATAACGATGGTAAGATGAGCCGCGAAGAAGCAGGACGATTAGGTGGAGAAGCAACTGCAAAGAACCATGACAAAGAGTTTTATCAGGAAATTGGCCGTAAAGGTGGAGATGCAACTTCGGAGTCTCATGATAAGGATTTCTATCAGGAAATCGGCCAAAAAGGCGGAGAGGCAACTTCGAACTCTCACGATAAGGAGTTTTACCAGGAAATTGGTCAAAAAGGCGGAGAAGCACGTAACAACTCCGATAATGATGGTAAGATGAGCCGCGAGGAAGCAGGCCGTAAAGGCGGTCAAGCTAGAGCTCGGCAGCGTCGCAGCTAAAGCTTTTGCTTCTCATAACAAATCAATATAGAAATTCACTTAGTTGCTTGTTGTATGGGACTTAAATAATTATAAACAGCCGTAGCCGGAATAAAATCCAGGCTATGGCTGTTTGCTGTTCGATGCTGTTTAAGTAAATATTCATGGATAGAAGTTAGTTAGAGGAGCTTATCTTTCTAGACAGAGCGGACAGGATATGCTATTTATATGATAATGATAACCATTCTCATATAAAGGCGGTATTTGTTTTGACATCGAAAAGAGTGAAGAATGCTAAAGGCATAGAACATTCACACAAATGTAGTTCTTTGACAATAAAACTGTGGAATATAGAAATATTGACATTAGAAGGCACGAATGAGGAACAACAGCAACAGCTAACATTACAGCCAGCATTGATGATTCTGCACAAGGGAAAAGCTTCGCTCAGAAGGGGGGTTCAAGAAACACGGATGAGCAGGGACACGGTTTATTTTTGTCCGGCGCATACCACCTTTGGAATCAAAGGGAATGATGAGAATCCGGTAATGGCTGTTGTTTTTTATTTTGGGATATATAAGGAATCAGAGCAGGGCCACAGAAGCCAATTAGAAGAGGTTAGTGCTGACGAACTGCTATGGGATGAGGATCATTTCACCTTAAGTTCACCAGATCGACTGAACCTGACCTGTCGGGTTATATATGATCATTTTCAAAGCGATGATGATTTTAAGAAGTGGAGAGCTCAGGCGGAGTTCCATGAACTGCTAATTGAGATATTATCGGTAAGTTCTTCAAAATCGAAGGGAGAAAAGAAGCAGGGGTTAGAACAAGCGAAAGAATATATGGATACTCATTATAATGAAGAACTATCTATCGATCAGCTTGCAAGGATTGCAGAAGTGAGTCCTAAATATTTCGGGGATATTTTCAAAAAAACATATGGTCAAAGCGTAATGGAGTACTTAGCGCAAGTGAGAATGAGCAGGGCAAAACAACTCATGCTTGGCTCAAGCCGGATTCTAAAAGATGTTGCTCACATGGTCGGATATAAAGATGAATTCTATTTCAGCCGGAAATTTAAGAAGACATTCGGTGTATCTCCTTCAGCCTACATAAAAAAGAAAAAGAATAGGATCGCCATCTATGGTTCAACCTCTCTACTCGGATTTCTTATGCCGCTTAACGTTATCCCATATGCAGCCCCGCTTCATCCTAAATGGTCACGGTATTACTACCATACTCTTGGACCCGATATACCGATCCATCTGGATGCGTACCGTGTGAATCACAATAAAATAGCTAATTTGGAAAAACTTCAGTCATCGGAGCCTGAATTAATCATTTCTGCACAGGGCTTAGAAAATTGGGAAAAAGAGCGATTGCAGCAAATAGCTCCGCTTTATGAACTGCCGCCGGATTCCGAGGGGTGGCAAAAGCAACTTCGCTGGTTAGCTCATCTGCTTAACCGAAATCAAGAAGCGGAACAATGGATTGAATCCTTTCATGCAAGACGCCTGGCTTTCTGCCGCACTAATGCGGAAACAGCAAACGGACGTACATTATTAGCGGTACGACTTTATCATCATCAATTAGAATTACATCGAAGTCCCGGTATGAGTGAAGTCCTGTTCGATTATTTACAATTTAGTTCCCCGAAAATGCTTGAGCACCCTGGAGATGATGTTTCATTATCTGTAGAGAAGATCCAGCAAATCGATACTGACAATATAGTCCTTCTGGTTCGGCAGGATTCAGAGACACTGGAATATTGGCGAAGACTTCAATCTACACCAGATTGGATGTTAATCCCTGCCGTGCGGGAAGGGAAGCTTCATCTATTATCCTCTTATCCATGGAGAGAATATTCTCCGATTGCACTGGAATATATGATGGAAGAGTCGTGCCGGATATTTTCCGGGAATCGTCCATGAAAGATCCGGTGATTGTTCATGGTGTAATGGGTGATTATCTCGTACTATAATTAATAATGATAATCATTATCAATTATATAGAGACTGGCTGAAGGGGGAACAGAAAGAAATGAAAAGAATGAAGTTGTTACTGGGAATCATGGTTGTCATGGCTATGATTTTGTCGGCTTGCGGTGGAGAGAAGCAGGGGAATGAGCAGTCCGTTAATAATGAATCAGCTCCAAATACGAATAAGAGTGATTCCTCAGCAGATACCAAAGTAGTGAAATATCTGGACCAAGAATATACACTTCCAGCAAATACGGATCGAATTGTGATCGTGGGTGCTGTTGAAGCGATGGAGGATGCTATCGTACTGGAAGTTAATCCTGTAGGGGCGATTAGTTTCTCAGGAAAGTTTCCTCCCCTGTTCGAAAGCATAACCAAAAATGCTCAATCGATTGGTGAGAAGATGGAGCCGAATTTTGAAACGATTCTGTCATTGAAGCCTGATGTGATCCTGGGTTCTTCTAAGTTTAAACCAGAGGTGATTGAGAAGCTAAGCAAAATTGCTACAACCATTCCTTATTCACACATCTCGACGAACTGGGAGAGCAACTTAAGATTGCTGGGGGAATTAAGCGGAAAGCAAGAACAGGCAGAGCAGGAAATCGCTAAATATAAGGCGGATCTGACAACGGCTAAATCCCAGATTGGGGATTCATTAAAGGATAAGAAAGTTGTTGCGCTTCGAATTCGGGAAGGAGAATTGTACATTTATCCGGAAACTGTGTTTTTCAATCCGATATTGTACGAGGATCTTGGGATCGCCGTTCCTGCTGAAGTGAAGGCGGCGAAGGCTCAGGAGTTAGTATCGAAAGAGATGCTTGCAGAGATGAATCCGAATTACTTGTTCATTCAGTTCTCTCCAGATGAGAATAGAGATACTCCAAATGCGCTGGAGGAATTTGAGAATGATCCTATCATGAAGAATATTACTGCATTTAAGAATGGACATGCCTTTGTTAATGTTGTTGATCCATTGGCTCAGGGCGGTACGGCCTACAGCAAAATTCAGTTTTTGAAGGAAGCGATCAGTCATCTTACCAAATAGATCAGTATAAGGCGTGTTGCATATGCGTTTCAAAAGTTCGCTTCCGGCGGTGATCCTCGCGATCACTCCGGTAGCGGTTATTCTTCTTATCATAGCTTCCATTTCGTTTGGAGCTAAAAATATTACCGCCCATGTCATATGGGACGCTTTATTTGCATTTGATGAGGATAGTGTAGACCATCAGATTATTTTGACGTCCAGATTACCGAGGGTTGCAGGGGCAATGCTTATCGGCGCTTTTCTTGCCATATCTGGAGCATTAATGCAGGGAATGACAAGGAATTATTTGGCGTCTCCTGCAATCATGGGAGTGTCGGATGGATCTGTTTTTGCAGTTACACTGTTTATGGTGTTTATCCCGTCTGCTGATTCGAACTGGTATATTTTCAGTTCTTTGATAGGATCTGCTGTGGGCACTTCTATAGTGTTCGGTCTGGCATGGATCATCCCGCATGGACTATCTCCGGTTCGACTGGCGATACTCGGTACAATTATCGGTACATTTCTAAGCGGAATGGCTGAGGCGATCGCAACCTACTTTCAAGTTTCCCAAAATATCAGCTTTTGGTATAATGCCAGGCTTCATCAAATGGACCCGGAGTTGATTAAACTTAGCATTCCTTTTGCCGTTGTAGGCTTGATTCTGGCCATCGGGTTATCCAAATCGATATCTATTCTCTCATTAGGGGAAGAGATCGCGACAGGACTGGGGTTGCGTACTTGGATTATAAAAGCACTTGCCATGCTTGCTGTCGTGATTCTTACCGGTATATCTGTAGCGCTCGCAGGAAAGATTGCTTTTGTCGGCTTGATCGTGCCTCATATTGTACGGTTTCTATCCGGCTCCGATTATCGCTGGGTAATTCCTGTTTCCGGGGCACTAGGCGGATTATTTTTGGCTTTATGCGATATCCTGTCACGGTTTATCAATTATCCTTTTGAAACGCCTGTAGGTGTCGTGACGGCTTTAATCGGGGTTCCATTCTTTTTATATTTGATCAAGACCAGAGGAGGAGAGCGACATGCCTAAATCCTCCCCTGTACGACTGGCAGCAGTTCTTTCAGCCGGCATCCTTATTGTAGTGATTGCATTTTATCTCAGTCTGACCAATGGCACCTTTGATATGTCTGTTACAGACGTGTTCCGTACATTATTAAGAGTGAATCCTGAGCCGGAGCATGTGCTTGTTGTGTTCGATTTCCGCCTTCCCCGTATTGTTCTTGGAGCTTTGGTGGGCTTATCTTTGGGAATCGCAGGGGCTGTGATTCAGGGAGTGACAAGGAATGGTCTCGCAGATCCTGGAATTTTAGGCATTAATGCAGGTGCTGGTCTAGCAGTAGTTCTCTTCATGTTTCTTTTTCAAGGAAATATGTCGGTAACAGGCTGGCTTGGAGTAATGATGATGCCCATGTTCGGTCTTGCAGGGGGATTAGCTGCTACAACATTCATCTATATGTTTGCTAGAGAGAACGGCAGTCTGGACCCGCAGCGGCTAATACTGGTTGGCATAGCCATTGCTTCGGGCTTCGGTGCGTTGACGATGTATATTTCACTTAAAATGAACCCGAGGGATTACGAGATGGCTGCTGTGTGGCTGGCCGGAAGTCTCCATAGCGCTATCTGGAAATTTGTTATCACCATGCTTCCCTGGATTTTGATTCTGCCGATCATCATCTGGATCCGGGCACGTGTTCTTGACCTGTTTCAGTTGAGTGAAGCAAGTGCTAAAGGGGTTGGTGTATCTATCGAACGGGAAAAGAATATCTTTTTACTGTGCAGCATCGGATTAGTTAGCGCAAGTGTAGCTGTATCCGGCAGCATTGGGTTTGTGGGCTTGATCGCCCCTCACTTGGCAAAGCAATTGGTGGGGCTTCGGCATAAACATATCATCCCGGTAAGTGGAATTACGGGAATGGCCATGGTCATGATCGGCGATTTTATTGGCAAAACCATATTTGCGCCGGCGGAGCTGGCAGTTGGTATTGTGATATCCATTATTGGTGTGCCTTATTTTATTTTTCTGTTAATTCGAACGAAAGCATAGACCTGGAGGAGAGTTATGAATCGCTTTCATAATCTAACTGTGGGACAGAGAGAGGTTGTCGTATATTTACCGCCTTCTTATGAGAGTTCAGAGCAGCACTACCCTGTTGCCTATGTTCAGGATGGTGGTTTTCTATTTACAGAGTGCTCCAACTATTTAGAGCATCTGTTTGCAAAAGGCGAGCTTCAGGAACTGATTCTAGTTGGTATCGGTACAGATATCCGGAATGATGAATACACCCCATGGCCGGCTGAATCACTTACACCGAATAAACCTCCTTTCGGCGGCAGGGGTAAAGAGTATGTGAATGAAATCACCAATATACTCAAACCTCATATAGACGAGCACTTCCGCACTAGAAAAGAAGCCGGGTATACAGCGATGATCGGTGGATCATTCGGCGGATTAATATCATTGTTCGCGGGTTATTGGCGGCCGGATGTATTTGGCCGATTAGGCCTGTTATCTGCTTCCTTCTGGTATGAAGGGCTCATGGATTATATTCGTAAAGAAGAGGGACTGAGCAAAGAATTACGGATATATATGTCTGCTGGGCTGTGTGAAGGTATCTATAAGCAAAATAAGCAGAAGAATATGGTGCCATATACACAAGAAGCTGTGCGTCTGTTTATTGAAAAAGGATTTCCGGAAGGCTCCCTTCAGATGACCTGGATTCCCGAGGGAACACATGATGATGTCTTTATGGTGAGACAATTTCCTGAGGCGTTAAAATGGTTATTTAATGACCATTCTTCATCCATCGATGAAGTTGACGAAAGCAACCAAAGGTTTAGCATTCCAGGAACCTTCATATGGAATATGCAATCTCAAAATACAGGTCGTACCTATCAGATCTCTATAGTTGAACCGGTTGGAGAACCTCCTGAAGCGGGGTATCCGGTCTTATATACATTGGATGCAAATGCTTCATTTGGAACACTGGCCGAGTCCATACGACTGCAATCCCGCCGTCCTCATGGAATATCTCCTGCAGTGATTGTCGGAATCGGTTACGAATCAAAGGAGCCTATTGTTACGAAGGAACGATTCTATGACTATACGGTATATGCAGACAATACAGAATTACCAGCTCGTCCAGATGGATTCACTTGGCCAGAAACGGGTGGAGCTGATGATTTTCTTGCGTTTATTGAAGAAGAATTGAAGCCGGTTGTTGAAAACCATTGCTTCATAGATCGTTCAAAACAGGCCTTGTTCGGACATTCACTGGGAGGATTTTTTGCATTATATACTTTGTTCACCCGTCCAGAGGTCTTTCAACGTTATATTGCGGCAAGCCCATCAATCTGGTGGGGAAATTACCACCTCCATAAGAAGTGGAATGAACGGAAAGAACAAATGGAGCAGCTTGAAATATATCCGGAGTTATTTATGGCGATAGGAAGTGAAGAAAAACCTTCTATGGTACAAGATGCGTGGGAGTTGTATCGTATTCTCACAGCAGGCAGCCAAAGAATACGTTCGGTTATGCAAGAGATAGAGGGAGAGGGGCATGTCTCACTTATTCCTTCATTAATTAGTTCATTGCTTCGTTTCGTGACGAAGTAAGCATTAATATAATAGAGAAACATAGACACTGATAAATAAACAGCCTTAGATCGAGTATGGATATACGGGCTAAGGCTGTTTCATCTTTATTTACTGTTGTTAGAGGAAGTTTGCGGGTTATCTAGAATAGACGAGTATTTGGGATAAAGCTGGCGAATACAAGCAGGACAAATATCATGTGTAAATTCAATGGTCATGCGGCTTTCCAGATAGCTTTCTACCGGTTCCCATTCTTCCGCAGTCCGGACATGTTTGCATACTGCACAGATAGGAATAAGCTCTTGCAAAGAATGATCATGTGCCAGGGCCCGTTCAAGCCGGTTGATCCGCTGTATGTATCGTGTGATATCGGTAAACGATATAACGATTCCTTGTGTGGTATGATCATTACTGGTGTTAAAAGGATGAGCTTCGCTTAATACCCAAGTAGTCTTACCGATCCAATCAATAGGGTACTCAACGGTATAGTGTTGGTTATTACCCATCAAGACATCCCGAATTGAAGGCAAAAAGGATGTTTGAAAAAAATCCCCGAATAAAGTTCTTCCGAATAAGGAGGGGGGTATTTCGAAAAAAGAGATCCCTTTCCATTCGATATCAGGAGGACCCCCATATTTCACAAGCATATGCCTAAGAGAATCGTTAATATGCTGTATCTTACCATTCGGACAGATAATCATCAGTCCCATGTCTAAGGAATGGACAGCTTGGCACCAGGGTGTGGATGGTGTGTCAGGCAATACACTCGTTCCTCCTTTAATAAAGTCTTTAGTTTTGAGACACCAACTCAATAAAAATGGTATAATTTTGATATGATTCCTCCCATCATAAACTTATATAAGTCATTAATCAAGAGAAATGCGGCGGAAATAAGTAATTATTTTCTAGCGGGATCTGTGGAAGGCGGTTATTTCATGCAGTCTATTTACCAACGAATCGGACATCTCATTGAAAGCCGGGGTATGACGAAGAAAGCTTTTTGTGAAAACCTTAGGATCAGCACAGGGAATTTTGGTGATTGGAAAAGAGGGAAGACAACACCAAGCACCAATAAATTAATTGAAATTGCAGCTTATTTTGAGGTTAGCCTGGATTGGCTTATTGTGGGTAAAGGGGATCCTGTATGGGGTGTGATGGAAGCTAGGGAAGGTTATGAAACAGACAATTACAAGATCGAGATACAGCTTCAAAACACAAGTCTGAGGGAACCTGAGAAGCAATTTATTAAAGAATATTTAGAATTTATTGAATACAGAAAGCTTAGAGAAAAAGGTTTGATTGATTAATGCAAGCGGGTAATCTATTCACCATTTAAGTTGCATCATGTTTAAAAATTCCACTTTACTTCTTAGCAAGTGAGCTATATAATAAGTAATGTTCTCTTGAAGAACGTTCCCTTATATATGCGGTAGTGGTGGAATGGCAGACACGCTATCTTGAGGGGGTAGTGGGTGTATACCCGTGGAGGTTCGAGTCCTCTCTACCGCATCCTGAATTTCAGAAACACTTCTTGCTTCCATAAGCAGGAAGTGTTTTTTTGTTGTATACCCATTCTGCATCTCATTAATATGTATTGATTTCGATTCATTTCCTCCCACAAGTTTAACTGATTACTGAGGAATAAAATTGAAAATAGGAGATGATCGAAGATGAAACCCTTATATACAGCCGATGTGAAAGTAACCGGAGGCCGGACAGGTTCGGTCGAATCATCCGATGGAATTTTGAAACATCAATTAAGCATGCCGAAGGAACTGGGTGGACCCGGTGGTGAGGGAACAAATCCAGAGCAGCTTTTTGCAGCAGGTTATGGGGCTTGTTATGAAAGTGCCCTGGCCAATATTGCGCGTAAAGAAGGCGTTGAACTCAAGGATGTGGAAATTCACTCTCAGGTTATGATTGGCAAGGATGAGGGCTCAGACGGCTTTAAGCTCGCTGTGAAGATGAATATTTCCATGCCTGGCATTGAGCGGAGTCAAGCAGAGGATCTGGCAAAGAAAGCTCATGCTTTCTGTCCTTATTCCAAAGCGACTCGCGGCAATATCGATGTGGAGTTAAACATCGTCTAAAACGCATAAACCTAGGCATAACCTATTAACTGTGATGAGGTCACTTAAAAAAATGTATCAATTAGCGACGTGAATCCCTGTGATCCGTATATATTAAGTATGATCTGTTATGAAAGGGGAAATTCACAAATGCGTATTGAAGAGATGATAGAGGAACGTTTCGTTTGCTCGAAATGTGGCGGAAATCAATGTCAGACTAAAGAGGTGTCCATGTCTGGCGCTGGACTCAGCAAAATGTTTGATATTCAGCATAATCACTTCCTGTTTGTTTCCTGTATGAACTGCGGATATGTGGAAGTATTTAATCCAGATATTTTGGAAGGGAAGAAACGCGGTCAGCTCGGCTCCATATTCGATGTCTTCTTTGGTTGACATCACCCTTAAAAATCTTTATTATGTCTAAGTACTAGAAAGTACAAGGTAATTAAGACGAAATTTAAATAAATGGGTGATGCATGTGTCATACAGACCGCAAATTTCCAACGTGACCAAAGCCGGAAGCAACGTAGAGGAAGGGCTTTACGAGTTCATTATCAGTTTAGCTGATGGAACAGAATGCCGCGTGTTTTACAATCGTTTTCCGGAATGGAAAATGACTAATGTGAGCCGACTTGGAAAAACACCTTGTCCGGTGTGCCGTAAAGATTTCATTTGCAAATGCATGGAGAAGTTTTCGGTTGATCTCGATCAGCAGATGAAAGACGGCGGATGGCTGAACAGCGCAGTTGCTGAGTAACAATCGAAAGTACGATAGAGCGCGGGAGAGTTCTCCCGCGTTTTTTTCTTATATATTAGAACAAAGCTAACGATTGGAGGGAAAGGGCATGAGCATAGATTCAGAACAGCCGGAGAAACATGTTATTGTACTGATTGACGGGGTATGTCATATGTGCCAGGGACTTACCAAGTTCATTATAAAGAGGGACCCGGATGGCGTATTTCGGTTTGCTTCCCAACAATCGGGGATTGGACAGAAGCTGCTATCGCAAGGAGGACTGCAGGAGGATCTGGTTGAGACGGTTGTAGTTATAGAGAATGGCATATACTATACAAAGTCTGCAGCTGCTCTGCGGATTGCCCGGCACTTGCCATTTCCATGGCCGCTGCTGTATGGATTTATTATTGTGCCTCGTGTATTCCGGGATTTCATATATAAGTGGATAGCGAAGAATCGTTATCGCTGGTTTGGAAAAGATGATGAATGCATGATACCGACACCGGAAATCCGGCGCCGGTTCTTGTGATGAATTACTTCGGGGCACGGAAACCGGCTTTCTTGGCTTCGCTTTCGCTGCAGAACCACTGCTCCTGCTTGGTTTTATCATAGTGTGGGGTCCCGGGAAGATGATATATTTTCTCCCCTTTGGAATTGATGTTGCCTTTAATATTGCAAGTATTCTTCGGTTGATCTGTCTCTTTCTTGGAGGTGGTGTTCGCGTTTGAGCTGCTTCCGTTCTTATGCTCTTCAGGGTGAAAGCCGTCATCCTGAGCATAGTTTTCGACACTCCAAATACCAAGTTCCTTCTTGCGGCTGTTCTTCTGGAGATCGTTGAATTTATCGACGTACCGTACATTCGGCTGGTAGATATAAGCTACACGGGCAAGACCCTGCTCAAGAAGAAGCTCCTGAACCATTTTCCCGTCAGCGTATACATAGGCAAGCAATCGGGAATATTTATCACGGCTCGGTCCAATATCGAATTCGAGTTCAAGCTTTTTGGCATTCTCCACAATATCCTTCGTGAAGGCTTTGGCTTCTGGACCAAAGGGCTGAACACCAAGTTGGGGATGGCTCGTTTCCGGAGTGTCCACTAGCAAAAAACGGACCTTTTCTGTTTTTCCTTTATATTTCACGCTGATCGTGTCCCCGTCCACTGCTTTAACAAGGGTGACCGGGACTCTGGCGATGTTAAGGTCATCGGTAGCATAGTGCTTTTGCTTGTTCGATGTTGAAGTGGATGGCTTAATGTTGTTCTGTTCTGTAACGTTGTTAGTTTGGTCTGATGAAGATCCGGTATTCGGTGTGATTCCTGAATTGCTGCAGCCGGATAATAGGAGCATTCCTGCAATCAGAATGGGTAAAATTCGTCTTATCATAAGTTGTCACTCTCCTGGCTAGATGCTGTTTATAATGACTGTAGGAGCTACTATATAGGATGACGTAATATAGAGCACTTCTTCTAAGAACGTTTGTTCCTGAGGTTCCCATTATGAAGGTATTTTTTTATTTTAGCAAGAGGATGAGGGGAATTAAATGAAGAACGAAAAATTACACTTGCTGGTTCGCCGTAATCTATGATATTCTTATGAAAATTATAACAAGACAACGGAAGCACCGTTCAATGACCGCATACAGCGGCTTGGACGGTGCTTTTTTGCGTTGTTTTGACGAAAGAAGGGGTTATCTTACTATGCTACCGGTCAGGATCATACTGGCTGTACAGGATGCGGGGTACGTTGAACCACTCCTTCATTACATACACGGAAGCGAGTATGTGAATAAGGTACAGATTACGGCATTCACCCGGATGGAGACGCTGCTGCAGTACCCGGACTTACCTGATCTGATTGTAGGTGAGGCACATATGCTTGAATCCTGGTTGTCTAAGGAAAGGTCAACTGTTCCATGGGTTGTTCTTAGTGAAGGGGGAGATTTGCCTAGTCTTCATGGAGATGGACTAATCACTGCGAAATATCAGCCTCTGCCGCAGCTGATCGATCTCTGGATTGGCCATGTCAGGGGAAAGCGTGCAGAACGGATGAGTCTATTTAATGGTAGCGCCCAGATCATTGGATTTATGTCTGCTCTTGGAGGGAGCGGGAAGACAACTGCATCAATAAATATGGCGAAACAGCTTGGGATGCTGGGCAAGAAGGTGTTCTATTTAAATTTGGAGATCGTTAATTCTCTGGCATTATTTCCACACGAACAGAGGGGAGGACACGAATCCGTCTTTTCCAGGCTGCTGTATGAGATCAAGTCCTCACAGGATCGGTCAGAACGATCAGAAATAGCCCTTGCACCCTACGTGATCAGGCATGATGTACTGAAGTGTGATGTATTCGAACCGAGCAGTCATCTGAAGGAACTAATGGAAATGACAGAGGATGATGTAGAGATATTAATTGATTTAATTGCAAATTGTGGTCAGTACGATGTCATCGTGATTGACACGGATAACCATTCCCAAGAACGGCTTCATGCGGTGATGGGAAAGTGCAGCATGCTGTTATGGGTACTGCTGGATGACCTGATCAGTATGTATAAGACCGGTGCATGGTTTGCGCATATGGAGAAAGAGGACGCCGTAGAGTTCAACCGGATCATGGCTAAGAGCAGGTTTATTATGAACCGGTTTATAGGCAGTCTGGCTAATCCGCTCCCGCGTAAGGATATAAGAATCGATAGCATGCTTTCGTATGTTCCTTCCTGGAAGCAGGTAAACCAGGAAGATTTGTTATTATGTTCGCCCATATTCCAGCGGGATGTATTGAAACTCTGCAGTGATTCGCTTGATGAGAATGATGAGATTGGAACGGGGATGGGCGGAGGAAGAGCGTATGGATGAGGAGATATTTATTTCTATACGAAATGAAGTGCGTGCAGGACTTGATATTACATCAGCCATTAGTAACCGCGAGCTGATGCAATATATCGAGGAGATTGTGTGGGGGCGGCCAGAGCTACGAGAACTCACAGCTTCGGCAAGACGCATATTGGTACGGAGGGTTTACGACTCCTTTCGGGGCCTGGATGTGCTTCAGCCCTTGGTGGATAATCCTGCAATTACCGAGATTATGATCAACAGCCATAAGGATGTGTTCATTGAACAAGACGGGGAAGTGACGCGCCTCGAGGTTCATTTCGAGTCCCAGAGCAGACTGGAGGATATTATTCAGACTATTGTAGGGACGGTGAACCGGGTCGTCAATGAATCTTCACCGATTGTAGATGCGAGGCTCAAGGATGGATCCCGGGTCAATATTGTTCTTCCTCCTATTGCGCTGAAAGGGCCAACAATGACGATCCGAAAATTCCCGGAATCGCCTATGACGATGGATAATCTGGTGTCCAGAGGAGCATTGAATCAGGAAACAGCAGATTTATTACGAACGCTTGTGATCGGGAAGTATAACATTTTTATCAGCGGGGGGGACTGGCTCAGGCAAGACTACCTTTCTAAATGCCTTGTCCCAGTTCATCCCTGCTGATGAGCGGGTTATTACGATTGAAGATTCTGCAGAATTGAAAATTGTAACGGTACCGAATCTGGTGTCATTGGAGACAAGGAATGCGAATACCGAAGGTCGGGGTGAAATATCGATTCGTGATTTAATTCGTTCTTCCCTTCGGATGAGGCCTAACCGGATTGTGGTGGGTGAGGTGCGCGGCAGCGAGGCGCTGGATATGCTGCAGGCGATGAACACGGGACACGACGGAAGCCTCTCCACTGGGCATTCAAACAGCACCCGAGACATGATCAGCCGTCTTGAGACGATGGTGCTGAGCGGAGCAGATTTGCCGGTGTCTGTCGTTAGGCAGCAGATCAGTTCAGCAATAGATATCTTTGTTCATTTATCGAGGCTTAGGGACCGGTCCCGCCGCATTACAGAAATCAGTGAAGTTGTCGGTATGGACGGAGATCAGGTGTCTATCAATCCGCTGTACCGTTTCCGTGAAAGTGGAGAAACAGACGGGCGTATTCAAGGTCAGCTTGAACCATGTGGAAACCCGCTCATGAATGTAGACAAGCTGAGGATGGCAGGGATTACATCCTGGCCGCTCCAACGTATGGGGGTGGTGACATGAAAGCAGACAGAGCGATACGCGTACCACCTAAAGCTTTAAACAGTAAAGCATCTGTACATTCACCCACTAACACAAGAAATAAACTTCCGGATTACAGGGAATACACCTTATCGAGAAGGCAGCGTCTTAGCTGCATCGCTGTTGGTTGTCTCCTATTTTATGTGATGGGCTATCTGTTTTATCAGCATGTAATTTTGTCTCTGATTCTGGCATGCGGAGGATTAATCGTTCCCCGTTTCTGGCAGCGTCAGCTGCTTGATCGCAGGAGATCCACACTTAATCTACATTTTAAACAGGCTCTTTACTCCTTGTCTTCTTCCTTATCAGCTGGACGCTCTGTGGAGAATGGATTCCGGGATGCCGTTGATGATCTGCTCATGCTTGATCCGGGTGCTCAAAGCGATCTGATATTTGAACTAAAGGTTATTGTGTCACGCCTGGAGTTTGGAGAACCGATTGAATCGGCGCTTCAGGATTTCGCACGTAGAGCTGGAATGGAGGATGTCACGAACTTTGCGGATGTATTTACAACCTGTAAAAGAACGGGCGGAGACTTGGTAGAGGTCATTCGCCGAACATCTTCTGTAATAGGGGAAAAGCTTGATATTCAGCAGGAAATATCCGTCATGATCGCCCAGAAAAAATTTGAATCCAAGGCGTTACTATTATCCCCATTTATGCTCCTGCTGTTTATGAATATGTCGGCAGCAGATTATATGGAGCCTATGCATAACAGCGGTGCAGGGATCGTTATATCAACATTTGCATTATTGGCTCTGACCGGCTGCTTCTGGTGGATTACGAAGATGATGGACATTAGGGTGTAGGAGTTGACTGTGGTGATGCTGATATGGGTATGCGGAATCCTGCTGATTCTGCTGTTGGGTGGCTGGGTGGTGCTGAATCATAAGAACGGAAGACGATATCAGCATTACAGCAGGCTGAAGATGGAAGGGCTGCGGTTAAGAAAACTGTCACCTCCGTTTCTGTTTATCCTGGAACAGAGCAAGGTGTCTACCCGGGCACCCATTCTCTTTTTCCGGATACAGCGATCCGTCCAAAAGATTCATGGCCTTCGCTATAGTGCTGAAATGAGCCTGCTCTTTATGGCGGAGTGTCTTGCTTACAGCTGGATCATTCTGATTGGCGGCTCATTATGGTCTATGGGTACAGCTGATCCGATCGGGGTGCTGGGAGGCGCTTTTCTGAGTGTACTCCTTCCTGTTTCGATGGTGAAGGATCTTAGTAAGAAGGTCATGATACGTGATCAGGATATTGTGATGGAGCTCCCCGAAATGCTGAACAAAATAATCCTGCTGGTCGGTGCCGGGGAAAATGTTCAAAAAGCGATTGTACATTGTGTGGAACGTAAAGCAGAAGACAACCACCCCTTATATGCTGAGCTTCGAAAAATTGTCGGAGATTGGGAAGGTGGACACTCCTTTCAGCAGGCATTTGAACAATTCAGCAGACGCTGCGCGATCCAGGAAGTATCTATTTTTACAACTACGGTGCTGTTGAATTTCCGGCGTGGAGGCAACGACTTTGTTTTGGCGCTGCGTGATTTATCACGTGTACTGTGGGAGAAGCGTAAAGCTATCGCACGCACTAGGGGGGAACAGGCTTCATCGAAACTGATTTTCCCTATGGTCGTTATTTTTATGGTTGTAATTGTATTGGTCGGTGCGCCGGCATTCATGATGATGAATATGTAGAAGGGCAAGGTGTATTGAAGATGATGAGGTTTCTCCGTAATGGAATGAGGTCTTTTTGGAAGGACGAGAAAGGTATTGGAACACTTGAGATGATTTTAATTATTGTGGTAATTCTGATTATTGCTCTTTTCTTTAAAGATGAGCTTTTTAAACTGGTTAAGAGACTCTTTGATAACGTCAACACTAAAGCTAATGATTTCATTAAATAGAAATAGACGCCGGCTATGGAAGAGCAGTGATGGCAGCTTTACCGTTGAGGCCTCCTTTGTTCTTCCGATTGTACTGCTGGTCACGGCAATGCTGTTATTTCTATGCCTGTATGTGTATCAGAAATCCTTTTTGGTACAAGCCTCGTCCGCTGCTTCAGAACGTACGGCATTTATATGGGATAACAGCAAAAAGGATGCACACACCGGAAGGATGGCAGAAGGGAATTATGACCCTCTCTACTGGAGGCTTACTGATGATCGTCTGCTTGCTTCACTATTTAGTCTAGGAAGCGAATCATCTTCACCTACGATAACTATTCCTAATACAGCGTCAGACAGTGACCTCCCGTTCGTGAAAATGACCAAAGGGGCAGAATCTGTGCCTGATGGAATGGAGGGAGAAATGAAGTATGACAATAAAGTATTACTGCGGAAAGTAAGCACGACCTTATCCTGGCCTGCATCGATAGCTCCACTGGAAAAGGTAATATCTGGGGGAGCAGACCTTGAAGTTAGCAGTCACTCTTTTATAGCAGATCCGGTCGAGTTTATTCGAACTGTTGAGCTGATGCGATATTATGGTTCGAAATTTAAGCGTGCAGATGGAAATCGTACCGATGCTGGAACAGCTTCCGAAGTGCTGCAGAGGTATGGAGGTCGATGATCACGATAAATCGGTGCGATAAAAGGGCAGGGAAGAAGTTTAGAGGAGGCTCCACGGATGGAGCTGTTTCCATATTTTTAATTATCGCCTTATCGGCAGTGTTTATATTTGTGGCGGTATTCATTGATTTCGCCAGAGTTGCAGCTATGAAGGTTCAGAGTGAACGACTGGCCCGGGCTGCTGTCCGTTCTGTGATGTCCTCTTATGATCCGCAGCTTCAGCAGGAGTATGGGCTGTTTGCATTCGGGGAGAGCGAAGGAGACTACATCATGGGCAAAATGCTGAATGACAACTTGAGTCCCGGAGAGAGGGGAGATGCATTTCATCTGCTTCCTCTGGAGCTTGACAGCTCGGGACTTACACTGGAGCGTCCTCTTGGCAAGTATGATATTTTCAATCGGCAGATCAGTGAAGATATGAAGTATAAAGCACCGATTGATTTTACGCTGGAGCTTGTGAATAAGTATAAACCGCTGTCTCAGTCGATGAAGGAAGCTTCCAATGCCATGGATGTTTTGAAAAAGCTGAGAAAGTTATATGACAAACGCGAAGCGGCCCTGAATGAAATGCTTGAAAAACAGCGTCAAGCAGGGAAGAACGTGCAGAAGCTGGCTGAACTGGTTATGAACCCGCCGGGATCAAGTATTCAGGATGAATCATTAGGAGGCTCTGTTCGCACTGCGGAAGACGCAGCTGCCCAGTACAATGATTATTTGCTGAAGATGCAGGAGGATGCAGCACGTCCGGCAGATGAGGAAAAGCTGTATACGTTTCTTATAGCGGCCTATCTGGGTGATGTTTCTTCCGTAACATCAGATATGCTCCAAAAAGTCGCGAAGATACAGAAAGAGCAGGACAAGCTGCTTAAAGAAGCTGATGAGCTGCTGGAAGAAGCAAGGGCAATAAATGAAGAAATGAAGCAGGTTATCAAGGATGCAGAAGCCCGATCTGAGACGGAGGGGTATGACCAAGTAACCAATAATCATACACCAGGCTCAGACGGTTCGAATGCCGGGGATGCAGACATCATTCGGTCGATTCGCGGGCAAGCAGAGAAGCTGATTCATACTGACGAAGTATTGAATGGACTTGGGGATGAAATATCGGCTCAACGGAGGGGCTGGGTGCAAGCCAATGAACGAATCTCAAGCTTGCTTTCTTCTATGGGAGGATCCGGTATGAAGGGGGCTGTGATAAGTGCGAGTGATGCGCTCCAGGATTACCTTAGAAAGTATGGAGTCTCTGGAAGCGAGAATATTTTGGACCGAGAGCTTGCTATGTTGGAGCAGTTTCGTTCTTCTGATGCGGAGCGAAAGGAGACGGAGAAGAAGGCTCAGAACCAGCTGAAGGAAGCAGCTAAAATTGTTGAGGCATTAAGCGGAGCAAGCCCAAAGAATCAAGAGATTATGGATCAGTTCCGGGAGCTTCAACGTTATTACGATGAAAGTGTAGCTTTTAACAACGGAGAAACGGGCGTAAGTGAAGGGAGAGCTCTGGAGAGTGATCCCTATGATGCCGGTAAATCCTCGATGGATGACATGGATGATGCATATGGCTCTATGGGGAATCTTTTGTCAGGAATAAGGGACGAGCTTTATCAAAATGAATATGCTGTTCATTATTTTCAGCATTTTGACATTACCCAGTTAGAAAAGGTTCTGAAGGACCCTGCTTCAGCGCAGAATTTAAACCAGGAGTTTGCTGTGGAGAAGCAGGAGGTCGAATACATATTGTACGGATTTCATAATCCCTCAGGTAATATCGCAGCGGCTTACGGAGAGATATTCGCCTCCAGGCTTGCTATCCGGACCATGGAAGGCTTTGTTGTGAATAGTAAAATGGGAAACCCTCTGCTTATTCTGGCGGCAGCTATTCTGTATGGCGTTGAGAAAGCTATAGAGGACATGATTCGGCTGACTCAAGAGGGCTCGATCCAGCTCTCCAAATATATGCCTGTAGAAATATCATACAGGGATCATTTGCGGATGTTCATGTTTATTCATAGCAACAACGAGAAGAAGATGTCCCGTATGTTGGCATTAATCAGGATGCATACAGGCGTGAATCCGGCGGATCGGGGAACGTATGCATCCGGTGAAGTGGTTACGGGAATGAGATTGTGGTTTTTGCCTGGAATAACAAGGATGCTGGGCACGGTTTTGGGTGAGAGCACCGACCAAGTGGAGGGGAACCGTTACTTGATTACTCGTTCAGCGGATTTTTCCTATTAGGAGTTTATTTATGAAGCTATTTGTACATATGGGGATGAACCGAAATCGAAGATCTAAGAAGTCCGAACAGGGCAGTATGGTTGTCGAAGCCTCTATTGTTCTGCCTATGTTTATGTTTTTCGTTATCTTCCTCATTTATATCGTTCAGATGACGCTGATTTCTACTGCGCTTCACAGTACCGTATCCGATGCGGTGAAGACAATTACTTCGCATATTTACCCTGTGTCCATCGCTGTTAATAAAGGAAACGACGTTAACACCGGTAACCCTGATCAGAAAAATCAAAGTTCCCATTGGGAAATACCGAAGCTATCACTTCAGGATTGGGCTTCACATTATAGCTCCTCCATGCCTTCTCCGTTGGATGAGTGGATCATGAAGGCTGCGGCTACCGGCGATGAACCGCTGCAGCAGTTAAAGAACGAGACAGCAGAAGCTATTCTTGATCCTGTGATCAAGCCGATCATAAAACCGTTTATGCCGGAAAGCTTGCTGGATTACGACCGGATTCATGTATCTAATGTTTCTGTTCCTAATTTGAAGAGCGGGAAGCATCCTTACTTTGGAATTGAGGTCAGTTATGAACTGCCGATTAAGGTTCCCTTTCTGAATAAAAAAATAGTCCTGCAGGCGAAATCACAGGAACGGCTGTGGATTGGAGATACGGGAGAAGGTGGGGGAAGCGGTACTGGCGGAGACGAGGGGAAGGAAAGCGGGATTGAGCTGCTGGAAAAGCCGGACCCTGCAATCGCCAGCAAGCAGGCGAAGGTCAAGGTGAAGGTCGAGCCGGGAACGTCCGCTCAAATGTCCGTCTATTATAAATCCGGGAAGAGTACGGCAAAGTATTTAGGCTGGAAGACGGCCGATGAGAACGGTTATATCGAATGGGAGTGGAATGTGGGTTTTAACACAACACCGGGCACGTGGCCTTTTGTCATTGAAACGGCAGACGGCGAACGGATGGAAGTAATGTTTACAGTTGTCGAAAGACAGTAATCAGTGATGGTATCTGCGTGAAGAAGGAGAGCAGTAAGCTATGGAACTTGCCTTGGCGTTATGTGCGGTTTATTTAGGTGCAGCATTTATTATCGATATCCGGTCTATGAAAATTCCAAATCTGCTGACGATGCCGGCGATGCTGCTTGGCTTGATATATCATGGTGCGACAAGCGGATGGGAAGGAATGTTGTTCTCTGTAAAAGGACTGGTTGGTGGTTTTGTTGTTTTATTAATCATGTATTTTATAGGTGCAGTCGGCGCAGGAGATGTTAAGTTATTTGGCGGGATTGGGGCATGGTGCGGACTTTGGTTTACACTACAGGCGGTTGTATACTCCGTTCTGTTTGCAGGATTAATCGGCTTGCTTATTGTGCTGTGGCGTAGAGAAGCACTCAAAAGACTGAGGAAAATAGCAGGCAGTGTTGCAGGCGTGTTTATATTTAGAAACTTAACTCTCTGGAACAATGGTAAAGATGAGCACCTGCGGTTTCCTTTCATGACTGCGGTCCTGCCCGGTACGATTTATACCTATATGAATATTTATCTGTAGGAGGGATGAAGCTTGTTCGGGCTGACTCGGGATTTTGTAGAGCAGGGAGGAACCTTTATGGTTCTGGACCTACCAGAGGGGCTGATGTCCAGCCATCTCAGTCAGGTTCAACTCGGGATGATCCGCTCCTCCCGTATTCCTCATTTTTTACCCATGCATACGAAGGAACTGGATTATAACGTAACACTGCAGTATAACATCACTGGTAAAAGAATGCTCTCTCAAGCTCTTCGAGGCGAGAAGCTGACGCTTACGGAGTTTTATGGACTTCTGCTTCAGGTTGCTGCAGCACTGAATGATTGCTCGATGTATATGCTTAAGCCTACACAGTACATTTTGGAAGAGGACTATATGTTTATCGAGGGCTCCCTCCATCTGGGCAAGCTGTATCTGACCTATGTTCCACTGGATAAGATAGAGTCTCCGCCGGATTCTGTAAGGCAGTCATTTAAGGGCTTTCTGACACGCCTTGTGTCCTTCGTATCAGAATTGAAAGGTAATGGTGTGCAAAGCCTGATGCAATACTGCAATGATGATGGCTTTAATCTGCCAGGTCTGAAACGAATGCTAATTGATTGGTTGGCGAGCGAAGGACAAGAAGGACAAGAAGGACAAGAAGGACAAGAAGGACAAGAGAGACGTGAGATGCTTGAACCTGTACCTGGAAGAGCGACAGATGCAACGAAATCACATTCGGGCAGCGAAAAGACGGTGCGAAGTGAAGCGGCTTTACGGAATGAAGTTGCGGCAGACCGCTCAGAGGAGCCCCCGGATAGACCCTCATTTCTATCCAGGAAGCAGCCGGAATGGCTCATGCCGGCAGATGAGGAGTTACCGGAAAAGGAAAATACATCCCCGCTAAAAACTTACTGGCTTCTAGGTGGACTGCTTGGTTCGGCTCTGGTATGGAGGTTCCTTTATCTGAATAATCCCGGAAGCAGCATGCTGATCATGTCCATTCTTGCTACAGTTGTAATCGTGGGGGTATCCCTAATGGGCTGGAGTGGGAAAATCGGAAGAACATCGGATAGAGCTGAGGATTACTCAGATGCAATGCCGATGTTTGATTCGGGCGAGCTTGAAGTTGAAGGGGGTCAGAATAAGAGTCACAGGTCCTTCCGTTTTCAAGTGGATAAACTGACCGGATGGTTTGGGGGCAAATCAAAGGAAGCGGTTCAGAATGAAGAAATATCTTATGAAGAATGGAGATGGGAGAGGGAGTCCCCTCCACCACTTTCTTCTCTTGATGAAGAGCTTAGACCTCGGAATTTACCAGTGATGGGTCCTGACTCTCAGGATCAAGGCAATCTCAAAGAGTTTCTCCCTTCTTCTAATGATTATTACGAGCAATTACCACAGCGAACAGAAATGTTGTCACCTTCCGGAGATGGAGGAACCGTGCTTCTGAACCCGAAGATGCTGCCGAAGAGTCATGGAGCAGGAGGATCTGTTTCACAGCGGCCCAGTGCATTTTTGGAAGTCGTTCATTCAGAGAAGGGTGTAAGTGGTGTCCCCGAGCGGGTAGAACTGCACCAAGCTTATTTTATAATAGGCCGCTCACCCGAGGTGTCTCAATACGTAACGGAGATTGTAGGCACTTCCCGTGCACATGTCGAAGTCTCCCGGGGAGCGTCTGGTTATAAAATCAAGGATCTTGGTTCCAAGAATGGAACGATTCTCAAGGGGGAACCGATGGTTCCTTATAAAGAGTATCCGCTGCAAGAAGGGGATGTTTTTCAGATTGCAGGCAGTAAGTACATGTTTCGTGCTTCGCCTTCTTAAGCCGCTAATTAGCGGCTTTTTTTAGTTGAAATGATATAAGCGATGTAGAGACTTTGATAATTGACAGGCTCATAAAATAATGTCAGTCTGGAAAGAAACTTACTAGATCGGAGCTGTCATGGACATTCAGGAACTGATCCGAAAAATAGGAATACTAAAGGAGCTTCTCTCTAATATTGATCCGAGTGCACAGGTTAGTTTCGAAATAAATAATAGGGTTTTGCAAATTAGCATCATTTCTTTATCTGGCGAGGCATTAATGACGATATTGTTGTAGGATGTTGATGAATGGCAAGCAGAATATATGCTTATCGCTGAGAACATTGAGCGTAGAGGTGAAGCTGAAAGTGATCCAATGAAGAAAGGTAGAATAGCCACTTTTATCATTGATTATTGGAAGACCAAAGGACTTTATGTTGAAGGGCGTGGTAATAGGCATAATGCCGAATTAAAAACTCAGCGCGATGTAGCGAAGTTACTGCATGAAAATATACGTACTACAAAACGCCTCCTTAAACTAAACTCATTAATCCCTCAGATCCAACAGCTTGCATCATCCGGCAATCTTGGTACAACAGCTGCAGAACAGTTAAATTAAAAAAAGAGGGTCATTTGACCTTCTCTTACATGTTCTAAACATCTTCTTCGTAATCAACTGTAGTGGGATTCAAACCCATATCCTCTACTACCTCTTCAAGGTTAGAGTAGTGCTTCCCAGGGTTAATTTTATATTGGCCAGTCACATCATTATTGTCATCATCTTTAATAGAGATGACTTGAAACATTCCTCCAGCTCCAGCCGACTCACTAGTTTCCCAATCCAAATCAAATTTAAAAGACATAATAAGTACCTCCTTATAATTTAATAAGTTTTTCTCAATGGGTTTATCGCTCTGTTTCTAGGGGGGGGATTCGGTATTGAACGATTGATTACAAGTTTAGGTTGATTCCATGTGTTTGTAATTAAATTTGTTGCTTTGGCTGGAACGTTAATAGAAGCAAAAGACGAAATGACAGTAATAAATAAACTATCATTGTGCTTTAAATAGATACTTAGACGGTCTCTGACTTGAATATCAGTCATATTCGTCTGCACTACCCAAACAGAATATTGTACATGTTCAGCTTTGCCAAGCGTATGCATGCCCATTATCAACTTGTTGTATTGTTCCTCTGACCCATCTTTCAAATCGTAACAAATCTGTATTGTGTTCATAATAATTGACCCCTCTCTATTCGTTATTAGCAGTCGCATCTATTGAGTGCTAATATAATATTATATATGGCAATAAATGAGAATGCAACTGTATTTAGTCGTTGGTTTTCTTATCTGACACTATATATTGTGTTTTTTTGTTGTCGGTGATTTTTCTAGTATTCATATATCAATGCTAAATTCCCTACATTATGGAAATCTTCATTCAATTAAATGCAAAACTGTTTTAGTCTTTAATTAAGGGTAAGGTTAAGAACAATCTACATATTATAAATCCGTATAATGCTGAGTGGTCAAACTTTCTTATAAATTACAATGAATCTGACTAGCCATATGTTAAAGCGGGTGTTTATACCTTGGACGGGAGCTATGTTGTAATTTCTTTGTTCAAACAAAGGAATTGGAGCTTAGAATCGATGTTAGTGATTGGGGTATGGGTTGGGTGTAAGTTAAACTGTTGAATGAGATGTGATAAACCTGCAGATTATGAACCAAAATAAATTAAATGTGCAAAATGTAAATCAGCACAGCTTGCAACTGGTGATAAAGGATTTGGTTTAGGTAAAGCAGCTATAGGAGGCTTAGCTTTAGGGCCTGTTGGAATGCTAGGCGGTGTAATTGGAAGCAAAAAACCATGATCACATGCTTAAATTGTGGGCATAAATGGGAAGCGGGTAAAAGATAGAGTAAGGAGCATCCGAATGGGGGCTTCTTTTTGTGATGAGAAGGTGGAATTAAAAGGGGAATATATGAGCAATGATTTTTCTTGATTTCCCCTAGGGATAATATACCATGTTATCAGCGGTAGGTATTTTATAAGATTTTTGAACTACAAAAATGTGAAACAACAATTTAATGAGGGAGTTACAAATGAATAATCAATGGAATGATCCCTTTAAAGATTTCAGGGAGCAACAGGAGAGAATACGAAACGCACTTATTGGTCCAATTGATGAAATAAGACGGCAACAAGAAGAGTTCAAGAATTTGATTGGGGACCCTTTAAGAGTTTGGAGGGAACATCAACAATATATAGCAGCCATATTGGATGGACCTATACGGCTAATCAAGCAACAACAAGATTTAATGAAAAAGACATTTGGATCATTTTCTGAGCTACTAAAAGAAGCGTCAGAGGACTTTCAGCAATACAAGAAAATAATGGTTATGCTAAACTTCCCACCCCATCATGATATGGATTATACAAACTTCAGAGACATGCATAGATTTAATCAAGAGAACGATGAAGAAACTACAAAGATGGCAATCGAGCATTTAATAATAGAAAATTATCCAGATAAAAAAATCTCTGAGTATTTGGAACAGTGGACTAAAATTGAGTGGTTAAAAAGTAGAGCTAGTATACTCAAAGAAGCAATAATGAATTATTTAGATGGTCGTTACTTCAGCTCAATTTCAACTTTGCTACCCCAAATAGAAGGGGTCATAGTAGAAAGAGGGAACTTAACAGGCTTTGTTTCCCAGGGAGAATTAAAGAGAGTAGCAAGTGAGCTATTGAGTGAAACAGGAAAATTCTCATTAGATGATGCTGTAAAGTTATTTTATTTAGATTGTGTACTCGATTCATTTCAACATGGACAAATTATCAGGTCTCCATTAAGTAGACACGCAATATTGCATGGAGCTGACACTCATTATGGATATAAACTAAATTCTTTAAGATGTATTTTGTTTTTCGACTATCTAATATCTAAACTTATAGTCAGTAAACATTGATATGAAATTTTACTTTTATTCAAGAAAATGAGAGACGAGAAGGGGTGAGGATAAATGCCTAGCTATTTTTATGATTTCAGTAATGCTTACGCATTGCTAGTTAATGTATATGGAGATGGATATTATATCTTCGAAAAAAAAGAAAAGATAGAAGATATAGCAAAAGGCGAATTTATTGTTTACATTGAAAGAGATTATTCATCGAATCACTTTAGGAAAAAGAGCGTTGATTCTGAAATCACAAAAGTTTTTAAGAAGATTAAACTAATGTCTATATTCGATTCTGATCGAGAGAAAAAATTTATTTTTTATAGGCAATTTCACGATAAAAATTATGAAGATATATTTAAGATTAAAAACTAAATGTAGAATTTCAAATTGAAACAATTCTTTCATTTAAAAGGAGGATTTTAATGAAGTATAGAGCATTTAAACGAGCTGATGGTAAATGCAGGATTTTAGATCAGGATAATTGGTCAAACCTTAAAATTAGTGCTTCTAGAAGAACAGTTAGCCACGGAGACATGTGAGCAGTTAAATGATGTTTTTAAAGAAGGATATACAGAAGGTTACAATGACGGTGAAAACATAAAATGAGTCTTTCATTCAGAATGTGAGGACGCTGAGATGCGAAAAAATATTATCCCGATGGAATTTAAAAGCATACATAATTACATTTTTGAACTTCATGATCTTATAGCTTATATTTCATCCGAGGCATCATCGCTTGAAATTAACAGTATGAGTATCAAGTTAAATTCAGATGATGTGATAGATGAGGGCTTGGATGGTGTATTGTTGTGGAACTGGTTAGAATCTAGGGGACATAGCGACCTAATGAAAAAGTATGAGATCAATCAGGTGCTGTTAGCGGTAGCGATTGATTTCTGCCATTTTATCTACGAAGCACTTACATGTTCAGAGAGAGGAAAAATGAATGTAGCATACTCTCTGTTAAGAAAGCCATTCAAAGATAATCTTCTGCTTATGGAATGGATACTTAGTGACCAAGACGACTTTATATCTAACTTTCACAATGAAAATTCCGAGAAGATTGCAATAGACAAAATGAGTGAAGAGAAAAAACGAGACATTATAAAGAAGGCTGAAATTATAGGAGATACCCAGTTAGGACAGCATGATTTCATCTATGAATTAAGATATTCTAAACAAGCCGCACATGGCTTGGAACGAATGTGGAATCGTGCTAACCATATCGTTACAACGATAAAGCACTACAAAACCAAGTCTAATAATTTGAACTTTGTCTTTAATGGGGAGGAAGAACTCTATGAACATTGGGGCAACCTGTATCGCACTTTACCTATACTAATGTATCACTCATCTGAAATAATTATAAAACTCATCGAACGACAATTCCCATCCGTTGACATTGAATACATTACAAACAAAACAAGATGGGAGAGAAAAAATGCATTCGTAGAATTAGTAGGAGAAGTCATGGAACTTAAAAGATTACATTACGCTGAGAAGTAAGTAATAAAATTAGCGAGATGGAGTTGGAGATGGTTGGGATTGGAGGTTGGTATATAAATGACCACACATTTTGGGGTAAAGCTATACAATAAAGAAGGTGGATTTAAACTAACTGTTGATAACTATATTAGCGTAAGTGCTAAGGATGTTACTAGACCTTCTTTTGAAGAATTGGAGAATAAGGTAGGGAAGGTTCTGGCTAAATTTGACCTTAACATGAAATATTTCGAATCATTGTCTCGGGGTGAATTTAAAGAGGAACTAAATAAGTTAGTAGAAGCGGATAACTTCACCGAAATTATAGACCTTAGCTCCGTAAATGGTGTTCCAGGGTATTACATTATGGTTTTAGATCATTATTGTCAAATTTATATTGGAATAGCTCACAATATAAAAGGAAGGATAATACAACATTGGAGTAAACAAGTACCAATAAATCAATTATTGTGGGGCCTGGAAAGTGGACTATTACCAATAGATTGTTTTAGAGCTTTAGATACTACTAGAGTATTTGTTTGCATCGGTAATAAAGATAATTTTTCAGACGATCATATGGTAAATATGATGAATGAAGATCGATTGATATATAAGTTTCCTGTTGATTATTGTTTAAATGTAGCTACTTTTTGGGGGAATAGAGAAACTCGTTTGGAAAGGATTCGAAATTTTGAGTCAAGAGATTTAAAGGTGTTTGGCAAGGGCCATTTAACGACAACGTTAGAACGGATTAACCTGAAAGATTCGAGGGAGCCATCAAACGGGTGACAACATGAATCTAAGTAAAATATGACTTTCTTTGAAAACTGAGGAGCTTTTAAATGGACAAAATTCTTCTAGTCGTAGAAAAGTTCGAAGGAATAATTGGGGCGTTACTTGGCGTAATGATGACGCTAATACTTACAGAAATATTTAAGAAAATGGGTAAACTTAAATTTTACAAAAAATCATTGGATATTGGGTATGAGATACGAGAAAGAGATTCTTGGGGGCAAGAAGTTAATAAAAATGTTGACAACAAATATGGGGCAAACTTCTTTGGAATCGAACTTACCTTAGAAATTTACAACTCATCTGACACCCCAAAAATTCTTAGAGACGTGAAATTAGCATTCTATAATGGTAAACACAAAAAATTGTCGGTAGATCCAGAAGACAAGTCTACTGAAAGATATGCAGCTGCATCAATGTGGAGAGATAAATTTGGTCTTATAAACATCAAGCCAAAAGAAATAATATCTGTGAGTTTGGTTTACCATTGTAATGACCAGGATACGCTTAATCAAATTAAGAAGAGCAACAAAGTTTATTTAGAATCTCGTGACTATAAAAATAAAATAGTAAGTGTTACTCTAACGGATGTTTAGCATGAAACAAATATTTTACCGGAAGCGGTGTTAGTATGAAGCGTGATATGGATTTGATTATCAAGGTCTTAAAGTATATCGAAGAACACAATACAGCAACTAATAGCATCGTTGTGGAAATTGAGGGGTGCGACAGCGAAGAAAAACGCGAAATGGTGCAGTATCAGGTTAAACTTTTGAAGGATGCTGGTTTTGTTGAAGCCACAGGCGGACTAAACCCTTATGAGTTCCATGTAAGAGGCATTACATGGGAGGGGCATGAGTTTCTGGATGCAGCCAGGAATGAAGTTGTTGTTAGTAAGGCTAAGGAAATAGCAAAGAAAAAGGGGATGGACTTTTTAAGTTTGCCGTTTGAATTGACCAAAACCTTATTGATAGAAGTTACTAAGAAAACTTTGTTTGGATAAAGGAAGATAAAACGTACATTTCAGCAAAAGGTGAAAACAGATGCCCAACAACATCGATATTAGATCAATTGTCGCAGCCAATGTCATTGCTTTGAGAAAATCGAAAAACCTCACACAGCAGGAGTTTGGTAAATTACTATCTTTAGGTAAGACGACTATCTCCCAGTGGGAGAATGCATCGAAGTTACCCAACGCAACGAGCATAAACAAATTGATCGAGATGTTTGATCTTAACAGTGAAACTTTGTTTAAAGTGGATGGGATAAGGCTAGATACAAATCGGGAGGAGATATGATGTACTACGAGAAATTTGATACATACATGCCCATCAGATATGCCTATAATGTTGTTATAAGACTTCATGTAACAGAGGCAAATGGACCGGGCGTTACTACTTATACGACAACCGTAATCAGTGATGACGAACTAGCATCTGATGAGGTAATTTCAAGAGCTACGGAAATCATCCAGGAGTTACATGTCAAGGGTGAGGAGTTTCAGCAATACAGTGCTGTTCAAGTGGGAGGCGTAACGATGCTTGGGGCATATGATAGGGAACTACAGAGTGGATAAAATCCCCCTGAAAGGCTGATCAGCATTCTGCATATTTCTTATGTCTAAGCTAAAGTAAAACGAGCATTATGATAATGTTTTAATGTCGTTAATATAGCAGGTAAAATACACGTGACGGCTCATTAAGTTTCTCTATGGATATTGATGAATCTTCGAGGAATTAAGTAAGCCATAAATGAAGACTTCATAAAGGCTTATGATGAGTGGAAGGAAAGTAATATAACAGCAGTAGAAGCCATGAGAAGAGTGGAGATGAAGCCTAACACCTTCTATAGAAGAGTAAAGGAATATGAAGAATCAACAGCAAACTAAGCCCTAGTTAAAGGGCTTTTTTATTTGTCTGTATACCCTAATCTAACGACTTCGCCAAAAAATCCAGCATGGGGGGATAGTTAAAAGTTATAACTGGAAGACAGTTCCATAAAATCAGCGTAGCACATCAATCTCCACACGGAGGTTATATTTCAAGTTACAGCATCTAACAAAGGTTAAACTACGCGAATGTCTGTGTTCCCCTCATTTATATCATAGTTCTTTCATCAAGATATCTCTGTTTAATATTTGTTTAGTATGATACTATATAGCCGTATTCCAAATATTGGAGGTAATTATGAGAAACAGCGTTAGATATTTTCTTGGTCTATTTTTGGTGTTCGCAATCTTTTTTAGTTTTGTTGCACCAACAGATGCAGCAAAAGGACATGATCTTGCGAATTCTTATGCACCACAAGAGACTGCAGTCTTTATTAATGGAAAAATCAAAGTATTGAAGCAAAAGACTTATCTTGCTAATGATGACAATCTGTATGTCCCCGTTCGTTTACTCGATGATTTCGACAATGTTGCAGTTTCTTATGGTAAAAGCATTACTGTTACCTCATCTACAGGAAACTTCTTTTTCGACAAAAAAAACTCCCAAATATACAAAAATTCAACGTACATAACTTTAAAGGAATTCTTAAGTATCACAGGTTATTCGGCTAAATACATTTCAGATGGCTCTTCAGTTTTTATTTGGAATAACAAAAACGGTCAAACAAAGTCCAATAAAATTATCAACAACTTAACTAAAGTTCCTGAAGAACTCAAATACTATCTTGGTTCAAAAGTTTTTATTTACGATACCAACAAAACAGGATGGGTTGTGGATCTTAAATACAGCGGATTTGGATTGACTTATGTTACGATCCAACTGAATGACGGAAAAACAGTAGAAGAAACAGTTTTTGAAATAGAGCCTTCATCTTTCTGTCTTTATATTCAATACGAAGCAGTAAAGGCTAGCTTCGCAGGGAGATATTATTGGGCGAATTCCAACAGACTTCCATACTCAAGTCCATTACACAATATTGAAAAAGTTTATTTTACCTCTTTAGATTTGAAAGATGGAAACTTAGTGATTAAGGTTAAACGTGCAAATGGAAACAGCGCGACTCTTAAACTACCTTTGTATGGATATCCATCATCACCAATACACGACTATTTTTACTCATCAAATCCAAAAGACTCTTATCCAAATTGGCCTAAACAAGTGTGGGACAATATTGCTAACAGTAAAATTTCTATCGGAATGACCAAAGAACAGGTGTTTATGTCTTGGGGAGCTCCCGATGATACAAGTACTTATCGCAGTTCTCGATCTACTTCTGACTCTTGGTATTACAGTCGAGATAGCCTTTTCTTTTACAATGGAGTATTAGAGTCAATTTCTTCGTATTAAGTTGTCTTTATGACCAATTTTTGTATTTAAAATATGTATATTAAGATGGCTTAAAGTTACATTTGATTAAACAGAGATACATAAGACAACAAGCCCATTGTCTGTGAGCAAGGGCTTGTTTTATTTTTCTTAGATGTCATCTGGGTTAAAAGAAGATCCTATTGAATTAATAGATGTTGGTGAATGGCAGGCCGAATATTGCTTATCGCTGAAAATTCAGAACGAAGAGGGGAAGCAGAAAGGATCCAAATTAAGAAAAGGAGATTGTTTGTTTTTTGAGGTCGTAAGCCAAAAAAATATATGGAATAATATTCTATAAAAAGGTAAAATAGACCTACTGACTAAGTCTTTAGACATAAAGAGAACTGTACTTTTAATAAAGGAGATTGAATTCATGAAGAAAAAAGTACTTATTATCACCACTATCCTGCTAGCCCTGGCTTCGTCAACCGTTAGTGCAGATGCCAGAAAAAATGTAGTTATCGATGGTCAAACCGTATCGTTTGACCAAGATCCTGTTTTAAAAAATGGCGTCACACTTGTTCAGTTCACACCGGTCTTCAAGCAGCTTGGCATTAGTTCAACTTGGGATCAACAAAAAAAACAAGTCACTGGTGTTAAGAATGGAACTAAAATCATCCTCACTGTTGGTAACAAAAAAGCTTATGTCAATGGTAACCTAGTCAAATTAGAAGTAGCTCCAATAATAATCGAAGGGAAAATATTTGTACCCTTGAGGTTTGTTATTGAATCCACTGGGGCATCGATGAATGTCAGAAACAGCGGGAATGTCATTGACATTTATAGTAACTCTAATACCAGCTCTAGCTCTAATTCTGTACACACACCTGCACCTGCTCCTACACCTACACCTACGCCTGTTGTAATCACTCCAAAACCAATTACCAAACCCGAACTTGTACCCTCGATTGTCACTAATGAACAAATATCAACTTTCCTCTCCAAAAAATATGGAACTCTAACTAGTACCGATTTAGCATATAGCGTAAATTACACAGTTTCAAATAGAGACTATCTAGCTCTAGCAGTTCACATTGGTCTAGATGAGTTACGTCAAACTCTTGAAATGTCTAAATATGATCGGACACACATTTATAATCTGGTGGAACCTGTAGCAAGCGATCTTCATAATACATTTAATATAGAGGAAATGATAATCATCATCTACCTTGACTTCATTTCCCCGATATATACTGAATCTTTCGGATATAAGAATATTAGCGAATTACCAGATGGATCTTACCAAGTTTTTGCACCTATATACACAAACAGTTTTAACTATAAAGATGGAACGTCAGGGAGTTATATTCTTGACCTAAATGACAGCACCGACCTTACACTTATGTATGAAAAGAATTTATAATTTATTATTGTTGTAAGCGACCTTATAACTTCTGTTTTATTGTGTAACTTATATTTGTTTAAATGTGCATTGGTAAAAATAGAGTTGTTAATCACAAAAAGAAGGATTGCGCCGAATCCATTGGAGGTGCTCTCCTTCTTTGTTCTGGCAAGACTCTTTACCTATCGCTTCATAATCTAATCAATAATTCAGCTATCCCATACCCATTCCCTCAACAACGATTTTAAGCATCAATCTGCTATTAATTAATAATGAATCAGACACATATCTATGCCAGTATGTCCAAACACCTTACCTCAGTATGCCAATCTCATTTTCCTATTAATTAATCAAGGAAACAGAGCAACTATATTTTACTTATATTTCTCCTCCGTTATAATCTCAACATTTCCGTTTTCAGTGAGCATCCAATCTGCAGCAGTTACCCTAAAAAAACCAAATATATTTTCTTTAAAGTGTGCTTTCTGTATGTCAGTTACAGGAGGATTAAGTTTTGTCTCAGGTAATCCAGCATAAGGGAGATTTTTATACCGTTCATCCCCCTTATAATATTCATCACCTACAAGGTTAACCTGTATTCTATGAGCTCCACCCTCAACATACATAATTTCAACTCGTCCCATTTCTCCTTCAAGCATCTCTAAGTAATAAGCGAAGGTTACGGGATATGATTTGAACTCTGGACCCATTTCAAAATCAAACTTCTCAACCTTAACTGGTTCACCCAAAATCTTATCTACTTCTTCTTTAGATTTTCTCGCTATCTGATTAACATCAACATAAGCAGTTAGTTCTTCAGTTTCAACTTCTTCTTTGTCGGTCACAACAGGAGAGCTATCTTGTTTCTCCTGCACAATCACATCGCTTTGACTAACAACATTGGTATCTGTATTTGATGAATCCTCGTCACCAAGCGCCATTCCAACAATAATAAGAACTACGATTCCAGCAACTATAGTTCCCTTTTTCATATTACTTCCTCCTATTAGTAAAATAATTCAACATCTTGATATTCCTCCATCTATATACATCGGTTTCAAGCTTCAAATCTATTAATTAAACAATAGATCAGCGGTATGACTCCCCTCCAAGGTACAAACACCCTACCTTACACTTACCTCTCAGATTCATTGTAATTTAACAGAAAAAAGGACTAACCTTGATGATCCACACGAGCAATTACCACAGCGAACAGAAATGCTGTCACCATCCGGAGATGGAGGAACCGTGCTTTTGAATCCGAAGATGCTGCCGAAGAGTCATGGAGCTGGGGGAGCGTCTGGTTATAAAATCAAGGATCTTGGTTCCAAGAATGGAACGATTCTCAAGGGGGAACCGATGGTTCCTTATAAAGAGTATCCGCTGCAAGAAGGGGATGTTTTTCAGATTGCAGGCAGTAAGTACATGTTTCGTGCTTCGCCTTCTTAAGCCGCTAATTAGCGGCTTTTTTTAGTTGAGTAGATATAGCAATGTAGAGACTTTGATAATTGACAGGCTCATAAAATAATGTCAGTCTGGAAAGAAACTTACTAGATCGGAGCTATCATGGACATTCAGGAACTGGTCAGAAAAATAGGAATACTACAGGAGCTTATCTCTAATATTGATCCGAGTGTGCAGGTTAGTTTCGAAATAATTAATGGGATTTTGCAAATAAGCATCATGTCTTCATTTGGCGAGGCACTAATGCTTGAATTTGAAAACTTTAATAAAGACTATAAAACGAGCTCAGACGGTTTTTTAGTTAGTGAATCTTTTTTTATTGTTCTTAAAGAAATTAAGAAAATTAAAACTGGCGAAAAGTATATAGCAACCTTAATGGAATTTCTGAATGATGCACTTGCTATTGTTATTCTAATTCCTGATGAAAGTTACAATAAGATAGATCAAATTATTATTGATACTATGAGCAAGCAGTATTACCCTGACGGACCTGTTAAATATGATGATATTACTTATGAAGTATTTTCATCGGCAAACGTATGATGATGATCGAGGGGAAGCTTGAAATGAATTACAAAGGAAGGTATTCCTAATATGAAAATTACATCGATTCTCGAAAATACGAAACAAGATCGTAAGTTAACGGCTAAGCATGGTCTATCTCTATATATTGAAACTGATCAAATGAACATTATTTTTGATACAGGACCAGATGGTTCATATATTAAAAATGCAAAGGCTATGGGGATAGATTTAAGCAAAGCGCATGCCGTTGTTATTTCTCATGGCCATTCTGATCATATTGGAGGACTAAGCTATCTTAATGAAGTAAATAAAGAGGCGCAGATTTATTTATCAGAACATTCGTTAGAACCTCATTGGCTTAGATTGGGAGGCTACTATCATAAAGTAGGGGCAAAAAAAGATATCCAGCATAGCTTTAAAGACCGTTTGAATTTTGTTGCAAAGGATATGGAAATAGCAAAAGGAATACATATTATTACGTTAAATCCTGCCAATGAATACACGAAGAATCTTTATAAAGGAAGTAAAAAAGAGTTAGATGATTTTAATCATGAAATTATGTTGGTTATAGAAAATAAAAATGGAATTGTCCTATTTAGTGGATGCAGCCATCATGGGATTATAGATATGGCAAACATAGCACTGGACAAATTCCCTGGTAAGAAAATCGATGTGATCATAGGGGGATTTCATTTAATCGGTATTCCTATTATTAATACACTTGGGAAGTCAAAGGATGAGATCATTTCTATCGGTAATAGCTTAAATGAGATGCCAATTAACTCTATATATTCATGCCATTGTACTGGGGCAAAAGGGTATAAAATCCTTGATTCTGTCTTGAAAGAAAAATTAAACCCTTTTCCAACAGGTAAAGAATTAATTATTTCTTGAAAAAATGATCATTTAGTATGAAAAATGCACTCCTTAGACTTTCACCGGATAGCAAGGTGACCCGATGTTCTAAAGAGTGCATAAGCATACATCACTTATTAATCAAATGCTGATAAGGCGCATAGTCAATGCCCTTTTTATGAAGAAAGGTCATTAGGAATTTATAATCGCGTTTTGGCGTGGCAACGATATAGCCCTTGATGACGTGATCCCGGGTCACTTCACTTGCACCAGACTCTACAGCAATTTTACCGATTTCAGCTGCGATCGAGTGTTTAGCGATGTCCCGGAAAGGGCCAGGTACCGGCATAACAAGCTCACCCAAAAATGCCTTGGAATCCTCTGTCCAGAGTGGGCGGCTGCGTTCGACCCAATAATTCTGCCAATCCAGCTTGGACTTTCCATCTGCCTTCGGCAGTACTTTAAGAAATTTGCGGAACATGAAGAATCCGCCGATGCACATGATCCCCAGCATGACCCATCCCCAAAACGCAATGGAGTTCATGAACCATGACGGTGGCCCGCCGGTTGCAGTTAAAGTCCTAAGGACGGCCGCAGTGTTCAGCATTTTGATATCACCTCTATGATTAATGTCACGTTTTCCTTTTACGAGAATTATAACGTACTTCTATTTATATTTCGAGGGAATAGGCAAATTTAACCTTTAAATGCGAATGAATCGAAATTACCTCTTTATTAAGACCATGATATGAGCCTGTATTACAAGCTTTTTTTATGTAAACTGGCCTTGAAGGTAATTGAGAGGTATCGATATAATTGTTTAAGGAAAAAAAGGCGGGAGGCGAATCTGGGAAGAAGATTGTATGTAGTCATATAAACGGGGGGATTTCATTGAAAGGATTTATTAACGAGTTCAAGGAATTTGCTGTACGGGGAAACGTCATTGATCTGGCTGTGGGGGTTATTATCGGGGGTGCTTTTGGCAAGATTGTCACTTCCATCGTCAATGATATTATTATGCCTCCGATCGGGGTACTGCTTGGTGGAGTAGACTTTAAGGACATCATTATTAAATTGAAACCGGATATGCGTATGCCGGATGGCAGCGAGATTACAACTTTAGCGGACGCTAATGCGGTTGGTGCTCCTGTTCTGGCAATTGGACAATTTATTAACTCGGTTATCGATTTTCTAATCGTTGCTTTCTGTATTTTCCTGCTGGTAAAAGGGATCAACTGGATGAAGCGCAAAGAGCATGAGAAGCCAGTGCCTGAAAAGACGACGAAGGAATGCCCTTACTGTCTCTCTGAAATCCCGGTTGCCGCTACTCGTTGCTCCCAGTGTACATCAATGCTGGACGAGCCAGAAACGGTGAAGTCTTAGAGGATACATAGAAGAATTGTCGTGTAAGTTGGGTCATTTTTTTTATCTAGGGATAGCTATTTAACTTTTGGGTTGGTATCTTGTGTTTTATGTTTTGATTTTTTTCTTTTGTTCTTGAGCTACGAAGCAGCGGAACGGACGAAACAATTCCGGACAAGCGAACGCGGTCGCCTTTGCTCCACCAATTTTAACCTATAAATTCTGATTAAAAAAATTGGGGGAGCAACAGCGATGGTAGGAATGTTTTGTCCGTGGAGCGTCTCACTAGAAATGAATTTATAGAAATCATCATCACGAAAACAAACCTTACTGATGAGCAAGGTTTGTTTTTATTTTTGCCTCTCCTAGATTTATTTCCGCAATCACGCTAAAATAGGTGATAATTGTGAGAAAGAGGGGGATGCCATATGCTGAAAATCGGTTCCCACGTGTCCTTTTCGGGACAGGGGCTGCTGACTGCAGCGACGGAAGCTAGATCCTATGGCTCTAGTTCGTTTATGATATATACTGGCGCACCGCAAAATACGCGCCGCAAGCCAATTGATACGATGTTTTTAGAAGAAGGTAAAGTGATGATGCAAGAGTGCGGGATCGACGAGATTGTCGTTCATGCCCCTTACATTATTAATCTCGGATCGTACAAGCCCAATACATATGAGCTTGCTGTCAGCTTTCTTCAGGAGGAGATCCGCCGGACTCACGCTGTCGGTGTGAAGAACATTGTTCTGCATCCCGGCGCATATACCGATAAAGATGCGATTTATGGCATTGACCGGATTGCCGAAGGCTTGAATGAAGTGCTTGGCGGTACAGATGAGACGGAAGTAAAGATTGCACTGGAGACGATGGCGGGTAAAGGCACTGAAATGGGCCGCACCTTCGAGGAGATCGCCCAGATCATCGACAAGGTGAAATACAATGACCGTCTGGCAATCTGTCTGGATACATGCCACATCCATGATGCTGGTTATGATATCGTGAATGACCTGGATGGCGTGCTGGACGAATTCGATCGTCTGATTGGGCTGGATCGTCTAACCGTGGTTCATATTAACGACAGTAAGAATCCGCGCGGTGCGGCGAAAGACCGTCATACACCGATTGGAACAGGCTGGATTGGATATAAAGCCATTCATAATATCGTTCACAATGAGCGTTTGCAGGGTCGTCCGTTCATTCTGGAGACGCCGTGGATTGGTAAGGATGCGAAAACGCAGCGTCCGATGTATGAGATCGAGATTGCACTGCTTCGCGGTGACGTGGAGTCGCGCTTTGGTTCTGAATTTATGGCTCAGGTTGAAGAGCTGGGACAGTTTTTTGCCCAAGAAGGCATTGAAGGCCGTACATTCGTACTGAATACCTGGGATGTACTGAAGAATGACGCCAAAGCAAAAAAAGCCGATCCTCGCGAGCCGATGGAACGCCTGTACGACATGGTTACAGCTGCGGGGCTGCTGCAGGATTGTAATGAGGAGCAAATCAACCAGCGCATTATCGCTTGGCTGGCTAATCAAGAGCAGCAGGCATAAATTAATTGTTTTAACATGAGAGAGTAGAGACTAGGCAGTAATTAGAGGAGGAACATGGGGCCATATGGATATTCATGTAAAAAAGAATCTGCCCTCCGAGGCGGACCAAAATCTGAATCGTGCCCGCATGCTTATCGCTTGTCCGGATGGACCGGGGATTGTTGCTGCGGTGTCGCAGTTCCTGCACCAGCATGGTGCGAATATCGTTCAGTCTGATCAGTATACGATGGACCCGGATGGCGGCATGTTCTTTATGCGAATCGAATTCGACTTGCCTGAGCTTGCTGAGAAGCTGCATGATCTGGAGAATTCCTTCAGCAGTGTAGCTGAGAAATTCCGGATGGAATGGAGCATGAGTTATGTGGCCCGTAAGAAACGGCTTGCTATTTTCGTATCGAAAGAGGATCACTGTCTGGTAGAGCTGCTCTGGCAGTGGCAGGCAGGCGATCTGGATGCGGATATTGCACTTGTGGTCAGCAACCATCTCGATATGAAGGAATATGTGGAGTCGTTCGGCATTCCATACCACCACATTCCGGTGACTGCAGATACAAAGCAAGAAGCGGAGAAGCGTCAGCTTGAAGTGATCGGCGATGATATTGATGTGATTATCCTGGCTCGTTACATGCAGATTATTTCACCAACATTTATCACCCACTACCGGAATCGCATCATTAATATCCATCATTCCTTCCTTCCGGCATTTGTCGGCGGGAAACCTTACGCTCAGGCTTATAATCGCGGAGTGAAGATCATCGGCGCTACCGCTCACTATGTGACGGAGGAGCTGGATGGCGGACCGATCATTGAGCAGGATGTGCAGCGCGTAAGCCACCGCGATGATGTGAATGAGTTGAAGCGTATCGGACGTACCATTGAACGGGTGGTGCTTGCAAGAGCCGTTAAATGGCATATTGAGGACCGCATCCTTGTTCATCAGAATAAAACCGTTGTTTTTTAAAATGAAGGTATAAACAGCTTTGTTCACCACGTGACTGGAGCAGCCAAGCTAGCTGCAAATGGAACATACATCCCGCTCCCGTTTTTGGAGGCGGGATTTTTTTATCCAAAATATTAAATTAGTTCAAAACTTTTAAACCGGAAAGCTCGTCATAACCTAGGAGAACGATATTGAATCATGAAAAAATCGTCAGATGGTACAGTCATGTGAACATGGCTATTTTTTAAGGGAGAGGGGAATCATCACTTGTCGTTTTATAAAAAAGTAATAGGGACTATGGTATTAACCATGGTGTTGCTGCTTACAGCAGTGCTGCCATACCCGCTGCAGGACGGCACAGCTTATGCTGCCGGCGATCCGAAAATTGAAATCAAATCGGAGATTGGGTACAAGGGCAATATGAAGCAGGATAAATGGAATCCGCTGAAGCTGACACTTACCAGTGATCGCGATATTTCGGGAGATATTGTGCTGCGTATAACCAACACGAACGGTTATGGCCAGCAGGCGGCTTATGTAAAGCATGTTGAACTGCCGAAGGATACGCCGAAAGAGCTGATCATGGGGCTTCCCGGATACTTCTACAATAAAGACAACAATAGTTTGACGTTCTACGAAGGTTCATACAAAAACGGAAAGCAGATCAAATTTGCTGCAGGCAAGAACTATCTCCAGAAATCGCCCATGATGAATGGATTGGTAGGCGTATTGTCAGATGATCCAGACACGATGAACTTTCTTAGTTCCTTAAACGCCAAGGGGAATCCGCTGGCAACTATTCCCTTTAATGAAGAAGATATTCCAACCGACCCTAAGCTGTTAAACGGACTGGATGTTCTGGTCATTAATAATTATGCATCCGATACCCTTTCGAAACAGCAGCAGGAATCGATTAAGACATGGGTGAGATCCGGGGGGTCATTAGTGTTGTCAGGCGGGGCTGGCTACTCGAAGACAGCTGCTCCTTTTGCCGACATCGCCCCGGTTAAAGCCAACGGGACCATGGTTGTTCAGAAGCTTACTGAGCTCCAAAAGCTTGGCGGGAAGACGCTGAAGCTGGATGGCGATTTTACGATTTCAAAAGCTGAACCGGTAGAAGGCGCAAGTGTAGACAGTCAGACAGCAGGGGTGCCTCTCTTTGCTTCACGCAGCATTGAGCAAGGGACCGTCTGGTATGCAGCTTATGATGTGGCGATGGAGCCTGTCAGCTCCTGGGCTGGACATGGAGCGGCATGGGCTTCCGTTCTGCGGAATGATCTTCCTCTGTCCAGCAACATGTACTACGGTTCACCGATAGATAATCTAAGCTACATATTGGATTATTTCCCGTCGCTAAAAATGCCTTCATTTCCAATGCTGATGTGGATGCTTATTGCTTATGCGCTGGTCGTCGCGCCAATCCTCTATTTTGTTCTGAAAAAGGCGGATAAGCGTGAGTGGGCCTGGTTTCTGATTCCACTGATTGCAGTGATCGCGAGCGGGACCGTATATTTGATCGGATCTTCCGATAAAACACAAGAAATGGCCCATACGATTAATATTATGGAGCTGAATGGTGAAGGAAGTGCTGTGAAAACAACAGCTTCTGCCTTCTTTACGCCGAGTAGCGGCGATTATGAACTTGAATTCCCTAAAAACACCTATTTGACGACTCAGCGTTCAGGTGGGGCTTTTGGAGGGGGAATCGAAGATAACAAGAACTTTATTCGGATTGAAGAGGAACAGACGAAGCTCGAGTTAAGAGATATGCCGCAGTGGTCTTTGGCCAAACTGATGGCCGAGAACGCTGGAACCGAGAAGACAGGCCAGCTCGAAATGAATCTGAAGCTGGACAGCAAGGGACAGCTGAGCGGCGAAGTGAAGAATGAAACAATGAATGACCTTAAAGAAGTTGTTCTTGTGGTGGGCGGCAAGGCATATAAGCTGGGGCACATTTCTCAAAAGGACAGTGCAGCCGTACCTGCTTCAGGTAATTCGGTTATGAGGGTTACAGGTGGCGATATAAGTTATCTGCTGTATCCGCATAACAACAATAATGACGAGTATAATCGTCAACGAGGAATATTGGACATGTACACCAACAAAATGAACACAACGAGAAAAAATGCATATATTTTCGGCTGGAGTCAGGATAACTTAACCAGTTATAAACGGAAAGGCAAGGAAGTGCAGAGCGATCAGCTCAACTTCTGGGTTCAGCCGGTGTCGTTCCAATGGAATCAGAATGGTGCGGTTAACATTCCTTACGGATACCTCACACCTGAGATTACACAAGCGAATGCTCCAACATTCTTTGAGAATCCGCACGGAATAGAGCTCGCTCAAGGAACAGTGGTGGCAGAGTTCCCGCTTATATCTGAGATGGACGTGAAGTATTCAGAGTTTTCGATCAAAGGTACGAAGCTAAGCGGAGGCATGACAATGGAAATATGGAATGCCGCTGATGGTGAATGGGAACCAATGCCTGACAATAAAGGCGTCTTTACCGTGAAGGACAACCCGGAGAAGTATATCGTTGATAAGAAAATCCGGTTTTCCGTAACGGCAAAGGATCAGGGAATGTTTCAGATGCCGGAACTGTCGGTGAAGGGGGAAGTTAACCAATGATGATTGAAATCAGAGACTTAAAAAAGAACTACGGAACCTTTCAGGCGTTGAAAGGAATCACGCTGGACATCGAGAAAGGAACGGTATTCGGATTCGTCGGACCGAACGGTGCCGGGAAATCCACAACCATGTCCATCCTTGCAACGCTGGCGCTTCCAAGCTCCGGTACGGCTAAAGTAGGCGGATTTGAAGTGACGGAAAATCCGAAGGAAGTACGCAAGCGGATCGGCTATATGCCGGACTTTTTCGGAGTATATGATCAATTGAAAGCAACGGAGTATCTTCATTTCTATGGAGCGAGCTATGGTATTCCTCGTACGGATCGGGAGAAGCTTATCCCTCAGTTGCTGGAGCTGGTGAACCTGAGTGACAAGGCTGATGCTTATGTGGATAGCCTTTCACGCGGCATGAAGCAGCGTCTCTGTCTGGCGAGATGCCTGGTGCATGATCCGGATGTTCTCATTCTGGATGAGCCGGCTTCTGGCCTCGACCCAAGAGCCCGTATTGAAATGCGGGAAATTCTTAAAGAGCTGAAGCTGATGGGAAAAACGATCATTATCTCCTCACACATCCTGCCGGAGCTTGCCGAGATGGTAGATGAGATCGGTGTTATCGAGCATGGTGAGATGATTGCACAGGGCAAGGTATCCGATATTCAAAACCGTCTGCGGGTGAAAAAAGTCATTCATATTCGCACATTGGGGCAAGAGGATCTTCTCGTCGAGAAGCTGCGTGATGAGCCGTTTATCACCTCGGTCTTGTCCGATAATGCAGGCGTTCACGTTCATTTCAGCGGAGATGACAGCCAGCAGAGTGCTCTTTTGCGTCAAGTCATTTCATGGGGGATACCTGTCGTATCGTTCCAGGAAGCGCAGAGTAACCTTGAAGATGTATTCCTGGAAATTACAAAAGGGGGGAGCCAAGGATGAACTGGAGCAGAAGATTAATTAACCCAGTGATGGATAAGGAGTTCAGACTGCGTATGCGGTCACCGCGCTCCATGCTGTCCGTCCTGTTCTATGTACTAGCACTTGGTGCTATAGCAATGGGATTCATATATATCTTTCTCTACTTGGGACAAAACGGTTCTCAGCGTTTCGATTCGACAAGAAGCCAAATGATGTTCTATGTACTGAGTTTCGCCCAGCTGGTACTCATCGCTTTTATGGCGCCGGCATTGACGGCAGGGGTTATCAGCAGCGAAAGAGAGAAGCAGACGCTCAGCATGCTTCTTACAACTCAGCAAAGCTCGGCTACGATTGTGCTCAGCAAGCTGGTATCTTCTCTTAGTTTCATGACATTGATTATACTCGCAACGCTTCCTATATACAGTATTGTCTTCCTGTATGGAGGGATATCACCGAAACAGTTAATATCGGTATTCTTGTTCTACCTATTTGTGATGCTGCTTCTGGGCGCACTTGGGGTGATGTTCTCTACATTGTTTAAGAAGACGATTGTTGCCATTATTGTGACCTATGGAGCAGGTCTTGTTATTTTCCTCGTCACGGGTCTGTTGTATTTGTTCTTCCTTGGTGTTGAGCAGCGAAATTTTTACTCGTCTGGAGCATCTGTAACTCAATCCTATTCCTGGATCGGCTATGTGCTTGGACTGAATCCGGCGGGAGCGATGGTCAGCCTGTTTGAGCCTTCCTTCTCCAAGACAGCATTCTTTGTTCAGGGAGGAACGCTCAACAGTAAAGCTCCAATTGAGTTATGGCTGGAATTCATTCTTGTATACTCTGTTGTTATCATTATTTCGTTGTGGATTGCGATACGCCGAATTCGTCCGGTGCGAAGAGGGAAGTTATTTGGCAGGAGAAAAGCATCTAAATCTGCCTCGGAAGCTAGTGTATAAGGCTTAGAGGAGCGAAAGGGCAGTACAAAAATGGATAATATTATACGTTTCATAGAAATGGCCCGCCGCAGGCTGCAGCGCTTCCGGATGGCTGCTTATGCATTAACGGGGCTTGCTGCAGGGTTCGCTGCTGCCCTGCTTCTGCTTGTCATCGGGAGATTCGTGCCAATCTTTTGGCTTCGAATGGGTGTCATTATCCTTCCTGCTGCCGGGGTTATTATCGGATTGCTGATTGGATGGGTTCGCCGTGTTCCTGTGAAGGAAGCGGCGTCCGTTATGGATGGAGCGACAGAAGGAACAGAGCGGAGCGATATGATGGTCACCGCTCTCTCCTTCGTGGGAGATGAATCGCTGGCAGCAAGGTTTCAGCGCGATCAGGCAGAGCAGTATGGCAGACAGTTTGCAGCGACCATGAAGCAGCGCTTGCCTGTTCCGAAATGGAAGAAGCAGCTCATCATTTGCAGTGCCGGACTCGCTGCCGTGCTCATTATGGCATTTATTCCGAATCCGATGGATAAGCAGGTGGAGGCCGCCAAGGAGAAGCAGAGCTGGATCAAGCAGCAGGTGAAAGAGACGGAGAAGCTGGCCGAGGAGCTGAAGAAAGAGCTTATCAAGCCAGAGGATAAACAGAAGCTTCATGAGCAGATTGAGGAGCTGAAGAAACAGCTGGAGAAAGCAAAAGAGCCTGAGAAGGCGCTTGAGAAGCTGGAAGAATTGATGAAGCAGCTGGAGAAGACGATGAGGAAGCAGGAAGAGCAGTCCAAGGCTATCTCCGAACTGGCGAAGCAGATGATGAATAATAAAGCCTTGGCGAACGCGGGAAAAAGTCTTCAAGAAGGTAAAGCCGAGCAATTGAAGCAGGAAATGAAGAAGCTGACGGAGCAGGTCAAGAAGATGTCAGACAAGGAGAAGAAAATGCTGTCGGAGGCGTTGAAGCAAATGGCTGCCGAGGCCGCTAAAAACCCTGAAGCTGACAAGCTGAAGGATGCTCTCCAAAAAACAGCGGATGCATTGAAGGACGGAAAGCTGACAAAGGAGCAGGAAGAGGCGCTTAAGAAGCTTGCAGAAGAGCTTGCGAAGGCTGCTGAAGCTAAACAATCATCTGACGACACCTCAAAAGCAGCATCTGATCTTGCTGCAGCACTGGCTTCTCAGGGACTAAATTTGGCTGATCAGATGGCAGCTGCAGGCATGAAGGTGTCCGATACATGGGCGACCGGAGGCAGTGCAGAGGCGCTAGCCCAGGCGGGTCTCTCTGAAGGCTCAAGCGATGGGGAAAGTGAAGGAGAAGGCGAGGATTCTGAAGGGGACGGATCTGGAGGGGAAGGTCAAGGCAAGGGGGCTGGTAAAGGTTCAGGCTCTGGAAGCGGATCTGGCTCTGGATCAGAATTAGGCAGCGGCAGCGGAACGGGAAGAGGCACAGGAACAGGTCACGGAGCCGGCGCCGGTCTGGGTTCTGGCGGGCGTGAGCTTGTCACGACGCCTCGAGACTTGCAAGGAAGCGGAAATGTGAAGAACGATTCCGGTGCGCTGAATGGCAAAGGCGGTGAGGTTCAGAAGGGTGGCGTATCTCCGACCATACCGGGAACTTCCAGGCCTTATGAAGAGGTATACAAGGATTATGCTGCTGAGGCGCGCAAATCACTGGGACGCAATCCATTACCAGAGCAAATGCAGGGATTGGTAGAGGATTATTTCACGCAGATTAATCCCAATCCGTAAGCTTCGAATGGACTATAGAATGATGAAGAGGGGTAACGATCCATGTCTGAAACCACAGTTAGACCGCAGGAATGGGTAGAACATATATCAAATTTGAGAGATCAGATCGGCGAAGTCATTGTCGGCCAGCAGGAAGTGGTAGAGCAGATGCTCTGGTGTATTTTTGCTGGTGGTCATGCACTGCTGGAGGGGATTCCGGGGCTTGGCAAAACGATGCTTGTCCGTACGGTATCCGAGGCACTGGATTTATCCTTCTCAAGGATTCAGTTTACGCCAGATTTAATGCCGAGCGACATTACAGGTACCAATATTCTGTCCTTCGGTCAGACAGGCAGCACAGGGATGTCTTTCCAAAAGGGACCGCTGTTCAGCAGTATTGTGCTTGCTGATGAGATTAACCGCGCAACACCGAAGACCCAGAGCGCGCTGCTGGAGGCGATGCAGGAGAAGACTGTAACCGTCGGAAGTGAAACGCATCAACTCCCGAAACCATTCTTCGTGCTGGCAACGCAGAACCCTCTGGAGAACGAAGGAACATATCCGCTGCCGGAGGCTCAGCTCGACCGGTTTCTCTTGAAGATTGAAGTATCGTATCCGAGTGCGGATGAGCTGAAGGAAATCGTAAGACGAACGACATCAACCCGTGAAACCAAAGTCCAAAGACAGATGACTGCCCAGCAGCTGCTCGAAATTCAGCATGGTGCCAAGGAGGTGCTGGTTGCTGAAGAAATTCTCGACTACGCTGTCAGGCTGTTAATGATGACTCATCCGGAAGAAGCCTCTGCACCTGAAGAGGTGCGCAAATATGTTCGTTTCGGTTCGGGTCCGCGCGGGGTGCAGTCCATTATTTCTGTTGGAAAGGTCCGTGCCCTCTGCAGTGGACGAATGCATTTATCTACCGGAGATATTCGGGCTGTGGCATTACCGGCGCTTCGTCACCGGTTATTCCTGAACTTTGAAGGACAGGCGATGGGGGTAACGACGGATCAAGTGATTCAGGCGGTTCTGAACAAGCTGGAGGGATCAGTGTGAGCGGGTCTGGACATCTGCTTTCGCCTGAGTGGTTGACTCGCCTTGAGCGGCTTAGTCTGGGGGCAAGAACAAGGGTGGCTGGCACACTGCAGGGAAAGCGGAGATCCCGCCGTCTCGGGTCGTCGCTGGAGTTCGCGGATTATCGCCTATATACTCCCGGCGATGATGTGCGAAGATTTGATTGGGGAGTCTATTCCCGAACTGGCAAGGCATTTGTCAGGCAGTTCATGGATGAGCAGGAGCTCATGGTCAGTATTTATGTGGACTGCTCTGCTTCCATGAACGCTGTTACAACGGGAGCTGCCCACGATGCCTCTTCGTTAAACGGTGGTACTAATCATTCTGGTAAAGGGGATGCAGAGGGAACAAAGTGGCTGCTTGCCCGGCAGCTGGCTGCAAGCATCGGCTACATGGCTTTATCTTCTTATGATCGTTTGCAGCTTGCCTGCTACAGTAAAACGCTTGACTCCAGGTTACCTGTACTTCGGGGAAAAAGTGCTGCTCATCGGCTGTTCTCACATCTTCAGCAGGCTCCTGCAGGTGGAGATGGAAGCCTGGCGGCGGCGCTGTCGGTTCCTGGTGCACTGCCAAGACTCCCGGGAATGACGTGGATATTCTCAGACTTCTGGCTCGAAGGCGGAGAAGAGGAATTGTCCAGATCGTTGTCATTGTTAGCCGGCGCCGGCCAGGAAACGGTGCTGGTCCATATCTTGTCACGGGACGAACTTGAACCGAGACTTTCCGGGGACCTGCGGCTGGTGGATAGTGAATATTTGACAGGTAAGGAAGTGGCCGTAACAGGAAGAGTGCTTGAGGCTTACCGGGAGGAACTGGAGAACTATCGTCAGATGCTGGCCCGGGTATGTGCCGAGCGCGGTATGACTTATCTGTTAATTCCTGCGGATATGCCACTGCAAGAAGCCGTGTTCGGTATTCTGGCAGGTGCTGGACTGGTTAAAGGTTAAGGTTCTTCAGGAAACTCATCATTCTCGAGTGATTCTGGAGGCTTTACCCTGGAGCAGGGCTTTTAAGGGGGAGGACTTTTTGGGGATTCAATCATGGCTTAGTCTCTGGTTTGGGCTAGCCTTACCAGCCATTGTGCTGATGTATATGTTCAAACGAAAATATATCGATACAACCGTGCCGAGCCATCTGCTATGGGACCGGGTGCTTCGCAACCTGGAAGCTAACCGGCCATGGCAGAAGCTTCAAAACCGATTGTTATTATGGCTGCAGCTTCTGGCAGCGGCAGTGATCATCTTCGCGCTGATGCAGCCTTTTGTGAAGGTGTCCGGCAGCGGAAGCCAGCATATCGTGATCGTCGCCGACACCTCAGGCAGCATGAGCGCGGAGGCGGAGCCTTCAGACGATTCACCGAACCGGAAGGACGAAGAGGATGCTTACACGCGGCTTGATCTATTGAAGGAACGTATTCATGAATACGTTAAGGATCAAGGAAGGGGCAAGGACATTACACTTCTGACTGTTGGCGAAAGACCGGTTACTGTACTATCTCGTGAAAGCGACCGGGATGTAATTGGGAAGGCCGTTGATCAGATGCTGCCCTACTATGGACAAGCATCCTACAGGGAGACACTTTCGCTGGCGTCAGCTTTAACGCGTGAAGAGACGGATGCCGAGGTGATCGTGTTTACGGACGGACAGTGGAAGGAAGATCCGGTGCAGATGGTATTCAATGCTCCGATTTCTGTTGAGAAAATATCCGGCGGCAGCTTGCCGCTGAATTACGCCATAGAGCAATTCGGCATTTCAAACAAGGATGCGGCAGGAGCAACCAACACGGCTATTGCTGTCCTCAGCAGCAATTCGGCCCAGCCTGTGACCGTAGAAGTGAATCTGTATGGTGATGATAAGCTCCTGACAAGCAGGGAAGCTGAAGTACAGTCCTCAGCGAAGTCAACGTTATCATTTGATAATGTTCCATATGCTGAGGTATACCGTCTGGAGCTTGCCGGAGACGATGAATACGAAGCGGATAACGGGTCGTACGCTTTCGGCACGAAGCTTGGAAGCTCAAGGGTTCTTCTGCTCACCCCAGGTAACATGTTCCTGGAGAAGGCACTGCAGCTCAGCGGAGCTGAGGTAACCAGGGTAACGGTGAGTGCGGAGAGCACGGAAAGCACGAAAGGTACAGGAGGCACGGAAAGTACAGAGCGTGAATCTGGTACCGCCAAAGCTGCAGATCAGGGTAATGAAGTGCCTGTACCAGCGGGAGATTTTGACCTGATCGTCATGGATGGTCCTGTGCCGGATATGTTCCGCAAGGGAGACTGGGCAGCCTTAACAGCTAAAACCCCGCTCTGGACCATAGGCACGCAAGGAACGAAGAAGAAGATTCCTGGTGGGCAACCGGTGATTTCAGCTCATCCGGTCACCTCATACATCACATTATCGGGAGTGTATGTTGGGACTTTCATGGATGAACAGCCGTTATGGGGTGAGCCGATCATCAAGCTGGGAGATACCCCGGTCGTTTATGCAGGCAAGGAAGCGGGGTATCCCCGTCTATCCTTCGGATTTCTGCTGCAGGGCAGCGATCTTCCGCTTTCATCCGAATTTCCGGTGCTTGTGAATAACACGCTGAAATGGATGACAGCAGGAAAAGGAAGCGGACTTGGACGCTATATGGCGGGAGCTGTTGCGGATATTCCAATCGCGGCAGATACCGTGAAGGCTGCCTGGGTCCCTAAAGACGGCTTGGCGCTGAAGACGGGTATTGACCGCCCCGAAGCGCTGCGCACTGAAAAGGGATATTCATCAGCACAAACTGTGCCTGAAATGCCGGGACTGTACGCTTTTGAACAGGAAAATACAGCGGGAGAGAAGATCAGCTATTTGCTTGCTGTAACCGCCGATCCTTTTGAAGGAGAATTGGCCGTTGATCAAGGTCCTGTGCTAAGTCATGCAGGTGATGGCCAGACAGAGGCAAAGGATGGCGAAGGCTCGACGACGCCGGAGAATACGAATGCTCCCGGAATGTCGCTTATACCTTGGCTTGCGGCATTGGCGCTGATTGTGATTGCGGCAGAATGGGGGGTGTACCAGCGTGGGCGTTCAATTTAGTATGCCATGGTTTCTCTTGCTGCTGATTCCGGCTGGAGCATTTCTCTACTATGCTTATAAAACGGATTTTCGGCTTGGAGGCTTCCGTAAAAAGCTGGCATTATTTTTAAGAGCTTGTGTCATTATTCTGCTTATTTTTGTATTATCCGGAATTCATGGCTTTACGGTTCTGCATGATAAACAGGTTGTTTATTTGGCGGATCGCTCGGATAGTATGGGGGATACAGCGAGATTGAGTGAATGGATTCAGTCCTCCTTGCAATCAAAAGGAGAAAAGGACAGCACTGCGTTAGTATCTGCAGGTCTCGAAGGAGCTGTTGAACGCAAGCTTTCTTTATCCGAAGAGGCAGGAGCTTCTCTGAATGCAGCGCTTGAGGGGAAGTTTACGGGTCTGGAATCCGGGCTTCTGCTTGCAGGAAATCTGTTCGAGGGCATGGCGGATTCCCGCATTGTGCTTCTCTCGGACGGGGAAGAGAATGTTGGCAGCATGGCAGGGGCAGGCAGATTGCTGAAGGACCGCGGGATCGCGGTGGATGTGCTCCCTGTTCCTCAGCAGGAAATCAAGGATGCGGCGGTTGAGGAATTGCGGGTGCCGGATAAGCTGTATCAGGCAGAAGCGTTCTATGTTGAAGTGATGATCAAGAGCACCTTTAAGACCGCTGGAGAGCTGCGGATCTATGAAGACAACCGGGAGATTGGACGGGAGCGGGTAGAGCTGTCAGCAGGTGAGAACCGCTTTGCAGTTAAAGGGCTTGCGAAGTCACCGGGACTTCACAGATACAAGGCTGAAATATTTATGGAAGGCGACGAATCGTCTGCGAATAATGCCGGATTTGATTTCACCCGTGTGGATGGCCCGCCGAAGGTGCTGATTGTGGAAGGAACGCCGGGTACGTCAGGAAATATTACCGCTGCGCTGGAATCCGGCATGATCGGGACGGAGGTTATTCCTCCGTACATGCTGCCGCTAGAGCCTGCGAAGTATGCGGTTTATGACAGTATTATTTTTAACAATGTATCCGGCAGTGAAGTTGGCGGGAAGCAGATGGAGATGATCGAGCAGGCGGTTCGAAGCTTCGGGATCGGATTTATGATGGCCGGAGGGGACGACAGCTTCGGCATGGGCGGCTATTTCAAGACTCCGATTGAAAAAGCACTTCCCGTCTCGATGGAGCTGGAAGGCAAGCGTGAAATTCCATCGCTTGGTCTCATTCTGGTTATTGACCGTTCCGGCAGCATGAGCGGCAACAAGATCGAGCTGGCAAAGGAATCGGCTATGCGTACCGTGGAGATGCTGCGTTCCAAGGATACGGTGGGTGTTGTTGCATTTGATGATTCGCCATGGTGGGTCGTTCCGCCTCAGAAGCTGGGTGACAAGAAGGATGTGCTTGAATCGATTCAATCCATTCCGAGTGCAGGAGGAACGAATATTTATCCGGCTGTCGAATCGGCACTGAATGAGATGCTGAACATCAAAGCACAGAGACGGCATATGATTCTCATGACGGATGGGCAATCGGCTCTTCAATCCGGTTATGATGACCTGACGAGCACGATGGTGAAGAACAAAATTACATTATCCTCGGTCGCTGTGGGTGCGGATGCGGACAAGAATTTGTTGCAGTACCTTGCTGATTCGGCCAAGGGCCGTTATTACTACGTAGAGGATGAAACGACTCTGCCCGCCATATTCAGCCGGGAGGCTGTCTTGATGGCGAAGTCCTATATTGTAGATAAACCGTTCATTCCGGCAATTCAAAATGCAGGAGACTGGGCAGCGCTGTTTGATCAAGGTGTTCCCGGATTATACGGATATGTGGCAGCAACACCTAAATCGTCTGCCCAGACGGTGCTTGTCAGTCCGGAACCCGATCCTGTCCTTGCGAGATGGCAGTATGGCTCTGGCCGGACAGTAGCGTGGACGAGTGATTTAAGCGGAAAATGGTCAAAGGAATGGGTGTCTTGGCCTGAATTTGCGGACACGTTGACGGAAATCGTGAAATGGACGTTCCCGCAGTTTATATCATCTCCATATGAAGTGACAACGACCGCAGCGGGCAATCAGGTAAAGCTGCAGGTCGAGGCCACCGGCGATCATCCTCCGGAGAAGCTGACAGCAAAAATTGCAGGCGATGAAGCTGGAGAACAGACGGTGGATCTGGTTCAGGAAGCTCCCGGGCGCTATACAGGACAGGTAAATGTCTCGAAGCCCGGGGCGTTCCTGATGTCGCTTGAGGATGCCAGCGGGGGAGAAGCGGTGCAAGCGGCGCCAAGCACCGGATTTGTTGTTCCTTACTCGCCGGAGTACCGGATTTCCTCCGGAGGGGGGGAGGAAGGATTGAAGAAGCTGGCCGAGCTGACTGGCGGCCGCGTCCTCTCCTGGGATAAGCCGGAGGAGGTATTCGACCGTGAGGCAGCGTCCCGGCGGGTGCTCCATGATTGGAGCTACCCGCTGCTCGTGGCGGCCCTCCTGCTGTGGGTCGCCGACATCGCCGTGCGGCGCCTGGCTCTGCCATGGGCCGCCATCGGCAGTCGCATGGCCGCCCTGCTCCGCAGGCGGCCGGCTCCTGCCGGCGAGGCCGCGCCTGGCGCCGGCCTCGAAC
>NZ_CDSE01000035.1 GCF_001373415.1 Paenibacillus dakarensis | reverse complement strand
CGGCCTGCAATCAGCCACACGCCGCCCAGAACAAGCAGGATCGCAATCAAGGGCTGTACATATGACAAATAGTTAAGTACGGGTCCGATGGAGAAGACTGCAAAGAACAAGAGGGATAGCACGCTAAGAATATTGACGGGAATAAGCAGCCACTTGTTGCGCGAACCGAACCAGTAAAATTCGAATAAACCGGCAGCAGCGGCAAGTATAAATCCCGGCCACATCGTTTCCCAGCTATCCAGCAGGATGGCCGTCTGGCTGGTTAAGCCCGCTATAAGTAAAACTCCGCCTGGAATGAGAACACCAATCGCCCGGCGACCAATCATGGAGAAATACAGCCAGTGAAAGAATAATCCTAGCGGAATGACAAAGAGTGTAGGCCAGAAATTTGCAAAAATAGTTCCGGGACCAAGAGATCCTCCCTGGTTTAACAACAGGTAAATGCCAAGTAAGATCAATAGTGGCGCTAATATCATGCGTTTCATGAATTATAGTTGCTCCTTTCTTAATGATTATATATGCTGAATAATACCATAGGGGATAAAGAGGTGTCCTCCGTCTATGGGTAATTGCTTAACTGGACTTAAGTCTAGGTCATGGATAACGACATATATTATTGTGAATTTATAATAATGAAGTGAATGTGTTAAACATAAAATGGAATTCGTCCCCATTTTCAATAGCTGTAAACCATGTTTATATAGATAGCAGTAAGAATTTTGTTGCTAAATTGATAATTGTAAAGGAGTAGTATAATGGAAGCGGCATTACTGGGTAGCATGATTTCCGCGATGGCCACGGTTTTAGGTGCGATACCTTTATTATTCGTCAAAACATTGTCCGAGAAGTGGAAAGATATACTGATCGCTTTTACTGCAGGCATAATGGTATCTGCTTCCACCTTTGGACTCATGCCGCAATCTCTTCAGGAAGGCGGAATTATAACGCTGTCCGTCGGATTACTGTTAGGGATTGTCGTTTTGGACCTGATCGAGAAAAATATACCTCACGTCGATGTAGAGAATAAGTCTATAGGATCATTTGATTCCAAATCACTTCTTGTCATTGTCGCATTATTTATTCATAACATTCCGGAAGGTCTAAGCACCGGATTTAGTTATGCAAGTGAGAATGCCGGACTCGGTCCGATGGTTGCCATTTCGATAGGTGCACAGAACATGCCTGAGGGATTAGTATTAGCTGTGTTTCTGATTAATTCGCAGGTCAATAAGTATAAGGCGTTTGCGATTGTTTTTCTTACGGGGATGATGGAGCTTGTATCTGCCGTTATTGGCTATTTTACCGCGAGTTACATTGAATGGTTAATCGGTTATGGACTGGCATTTGCAGCGGGTGCGATGATGTTTATCGTATATAAAGAACTAATTCCTGAGAGTCACGGCCATGGTTATGAGCGTCCTTCAACCTATTCGTTCATTATCGGTCTGCTGATTATGGTGTATATAAGCTATGTATTTGTTTGATACATTAGGCATGGATGCTCAGAAGGAATGATAATGGTATAATGATCAAGAACTGAGGTGATGCAATGTGGCAAAGAAAAAAGGAAAGACCCCGGTACGCGAACAAGAACGCGTAGATCGCCCTGCAACGCTTAAAGATATGCTAAATCCGGAAGTAATTGAACGTCTGAAGGCTCAGGCTGATTCTCTGAAAGCAGACGAAGCGAAGAGGCTTGAACAAGAACGGCTCAAGAGGGAAGAAGCGAAAAAAGCAGAACAGAAAAGATTAGACAACGATTTTGAACATCTGCTCAAGAACAGCAGTATGGATTGGCACAAGTACAAATGACCAGACGGCTTATCAGTCGTCTGTTTTCATATGGGATGTGTACCATCAGTTAAACTATCATTGATAGAATTAATATATTCATAATATTTCATTCCATCATCTTATTAATGAAAGGAATATGACCATGTCTGATCAAAAACGTACACCGGATTCACCAGAGGATCAATTAGACTTAGGTTTACTGCTTAACGCACTAATGGCATTGAAAAAAGGAGATTTTTCTTTCAGGATGCCTTATGAATGGACCGGCGTTGCAGGTAAAGTCGCCGATTCATTTAATGAGATCATGGACATGCAGGAAAGCTTGGTTACTGAGGTAAAGACGGTAGCCAAGGTAGTAGGGAAAGAAGGCAAGCTTAATCGTCGATTTGTACATAAGAACAATGGCGGATCGTGGGGAACCATGGTGGAGTCATTAAATGGACTGATTTCGAATTTAATTCAACCGACCAATGAGATGGTACGGGTTATCAACGCAGTCGCTCAAGGGGATTTGACTCAAAAGGTTGAATTAAAGATCGATGGTCGCCCGCTAACCGGTGATTTCCTGAGAACGGCTAATAATATAAATCAAATGGTAACAGAGCTCAGCACATTTTCATCTGAGGTGAACCGGGTTGCCCGTGAGGTAGGTACAGAAGGAATTCTGGGCGGGCAGGCAGAGGTAAAGGGTGTCTCCGGCACGTGGAAAGATTTGACCGATAGTGTGAATGTGATGGCGAATAATCTGACAGAGCAGGTTCGTAATATCGCGGCAGTTACAACGGCTGTAGCGAAGGGCGATCTGTCCAAAAAGATTACGGTGAATGCCAAAGGCGAGATTCTGGAATTAAAAGATACGGTCAACACGATGGTGGATCAGCTGAGCACATTTGCTTCCGAGGTCACCCGTATGGCCCGTGAGGTAGGAACGGAAGGTAAACTTGGCGGACAAGCCAACGTTAAAGGTGTATCGGGAACCTGGCGCGATTTGACTGAAAGCGTTAATGATATGGCAAGCAATTTAACGGAGCAGGTGCGTAATATTGCAGTAGTAACGACTGCTGTAGCGAATGGGGATCTTTCCAAGAAGATTACCGCGGATGTACAGGGAGAAATATTAGAGCTTAAGAATACGATTAATACCATGGTGGATCAGCTGAGCACATTTGCATCGGAAGTTACGCGTATGGCACGTGAAGTGGGAACGGATGGTATACTTGGCGGACAAGCTGAGGTTACCGGCGTTGCAGGCACATGGCGGGATCTTACTGAGAGTGTTAATGATATGGCAAGCAACCTTACCAACCAGGTGCGTAATATTGCAGAGGTCACGACAGCTGTAGCGAAAGGTGATCTCTCTAAAAAAATCACGGTCGGTGCAAAGGGCGAAATACTTCAATTGAAGAGCACCATTAACATTATGGTGGATCAGCTCAGTAACTTTGCTTCTGAAGTAACGCGTGTTGCCCGGGAAGTATCTACGGAAGGTAAACTCGGAGGAAGAGCGGATGTAAAAGATGTTTCGGGAACATGGAAGGACCTGACTGATAATGTCAACTATATGGCGAGCACATTGACCGATCAGGTGCGGAATATTGCCGAAGTAACAACGGCAGTTGCGCGCGGTGACCTGTCTAAACATATCACGGTCAATGCCAGAGGAGAAATATTAGAGCTTAAGAATACGATCAATACGATGGTGGATCAGCTAAGCACATTTGCATCTGAGGTAACGCGTGTTGCCCGCGAAGTAGGCACACTAGGTATGCTGGGAGGACAAGCACAGGTCAAGGGTGTCGCCGGAACATGGAGAGATTTAACCGAAAGTGTTAACTACATGGCGTCTAACCTGACGAACCAGGTACGTAATATTGCCGTTGTAACGACAGCGGTAGCGAACGGTGACTTGTCCAAGAAGATCACTGCCGATGTACAGGGTGAAATTCTGGAGCTTAAGAATACGATCAATACGATGGTGGATCAGCTGAGCACGTTTGCATCTGAGGTTACCCGTGTATCGCGTGAGGTCGGTGAGGAAGGCAAGTTAGGCGGACAAGCCGAGGTTAAAGGGGTAGGCGGCACTTGGAAGGATCTGACGGAAGGCGTAAACAGCATGGCCCGCAATCTGACCGATCAGGTCCGCAATATTGCAGAAGTTACAACCGCCGTAGCCACTGGTGATTTGACCAAGAAAATTACGGTTGATGTAAAAGGTGAAATTCTGGAACTGAAGAACACCATGAATACAATGGTGGATCAGCTGAGTAATTTTGCTTCCGAGGTTACACGCGTAGCGCGTGAGGTCGGAACCGAAGGAAAGCTTGGGGCACAAGCTGAAGTGAAGGATGTTTCAGGCACGTGGAAGGACTTAACGGACACAGTGAACTTTATGGCCAGCAATTTGACGATTCAGATGCGCAATATTGCCGGCGTGACGACAGCGGTAGCGAATGGAGACTTGTCGAAAAAAATTACCGTTGATGTAAAAGGTGAACTGCTTGAGCTCAAAAATACAATCAATACGATGGTGGACCAATTAAACTCCTTTGCATCCGAAGTAACGAGGGTCGCGCGGGAAGTCGGCACTGACGGTAAGCTTGGCGGTCAGGCGACAGTACGCGGGGTCGGCGGAATTTGGAAGGATTTGACGGACAACGTCAATACGATGGGCTCCAACCTGACAGCTCAGGTTCGTGGTATTGCCAAAGTCGTTACGGCTGTAGCAAATGGTAATCTGAAACAAAAGTTTACCGTGGATGCTAAAGGTGAAATCGCTGAACTGACGGATACCATTAACAATATGATTGATACACTGGCCACATTTGCGGATCAGGTTACAACGGTTGCAAGGGAAGTGGGAGCCGAAGGTAAACTGGGTGGACAGGCGAATGTACCAGGAGCTGCCGGTACTTGGCGGGATCTGACAGATAACGTTAACTATATGGCAAGCACACTTACGACCCAGGTGCGGGCTATTACAAACGTGGCTACAGCTGTTACAAAAGGGGATTTATCACGTTCTATTGATGTTGCTGCTGCGGGTGAAGTAGCGGCTCTGAAAGACAATGTTAACGAGATGATTCGCAATCTGAAGGAAACGACCCGTATTAATATGGAGCAAGATTGGCTTAAGACGAATCTTGCGAAGTTCTCACGGATGCTTCAAGGTCAGCGGGATCTGAATGCGGTGAGCCGAATGATATTGTCAGAGCTTGCTCCGCTCGTATCTGTTCAACATGGCGTCTTTTATCTGAATGAAGATATCAATGGTACTCCAGTGTTACGGTTGTTCTCAAGCTATGGTTACCAACAGCGCAAACATCTTTCGAATGAATTCCGGCCTGGTGAGGGACTGGTTGGACAATGTCTGGTGGAGAAGCAGCGGATATTGCTGACGAACGTGCCGTCCGATTACGTGATGATCTCATCAGGACTTGGCGAGGCTACGCCGCTTAACATCGTGCTTCTTCCTATCATTTTTGAAGAACAGGTGCTGGGGGTTCTTGAGCTTGCTTCATTTAGAGCATTTAATGCGATAGATCTTGCATTCCTTGATCAGTTAACCGAATCGATTGGTATTGTAATTAATACGATGCAGGTTAATCGCCGTACAGAAGAATTGCTGATGCAGTCCCAATCGTTGACCGAAGAGCTTCAGCATCAACAGCAGGAGCTTCAGCATACAAATGAGGAGCTGGAAGACAAAGCCAAGCTGCTGGTCCTTCAAAAGGCCGAGGTTGAAAGCAAGAACGATGAAATTGAATTGGCTAAACAATTCCTGGAGGAGAAAGCAGAGCAGCTTGCATTAACTTCAAAATATAAATCAGAGTTCCTTGCGAATATGTCTCATGAATTGCGGACACCTCTGAATTCATTACTTCTCCTAGCCGAGCAGCTAGCTGAGAATCCGGATGAAAATTTATCGCCTAACCAAGTTAAATTCGCTAAGACGATTCAGGATTCCGGTATTGAATTATTGAATCTGATTAACGATATATTAGATTTGTCCAAGATTGAGTCAGGCACGGTTACGCCGGATTACAATGAAGTCCGAATCAGTGAATTGGTTGACAGCATGGATCGCAGTTTCAGACATATCGCTGAGGACAAAGAAATCGGATACAATATCAAGATTGAATCCGGTGTACCTGAAATGTTCACCACCGATTCCAAACGGCTTCAGCAGATCCTGAAGAACCTTCTTTCGAATGCGTTTAAATTTACAGAGGAGGGCGAGGTTTCCCTCTATGTTGCTCCAGCTTCAGAGGGATGGAGTCAAGGTAACGAAGTGCTTAATCATGCAAATACTGTGCTTAGCTTTACCGTAAACGATACAGGAATCGGTATTGCCAGAGAGAAGCAGCAGATCATCTTTGAAGCGTTCCAGCAAGCAGATGGCAGCACGAACCGGGAATATGGCGGAACAGGTCTTGGGCTTGCAATCTCGCGTGAGATTGCTGCTCTTCTGGGCGGAGAGATTTCATTGTTCAGCGTTGAGGGCAAGGGAAGCACATTCACCTTGTACCTGCCGCTTGACGAGGAGCTTTCCGGACCGGAACCGAAACCGAAGTATGAGCCGGAGGTTATTGATGTGACGCCGCCGCTTCGCTCGCGCTCGTTCACAAGAACGACATCTGAGAGCATTGTGGATGACCGCGATACAATCGAGCCTGGGGACCAGGTCTTTCTGATCATCGAAGATGATTTTGTATTCAACGAAATATTGCTTGATATTTTGCATAAAAAAGGTATTAAAGCGATTATTACTTCCTTGGGATCTAAAGCACTTGAGCTTGCGCGTCAATATAAGCCGGCTGCAATTACACTGGATCTTCGTCTCGGTGATATGGACGGCTGGATTGTAATTGAACATTTGAAGAACGACCTTTCCGTCCGGCACATTCCAGTGTGTGTCATAACGGTAGAGGAAGATGAGGTTGGCTTGAAGCAAAAGGGTGTGTTTGACTATGTGTGCAAGCCAGTAACTAACGAAGATCTTGAGAATGCAATTGACCGATTAAGTGCGTATGCGAAACAGGCTGCTCATCAGCTGCTTGTCGTTGTAAGTGATGATACAAGACGGAAAGAAATCGTAGAGATGATTGATAACAAGGATATCAAGATTACTGCGGTGGATTCCGTGAAGAAAGCAATGACCCAGCTTAAGAACAAGGAATTCGACTGTATTATGACAGACAATGAGCTGCCTGATACAGGAGTTCTAGCATTCTTACGAGAGGTTCAGAAGAGTGCGAAGCACAAGTACATGCCTATCGTTCTGAATCGGAGTAAGAAATGGAGTGCCGAAGAGGAGGAAGAGCTCGAGGAGTTATCCCAATACCTGGTGATCAAAGAAGTGAAGTCGCCAATTCAAATCATAGATGAGACGGCATTATATTTGCATCGCAAGGCAGAGAATCTTCCTGAAGGACCTAGAGAAACATTGGTAAAATTACACCAATCCGATGAAATGATCGAATATAAAAAGGTACTGGTCGTAGATGATGATATCCGTAATGTTTTTGCTCTGACAACGATTTTAGAACGGCATAATATGAAAGTCATCCCTGCAGAGAATGGATATGAGGCATTGAATGTCTTAGACCAAACGCCGGATATTGATATTATTCTAATGGATATTATGATGCCGGTTATGGACGGTTATGAGACAACACGAGCGATTCGCCAGAAGCCGCAGTTCCGTGATCTGCCAATTATCGCATTAACAGCGAAGGCGATGAAGGGGGACCGTGAGGAATGTCTGGAAGCGGGAGCTTCTGATTACATTACGAAGCCGGTAAACAGTGCTCAGCTGTTGTCCATGATTCGTGGGTGGATCCGTGAGCCGGGTGCAGACAAGGAAGACGGAGAAGGATCGGAACAGTCGAATTAGCACTTATATTTTATAAGGTATACTGATGGGTTCGCGCGAGTGATTTGCCTTTTTGGCTATTTCACTCGCGTTTTTTATTAAATCTAATGTATAATTATGGAATGTAAATGTATAACCGATTGAATAAGAAGTCGAAGTAATAAGGCGGAACAGGGAGGAGTATTCATGCAGAGCCTGAAGCGTAATCATGTATATAAGATTGGTATTGCTGGCGGTTCGGGCAGCGGAAAGACCAGGCTGAGTCTGTATCTTGAGGAGCAATTAAGCCAGCTTATGGTGAAAGTAATTCATATGGATCATTACTATAAGCAAGTACGCCCTGTTTATAAAGCTCCTTTTACAGACCAGGAATATGAGGATTTTAATCATCCTGATGCGGTAGACCTGAACCGGTTGTACGAGGAGTATACAGCTGCTGTACAGAGCCATACTTTCGATGTTGTTATTATAGAAGGGTTTCTGCTGTTTCATTTCCCGGAATTTCGGAACACATTAGATGTAAAGGTTTACATCGACTGCCTCCCGGATGAGCGAATGGTCCGAAGAATGGCTTGGTTTCTTGAAAAAGGATATACATACGATGAATTTACGAAGGAATACTTGGATTTAGTGCGTTATCGCCATGATGAATTTGTTGAACCTACGAAATGGTTTGCGGATATTATTTTAAACGGATCCAAAGGCACACATAAAGGAACTGAAATACTGCTGAAGTGGATTTTAATGAGATGCCGGGGTTTATGATTAAGCGCATATAGAGGAGGAGCGTTTATGAATCGTGAAGCATTGTTATCTTATTTTGAGTCTTATAATGAAAATGAAGGATTCCTGAGTTATCTAGAAAGATTCTATACCAAACATAACAGCTTGGATACATGGGAGCACTGTAAAAAGGTAGCAGAAGAAGCGAAGAAGCTTGCATTAGCTTACGATGCTGATCCAATCATCGCCGAACAAGCAGGCTGGCTGCATGATATCGGAACCGTTGTACCGAATGATGAAAAGGTCAAATTATGCAGTGCTCTTCAAATTTCTGTTCTGGAAGAGGAGGTAGCTTTTCCATATATACTGCATCAAAAGCTGTCTATGAAGATGACAACCGAAGTATTTGGCTTGTCCGATTCGCAGCTGCTGAGTGCGATTGGATGCCATACTACGTTGAAATCAGATATGTCTACGATGGATAAAGTGCTGTTTGTAGCCGATAAGCTTAGCTGGGATCAGGCTGACGCAGCCCCGTATATCAAGGAAATAAGAGTCAAATCCACTCAATCGCTGGATGCCGCTGTGATGGTGTATTTGGAACATGTATGGAAAAGCCGGGAGCATATGAAGGTGGTACATCCTTGGTTAATTGAAGCGAGAGAGGAGCTTCTGAAGGTTGTTAGCTAATGGGTTGCCAGTTTGCTTAGTAAGGTGAGCAGCTTGAAGAATGCTGGAATGTAGGTTACAATAAGTAAGCAAAAATACCGTAGGGGGTTTAACTATATGAAAGTTGAAATCTGGTCGGACTTTATGTGTCCGTTCTGCTATATTGGGAAGCGCCGTTTTGAAGCAGCGCTGAGTCATTTTCCACAAAAAGAAAAAGTTGAAGTGGTGTATCGGAGCTTTGAGTTAGATCCAAATGCTGCTTATGAGCCTGGAGTATCGATGACTGAATTACTGGCTCGTAAATATGGGATGAGCGTCGAACAGGCTAAAGCTTCAAATGACAATATTACGCAGCAGGCTGCTCAATTAGGGTTGACCTACCATCTGGATAAGGTCATTCCTGCGAACACGTTTGATGCCCATCGTCTCGTTCACTATGCATCACAGCATGGAAAAATGAAGGAAATGACGGAGCGGCTCTTCGTTGCCTATTTCACAGAGGCGAATAATTTGGCTGATAAAGAGCTGCTTGCCGATCTGGCTGAGGAGACAGGGCTGTCACGGGATGAGGCAGTGTCTGTTCTGAATGGAGACCAGTATTCTTCTGAGGTTCGTGCAGATGAAATGGCTGCCCAGCGCATTGGAGTCCGTGGGGTTCCGTTCTTTGTATTGGGCGGTAAATATGCCGTATCAGGGGCACAACCGGAAGAAGTGTTTATGGATGCCCTTCAGAAGGCGTACAGTGAAGAAAGTCCCTTGATCCTTGTTAATGAGGATGACAACGCAGGAGCATGCGGGGATGGCTCTTGTGACATTCCTTCCAAGCCCTAATAATGATAATTAGGAAGGAGCCTTTTCCATGGAGTCATTCTCACAACCATCGGAAGCATTAATTCTTGATATTGAATCTTCAGAAATTGATTATATGACAGATCGAATGGAGGCTATTAGGGAAAGGATTGGCAACCCTGAAGGTGTGGAGATGGAACGAATCGGACATGCGATATGCTTTTACAGCAAGAACATGCCTTGGCCTGCTTTTAACACGGTTAAAGGCATTCGTTCCTCAGATATTCCATACGTCAGTGATATGATCCGGTTTTACCGGTCGAGAGAGCGTGCAATCCAGATTGAAATTGTGCCTTCACTAGTAGATCAGCAGTTATTAAATGTCCTGTCTCAGGAGGGCCTGTATGCGTCCGGCTATCATACTTCCATGTATATGGAGATGAATCCGGCGGCTATAGATGAATCGAAGGATATACATGTCGAGACCTTGCAGCGAGAGGAATTTGTTAACTACGCGATGGTGCATTGTATTGGGACAGGACTGCCAGAGCAAGGTATACCTGCAGTAGCCCGAAATAATGAAGTGTTGTACGATCGGCCTGGATGGAAATTTTTTATGGTTTATGTTGAACAAGAACCGGCTGCTGCTGCTGTAATGTATGTAAAGAACGATATCGCTTCCTTGACCTTTGCCGCTACGATCCCTGATTACAGACGGAAAGGTTTTCATATCGCGCTCTTAAAGAAACGCCTTGCTGAAGCCGCAAAACAGCATTGCCGATTAGCTGTCAGCCAATGCTCTTACCAGTCCCAGAGTCATCGCAATATGGAGAAGGTTGGCATGAAATTAGGCTATATAAGGACGCTGTGGAAAGAAAAAAGTTGATTTGAATACACCCCATCGATGATTTGAAAGTTATAGGAAAATGATGATAGAGGTGTTAAGTGATGAATGAGAAAGAACAATTGATCAAGGAGTATTCTGACATCCATTCCAAGCAGCTGTGTTCATGCGCGGCTTTATTTGGCATGATCAGCATCATATGAATCAGATCGAGTCTGTTATTAATAATTAGTAGGATCCTTTAAGTCTTATGTCTAATATTGATAATTAGATAAAACAGAGGACATCTTCTATTATGAAGATGTCCTCTGTTAGCGTTTATGGTGTTTTCCTCTTTACTAAACATACAAGCTATAGTCGTTTGCGCTTATACAGCGTAACAAACAAGCTGGACAGCAGAAGCAAGAGCAGGGCGATTCCTGTGTATATTGCTTCACGTGATCCACCTTCTTGATTTGTTTCTTCTCGATTAAAACCATCAGGTTTAAAGCCGCCACCTCCGGGAAATCCTTCGGGGAACCCACCGCCCATCTTACCATTGTTTGCTCCGCCCCCAATCGGTTCGGGCTGAACATTTTGCTGCGCATTCTGTTGTATCTCTGTATCTTTCGCGCCTGGCACTGTCGTCGAATTGGAGGCATTCGGCATGTTTGGAACCGCATTATTGTTTGGTATAGCGTCTGTATTATTAGCAGGAGCTTTATCAGCAGTGTTGTTAAGGTTCATCCTTTGGCCGCCCATACCGCGGTTTCCACCGCCTGGTCCCATTCCGCCTCCGCTGCCACTGCCATCACCAGAAGAAGGGAGTGTCCCGTTTAATTGTTTCGTAATATTATCTACATTGTTCTTTATGAATGTAGTCAATGTCTCGAGTGACTGCTCGTATTCTTCATATGAATAAAAAGGTCTTGGATCGTTCTGAACCTGTGATGAGATGAGCGCCTTCACTTCTTGTATCCTTGATGTAATATGCTCTTCACTTAAATATCCGCTGATCATTTCGCTCAGGACCTGATGATATTGCTTCTTGTATTCATCAACAGCAAGCAGCTTGGCAACGAGAGGACGATCAGCAACAGCTCCTTGAGTTGGCTCGTCGATTAACAGATTGGAGCCTCCGAAACCGCCAAAAGCCATATTATAATCCCAAGGAAGGATATTGAAGATACCTTGATCCTCATAAAGATAATAATTTTGCTTGTTTTGTCCAAGGTAACTGTCCATGTTGGAAGCAGCCACATTCAGAGCGATATACTTGAGCGCATTATCTATGTTCAGTACTTTTTCATAATTGGAGCCATTATTCAATTCATCCAGCATATTAATCAGAATGTCATTATTCGATTTTTCAGATTTTTGAACAAGACCAGTGTAAGCATCAAGGTTATCTCCAAGCCAGGTCAGGTCACTGCCGCTTCCTGTCATTTCTGCCTTATACAATGCGCCTGACGTGGTTTCGAAGTTGCGTTTGAGGTAAGCTTCATCAATTTGTTCAACGGCCAGATAAAATCCCCAAAGCTCTTCATTCACATAGACATTGACGTATGAGAAACCGGGTGTCGGCAGACCGACAGAAGCTGCAAGTTCATAAGTCAAAAACTCACGCATATACGAAGCATCACTATAATTATTGTTAAGGTTAATTTTGCTGATGCCGTTATATTGCTGATTTACATATTCGTCAAAAGAAATCTTGAAGCTGTACCGGTCGGAATCCGAATTGACTACACTTCTTAGGCTTAAGTTGCCTTTTATCCGGATGCCAACATGGTCAAACTGCTTGCCGTTATAGTTAACGGAGGCTTCTTTATATTCTTCCCTGCTGGCATTGTCCAGCATGTCCTGAAATTCGGCTTCGTCTATCGTTATCTTTACATCAATCACTTTATCTTTCGGGAACACTTCCTCGAGGGAAGTCTGTTCCTCCTGAGATAAAGCGGCCGGGGCAGATAGACTTGATTTATTCTCTATATTTGAGTAAGTGGAGGTTAGATTACATCCCGTAATGCTTAATAAGAGCAATAGGCAGCTTACGATGATAAGAACGGGTTTACAAGTAGATCGCATGGTTCTAACACCGCCTGAATTAGGATACATAGTCGCCGTTGTAGCTGATCAGCACTGCATTTTTTACACCGCTGAGCCCGGATATTTGATTGACAAAGCGTCCTTCTTCGTCCTGGAGACGAACCTCAAGCGTGATTTCAATGTTACCTGGTGTCACCGTCTTTTGTTTTACGTTATAGCGTTTGACTGCCTTGCTTATCTGTTTATGAACTTCCTGTTCGCTGGAATCACTCTCGCAGTTAATGACAAGCAGATAAGGTGTGTCTATAGTTGCTTTTTTTATAAAGAAGAACAGAATTAATCCGATTACCACTGAGCCCAAAGCTGCTAACGTATAGAATCCAGCACCTGTCACGATTCCGGCTACAGCAGCCCAGAAGAGGAAGATGAGGTCTGTAGGATCTTTAATGGGAGTTCTGAAGCGAACAATGGACAATGCACCAACCATACCGAGAGACAGCACGAGGTTTGAATTGATAGCGATGATGACCAGGGCAGTAATCATTGTCATTCCGATTAAGGATACATTAAAGCTTTTGGAATATAGGACTCCGCTAAAGACTCGTTTATAGAGAAAATAAATGAAGAGTGCGATAACAAAAGCAACCCCAAGGGTGATTAGGATTTTGGATAAACTGATATCCGATTGGAAGTTTTCCATGATCGATTTTTTGATAATATCTGAAAAATTAGTTGTTTCATTGGTTGTTGTGGTATTCATATTCTAATGATCCTCCCAAGAGTTGTATTTTAGAAATTTCCTGCAGATGACATATTTGCTGGCTGATTGCCTGTTCAAACCTTCGAGCTGCAGGGCTGCCTTGATATAGTCAGGTAAATACTCATCGTATTTGACCTCCATAATAATGAGGTTCTCATCGATGGCCCTGACAGGCTCCAGACCCTTGTTGAACAGGTCGAGCGAATGAAGCCCGCTTCGCAGCTCTTTATCAAAAGTGATCCTTACGTTTCCCTGATGACATACATAAGGTTCACGGATATAATCGACGATGACCTTGGGACGCAGCAGCTTGTTCTTCATTTCATCATGCAGTTCCATAAAAAGCGGCTTGGCGGGTACATATAATCCTTCAAAACGCCCTGCCATGATCTCTTCCGTTAATTCTCGGGTGAGGGGCTCTTTCACTTTGGCGATGTAATCCCTAAACTTGATTTTCTTCTCAAAATGAATGGCATCGTCAGAAATGTTATAAATCCGAATCCGGTACTTCACACGGTCTCTGACTCCACCGAGTTTTTCATGAAGAGCTTTATTGTTAATATCATCAAAATATAAACTGCGGATATGATATTCGCCTGAGGAATCGGCATGTTGGTCAAAAGACAATAAATTCTTCAATCTGGCGGAAATGATCTGATATTGGTGTGCATTCACAAAGAATTTCAGTTCGTGCCGGTATTTTAAATTTGTGTTCATTGATTTCCCCCCTTTTTAACTGGCAGCTTTCACTATTTCATGTGCTTGGCACGAAATTCATACTAGCAGTCAATCCTGATGACTTTCTTAAGAACAACTGAATGAAAACTGAAAATTGACATGGCGTTAACAATTGAGACAGGTGGGAGAAAGCATCACTGGACCAATGTGAGAATAGCAAACAGGCCGCCCAAGGATGAAAACCTTGGGCGGCCTGTTGATTGTTATTTCCAAGAAATACGACGACTCCCGTGCGATTTGCATTTGCATCGGAGATCGACTTTGTTCTCAAATTAGATTGCAGGGATGGTCGAAGAATTCTGTTCAGTTTTACGTTCACGAAACATCCAGAAATACAATAAAGATGAAGCGACATAGAGTGTTCCGGTAATACAAAAAGTAATCGCATATCCCCAGTAGCTTCCGTAATGGGTTACGAGCAAGGATTGCACGGGCCCCATAGTTGCCCATCCCAGCATAAAGGCTGTCTGGGTAATCGAATTAGCAATTCCCCTGCGGTGGGCGGGAACCCGGTCGATCAGAATCGAGGATTGAATCGGGTTAGCGGCATTCATGAGCGCTTGACGAAATAAAAAGCCAATAGCAGCCACACTAAAGATATTCGTAAATCCTGTTAACAGTAAGAAAGGGAGGGAGAGAATCTGAAAGCAGACAACAGACCGTACAGCTCCAACCTTGTTTACGAGCACAGGACCAATAAGCATCGATATAATAGTCATAACTTGACCGAGGGAGATAAGAACACCTACGGCAGATAAAGACACAGAAAAACGGTTCGTAAAATACAGGTTAAGATATGGGACGACCAATCCTGAACCTAGTCCGATTAAAAGCTGCGCCGCAGCAAACTGTGCAATAACCTTGAAGCCCGCTTCGTGAGTGTTTGCTGCAGTTGGTATGTGTGACAGTTCGCCTGAGCCCGGCAGATCTTCCTCGAGTATCTTAGAGTCTGTGGTAAAGAGAAGAGGGATAAATGCAGCCAACGTACAGGTTCCTCCGACCATTAAAACCATTTGGAGACTTGTAACCTGATTTACGCCGAATAACTGGATAAAATCTGCTAAGAATCCACCGCCCATGCCTCCAAGTACTTGCGCTGCAAGAACGAGGGATGCATGAAAGCTGAAAATCCGCATCCGAGAGGATTTCAGCGTGTTTTCAGCTAGGAAGGGGATGGCAAGGACCTGAAAGAAGGAGCCAAATAATCCGGTAAATATGGCTAGTCCATACATACCGGTCTCCGTTTCTAACACAGATCGTGCCATAAGCCCGATTCCGCTAAATAAAGCACCGATGACGAGGATTTTTTTGCGGGAGCCCCGGTCCCCCAGAAAGCCGATGGGGATAAACATAAGGGCGGTCGCGAAGGACTGAATACTTATCACAGTGCCGTTCATGGAATCTGCGTATCCTAATTCTTTTATGTATAAGTTGTATAAAACGCCGAACATGCCTGTACCGATTTGGTATAACACATTAGCTAGAAAAAAGAGTTTGATATTTCTTGGCCAGTCTTTCCATTCATTTGCCGACTGTTGTATGATTCGCACGCAGAAGCCTCCTTATCAGCAGGAACTTCTCTATTCTAGCAGTTAAATCGATAGGCATGAAGGATAAATATCCCATTAATAGTCCATATATACAAAATGAAAAATAAACCTCTCCTTCAAAGGAAAGGTTTATTTAGGCTGAACTCGTAATAGTTATAGACCTTCGGTTAATTTACAGGCGCGTGGTGTCATTGCTTGTAAATGCACTGCTTGTTGAAGAAGTACTGCTGCCGGATGCATACTTGCTTTTCATTGATTGAAATTGCTGCATCAGCTTTTGTCGGCTGTCCTTATTACGCAGCAGATAGGCTGCCCCGGCTCCAACGGCGGTCCAAAGTGCTTTTCTCATTATTAATTCCTCCTAATAGTCATTATTTTTTTGGTGTAAATATTTCGTTCTGTATGTAAAGAAATACCCGATCTCCCGGAATATAAACAAAAATAAAATTGGAAATGGAATGGAAATAGTGTTTATTAACCCGGTTCAAACCGGTAAATAATCAGTATGTATATAAGTGCTGGTATTTGACTGTTTATAGACAAAATTATAATGTGTCTATATAAATTGGTGGGGAGTGTCAGTGAAATGGAACTTCATGAGCGGTTCTGGAATGCCTCTATTCAAGAATTAAAGCGTGGATATGTGGAGGAAGAGCACGGGTGGGTATGTTTACTGTGCGGCAGGGGAGTCGAGAAAGGAATCATATATCCGGATGATGATGTGTTATATGAATCTGAACGATATATTTCACTTCATGTGGAACGTGAGCACGGCTCCGTATTTCATTATTTAACAGGACTGGATAAGAAATTGACAGGGCTGACAGATCATCAGAACCGGCTTCTGCAATTGTTCTACCAAGGAATGAGTGATGCTGAAGTACAGCAGGAAATGGGGATTGGAAGCTCGTCTACCATTCGTAATCATCGATTTGCATTGAAGGAAAAGGAGCGGCAGGCGAAAGTTCTGTTAACGTTAATGGAGCTATTGAAGGAAAAAGATGAGCATGCTCCATCGTTTGTGCCCGTGCACAAAACCGCTAAAATGATCGATGACAGATATAATGTAACAGAAGAAGAACGAACAGCCATATTAAACAAATGGTTTCCATCGGGTACAGATGGCAAACTGCTCAAGTTTAATCTGAAAGAGAAGCAGCGGTATGTCGTTCTTCGTGAAATCGCGACAAAATTTATACCGGGTCAGATATATACAGAAGCCGAGATCAATGAAATCCTGAAGGCTGTCTATGATGATTATGTAACCGTAAGACGTTACTTGATCGAGTATGGATTTATTGACCGGGAACCAGACGGGAGTAAATACTGGCTTATATCGTAAACTCTTTTTTAAATCAGGAGGAAAAGCACTATGAACCGAAGAGAAGAATTAAAGCAGATGTACAAGGAGATTAAAATCGAAGCCGGAGTATACCAAATAAAAAACACGAAGAATGGAAAAGTGCTGGTTGTAGGCACCCCTAATCTCAAAACGATAAATGGCAAACGCTTTGAACTGCAAATGGGTACAAGTATAAATAAACCACTGCAGCAGGATTGGAATGAGTATGGGGAGGATGCATTTGTATTCGAAATATTGGAAGTAATCGAGCCCGAGAAGGACCCCTTCTTTAACATGAAAGAGACAGTGAGTAAGAGGGAAGAGCACTGGATTTCTAAGCTTCAATCATTCGGTGAAGGCGGATATAATTCTGCAAAACGAGTATAATTAACCATTAACATGATCATTCATAGTACTGTTCAATCGTCTGAATCAGGCGATCGAGCAGTATTTTTTATTACAGACACAGTCTAAGGCTTTCTGTTATGCAATTCCCGGGTAATAAACTTACAACAGAGGCATTTGGAACAGGGAGTGTGATTGGTGTTAAGTTTATGGCCATGGGTATTGTTTCTTTTTCTGCTTGCAGCTACGCTTATAGTATTATTTTTACGGCAAGCTTATGATGTCAAAAGAGAACTGGCTGATTTGTTAAAGCGCTTGGATATCATGGAGAACCGTGTAAATGAAGGACTCTCATCGTTTGAATCACTACGGCAAATGATAACCGATGAGGCGAATCCTAATCTGGGTAAGTCTGTTAACAGACTCTTCGAGCTAAGAAAACGTATTGATCTGCTGCAGAGCGAGATCATTACGAATTCCCATCATCCGTGGTATCATTTAACCGCTTTTCGTAAATCTGTACTAAAGTGGATTAATGAAGAGAAGAAGATTTTCACTCTTGTACAGTCCGAACTTCGCCTTATCAGCAGTATAAGCATGCTTAATACCGTCTCTAAAGAACAAGTAAGTGCATTAAAGGGCCGGTTGCTAGCTCTCTCCAATAAGCATCAGCAGCTTGTGAACAATCTAAGAATGCCTCTTAGCCAAATAGGGGCTGCATTAGCTGATCTAGAGAAACAATTGCATGTGGCTGAACAGAAACATATGTATGATACAATCACGGTACAGCATCTGATTATATCTATAGATATGAAGTGCAAACAAATAGAAAAGGATTTGTCGGATGTACGTCTGTATTACACTCTGCTGCAGAGCTATCAGCGAATGATTCACAATGATATCTATGCTGAGGGAGCAGACAACCGTGAAAATACTTACCATCATATGATGGTTCATTTGTCGGATGGAGATATGGATTCTGTTAGAGAGCTGTATAAACAAGCAGAAGTCTCTCATGGGGAGCCGGATTGTACATCAGTCGTTCCATCAGCCGTCAAAAATGATGATCATGAAGGACTTAGCTTTACTGTTCAGCAATTGGAAGGGGAGCTGCAGGAGATACTTCATAAGAAACAAAAGGTGGATGAAGGCTATCAGTTGATCAGTGATAAATATACAGGTCAACAGTACAGCGAGCTCCAACCGAAAATAAAGGACATAGACAACGAACTTAAGTTTATTGCCCAGCAGATATCGCAGCTATATTTGAAGAATGACCAAGGCATATCAGAAGAGGGCAAGGCTCGGTTTCTTGCAGAGCAATATGAGCATAGGCTTAAGACCGCAGAGTGCAGCTTAATAGATATCCATCGCATCATTCAGTCTATGGAAGAGCGGCTTTTAGAGTTAAGACGTGAATTTTCAATCTTGTCAGACAGATATATATGCATGTGCAATGACCTTAAGAAAAAGGGGATTGAACCTGCAGAAAACAGTGCTCTTGCTGATGATCAAGAACAGATTCATGCGCTGCTGCTCGATATTCAATCACACTTGATGCGCACGCCGTATCATTTGGAGAATATCCAGACAAGTATGTTCATGCTGAGAAAGAAGCTTTATAAATTTGTTGAAGAGGCTTACCGGCAGATCCGGGCTAAGGATGAAGTTTATCGGAGAATGACCCGTTTGTCTAACGAACATGATAAGATCATATCAGACGGCCGTGCTTCTGGTCATCAGGTAGAACAGTTAAGCTCTATGTATGACTTGAAGATTAAGCGTTTAAATGAGTTAATGAGCAAAGCTTTATACCTCGAATCGAATCTGGAACTCGATCAATGGGAAGAAATGCTGGCAAGAATACAACGAGAAATTTTGTCAAAAAATAAAGATGATAATTTGTAACTTCAATAGTTAATGGGGAATTGAACAATTCCTTCCATTTACAGGCTAGACAGGCTTCATATATTATTTGATTAACGGTTTAAGATGCTTACAACTCTTGGGCTTGAACTACACGAAAGTGAGACGTGATCAGATATGAGATCCCTTGCATGGGTAACAGACAGTACTAGCACCATCGATAAAGAGTTTGCCAAGAATAATCACATTTATATTGTTCCACTGCGGCTTATTCTGGGTCAAGAAACGTATAGGGAAAGTGTTGATATTTCGGCTGAAGATTTCTATGAAAAAATGCGCCATGAATCTAAGGTTAGCAGCTCCCAGCCGCCGATTGGTGAATTTATGGAGCTCTATGAGTCATTAAAGGATAAATACGATGATGTCATTGCCATCCACTGCTCTGCGGAATTAAGCGGAACCTATAACACGTCAATCCAGGCAGCCGCTATGGCTAACGTCCCCGTGATCGGAATTGATTCCAAATTCGGAGCTTTTCCAATACGGGAGATGATTAAGGCTGGGATTGAGTGGCATAAAAGGGGAGGCTCTGCGACTGAAATTAAGGAAAGAATCGAGGAAATGGTCCGGAACACCACGTTCTATGTTATACCTTCGAGTCTCAGTCGTCTTCATAACAGCGGAAGAGTGTCGGGTACGCAATTACTCCTAAGTAATTTGCTGCGCATCCACTTGCTGCTTCGCTTTGACGATGGAAAAGTTGTCGTTGAGCATAAAATACGTACATTTAAGAAAGCAAGACAAAAAATGCTGGAGATCTTAAAGGATGATTTTCATAAAATTAAAAAAGTATGTATTATGCACGCCAACAATATGGAAGAGGCTAAAGAAATAGAAAAAGAACTAAGTGATATGAATCCATCTCTCAAGACAGAAATTATGACATTTATACCAGTTGTTGGTTATCTTGCAGGTGAAGGCACCATTGCAATGTCTTGGATCAAACATCAGCCTACCTTCTCCTAAATTACATCTGGATAATCTTATAAAGCAGCCTAATTATGGGCTGTTTTTTCGCTATATTGAATCTGGGTAGATACTGGCCGATTCTAAATGTATGATATGGGTTGGTAATGTATTAGGAGGCGATCGTAATATGAAGATTATGATCAGCAAAATAGAAGCAATGGAAAGAAATATTTGGGCTGAAATCGTCTTGTTATTCGGTTTGAAAGACGAAGAAGATGCAACGTGGGATAACGAGCAATTTATTTTGACTGAGAACCAGGCTAGAGAACTGGGGTTGATTAAATAGTTGGCTTAGATGAACCCTTGTTCATTTTTTCATAGAAGGGTAGGAGAATGAAGGATAAATAGGCGATGAACGCGAATGAAATGTAAATAAAGAAGGTGTGTAATGAACCGCTATACTTATCTATTGCTGTTAGTCTGTATATTGCTTGTAGGATTAACCGGATGTGGAACAGGTTCAGATCGACCAACAGAAGAGGCTTTAAAGCCGGCACCTGCTGAGACTACCCCGGCTCAAGAAGCGGAGCAACAGACAGATGAGAAAGAACCCGATACAGATACAGTCAACCCGGAACAAGAAGACAAAGCGCTTGCTATGTTAAATGGTCTTAGTCTGGAAGAAAAAGTGGGACAACTCGTAATTGTTGGTATCGAAGGTACCACAATGGATCATTTTTCAAGTAAACTATTAGATACATACCATGTTGGCGGATTTATCTTTTTCAAAGACAATCTGAAGAACGTAGATCAGTCCGTTAAAATGTTTAACAGTCTAAAAAAAGCAAATGAGAACAATCCCGTCCCGCTTTGGATGAGCATTGACGAAGAAGGCGGAAGGGTTTCCAGAATGCCTGACCCAATTCTGCGGCTGCCGGCCAGCGGCATTGTAGGGAAACAGAATGACCCGCTGGTGGCTCAAGAAGCGGGTAGTCTAATCGGACGCAGATTAAAGGGGTTTGGCTTGAATATGGCCTTTGCACCTGTGCTTGACGTGAATAGTAATCCAGACAATCCGGTTATTGGTGATCGATCCTATGGGAGCAGTCCAGAGCTTGTTGGCCGACTTGGAGCAGCCGCAATGAAAGGGATTCAGGATACTGGCGTTGTATCTGCTGTAAAGCATTTTCCTGGTCATGGAGATACATCGGTTGATTCGCATGTTCATTTACCAGTCGTTAGTAATAGCATGAGTCGGCTTAATCAGATAGAACTTGTTCCCTTTAAACGAGCCATTGATGAAGGGGCAGAGGTTGTAATGGTTGCTCATCTGCTTGTATCAAGCATTGACCCTGATACACCGTCTTCCTATTCGGAACCTGTAATTTCAGGATTGTTAAGAGATAAACTGGGTTATGATGGTGTGGTTATTACCGATGACATGGTTATGGGAGCGGTGGATAATGGCGTGATTAATATTGGAGAGGCAGCAGTTCGGTCCATATTAGCTGGAACCAATATTGTTCTGGTTGGACATGATTACAGCAAGGAAGAAGCGGTTATTACCTCATTACTGAAGGCCGTGAAGAGTAATCGGATTTCCGAAGAAGTTCTGAATGATCGAGTGCTTACAACCTTGCGGCTCAAGTTGAAATACGGTCTTAACGATAATCCGGCAGCAGGACCGGATGTCAAGCAGCTAAACCATGATGCTCAGCAGCTGATTAATAGATTAAAACAATAAAAGATTTTAGAGGAACGGGGGTATCTTATGCTGGAAGAGAAAGTGAATCAGGAAACTATTTTTCAACACATGTATCAATATGCACCGATTGGCGTAGCCATTCTTTCCTTAGATGGAAAGTGGCTGAAAGTTAATCCTGCACTTAGCCGAATGTTCGGTTATACAGAATTAGAAATGCAGCAGATTTTATATGAAAACTGTGTTCTTCCTGAGGACAGAAGCGGAATGGATATTATGTCCGGCCTGATTAACAAAGATACCGTCCATGAGGACTTTAAACAGCATTTCCTGCGCAAGGACCATTCCATATTAAATGCCTTCTGTCACGTCATCTTACAACGTAATGAGTTTGATGAGCCTTTATACTTCATAAGCTATATTACAGACATTACGGAAAAGATTTCGCATAAGCTTCCGGAAACAGAGGAAATAGTCCGGCTTATTCCTGATAAGGTACAGGAAATCATATTTTGTATTTCTACAGATGGGAACTGGGATTACTGCTCTCCGTCGTCACAGGAACTGTTAGGATATCGTCCTTCCGAGCTTATAGGGCGCAGCAATGAAGAATTGTGTCATCCGGAGGACCTGGATACCCTTCATACGTTGGTCGATCAGGATTCAGGGACGGCACTATATCGGTTTCGCCATAAAAACGGCTCTTATCTATGGCTTGAAACAACCGTACAAAAAATCGCAGTAGATGGGGCCGTCAGCTTTCTCTGTGTAGGACGAGATATAACTGAGCGGAAACGGATCAAGGATACTTTGAATGAAGCAGAACGAATCGCAGCAATAGGCAGCTGGGAATGGGATATTATAAATAAAAAGGTTGAGCTGTCAGACCAGGTATACCGTGTATGTAAGCTGGATCGTAAGAGTCTGGATCTAGCTGCATTTAATATATTGGACTTCGTGGATGACTGTGACCGGGTGGATTTAGCAAGAGCACTTCGCCGGGCGTTAAGAGGGGACCCCTTTAACTATGAATATCGGTTGAGTCACAATGACGGTACCATTCAATATTTTCATCTGAGAGGCGTTGTTTCTTATAATGATCTGGGCAGACCTGTTAAGATGATTGGCACCATACAGGATATTACAGAACGTGTTGAAATGGAGATGAAGCTTCAGGAAACAGTTGAACGATACACTTCTCTAAAGAAATACAATCATGATGCTGTTATATCGCTTGATCTGAATGGTCATGTCATACATGGAAATATCATGGCCGAAAGACTTACCGGTTATAATATAAAAGAGATGACAGGCAAGAACCTGACGCAATTTATAGTTGTTCAGAATCTGAAGGAGATTTTGATGGATTCATTGAAGGATGTATCCAGTGATAATCGAATTGAATATTTTAAGCATAAAGATGGACATTTGATCGAAGTGATGACCACGATTGCTCCTATTATTATCAACGGCAAAAATGTAGGGTTCTATATCATTGCTAAGGATATTACGGAGCAAAAGAAATTGCTGATCGCGAAGGAAGCCGCAGAGAGCACTAATCTTGCCAAAAGCGCCTTCTTGGCAATGATGAGTCATGAGATTAGAACTCCGATGAACGGGGTTATAGGAATGACGGATTTACTGATAGATTCTCCAGGCTTGAATGAAGAGCAGAAGGATTATGTTCGCATTATCCGTAAGAGCGGTGAGACTTTGCTGAATATTATTAATGATATTCTCGATTTCTCCAAGGTCGAATCCGGAAAAACAACGCTTGTTCACGAACCATTCCGATTACAGAACGCAATAGAGGAAACGCTGGACTTATTAAATCCAAAGGCGGTTCAGAAAAAACTTGAAATGAAATATTCAATGAGCCCCGGAGTTCCCAAAGTATTAATCGGAGACTCTGAACGGCTGAAGCAGATTCTATTTAATTTAATCGGCAATGCCTTGAAGTTTACTTTTACAGGCGGAGTATATATTGAGATCAGGGAGATTGATTCTACAAAAGAATTAGTACAGTTGGAATTTACGATAAGAGATACCGGCATTGGAATACCGGAAGATAAAGCAAACGACTTGTTCGAGCCATTCTATCAACTGGATCATTTTATGACCCGAAAGCATGAAGGCACAGGGCTTGGACTTGCAATCAGCCGTAAACTGGTAGAATTAATGCACGGAAGCATATGGTTGGAGCGAAATGATCAACCGGGCGCTACCTTTAAATTCAATGTCTATTTTAACCGATGTGACGAGGATATAGCTGATGAAGACAATGCCGCCCTATCTTCGACAGATCAACATTTGAACCTTCATATACTGGTAGGGGAAGATAATGAGACCAACCAACTCGTCATCTTAAAAATGCTAGAGAAAATGGGCTATCAGGTGGATGTCGCAGCGAATGGTAAAGAAGTACTGGAAAGAGTCCGGCAGCATCATTATGATCTGATCTTCATGGATGTACATATGCCGGAATTGAATGGGCTCGAGGCTGCCAAAGCGATTAAGGGGATGCTTCCGCCTAATGAGGTTCCGATTATTGTGGCGGTAA
>NZ_CDSE01000034.1 GCF_001373415.1 Paenibacillus dakarensis | reverse complement strand
AAACCGCCAATACCGGATCCGATAGATACTCCTACGCGTTCTGCATCAGCGTTCTCACCAATCTTGATCCCGCTGTCTTCAAGCGCTTTCGTACCTGCAGCTACCGCAAATTGAACAAAACGGTCCATCTTGCGCGCTTCCTTGCGCTCCATATAATCTTCCGGATTAAAATCCTTTATCGATGCAGCAATTTGCGTCGGATATTCACTGACATCAAATGCCTCGATATGCGATACACCTGATTTACCGGTCATCAAGCTGTTCCAAAACGTTTCGATGTCCTGACCAATGGAGGTCATAACACCCATTCCTGTAACAACCACTCTTTTCTTCAAGCAGATTCACCTCTATATGGACTGTCCAAACATTCTACAATATCGTAAAAACCCTGGAACAGCATAATCTATCATCATAATTCATGACACTTTAATCCGTTTGAGAAAATGTGGAGAAGTCCCGCCTTACAACAAGAACGGGACTCACTTTAGACTTAGGTATGAGATTGTATGTACTTTACAACTTCACCTACGGTCGTAATTTTCTCCGCATCTTCATCAGAGATCTCCATATCAAACTCATCTTCCAATTCCATAACCAATTCAACTACATCGAGAGAATCAGCTCCAAGATCTTCTTTGAAAGATGCTTCTAGTGTTACGTCGGCTTCGTCAGCACCCAGGCGGTCGACGACGATGCGTTTAACGCGTTCCAATACATCGGACATCCGGCTCACCTCCTCTTGGTAATTATACAAGTTATCATTTCAAATTGCCATAGAAGGCAGTTGAAAACGTTAGTTATTGCAGACACTCTGGTACAGCGGGAAATGTTACATATACATTCCGCCGTCCACATGAAGTGTCTGCCCTGTCATGTAGCCTGCGCCGGAAGAAACCAGGAAAGTAACGACATCAGCGATTTCTTCCGGTTTTCCAAGGCGTGCAAGCGGGATATCCCCCAGCATCTTCTCACGCATTTCCTCTGATAGCTCCCGCGTCATATCGGTATCAATAAATCCAGGGGCGACAGCGTTCACGGTAATTCCACGGGATGCAAGCTCACGGGCAGCGGATTTCGTCAGCCCGATTACTCCGGCTTTGGCAGCTACATAGTTCGCTTGACCCGCATTACCCAGAGCTCCAACGACAGAGGAAATATTAATAATTCGTCCATAGCGCTGCTTCATCATCGGACGGGTTACCGCCTTCAGGCAGTTAAAGACACCTTTCAGGTTCGTTTCAATCACTTGGTCGAACTCTTCTTCTTTCATCCTCATGATTAAATTATCTCTAGTAATCCCGGCATTATTCACCAGAATATCGATTCTGCCCCAAGTGTCAAGCACTTGCTTGACCAGCCCATCCGCTTCAGCGCTGATTCCGACGTTAGCTTTCAATGCAATAGCTTCAACGCCTTTAGCACGTATTTCAGATACAACTTCCGCTGCAGCATTCTCGTTACCGGAATAGTTAACAGCTACATTTGCCCCCATGTCAGCTAAAGCAAGCGCAATACTGCGCCCGATCCCCCGGGAAGCACCTGTAACCAGAGCCGTTTGTCCTTTTAAAGCTTCGTTCATGAATGTACCTCCTTTCCCCGAGTCTACCCAAAAAGTGGAGTTTTCAGTTCCAAAGAGAGCCTACAGTGCCTCGAACTCCTTAATGCTGGCCAGACTATTGATATTAATCAGCTTTACACTTCTGTCGATCTTCTTAATTAGGCCGGTCAGCACATTTCCTGGTCCGATCTCGATAAAGGTATCCACACCTTGGCTGATCATCCATTCCACGCTGTCATGCCACAATACTGGAGAATACACCTGCTCTACGAGCAGCTTGCGAATATCTTCGGGTGAGCTGACCGGCTGCGCTGTAACATTAGCAACTACAGGTACAGCAGGTGCTGACAGATTCACACCCTTAAGCTTCCCAGACAGAAGCTCAGCAGCTTCTCTCATCAGAGAAGAGTGAAACGGGCCGCTGACCTCAAGAGGAATAGCCCGCTTACCGCCTGCTTCCTTAACGCGTTCCGATACGGCTGCAACCCCTTCAGCCGAGCCTGATATTACAATTTGTCCGGGGCAGTTAATATTCGCCAGTTCCACAGGATTCCCGTTTTCTGATACCTCACGGCACAGGCTGTCCAGTGCTGCACGATCTGCTCCGAGCACTGCTGCCATAGCTCCTTGTCCGCCGGGAACGGCCTGTTCCATATATTCACCGCGCGCACGTACAATCCCGACAGCTTCCTTTAGAGTCAGAACTCCAGCTGAGACAAGTGCACTGTACTCCCCAAGGCTGTGTCCAGCCACATAATCCGGAGTAATACCTTTCTCGCGGAAAGCCTCCAAATATGCCACGCTGGCAGCAAGAAGTGCGGGTTGTGTATTGTATGTTTGCTTCAATTCCTGATCCGGACCTTTAAACATGATTGAACTTAGAGCGAATCCAAGCGATTCATCTGCTGTTTCGATGACCCTGCGGGACGCCGGGACTTCATCAAATACATCTTTGGCCATGCCTACCACTTGGGCGCCTTGGCCTGGAAAAACAAAAGCTATCTTTCCCAAATGTAATGCTCCCTTCAGCTAGATTACGATTTCTCCTACCATTTAAGAACGGATGCGCCCCAAGTCAAACCGCCGCCAAAACCGACCATTACTACGGTGTCGCCTTCCTTCAGGCGTCCATCTTCCACGGCTTCCACCAAGGCAAGCGGAACGGAAGCCGCCGATGTGTTAGCATACTTGTCAACATTGACTACCACTCTCTCTGCCGGAAGGTTTAAACGTTCCATAGCAGACTGAATAATACGTATATTGGCTTGATGAGGAACAAACACGTCAATATCTTCTTTGGTTATGCCCGCTTTAGACAGGACTGCCTCTGTCGCAGAGCTCATGACTCGAACCGCAAACTTAAATACTTCCCGCCCGTTCATGTAAATATAGTGTTTCTTCCCTTCAACCGTTTCAGCAGACGCCGGCATACGAGAACCGCCAGCTTCAAGATAAAGGTGTGCGCCTCCAGCTCCTTCTGCCCCAAGATCAAAGGATTGAAATCCTCTTCCTTCCGGAACTTCTCCAAGCACGACTGCGCCTGCACCATCACCGAACAGCACGCAGGTGTTGCGATCCGTGTAATCTGTAATTCTGGACAGGCAATCTGCACCAATGACGAGCGCATTATTGTACATTCCTGTCTGCAGAAAATTCGTTGCCGTAGCCAGACCATATACAAATCCTGAACATGCTGCCGATAAATCAAATGCAGCGGCTTTTTTAGCACCGAGACGATCCTGTAAAATACATGCCGTAGACGGAAAGGACATATCCGGTGTAATCGTTGCGACGATAATCAGATCCAGATCTGAAGCTGACAAGCCTGCAGAGTCCAGTGCTTTAACCGCAGCTTCATATGCCAGATCCGATGTTGCTTGATTATCTGAAGCAATATGACGTTCCTTGATTCCTGTTCGCGAGACGATCCATTCATCATTTGTTTCTACTATTTTCTCAAGATCGCTATTTGTTAAAATTTTCTCAGGCACGTATTTGCCTGTTCCGATAATTCCAACCGGACGTAAATTGTTGTTCATGTTCTCACTCACTTCCTGCTAATTTCGTTCGATATGCTTTCAACCAAACGATTTTGCATGGCTATCCGGGCTTGACGAACCGCATTCTTAATCGCATTACCGTCAGCAGAACCATGACTCTTGACCACCAGACCGCTTAACCCAAGGAGCGGGGCCCCTCCGTGCTCCTTGTAATCCATAACAGACTTCAGATTTTTTAGCTGCGGCATCATCATAGCAGCGGCCAGCTTCGTTTTCAGCGATTGTCCGAATTGTTCCTTCAGCAGTGAAAATAAAGCCCCAGCTGTTCCTTCGATAGATTTCAGCAAAATATTGCCGGCAAACCCATCGCACACAAGCACATCACACACACCGTTCATTACATCACGAGCCTCCACATTGCCGACAAAATGAATTGGCAGCTGTTCGAGCAGAGGATAGGCATGCTTCGTTAATTCATTTCCCTTGCCGGGTTCTGTTCCGACATTCAAGAGACCTACTCTAGGCTTGGATATCCCATGTACTTTTTCACGGTACAAGCTGCCCATCAAGGCATATTGTTCAAGATGCTCCGGCTTGGAGTCCATATTCGCACCCAGATCCAGAGCGAGTACGCCCTTTCCGTCCAGCGTAGGAATCATCGGTGCAAGCGCAGGGCGTTCGATCCCCTGCATCCTGCCCACAACAAGCAATCCTGTCGTCATAAGTGCCCCTGTGTTACCGGCAGAAATCATTGCATCGGCTTTACCTTCACGGACCATTCTTCCCGCCACGACCATTGAAGCGTCCTTCTTACGTCGCACAGCCCTAACAGGCTCGTCCTCTGCTTCGATCACTTCACTCGCATGTTCAAGAATCAGATTCGAAGGTGTTTCTTTCAGAAGCGGCTCAATCCGGGCCTGGTCTCCCACAAGTATAATCTCCGTATCTTTCCACTCCTGGGCAGCAGCAATTGCACCCTCTACGTTGCTGAGAGGGGCATTGTCGCCACCCATAGCATCTATAGCAATTCTCATGCTGAATCCTCCTTAAACTCTTGCTCTGTTACTCCCCTGTGGAACGGTATACAACAAAGTTCCCCTGGAATACCATTTCATCACCGACATAGGTAAACACCTCGACCTTAGCTTTACCCTTCTGTCCTGCATTTGAACGCACATAGGCTTTTGCAATGCATTTCTCTCCAAGCCTTACTTGCCGTAAAAAACGAATATCTGCTGACGAAGTCAGAGCGATCTCATCATTAATAACAGCAACAGCGAGCGAATTCGCCTGAGCGAAAACGTAGTGTCCCCTGGCAATCAGCGTTTTGCTAAACACATGCTCTTCCCGGATTTCAAAAATGGAAATACCACTCTTGTCTAGCTGTAAATCTACCACATCACCGATCACTTCTTCCAGTGACAATGAACGGACCTGATCATAAGAATGCTCGGCCATCAGCTTCATCCGTTCACGAAGCTCAGGAATGCCAAGCTCCATCCGGTCAAGACGAATCGTCTGAATGCTCACTTTGAGCTGGCGCGTTAACTCTCGGTCTGTGACAAAAGGGTTCTCATCAATCAACTGAATCAACCGCTGATGCCGATCTTTTTTAGATAGACGTTCGATGACGGTGCAACTCCTTCTGCCTCAATGGCATCATTCTCTTCATTTATGTAAAATGTTAACCCTAATATTAGAACCTGGTACTAAAGTTAAGTATAAATCATGTTACTTCAAAAAGAAAGTGGCTTAAAGACAAAAAAAATAGCACCTCACCAAAGATGAAGTACTACTTATTAAAAAAACTATTGCTTGATAATCTCTCTTGCTTTGTACGTTCCGCACACTTTACATACGCGGTGAGCAAGTTTCAATTCTCCGCACTGTTCGCATTTCACCATGCCTGGCACAGCCAATTTAAAGTGAGTACGACGCTTGTCACGACGTGTTTTGGACGTTCTACGTTGAGGTACTGCCATGTTCCCACCTCCTTATCAGTTAACCCGTTTACACGGGATGTTCATATCCATCATCATTTAAAAAAGTCCTTCAGCCCAGCTAACCTCGGGTCGATTACTTCTGTATCGCAATTGCAGGAACCTTCATTCAGGTCTTTACCGCAGCTTGGGCAAAGCCCCTTACAATCCTCACTGCAAACCGGGGCAAACGGCAAGTAGAGTATAAAAGCTTCTTCTACATACTCAGCGAGATCCACACTCTCGCCCTTTACGTATGTAATATCTTCACTTTCATCCTGAACATTATCAGGATCCTCTACGGGCTGGAATACTTCATGAAAAGGGATGTCCAGTTGTTCAGTAACCGGTTTAAGACAGCGTGAGCATGTCATCTCTAGCTGACCCTTTAACCGACCATGAACGTCTACCGAGCCAGTGACGGTTGGTGTAACCGTTAGATCCACTTCAAGCGGAGCTACAGAAACAATTTCCTTCCGACCCTTTACAGCTTGGCTAACATCCACGGTTTGATGGAACTGTAACGGTTGATCGCTGGTTGTCAATTTCTTAAATTGAATAAGCATATCCATCACTCCAAGCAAACAAAGATTATTATACCGATTTTAAGAGACTTTTGTCAACATCATACCAATCAATTTCTAGACCGAAATTGTTTTTAATATAGCATCGGTAATTCGATGCTGCTTCAGTTATTCTTGCAGAAGAGCCAATGAATTATGATATATTTTTATCAAGGAGTTGGTTAAATGAAAACCGTTGGAATTGTTGTGGAATATAACCCCTTGCACAACGGCCATGTGCTTCATTATACAAGATCGAAAGAAATCACCCAAGCGGATGCTGTAATTGCCGTTATGAGCGGTCCATTTTTGCAACGGGGTGAACCCGCGCTCGTTCATAAACGCGCACGTACAGAGATGGCGCTTCATATGGGTGCAGACCTTGTCATCGAACTGCCGGCAGCCTATGCTGTACAACCGGCAGAGTGGTTCGCTTACGGCGCTGTTTCTCTTCTGAAAGGGACCGGTATCGTCGACTGCATTTCCTTTGGTTCAGAAAGCGGAAGCCTCAAGGAAATGCTCCCGCTTGCCAAGGCGCTGGCTAGAGAAAGCGGGGAGCTTCAGATTGAGATCGCACAGCGCATGGCAAGCGGCAGTAACTTTCCCGCCGCGTACGCAGCAGCTGCCGCCTCAGTAACAGGAGAATCGGAAGCATCCATTCAGCATTTATCACAACTGATGTCACAGCCCAACAACTCGCTTGGTCTGCATTATCTGATCGCGCTTGAGCGGCTCGATAGCAGCATCGTTCCATATACCATTCCGCGGGAAGGTGCCAATTATCACGATTTGGTACCGGCTAACCGGAATATTGCCAGCGCGACCTCAATCCGCAAGCTTATTTTGGAGGATGGACTTGATTCTGTTTCATCCTACGTTCCGGAATACACGCTTGATATTCTTCATAGGGAATTCGCTGAAGGATTTGGGCCTATGGACTGGGAAAGATTTCGTCAACCGTTGTTCCATGCCCTGCTTACACACAGTACGTCTGAACTCGAATCATATTATGAGGTAACGGAAGGGCTTGAACACCGGATCAAGCGGCTTCTCCCTGAGCTTCGTGAACCTACTGTTGAATCCCTGCTCACTGCATTAAAGACAAAACGCTATACACGAACCAAGCTGCAGCGTATGCTTCTGCATATCTTGCTCCATCATCGCAAAACCGAATTAACCCGTTCCCAGCTCGCTGAAGGTCCCGGGTTTATCCGGGTCCTCGGCTTCAGCACGAAAGGAAGGACGCTTCTAAAGCAAATGAAAAGGTCGGCCACACTGCCGGTAGTCATGAAGCCCTCCACCTTCTCGCATCCCTATTTAACTTGGGATCTGGAAGCAGCTGCTGTCTACGCTAACGCATATCCAAGCCCTGCAGCAGCCCAAATGTTCAGTGATTTTTTCCTTCCTCCTGTTACCCTTTAGGAGACAAGGCATTCATATAGTCGATCGCATCTCCGAGCTTGTCAACCGGGATAAGCTTCATATCGGTACCGATGTGATCGGCTTTTACTTTAGCCTCTTCATAATTTTTACGCGGAACGAAGAATAGTTCTGCTCCCTCCCGGTGAGCAGCCACAATTTTATGTTTGACTCCTCCGATCGGCCCCACGTTGCCTTCATTATCAATGGTTCCGGTTCCAGCCACACGATAACCCTTACTTAGATCTCCAGGTGTAAGCTGATTATAAATTTCCATCGTGAACATCAAACCGGCAGACGGGCCTCCGATTTCTGTGTCCGCAAATATAATCCGATGATCCGGATTTCTCGGCTCTACCTTCTGCATGGTGGCAATGACCACCCCTAAGCCTGGACGCTCTGTTCCGGTTTTATTATCCTTAATCGATACTAAAGGCACCTTCTCCGTAATCGTCTTGCCGCCCCGCTCTAACTTAACTTCTACCACATCCCCGATGGTTTGGGCAGACAGCATTTCAGCAAGCTTAACATTGTCAGAAGCCGGCTCGCCATCGACGGAGAGCAGCTTGTCACCTGGTCGGAAGCGTTCCTTGTTCGCCGAGTCTTTTGGAACCGACATGATAAACATGTAAGCAGGAATGATATCGTAATCGATATCCGCTTCATGATAGGCTGCCTCCATTGCTGAAGACTGGGATGAATTCATATAGTACATTTGGGTGGCTGCATATTCCGCTTTGTTTTGGCCGCCCATCTTCTCTTCCTTCGGCACCACTTCAGCGTTCGAGTTAAAAGCCGACATGACCAGAAGTGCCATATTGGCATAGCTTGCTGATACGGTTGTAAGCATAAAGGTTCCTTCTTCAGAAGGATCGCCCTTCTCAACAGAAATCATTGGCCTTACTTCTTCTGCACTCCCCGGCTGGTAAATCAAATAAGGTGTTGGCATGTACACGACCACATACAGCAATATTCCAATGAGCAAAAGATATACAAGTACTCGTATACCACCTGGTTTAACGGTTCTTTTCATGATTTTCCTATCCCCCTGCAATAACTAACGCCACTCCTTGGTACCTCTTTTGGTCTGATGGTTGTCTCCTCTGCATACAGTGGTACTAGCCATGTTTATGCGGAGAGGAGAATCCTTTTGAATAAAGACAAAGCCACCCTTCGTTCATCCGGCATCTGGTCCACCATTCTTCTCGGCACCGCTGCTCTCATGCTTGTAATATCCGTTGTCAGTGCGCCTGAACCAGCCTTTCAGGCTTCTCTCCATGCATTGAAGTTATGGTGGAACATTGTATTTCCGGCGCTTCTCCCTTTTTTAGTTCTGGTGGAGATGATTAATGCCTATGGCTGGTCCCATGGTATGGGCGTGCTCCTAGAACCGATGATGCGAAAAATATTCCACCTGCCGGGCAGCGGAGGCACCGTGCTAATCACCGGCATGATTGCAGGATTTCCGGCAGCAGCTCAGCTGTCAGCCGAAATGGTAAAGAATAATGAACTCACAGCAGCGGAGGCCGGAAGGCTTACAGCCATGGCCCACTTCTGTAATCCCATGACCATTCTGGTTGTTATTGGAGGCGGCCTTCTTCATCAACCGGAAGCAGGATATTTCCTGCTCGCAATCCACTGGATCTCAGGTCTCCTTGCAGCATGGACGTACTCTCCTAAGTCAAAAAATACCGGGCGAGCTAACCTTAAGCGTTCAATCTATACTAGCATGGCCGTTGGACAGCAAAAAGGCACATCTTTGCTGCTGCAAGCAGCCAAAGCCGCAGCAAGGGCACGCAGCCGGGATGGAAGGAGCTTCGGTAAACTGCTGGGCGAATCCGTAACACGTTCCGTTCAAACCTTAATGATGACCGGCGGCTTTATCATGATCTTTGCGGTCATGGTGAATGTATTATCAGATCCTCTTTCTTCAAATATCATTCCATTTATTGCAGCCGGTTTACTCGAAGTTCATATCGGATCTCAGTCGATCACTGAAGGAATATTCACTTCACCCGGTTTACAACTGAGTCTTCTCTCAGCCGTTCTGGCTTGGAGCGGCATTAGCGCTCAACTTCAGAGCCTTTCTGGCCTAAAATCTCATGGAAGCGTGAAATGGAGCGTATTCGCATTTAAACGGCTTGTGCATGCAGCTTATGCCTTTGGTTTAACCCTTCTCTTCTGGAAGCCGGCAGCTTCCATGACTCTATCTGTCCTTCCGGCTTTTGGTGTTGTGCCTCATGAAGCTTTGCAGAGTGATCAGCATTTTAGTCTCTGGAACAAGTTTCCTGAGCTCTTTCAATGGCAAGTGATTGCTTCGATTGTTCTAACAGCTATGTTCTGGGCAATATCCCGCTATATCATTCGACGTAATGATTAAACTTTTTACGCAGAGCAATATCTACCTCCGGACTAACCAGATCTGTTGTATCCCCATTGAAATGGGCTATTTCTTTCACAAGACTGGAGCTTAGATAGGAGTACTTCGGATTGGTCATCATAAAAATCGTTTCCGCATCCGGATTCAGCTTATGATTCGTTGATGCCATGGCCAGCTCATACTCAAAATCAGTAACCGACCGGATTCCGCGCACAATCACTTGTGCTTCTTTTTGACGGACATAATTGGCAAGTAAATCCCGGAACCCGTCCACCTCAACATTGGGCAGGTGAGAGGTCACTTTTCTCAGCAGCTCTTTCCGCTCTTCTAAGGTAAACAAAGGATTCTTACTTAAGTTGTTAAGCACAGCTACGATGAGCAGATCAAACTGTTTGGATGCTCTCGTAATAATATCCATATGCCCCATCGTTACCGGATCAAAGCTTCCGGGATAAACGGCGACGCGATATGTACTTTTATTCTCAGTTTTCATGGGTGGTACCCTCCTTGCCGGGCTCGTCCGCCGGTTCTTCTGTTCTGTTATATTCGTATATGGACACGGCAGTCTCTCCGTACTTGGCGGTACGCAAATGACGGAACCCGCTGACTTCCTCGGGATATGAATAACTTGATTCATATTCCAGTACGATTAAGGCATCTGCACCAAGCAGCCCTCTCGCAGCCATTTCCATCATCAGTGCATCGCCATTTTTCATACGGTAGGGTGGATCCAAAAACACAAGGTCAAAGATTGCTTTTCTCTTTTCGAGTGCTTTAATCGCTCTTCCTGCATCGTTACGATATATTTCAGCATCCGCTTCAAATCCTGTCGATTTGAGGTTAGCCTTAATGGTATCAATGCTTTTCGGTTCCATGTCGATAAACACTGCCCGCTTCATTCCCCGGCTCAGCGCCTCAATTCCAAGCCCCCCGGTTCCGGCGAACAAATCCAGCACAGCTCCACCGTCAAAATACGGACCTATCATACTGAATATGGCTTCTTTCACTTTATCCGTCGTTGGACGAGTACCCATGCCAGGCACGCTTTTCAGCGGCCGGCCCTTGGCACTTCCCGCTACTACTCTCACTACAACTATCACCCGTTCTTTGTCTAAATATGAAATGCCGGCAGCGTCATTCTCCGCTAAAACGTAAAATCGGCATTTTATGAGGCTATCGTAACATAATCGCACCGCATATGAAAAATGATTCATACCCTGTGCTCATTGTTTTTTCAAAGACCACGTATATTCCATATGCCCCGCGGGCATCCTTAAATTATCGACATCAATGTATGTCGTAGACAACCGCGGAGAAGACTTACGTTTCCCCATAAGCTCTTCGTCCGGTTTCTCCTCTCCCATGAATTGAGCGCCTAGAGATAGGCGCTCTTTTCGTTGTTTTCATTGGGTGAATCGCTTCATTTTGTTGTTGAGAGACGCTGCGGGTACGAATCGTTTCGTCCCCTCCGCTGCTTCGTGCATATCCAGTCAAAAAGGCCAACCCATAAATAACAAAATCTTTTAGGATGCGTATCCAGTGAGGACGAAACAGTAATCACCCAAAACGCTTTTCAAGATTATCATTACGTCTACACTCAACTGATAGAAGTCATCGATAAATCCAAACAATGTCATGACGATGCCGGATAACCTACTTAAAATCGCCGCATCTATTTTAATAATAGAGATAAACATTTGAAAGAAATCTCTTTACTTAAACCGCCCCAACTGCCACAATATGGATAATAGTAGTGCCTGTTTGGATTTCATAGTCTAAACGATCCGGAGTCCAACACGTTTGAAATAGGAGGTATATCAAATGAAAATTCTTCTGATTATTGGAATTGCCTGCCTCTTGATTACGGGGCTTCTGTCAGGAGCATTTACGACTGGATATCAGCAGAGAGGAAATTTCTACGCTGATTCGAAGGATGACCGCAGATCTAAACAGAAAACGGCTAACTGGTTCTTTTTGGCGGGGGTCATATTTCTGTTATTATCCGGGGTATGGTGGCTGTTTCAATAATCTTCTAAATTCATCAACCATTACTTATATGAAAAAAGCGTGCCAGAGCCCCTCCTCCGCACGCTGATCCAGGTATTATTTTTGCATCATAATTTTATTCGTGCTGCTCTTCTAATTCCCTGGTGCAATCCTCCACCGGCATATCTGGCTTTCTGCGCCGGTCAATTAGCCCCTGTTCCCCTTGTTCACGATACTTCCGCATCCATACCTTCAACCGGCCAATATCAGGTATACTCAATGCTTCAGCTACTTCTTTCTTGGTCATTCCATCCAGCCGCATGGCAATAGCTTTTTTCTTGGTTTCCAGGCTGTAATACTGAAAAATCTGCCCCTTTTTCGCCATTGATATCACCTCTACCGATATATATCGGCTGTGAGATGCTATTTTTCAATATCATGGCAATAAGTAACCCTTCTTTACCGCATCACCAATCAGTTCCTTAGCCCATTCGGCAATAGCTGGAACAGATGAGGAGAGTGAATCAATCCGTGATAAGACTTGGGTTGAAGTCACGTTATGCTCACGCCATGACTTTCCTTCTGTCGCATAATTGTGAAGAATCGGCTGGAGACGGTCCATTGCAGCAGCGAATTTGGCTTCATTTGAGCTTTCTTCCTCAAATTCAAGCCACAGCTCCATCATCCCTCTTCCCTGGTCTTCAGGCAGAATTTGAAAGATCCGCTTTGCCGCTATTTGCTCCCTATCGAACTTATCTAAATATCCTTTCACGTCATATGCAAAAGTGTCACCTGCATCAATCTCAACCAGGTCATGAATCAAAAGCATTCGAAGTACCCGCAGAAGATCCGGTCTCTCCTCACCAGCATGCTCTTCAAGCACCGCTGCCATCAGTGCAATATGCCAAGTATGCTCCGCGTCGTTCTCTCTCCTGCTTCCATCAGTCAAATAGGATCTTCTAACGATACTTTTCAGCTTATCTACTTCTCTAATAAATTCCAATTGTCTCATAAAACGTTCATTCATATGCTGGTCCCCCTGATATACTTTTCATTTGTTAGCATGTTCTATGTAAAATTGTCCTAACTCCATTTCATCTTATGATATAATGGGAAGGCTATATAAGTAATCATTTTACACAATGTTCAAATTTTTACAAAGGAAGATGGAGGAGTATAATGGGTAAATTTTTTGGTTTCATTTTGTTATGGAATATAATCGGCAATCCGTTCATTGCCATACTAGTTCTGCTTCTAATTGTATATCTTCTGGATCGTCGTTTCGTCGGGTTATTTCCGAGCGTTACTCGACCCTTCAAGCGGCTTCGTCAGATCTCAAAACTCCGTGCTACTATTGCAAGCAGCCCAAGCGATGTATCCTCCAGACATGAACTTGCAAGATTACTCATCGAACGAAAAAAGGTTGATGAAGCATTAAAACTTCTGGAATCCATCCAGATCCAATCTGAAGATTCTGCTGAATATTGGGATGACCTGGGGACATGTTTATTGAAGACAGGAAACGTATCCCAAGGCGAGCAATACATACTTAAGGCTCTTAAGCTCAATCCGAGAGTGAAATATGGACGCCCCTACCTGCGTTTAGCTGCGGCTTTCAAATCATCGGACCGGGAAAAAGCTATTGCTTACGTTGAGCAGTTCCATTCTATACATTCCTCATCGAGTGAAGCATTCTACCTTCTTGGGTCCATGTATAAGGATTTGGGCAGAAATGAGGAAGCTAAGGCAGCTTTTAAGGAATCTGTCGCCATCTATAAATCTCTGCCTAAATACAAGAAACGCCAAGAGCGAAAATGGGCTGTGCGAAGCATTCTGAAAGGGAAAGGCTAATATTATTATAAGCAGCTTAAACATTTCCATATATCTAAAAAACCGGCTTTTCTCTTCGAAAAGTCCGGTTTTTTTATTTTATAGGCTTGTAACCAAGCCGATCCAGCTCCTCAGCAATTACACGATGCCCCTTCGTGCTTGGATGAATACCGTCAAAGGACAATAGCTCCTGTTCACGGCCGGCGAACCTCCAATAAATATCAGCGATCCGAAGGAAGCCGCCATGTTCCATTCCCCGTAAATATCTGTTGAAGCGAGTCACATACTCCGCTGCCTCACCCCAGGAGGGATATGGATTGTATAATCCTACTGCCCGTAAAATATAAGGTTGATTGTCCCCAGATTTCAGTTTGTAAATTGCTGATATACACCCGGAAATATTACGCTGGCACCGCTCCAAGGCCTTCTCGAGGCGCTCGCGGTCCGGGCGGAACCCACCCGATTTCACAGCTCGAATCAGGTCATTCCCCCCGATGGATATGGTGATTAATCCCGCAACTTTCAGAGAAATGCGTAACCGTGCATCACTCATAATCCGTTCATACAGCTTCTCCGAGGTCAACCCGTTAATACCCAGGTTCTTAAACCTTACAACCTGTTGAAGGCGCTCTTCAGCCATACGACTGTACAAGGGTACAAAACCGCTGCCGGGCAATGCTCCAACCCCAAAGGTCAGAGAGTCTCCGATCGCAGCGTACTGATACACCACATCCTTCACCTCCACCCCTGCTCGGTTAGATAGCATATGCCGGATTTTAGTTTTATGAAACGGATAACAGCCTCGCACCATGTGCCAATCCAAACAGGGAAAGATCGGAAATAAAGTTAAGCTTTTATAGGTTCAGGCCTTGATGATTTTCTTGAGCCTGATTATTCCTTGCTGTAAATGGCCACCAATTCGCTCTGCCGAACATTTTAACCATCACGGGAACGAAGAATGGCAGGAATAACAAGGCATACAGCACCAGCCCGGTCAGCACCACGGTTGCGATTTGCATCATGGACAGCACACCTGAAGGGTACATCGCTGCAAAAGTACCGCCTAATATCAAGACAGCAGACAGAATAACCGTACCCATGTTTCGCATCGCATGCAAAATGGCATCCTGAACACTCATCGTTCTATTCTCGTTAAAACGGTCCATCAGGAAGATACTGTAATCGACGCCAAGCGCCATAAGCATGACAAATCCAAAGAACGGAGTTGCCCAGCTAATCCCTGAATAGCCGAGCATATCTACAAACACAAATTCAGTGATCCCCAGTGATACGTAATACGTAATTATTAAGGAAAACATCAGATAGATCGGCATAACGATCGATCGTAGCAGGAAGATGAGTATGAGCAAAATCCCGGTTAACATCAAAATTACCGTACGGTTATAATCTTCATCCGAAATCATCTTCAAATCCGCATAGGTGCTTGTCACTCCGCTGATTGCCTGCTGTGCATTCTCAAGCTTTGTGCCCTTCACGGCTCGATCTACTGCCTCTTCAATAAGTTTTATACTATCAAGCGTACCGGCAGCATAAGGATTCCCTTCGAAAACAACGTCCAGGGTCATGATCTTTCGATCGGCAGACAAATAATTATCAAAAGCCCGCTCCATATCTTTATTGTTAAGTGCCTCTTGGGGAATAAAGAAACCGCTCAACTCTGTATCCGGCGCTGCTTGAATCTGTGCCAGATAATCTTGTGCTGTATCTAATCCGCTGCCAATCTTCGAAAGACCTTCCGCACTTTGATCAAGCCCATCAGTCAACTGAGCAAGCTGAGTCACCAATTGATCGAAGCCATCCTGAATTTGCTCCTGCCCGCCCTGCATCTCCTCAAGCCCTGACTGAATCGATGGCACCTTGCCAACCACCTGGCCTTGACCGGCTGCTGCTTGCTCCAGTCCATTCTGCAGAGCATCCATTCCTGAGATGAATTGATCAAAGCCTTTAGCCAGAGCCTGTTGACCCGCTGCTGCAGCCGCAAAGCCCTCATTGGCCTTGTTAAGCCCTTCGGCTGCCTGTTTCGTCTGCTGCTGCATCTGGGCCAATCCTGCAGCAAGCTGTGAAGCACCCTTTTCTGTCTCACTGACCGTGCCTCGTATCGTCAGGTAATCCGGATTCTGAAGTAAACCAGGCATGGCAGCTTCTAATCGCTTGAAGGAAGAATCCAATCCACCCAACGCACTTGCAACACCACTTAATTGATTCTGAATTGTATCCATTGCCTTGCCTAAAGCACTCATTCCTTGAGCTGCCTGCCTGTATCCTTTAAGCAGCTCCTGATTGGCAGCTGCAAGCTGCTGCACACTCTTCTTAGCGGTTATCAAGCCACTCTTCAGTTCACCGGCACCAGATGACCCACTCTGTATGCCCTGCTGAATCTGCCGTAGTGCATCCCCAAGCTGCCCGATTCCCTGTTTAAGCTCTTCAGTCCCCTGTGCAAGCTTAGCACTGCCATCTGCCGCCTCTTTCAGCCTTGGTTCATTTTGGCTTAATTGAAGACTGGCCTCCGACAACCCTTTTTGTATCTCTGATAATCCGTCCGTTGTCTGGTTCAGGCCCTCATTAAGAGTCCCGACTTGCTCTGCAACATAGAAATCCTTAATTTCATCACCAGCCGGGCGAGATAAGCTGCGAACCGAATCAACACCATCCACTTTTAAAATTTCGCGGGATATTCTTTCTGTTAAGCCCATATATTCACCGGTATCCATCCGGTCATCATTCTTAATGACTACGGTCGCCGGCATCGACTGCCCTGATCCGAATGCAGATTCAATGAGATTAAAGCCTTTAACCGACTCATAATCCTCACTTATTTCCTCCATGCTATTAAACGACAATTGCCCGTTATAAGAAACCAGGAACGGAATACAGATAACAGCAACGATAAGAAGGGCTGCCCACGAACGTTTAAGTGAGAATTGACCCGCAAGTCCCCAGACCTTGCTCTCTTTATGTTCGAGTGATCTCTTCGACGGCCAGAAGAGCCTGCTGCCGAGTACCGCCATGAAGAATGGAACAACTGTGAACAATGCTAACATCATGACTGCGATGCCAACCGCTACCGCGACAGCAGACCGGTATAAAATAAACTGGGACAACCCAATCGACAAAAATCCGACAAATACAGCGAGACCTGAGAAGAATACCGTTTTGCCTGCAGTCCGGTAAGTCTCTGTAATAGCTGCTGCTGTGTTTTCCTGTCTCAGCATTTCCTCTTTATATCTGCTTATCAACAGAATACAGTAGTCGGTTCCAATTCCGAACATCACGGCAACCATAAATATTTGAGTAAAAGTCGACAGCGGGAAATCGAAAGAATCCACTAAAAAAGCCACGATCGACTGGGATACCAGATAACTGATCCCCACCGTCAACAGAGGGACAAACGGTGCGACAATCGAACGAAACACAGCAAACAAAATAACAAGTATAAATACAATGGTGATGTATTCCGTCTTCTTGAGGCCATCCTCTGATCCTTGAATCGTGTCTTCATTAATTAATTCATTGCCCGTCAGATAATATTCAACACCGATATCACCTAATGCCTCATGTACTTTTGTTCTCATTTCTTTTTCAGGCATTTTCTCCTTATCCGATGAAACGGCAATCATAATGGTTGTGCCATCCCCGGATATCATCTTGTCTTTTAACAAGGGTTCATCAAAGGGATTCATCACCGAATCAATGCCCAGTGCAGACTTCGCTTCCTTCAAGTCAGCTACGGCTTGCTTGACCTTGCTCTCCCCCTCTTTTCCAAGGCCGTCCGCATTGTAAAATACCATTGCCGAATGGGCAAAATCTCCGCTGTCATTGCCGGCATTCATCTCTTTTAATAATTCGGATGCTTGTGAAGAGGAGTAGCCATCAGGGACGGATAACTGCCCTTTCTCCCGGACCAAATCCGTCATGGATGGTGCCGCCAGCAACAGCAGGACGGCGGCAGCGAGCCAAAATACGATAACAGCCCATTTGGCTTTAAGTATGATTTTCATTTACTCTTTCTCCTCCATGCCCATGCATCAACCTGGCCAATTTTTCATACAAGGTAATAAAGTGCTCCACTTCCCTTTCATCAAAATATGTCAAATAAGAGGATACAAGCGCCTGCAAATGCATCTTCGCTTGTCGATGCACCGCTTGCCCGGCATTCGTTAACTTTAAATAAACAACTCTGCGGTCATCCTCATCTCGTGTTCTCTCTATCCATTCACGCTCTACCATACGGTTCACAATCGCTGTGATGGAGCTCTTGCCGACAAACAGATTTTCCGCCAAAAAAGTCGATGTAGACTGCTCATTATTATTAATCAAACACATCACCTGGTACTGCTCTCTCGTCAAATCCACACCGATTCCTTCCCGGGTATCCGCCAGAATCCGCCTGCTCACCATCATATCCGCTTCGATGTATCGATTTATCCAGCTTTCTGTACTTCTAAGATCGATGTTTCTCCCCTCCTGTCCAATTAGTTCATCCATAAAACTATTTTATGATGGAACTATATTCCACCATGCTCAAAATGTCAAATTTAAACAATAAAAAACTGGTTAGTCTCCCTTTGCCGAGACCAACCAGTTTATATTGTTTCAATTTCAATCCTGCTCCTCTTCCACCTCATACACACACCGGAAGCGTTCTACTCCAGGATAGGTTTCTCCAAGACTGTAGATTTCGAATCCGATGCTGCGGTAGAAGCCTACGGATTCCTCATCCGTCTCCGCAATAACCCTTGAGGGCTTTAGCTGAAGCATCAGTTCCATAATCATTCCTCGGCCGTAATCCTTTCCACGGTTTTCCGGTGTAACAGCAATATGCTTGATCGTTAGTTCCTCATCCTCGATGTCTATACCGATAATACCGACTAATATTCCTTCTTCCTCATATCCGAACAGTTCCAGTCCATTCGGGCTCCTGTAGGCTTCTACAGCTTGATCCAATTGTTCAGGGTCTGGGAAAACGGAGTAGGCAAGCAGTTCCTTTACCTCTAAATCATCCAAACGTGAGGAAATATTTTTTATCATGTTTCTAACCCCATTTCAGCAGCTAATTTCATCCATCACAGCATTTCTTGTGCTGATGTTCCGAGTTTTCGAAGCAGAATAGATGCCTGTCGCTTCTCTTCATCAGATAACCCGCTTACTGCTTTCATAATCTTCTCTTTATGGCTGGCGAAGATGTTCTCAAACAACCTGGTCCCTTCTTCTGTCAGCTCTGCATAAATGACCCGGCGGTCTTCAGCCGAGGCTCTTCTTACAAGCAGGTTCTTTTTCTGCAGCTTGTCCACTACATAGGTAATGTTTCCGCTGGAAATAAGGACTTTTTCACCGATTTTTTGAAGAGGCTGCGGTCCTTTATGGTAGAGCACATCCAATACTCCGAACTCCGTTGAATTCAATCCATGGCTTTGAATACTACGATTCGAATGTGCCATCACTGAATTGTAAGCCCGTGAAAGCACCACTAACAAATATAATGACAAATCTTCGTGCTCATGATTATCCGACATGCTCTCTTAACCTCCGAAATTATCTATTCCGAGTTATTTGAACGGCTGGCTTTGGATCACTTTCACAGAACCATCATCGCATCCGATAAAAGCTTTGTCTGCCATTCCAATAAACAAACCATGCTCGACAATACCCGGAATCTCCTTCAATTGCTTCTGCAGTTGCTCAGGAGAGTTTATTATACCAAACTTACAATCGGCTATAACATTTCCATTATCAGAAATATATAATCCGTCAGCTTCATCTTTTCGAAGCTGCACGCTGCAGCCTAATTGCTCTAAAGCAGCCACAGTCCATTCGGTTGCAAAAGGAACAATCTCAACAGGCAGCGGAAAAGCGCCAAGCGTCGTAACCAGCTTTCCTTCATCTGCCACAATCAGAAGCTTGTCACTGTGGTATGCGGTTATCTTCTCACGCAGCAGCGCGCCGCCTCCGCCTTTTATTAAACGAAGCTGGGAATCCAGCTCATCAGCACCATCAATCGTTAGGTCAAGCCTGTCAATCTGGTGGAATGGGGTAAGCTCTATTCCGTGCTCGGCAGCCAGCTTTTCCGTAGCCTTCGAAGTTGCTACAGCTTGAATCCGAAGCCCTTCCTGAACCAGCTCACCAAGCCTTACAACTGCCCAATAGGCTGTTGAGCCTGTACCTAACCCCACTTTCATTCCATCCTGAACATATGTTACAGCTTTTTCAGCAGCATTCTTCTTCTTGTTCATGCCTCATGATCTCCTTTGCCAAATAACCGCTCCCATATGTACTAGTAAAATATAAACGAGGCTGCAAAAGCAAGCCCCGCCAAAAGTGATAATCAGTTAATCATATCTTTCGAGCCAGCGAGCGTATAATTCTGCATTCTCGGCATCATAGCAGACAAAGTCAATCTGCTCAAGCTGATTTTGCTGCTGTTCCTCTTCTAAAAATTCAGCTACCGATTTTAAAGCAACGTCACAAGCAGGAGACTTGGGATAACCATAAATACCTGTGCTAATATTCGGGAATGCAATCGAGCGGGCTCCCACTTCGTTTGCAAGCTGCAAGCTGCTTCGATAACACTCAGCTAACGTGATCGCTTCACCGCGCCCTCCGCCTTCCCATATAGGTCCCACGGTATGGATGACATGCTTAACTTCCAGATTGCCACCCCCTGTTATAACGGCATGACCAGGCGGGCATCCTCCCTGGAGCTTGCGTATTTCCTTACATTGCTCCATAATTTCAGGCCCGCCTGCCTGGTGAATAGCCCCATCAACACCACCTCCGCCCAACAGGCCGGAATTTGCAGCATTAACGATAATATCACCTTTCCAAGCGGTTATATCGCCTGATAAAACAGAGACCGTTGTCTTTCCGATCGTTACCTTTTTCATTCGGAAAATCTCCTTTCGGCCTTTTACCTACATTACCCCGACATAGGGGAGATTGACCCTCTTCCCAGCTCATCTATTTAACATATATCATTTCACATTAATCAGATCCGGTGCCTGTTCTTTGCCAGCTGCTTCAGCAATGCGTTCAGCCATCTGCAGCTCTTCCTGGCTTTCCCATGCTTCCTTATTCATGCGGTAAGATATAAAACTTCCTTTTTGATGTGCTTGACGTATATGATGAATCAAAATATTCCCCGCTTCTGTGAGCTTTAGATCCCCGCGAGCTCCTCCTTTCAGCCGGCACAGCATCACATTCACTCTTCCATCCTGATCATGGGCTTCCATCATGTACAGCGGTGTCATCGCCATCTGATCCTCTTCGGTAAAATCCTTTGTCATATAAACGGTATATTCAGCGGCAGGCGCGTTCATGTATGCTCCCTGCTTCTTCTCAGCAATCAATCTTGAATTTCGAAATGCCAAGTAACCTGCTGCTGCAAATATCAATAAACTTACCGCAATTCCAAACTTAAGCATTTGACCTTCTCCTTATGTACGTTTGTACAGCGACTTGCGCTATAGCTTTATAACCATATGAATATCCTTCGGCTCCAACTCAAAAAGGTCCGGGTCCTTGTCCTCTGTAAGCAGACCTCCATTCGAAGTATAGAAGCTAACTGCTGATTCTGTTTCCGTGGAGGATATATAAAGATAAGAAGCCCCACGGTCTCTTGCCTCTTCACTTAGTTCCTTCATTAATAGAGTTCCAATTCCCTGTCTCCGATAATTGCGGCTTACATACATCAGGTCAACCTGCAAATGATCCTTTAGCAGACCTCTTTCACGATGACCAAGCACGCCAAACCCTACTAACCGTTCGCCATCAAACGCTCCAAACCCTTTTCCGCCTTGTTCAAGCTCTGCAGTAAATCGTTTAATAAGATACTCCATCGATTCCCCATCCCAAGTAGGACACTCGTGAGGGTTATCAATTTTTTGAAGTTCACCTTGTTTATCAACATAGATATGATGAATAAATTCAGAACGATCAATTTCTGATATTTTCTTTCCTTCTTGTGCGTCCATCTCTCGAATAATAATCATTGAATCCTCCCCAATTATGTAACCTTAACATGATTTACAACCATTTAATCACAGCAATTAACGATAAATGAAGCGGATAAAATGATCTCCACATCCATGAACGGACTCGGATCCTTTCTAGGCTCCTCCATATCGCTGGACCGTAAGCATATAATACGGTCGGAAAAAGACTCCACATTTGCAAAAACCAGCCGTTTAAGTACATATAAAGAATATTCAGCATGAGGTGCCATGGTACTAGCCAGTGAACCGGCGCATATCGAAAAATCAAGATTAGAATCAGACCGTAAGCTCCATAATCAAAAGGAAACATCTCCATAATAAAGCCTGCCCCGGCAGCAATAAATACTGATATTAAGAAGGATTCGGTTCGGTCCAGCAACAGAAGCACGATAACACCGGCTAATAGAGATACAACTACATTTAAACCGGAAGAAGCTAGTGCAAGCTGATAAGGAATTTGGGATAACAGAGCAATGACACTTAACCGAATTATATACCGGGGCTTGGAGGATGTGCGGTTATAACCTTGAACAAGTGCGTAGACATACAAGGGGAACGCAATCCGTCCAATTATTCTCCAAATCTCCTGATCCGGAAAAAAGACGAGTCCCACATGATCTATTAGCATCGTTAGCATCGCCAGCAGCTGCATGTTCGTTCCTCCAATAGTTTTAAGCAGTAAATACAATGAGTATCCGGCTCACTCTTTCTCCCATTATGAGTTTCTTTTCCTTAGGCTGCAAGTTCCTGGCATTAACCGCTTCCAGTTGTGCCTGTTCTCGGGAAAAATGCCCGTACCCATCGTGGGTACGGGCATTTTCCTGCACCGTTTTAAAATAAATTATTATAAAAGCTCTTTACGAAGCTCCGCTGGAGATTTTGGTGAGAGCAAGCCAAATGGAATATCAAACACTGTTTTGGCTCCACTGTCCCCTGCTTGTCCGAGTTTATAAGCAGCACGGGCATAAGCAACCAACACGCTTGCTGTAAACTCAGGGTTACTATCCAGAGTCAAGCCAAACTCGATAATCTGGTTGCTGTTTTCACCTGTACGACCGCTGCGCAGTACCATGCCGCCGTGCGGCATTGCAGCGTGATCACGCTTCATCTCTTCCTCGCTGATAAAGTTTACTACAGTATCATAGTCAGCGAAGTAATTCGGCATTTCCTTGATTTCCTGCTCAATCGCAGCTTTGTCTGCTCCTTCTTCAGCCACGATGAAGCATTCACGAAGATGCTTCTCACGTGTGCTAAGCTCAGGATTCTCACCTCTACGAACTCGCTGAATCGCCTCTTCACGAGGAATGGTATACTGGACACCGTTCTTCACACCGGCAACACGGCGGATTGCATCAGAATGGCCTTGGCTTACACCTTTTCCCCAAAATGTATATTCATTACCTTCTGGAAGTATGGCTTCTGCCAGCAGTCTGTTCAGGGAGAACAGTCCCGGGTCCCAGCCTGTGGAGATGACGCTTACTTTACCGCCTTCACGTGCAGGAGCATCCACACTTTCGAAATAAGACGGAATTTTAGCATGAGTATCAAAGCTGTCTACCGTATGGAACTTCCCAGCCAAAGCCGGTCCCTGTTCCGGTAAATCCGTAGCTGAACCGCCGCAAAGAATCAGTACATCAATCTGGTCTTTATATTGATCTAACTCGGATATATGTACCGCTTTTGCCTCAGAGGCCACTCCCCCAGGATCCCGGCGGGAAAATACAGCTTTCAATTCGATATCAGAATTTTGCTTAATAGCCTTTTCAACCCCGCGGCCCAGGTTTCCGTATCCAACAATCCCCACTCTTATCTTGTGTGACATATGACGCCTCCTTAATATGATTAACCTCCGCTATTGTATCAAGAGTTTTGTAATATTTAAACAATTACCAGCACTTAAGTGCAAATATTTTGTTGAAATATCCATCATATCGGGAGAACAGAATTATCTTCTTGTGCTCGGTTTGAATTTTCAGAATGTTGGATCATGGATACACAGAACAAGGCAATAAGCATACTGCCTGCCGCACAATAAAACAGGATCGGGTAACCGAACACATCAATAAGCTGTCCGAGCAGCGGCGGAGATGTAATGGCTGCAAGCGAGGATACCAAATAATATAATCCTGTACGTGTACCGATGCTCTTCTCGGAACCTGTCGATACAACAAATGGATAGGAGTTGATATTAATGCAAGCCCAGAACAAGCCTCCAACAGCCAGCAGAATTCGAAGTACGAGCAAGGATTTAATAAACGGAACCAGTGCAAAGATAATAAACAACCCCGTAACACCAATCAGAATGACCCGTTTCTTGCCAAACTTACTTCCAAGCAAACCGCTTGGGATGGCGAATAATACGAAAGCAAGTGAAAAGAACGTAAGGGAGAACGACGCTTCCGATTCAGTTAGCCCCATTTCATTTTTGCCATATAAGGTGAATAAGGTTTCCACGCCTTGGTAACCAACGAACCAGAAGAATATCGCGGCTAGCAGGAAGATCGTTGTGCGGTCCAGCTGGCCCTTTAGAGATATTCTTGTCTTCACTTCAGTTTGAGCGGCGTAACCTGGTGCATCTCGTCTCTCCTTGATAAACCGCATCAAAATAAACAAAGAGATGACCGTCACGCATGCAGCCGCTATAAACGGAAATGAAGGATTAGCCTTGTATAAAATCGAACCGGCGCCAAATGCAACAATAGAGCCTATTCCTCCCATGAAATTAATAATTCCATTCGCGCGGGTTCTGTCCTTCTCCGCTGTTATGTCAGGCATTAGAGCTACAGTTGGTGAACGGTAAAGGCTCATCGCCAGATTCATAAGCATCATAAATATTATTAAGGTAAATATTCCAGTATGAAATGGAATAATGGCTGTAAATAAAGCACCCAGCGGCATGCCGATAAGCAGATACGGCATCCTTCTGCCGAATCGGGTATGGGTCCGGTCACTTCGATTGCCGATCCATGGCTGCAGAAACAGAGCAAAATAATTATCAATGGTCATCACAAAACCGATCATTGCTACACTCGATATGTACCTTTCAAGAAAAAAAGGAACAAACGCATTATATAATGCCCAGGTAATACTGATACTGAAAAATCCGAATCCGAGCAGCCACGTCTTTTTCACCTATTCACACTCCTTAAGTATTCAGCAATCGATGCAGTAAATCCGGATGGTCCGTAATAATTCCTGCAACATTAGCTGCAATCAGCTTCTTCATTTCTTCAGGATCATTAACCGTGAAGGGATGGTACACGATACCGTTTGCCTTAGCCTCTTCCACCCATTCCGGCAATACAGCATACTTGTTAGCGTGCAGAGCATCAGCCAAAGCAGTCTTGGCATATTCCCAAGGCCGGTACAGACCTTCCATATACAAGAGACCGGTACGGATTTCCGGTGCAAGGGACTTGCACTTCACAAGCGAATAGTGATTAAAGCTGGAAATCACTACCCTCTCCTCCATCCCGAAGCTGCGAACGGCGGCAATAACCCTTTCTTCCAGCTCAGCATACTGAATAATCCCATTCTTTAATTCAATATTTATGATGGTTCCCTGGTCTTTGGTTAAGTGAAGCAATTGTTCAAGCGAAGGAATCCGTTCTCCGCGGAACTGCTCATGAAACCAGGAGCCTGCATCAAGCTGCTGGAGCTCCTCCCATGTATGATCCTTTACAAAGCCTTGTCCATCGGTTGTTCGCTTGAGTATCTCGTCATGGATGAGAACAAGCTTGCCGTCTTTCGTCATTTGTACATCGGTCTCAATCCCAGTTGCGCCAAATTCCAGTGCTTTCCGAAATGCTGCCATGGTGTTCTCAGGACAGACGGCTGATGCCCCCCGGTGTGCAAAATTAATCATCTCTGTCATTTTGAATTCCTCCTGAATGTACGTTATTCACTCTATCTCCTTCCTATTCCACGTTCACCCTGCAACATCCTGTAAGCGCAGTCATTTTTTTCACTAAAAATATGGCTTCGCCTTCCCGTCTTATCAGCAGAAAAAAACCAAGCGCATTACGCTGCGCCTGGTTTATTCGTAGTGATTTTACATTTTGACTAGTTGGCACTTTCTTCGATAAATGCCTTGAGATCCTCGAAGGTAGGTTCTTCAAATTTAACTCCATTCACGAATACCGTTGGAGTTCCGTTCACACCTTGTTTATCCGAGATATCCAGATCACGCTTGATATGCTTAATATACTTCTCGGACTTCAAATCCGCCTTAAACTGCTCTAACGGCACTTCAGGCATCTCATCTTTGACCAAATTTGTAATGAAGGAATACGTTGCCCATTCTTGATGCTTGTCCCCCTGACGCTCAGTCATTAGCTGATGGTACTTCCAGAAATACTCCGGGTTCATCTGGTACAGCGTCTCCCCGGCTAAAGCAGCAAGGACAGAGTCCGGAGCAAGAAAGGCCATATCTACATATACAAAATTCGCTTTCCCTGTATCAATATATTCTGTTTTAAGCTTCGGGAAAACTTCTTCTGTCCATTCCTTACAGAAAGGACATTTATAATCTGAAAATTCAACGATTTGAATCGGTGCATTGAGGTCACCCAAGACGGGCTGGTTCTGGACATCAAATCCTTCGGGGACTTCTCCTGCTTGAACTTGATCAAGATCAGGATATTCCATTCCTTCTTTATTATTCATCATAATCAGGGCAGAAATCACTGCAACAATGATGAATCCAGTGATGATAGCAGCCCAAGCCATGCTGCGAGAAGATGACCTTGCTGATCTAGTCTGGTTCACCCGTGACTGGGACGGACCTTTACGTTTACTCTCTCCCATTTCTTTTTCCTCCATTATTTATAGATATCGACATTATAAGTAAGTATTCGCTGCGCTCCTAGGACATATCTAACAGTCGTTTTCCTAGTAATAGTCTTCAAAATGTTGCCTATTTCACATGTCAGGCATATAATTGCATAGACAACTATTTAAAACAAAACGAAAGTGGTGAACTTCTTGAGAATGCCTGAAGACAATCATTCCATTGGATTTCAGCTTGGTTATACATACCGGCGAGCTTCCAATCTGTTCTTAAGTAAATTGAAACCTTTTGATATCACTCCTGAACAGTGGACTGTTCTAAATCAAATCGCGCGCAGTGAAGGTGTTAACCAGAAGGAAGTCGCCGCAAGAGCTGTGAAGGATCAGCCAACAACTACCCGGATCCTTGATCTATTAGAAAGAAAAGGACTCATTCAGAGAGAAACCTCCCCTCATGATCGCAGAGCCTTCTTACTCTACATTACTGAAGCCGGTAAAGATCTGCTTGCCTCTACATCTACAATCGAGCAAGAATGCAGCCGCCTGATCACAGAAGGCATCCATGACAGTGAAATGGAAAAGTTCAGGGATATACTCTCCCGCATGAACGAAAACTTAACGAATTTGATTTAACAGGAGATATTTATTCATGAATCAAGCAACCAACAAACTTTGGACCAAAGAATTTATAATGCTAACAATAAGCAACCTGTTCCTATTCCTCACCCTTCAGATGCTGTTAACTACTTTACCCGCATATGCGAAGGAAGCCTTTGATGCTAATCCGACCCAGGTAAGCTTAATTACAAGTCTGTTTGCATTCAGCGCTATCTTTTCCAGACTGTTCTCCAGCAAAGCTCTTGAGAAAGGCAAACGCCGTCAACTTTTATATATCGGGCTGTTTATTTCCCTGTTAGCGATTCTCGGATACTATGCAGCATCAAGCATTATTTTTTTGCTGCTTATGCGCATCTTATATGGTATCGGCTTTGGTATGACAAGCACTTCCTTTCCGACCATGGCTTCGGACATCATCCCGGCCAAGCGCTTGGGTGAAGGCATGGGTTTTTTCGGATTATCTACAACGCTTGCGATGTCTATTGGACCGATGATTGGATTGACCCTTCTTCAAGGAGGAGGCTTCACTCCACTTGTCTTTATGACTTCAGCAATCAACATCCTTATCTTTCCGTTAGCCTTTATACTGACTTCAAAAACACCGAAGGTGCATAGAGAGCCTAAGCCTGCATCTCCCCTGAAAGAAAATAGTGCTGTGAATCTGCGCCGGCTGGTCCTTCCTGCTGTTTTGAATTTTTTAGTTTCTATTACCTATGGGGGTCTGCTAAGTTTTCTGGCTTTATACGGGATGGAGGTTCACCTTTCTAATCCGCAATACTTCTTTTTGTTTAATGCACTTGCCATCATTGTAATTCGACCTGTATCCGGGAGATTATATGATCGATATGGACATAAAGCTCTTCTTATTCCCGGTGCGCTATTTATGTGTGCGGGTCTATTGCTGCTTACGTTCGAAACAACAACATTCGGCCTGTTTATGTCAGCACTATGTTATGGGCTTGGATTTGGTTCTATACAGCCTTCACTGCAGACCTGGATGATTCAGGAGGTACCTCCCCGGCAGCGCGGTATGGCAAACGGAATGTTTCTGAACTCTCTAGATTTGGGCGTAGCAATCGGTGCGATGCTGCTTGGAGCTATTGCACAGATAACAAGTTATACAATCATGTACCGTTATTCTGCCATTGCTGTCTTTTTAGTAGTCATTATTTATGCAATAAACCTTATAACTAAATCATCTGCGCTCTTCCGGAAATGAATATTCAAAAGCCTTGCCCTATTTACGGGCAAGGCTTTTATTTCTAATAGAACGCTGAAGTCTAAAGTTAACTCTCCGTGGCTCTTTCTTATGCTCATCATCCTCATTCTTCTCTCCGGGTTTGACAGCAAAGAAAGTAAGAAGAGCTCCAACTGCTGATACGGACGCCAGCACGCTGAACAAGACCCAGTGATGTGCTTTCAGAAGCAAGGAAACTGCCGGAGGTCCAAGCGAGACTCCTATGAAGCGCATACTGCTGTACAGCGACGAGATCATACCTCGCTGCTGTTTTTCTATACCTTCAGTAAGCAACGTATCCATACATGGAAGCGCTAGTCCGATGCCGATGCTTCCCAGTGTCATTAAGCCGACAACAAAATAAATCTGATCGCTGAATCCTGCAATAATCAGCGCTGCTGTAAGTAAGGTCATTCCTGCGAATGCAGTCCACTTCATAACAACCTTGTTGTCTCCAATGAATTTTCCTGCCAGGAACGAAGCTAAACAAAGCGCCGCGAGCGGTATTGCCAGGACAAGGCCTTTTACAACTCCCTTTAGACCGTAAGTCGATTCCAATGTCTCCGATAAATAAAATAGAACACCAAACACACCGAACATTGCTATACCGCCAATGGCGAAGATCGCATACAACCACCGGCCCTTTTCATGAAGAATCTCTTTCGTTGTGCTTAAAAATTCCCGGATTGTTTGTTTATTTTCCTTGAACTTCGGCGGCTTCACAAGAAAAATAACCAGCACAAGAGAAATCAAACACAATACAGGTATGGCGATAAACGGCAAGAACCATATTAGGCTTCCCAGGAAAGCTCCCAGAATAGGGCTGATGACCTTGCCAAATGTATTCGATGTTTCGATAATGCCCAGGCTTTTACTTACTTCTTCTTCCTCTTTAAACATGTCACTTACAAGCGGAATCACAATAGGGAAAGCACCGGCAGCTCCTATACCCTGAAGCAGCCTCCCGGCTAAAATTACAGCATACGCACCAGTCCCACTCATTAACCAGGCAGCAGCGGCTGATACGCCTCCCCCAGCTGCAGCAATGATTAAGCTTGGAATGATGATCTTCTTTCGACCAAATCGATCTGAAAGATAACCTGCAATAGGTATAAGCAGTATAGCCACAACTGCATAAACCGTAATCAACATGCTGACCATAAACGAGCTAATTCGTAATTCTTTTGCTATTTGCGGGAGAATAGGGATTAGCATCGAGTTGCCCAGCGTCATAATTAGCGGTATGGATGCAAGTGCAAACAAATCCCGCTTCTTACTCTCCATGAGAAGACCACCTTTAACATCATTTGCTTCATCTTATATTGTGGATTCTTTCCTCCGTAATATGCATGTTAAATAGATGGTCATCATCGTTACACTTAATTTTTGAGCTTAATCCCTTCAAGTGACCCGATAGCTCATTTAGCATGTGTATCGCACCTTTAATTTCCGCCATTGCAGCTACTTGTTCCTCGGTGCTGAACGTTTGGGAATAGTCTGCCGTCTTCTTCGTAATATATGTAATTCGATGGGTTGAATTCAGAATTTTCTCCGCTTCATCATTCAACTGAGCAGCAGTGGCGCTAACTCCGTTCATATGATCATTCAGATCTCCGATGGATTGTTCAATGTTATGAAGGGAATCTCTGGCTCCGGCAGCTCCACGAATTACTTCCTTTATTAAAAGAAGCGCTTCCTTCATCACGAAAGTTATATCCATTACATCCTGCTGAATCTGATGAATAGATTGAGCGATTTTTTCAGTCGAGGCGGTTGTCTGTTCAGACAGTTTTCTCACTTCAGAAGCAACAACAGCAAATCCTCTTCCATGTTCTCCAGCTCTGGCAGCTTCAATAGAGGCGTTTAAGGAAAGAAGTCCTGCCTGTGCTGCTATGTCGGTTATTATATTGCCCATAACCCCAATACCTGCAGCCTTTTCCCCTACTGCCTCCAATGCTTTTGAAGACTTATCGACACCCTCACGAATATTTTCTATCTTCGGGAGAATATGATCCATCGCCTCTTCCCCTTTTCCAGCAAGTTTATTGGTCTTACTGGAAAGTTCAGCCGCAGTACTTGTTGTCACAGTAATCTGCTTTATCCTCTCCGTCATTCCACACACAACAGTTGATGTAGTCTCCATATCTTGCAGCTGACTCTCAGCACCTGCCTTAAGTTCATCCATAATTCCCGAGGCGTGCTGTGTTGTCCGGCGTAATTCTTCAGAGCCGGTTTGAAGCAAACTTGTATATTGGGCTAACTGATCAGCTGCAGATTGAACCTCGATCACCTTTTCTCTGTAGGATTTCATCAGCTTATTGCAAGCATCTGCAGTGTCTCTGATCTCGCCTTTTGTCCGGATATCCAGAAGGGCTACCAGATCGCCTCCGCCTTCAGCAAAAGCCAAGAGCTGGTGCCGAATCTGTGTTACAGAGTGAATGGACCTCACTAGCATCCTACTGTGGAGTAAGGAATAAATAATTAGCATGATTCCGACAGCCAGTATGATTCCATTCCGAAGGTCTGCATTAACCGGAATGAAACTGATCCATATCATACTGAGGATCATGATAGAAGCCACAATAGAAAAGATCATGGTTTTTGTTTTTAGCTTCATTCCGGACCACCCTTCCCTTACCCATGGTATTTGAACAGCTTACGGAAACTATTAATTGTTACTAATACATATTTTAATATGCTGCTAAATATATCTTTTTTATAAAAAAACGCCCGTTGCAGAATAGGTAAGATCAACACGATCAATACATATTCTGCAACGGGCGATATTGTTATAACTCTTTAATGCTGCTGCGTGTCAGGAAGAAACCGGCTTTTCTCCCCTTTATGGTAAATATGAAGCTCATGCATAGCCCGGGTACATGCTGTATAGAACAACTTCCGTTCGCTCTCCTTGCTGTACACATCATTTGATCCGTTATATATAATGACGGCATCAAATTCCACTCCCTTGGCCAGATATGCCGGAATAACCAGGGTTCCTTTCTCGAATGCAGGTGTGGTCTTGGTGATCAGCCTTACAGGAATGTCTGCAGACAGTTGACGTTCAACATACCTGCTTTCCGCTTCGGTCTTGCATATAACGGCTACATAATGGTAGCCCTTCGCATGAAGAGCTCGGATATCATCAATAACGGCTTGCTTCAATTCAGAATCATTTTCCGTTTGAATGACCAGTGGTTCAGCTCCCGGCCGGTTAAACGGAACGATAACCTCTCCACCCGGAATCATTTTTTTTGTAAAATTAACAATTTCATAGGTAGATCTGTAACTTCGAGTCAAAGAGATCACTTCTGTCTCTTCCTTCCCATACAGACTTACCAGATTCTCAAGGTTTCCAAGCGCCTCTCCATGCGCATAAATGGCTTGATTCAAATCTCCCAGAACCGTCATCTTCGCACGCGGGAAAAGCCGCTTGAGAAACTCTAATTGGAACTCGGAGTAATCCTGCACCTCATCCACAATCACATGCCGTATCGCTGTATTGGAATGGAACCCCTGCAGCAGCTCTTTCAGATAAAGAAACGGAGTTGCGTCCTCATAAAACAACTCATTATCTTCGATCTTCTGTATGGTCTGGCTGCATACCTCATTCCAAAGATCAGGCAGATTCGTATCTGTGCCAGCCAACCGCCGGATTAATCGTTCATCCATGAACAGCTTCTTGTATAAACCTTTCCCGTCAACGAAGCGGAGCCGTTTAACCCATCGACGCAATGGCTTCAGACGATTACTCACGACCATGCGTCCAAGCAATTCCTTTTCTTTATCAAAATCATTAAAGCTTATTTCCTTCTTATTCTGCTTGCGGCGCATGGTTTGGTACGCACGGTGATAGTCATCGGGATCCATCAGCTCGATCTGATCTTCTACCCAGGATGCTTTTCGTTCTTCATGAGTAAATTCAGACAATCGTTTGAGAAGCCATTCCCTCATTAACTCAAGTCTTCCCGTCATCTTCACTGCCGAATCATAGCTATAGAATTGGGCAGTCATCTCATCTCTGCTTACAATTGTTTTTCCCTGGAAGACGACAGGCTTGAACATCATGTTCTCCTTCTCGAGCAGGGTCTTATAGGAACGAATGATATCCAGATATGGAGCGGAGGATTTAAAAGCAATCCCCTGAAGCCGGGCCCGATGAGCTGGCGTATCCGGTGCATTCAGCAAGATTTCAGTCTGTGTAAACACATCCTCCAGCTCGAATTCCTTGCCTAGGCGATGCTCCAGATAAGACTGAAATGTCGTTTGCTGCATATTTTCTTCCCCAAGCTCTGGCAGCACTGTGGATACATAGCTGTTAAAAAGCGGGTTCGGAGAGAATAGTATCAGCTGATCCGCCTGGAGCACCTCACGGTACTTATATAATAAGTAAGCGACCCTCTGCAGTGCAGCGGATGTTTTGCCGCTTCCTGCAGCACCCTGAACAATCAGCATCCGGGTTTTGTCATTTCGAATAACCGCATTCTGCTCCTTTTGAATCGTTGCTACGATATTCTTCATGCGGTCATCGGCACTGTGGCTGAGCACCTGCTGAAGCAGCTCATCTCCAATAGTCATGCCTGTGTCAAACAGGACCTCAATAATACGGTCGTGAATAACAAACTGACGTTTCAAACTCATATCTCCTGAAACCATGCCGGAAGGAGTTTCATACTGACTCAATCCCGGAGAACCATCATAATACAAGCTGGAAATCGGAGCACGCCAGTCATAAACAAGGAATTCTTCTGAATCATCATCCATAAAGGAGCCAATCCCAAGGTAGATCTGCTCCGTCTTACTTGAGCCTTCTTCCCTGAAATCGATTCGTCCGAAGTAGGGTGAATACACCAGTTTATTATATTTTTTTAGTGCCTTACTGGATTGCAGGTGAGATCTTTCTCTCTCCGAAAGTACCTGAGACTGCTGCCGCAGGTTCGTGGATGTCTCTCCTAAATCGTCAGGGTTGCTGAAATTGACAGTTACTTCATCCCAGAATTCTTTCCGCATGGAAATGACTTCACCGCGTACTAAACCGACATCGGCTTCAAGCTCTGTAATCTTTCGGCCGATTTTCTCGGTCACCTCGGTGACTCGAGCCTGTTCATCCTTCCAATCCTGATCACTGATTGCCATCTTTTCATCCCCCGTTATCTTTTGAGCCAAGCCAAGATATCTCCACCATTGTTCTTCTTTTCAACAAACCGGCTGATATGATCAGCAACGCTGTTTAAACGATCCAGTGTATGACCGTAATCATACATAGCTGCGGCAACAATGGTCATTCGGAAGCCTCCCGGCTCTGTTCCCGCACCGCATATCACTTGGTCCATAAAAGCTTCGTTCTTCTCTGCCATAGTATCGGCTTCATCCACGTTAGGCTTCAGTTTATCTTCAAATTTCCACAATATATGCTCATGGAATTTGATAAGATGCTCAAGGTGAGCATCAAACTGTTCATCAATCTCTCCACTTCGTTTCGCCTGGAAATAATGATTCTCCACCGCATTTAGCACTTCGTACCCTTTTTGGAGCGAAATCAATAAATGCTTATACACAACCAATTGTCTGGAGTGGCTGTACTTCGCCCTCTTCAGCTTCTTCTGTTCTTCCTCAAATAAATTATACTTGTCTCCGATCGATTTGATTGATCCTTCAAGGCTGTTCATCTCGTCGCGGTACACAGAATCTTTAATTTCATGAGAGATCGCCGTTCGCATGAGCAATGACATTTTATCAAAGACACTGTTGATCTGTTTAAAGTATTGATCTTTCGGTTTAGGAGGGAAAACCAAAATATTAATTAAAAAAGCAGAAATAATACCAATCAGCGTGAGAAAAAAACGATTAAAAGCAAAATCCCACTGTCCCGAAGCTTCCATCACTGAAATGACGGTAACCAACGTTAAGCCTATCGTCTCCCCCATGTTTAATTTAATACATATCATAATGACCAGAATACAAACAAGACCGACAGCAATAGGCTGATTGGTTAGAAAATATCCTCCAAGCATAGCCAGTATCGCTCCTAAAGTACTCGTCTGTATTTGATCGAGAAAGTACCTCCACGATCGATAAATCGAGGGCTGCATGGCAAAAATCGCCGCAATGGCAGCACCGACCGGAGAGGAAATCCCTAATAGTTGCGTCAGATAGAGGGCTAGGGTCACAGCCAAGCCCGTCTTAAACATTCTAGCGCCAAAGGCCATCGACAGCCCTCCTTTACACATGTTTCTATCCACTATTATGTATAATGGAATAACACTTCAAATTCCGAAACCATTTCATATACGGAGTTATTACCCTGTGCGTTACAATATTATGCATTTGAGCTATAACGATACTCATATATCCCGATGGCTAACATCAGCCATGTACAGCTTGCCAAATAACCCCCGAGCACATCGCTGGGATAATGAACGCCCAAATAGATTCGACTCAATCCAATACAAAGAATGAGAACACTGAATACAGTCAGAACAAATCTTCTGCTCGCTGCCGTCGCTAAATGCTTCCATAGCAAGTATGTAAATATACCGTAAAGCGTAAAGGCAGCCATGGAATGACCGCTTGGAAAGCTATATCCGGTTACCTCGATTAAACGCTCTGTGTCAGGCCTTAATCGCCGAAACATATTTTTTAAAATCATATTCAAAATGGCCGAGCAGAGTACCACGATAGCAAAAAACATCACTTCTCTTCGGAACCGCAGTTTCACATACATCCATATGCCAATCGCTATACAAATCACAGTGATTGAAAGATTGGAACCCAAGTAGGTGAATCCCTTCGCAATCACTGTAACGGAGGGCGCCTCAAATCCACGGACCAGTTCTTTCACACTGACATCAAACCAATCTGCTTCCCCCGCTACAACTAAAGCCGCCACCGCTGCAAAGGCTAAGCATGAGATCAGGGAAATTGTTAAAAAGCGTCTGAACCGGGTACTGGTACCTGTGCGGTAGTGATTCATGAAGTTCGCTCCTTATCATCGTTCACAGTTAAAAATCACCAGAAACAAGATGATACCATGTATAGTACTTGCTGTACACCCCTGTAGGAACAAGGCTCCTACTTCCATTAAATTTCCTTTATTATCACCGTTTGACATGTAAACATGCATGAAGTGCCGCCTCATTTAGCTTTTGAGAGACGCTACGGATACGAAACATTCCTCCCATCGCTGCCCTGTTCCAGTTTATTTGTTCTGACCAAAACAAAATAGCGATGCAGGGATGTGTTCCCTGGCACCGCCATGTGTTTATTACTCGAATAAGCTGTCTCATTTAAACTAGGGCCATTCCTATATGCCAGCTCCCATTAGGACTGTGGCTTCGCAGATTCTTCTACATAACCCCGCTCGCGCAGCAGATCTTTTACTGCCTGAACGCCTTCTTCAATGCTTTCTACATGTATGGCAATCTGGTTGTCCTCGTTATAGTGACTTGAAGAATGATCATACTTCGGGTCATAGTAATGCGTCAGCAGCATTTCTACAGCTTCCGGAAAACGATCCTCATCAAGACATTTGCTAATTTCGGCGGCGATCGGAGTATGGATTCTATTCTTAATCCGATTGAAAGCTTGGATACACTCGGATTTAAACTCGGCGGGACGATAATCCTTCATGATCTGAGAAATTCGTTCCTCTATTGGCACATCCAGTACGATTGCCACGCCTTCCTCTTTCTTCTTCATAAGAAAATCAGGAAGTATAACCTTTCCGATCCGCTTGCTCTCGGCTTCCAGCAAGACATAAGGAGCGTCGCTGATTTCCTTGATTCGTTCAAACAACAAGGAATCAAACGTCTTCTGATTATGTGAGGCAAGACCGATATGTCCAAAAATGGATCCACGGTGTCCCGACAAGTTCTCCAGATCCAAGACAGGATATCCCTCACTCTGAAGCTGCTCCAGAACCGCCGTTTTTCCTGTTCCTGTGAAACCATGGAGTACGAAAGCTTTCGCATCCCACTCGAAATGATCTAGCGTATCCAAAACGAATTTACGATATGATTTTATTCCGCCCTGGATCCGGTATACATGAATGTCCATTAAGGCGAGGACGGTAGCTGCCGTTCTGCTGCGCATTCCGCCTCTCCAACAGAATACGGCCTTATTGCCCTCTATTTCCTTAAATTGCTTCACAAAATCCGGAAGCTTGGCCGACATCAATTCGAGACCGCGCTCCTTGGCTGCATCAACACTAACCTGCTTATAAAGGGTTCCGATCTCGGCTCTTTCTTCATCATTAAATACCGGTATGTTATAACTTCCCGGTATGGTTGACTCTCTAAATTCGGAAGGAGACCTAACATCGATCAGACTGAATTTTTTACTGCGCTTAAGCTCCAATAATTCTTCCACGCCGATGTCTTGAAACATTTGAAACATATCATTACGCTCCTTTTATTCCATGCCAAACCGCTCTGGTTGTTACTCGACAACAATCATACCCGGATTCTCTTCTGTCACGCGTCCAATCATACCTGCTTCTACCCCGGCATCAAGTAATTCCTTAAGAAGTTTTCCAGCTTCCTTTTCATCAAGTGCAATGAGCAAACCGCCTGAAGTAACGGCATCACACAAAATCAAACGATCGGTTTCGTCCATCCCTTCAGGGAAATGAACCGAATCCTGAACATGGGCATGATTATTCTTCGTACCGCCAGGAATAACACCCGCTTCAGCCAATTCCCGTACTCTTGGAAGAACAGGAACCTGATCTTTGACAATCACGATTCCCGTCCCGCTTCCTTTAGCCATCTCAAGCGAATGACCCATGAGGCCAAATCCTGTTACATCTGTACAAGCATGAACCTGATAGCTTTCCATGATTTCTGCAGCCGTCTTATTTAATCCGGCCATAACGGAAGTAACTCGGGATATTTCTTCTTCGTTTAGCAAATCCTTCTTAATAGAGCTTGTCAGAATACCTACTCCAATAGGTTTGGTCAGAATAAGTGCGTCCCCCGGCTTAGCTCCTGCGTTAGTGCGAACCTTATCCGGATGGACAATGCCTGTAACAGCAAGGCCAAATTTCGGTTCCTTATCATCAATGGAATGACCGCCTACAAGAGTAACGCCCGCTTCCTTCAACTTGTCTGCCGCCCCGCGCAAAATATCCGAAAGGACTTGCTTGTCCAGCGTGGAAATCGGAAATGCAACAATGTTCAATGCAGTCAGAGGCTTACCTCCCATGGCGTATATATCACTGATCGCATTAGCTGCAGCGACCTGTCCAAAAGAATACGGATCATCAACAATCGGTGTGAAGAAATCAACGGTCTGCACCATAGCAAGCTCATCCGTTAAGCGGTATACACCCGCATCATCGCTAGTATCCAGGCCTACGAGTAGGTTCGGATTTGGTTCAGTCGGCGGAAGAGTTCGGATAACCCCGGCCAGATCAGCAGGACCGATCTTACATCCGCATCCTCCTTTAGAAGAGAATGAGGTTAGTTTGATTTTTTCTGGTTGATTCATGATCGATCATCCTTTCAAATTTATACAATCAGCTGTATTGACATACAACAACCCCGGAATGCAGCGCCGCATTGCAGCATTTCGGCATCTACCGGGGGCTGATTAACAAACGTCCTTAAAGTAAACTCCTTATTCATTATATGAAAATGCAGGCTCTAAGTCTATTTATGAGCCATTTAATCATGAATTTTCCCCAAAGCAACCATTAAAACTAAATTTTGTGGTTAGATTTCATTATTTTTTTATCAATTCTTAAGGTAAGTGACCAAGTAATCTGGTAAAGTGAAAAAAGATAATAGTTACTCATTATGAGGAGCAGTTGAAGGGAGTCAATAATTTAATGAAAGAAAATGATGTACAACCAACAAATAGCGGGCGTCCGGAAGATGACTTTGGACAAGCTCCGAACGAAACAACAGAGTCTGTTACCCCGGAAGAGAATAATCTGGTGACAGAACCATCAGATTTAGAGAATACTCCGGATGCGGATCAGGATGACCTTAAACCATTGGATGATAATACCATGCAGCAGGCAGAGACATCAGGTGCTGCTTCATCTAACTATGGCGACATAAAACAAACAGCAGCAGCCTCTGGCGGCAATGGCGGAAAAGGCTGGATGATTGCTTCGATCGTACTGGCAGCTGCTTTAATCGTGGTTCTGATTGTGAACCCTTTTGGCAAGAATAATGGCGGTAAGGCAGTGGCGACAGTAAATAATGAGAAAATTACGAAAGACGAGTTATATGATGAGTTGGTTAAAGCCGGCGGAGAACCGACACTGGATTACCTCATCCGCATGGAACTGGTTAATCAGGAGCTGGACAAGAAGTCCATCGTAATTACAGATGCTCAGGTAAACGAAGAGGTTGAATCTGTTAAGAAAAGCTTCCCTTCAGAAGAACAGTTCAACTCGGCTTTAACTGCAAGCGGTATGACCCTTGATTTATTCAAAGAACAAACAAAATACCAGCTTGAACTCACTCAACTGCTGGGCGACAAGGTTAAGGTTACTGACGAAGAGATAAAGTCAACTTACGAACAGTACAAGGATAGCTTTTCTACTCCTGAACAAGTCCGTGCTTCCCATATCCTTGTAGAAACTGAAGAAGAAGCGAAAGCAATCATTAAACAGCTGGATGAAGGCGCAGACTTTGCAGCGATTGCCAAAGAGAAAAACCAAGATGCAACGAAAGAGACAGGCGGCGACTTGGACTTCTTTAGCAGAGGGGAATATGACCCTGCTTTTGAAGAAGAAGCCTTTAAACTGGAAAAAGGCACTTATTCTAAAGTGCCTGTAAAAACCTCCTACGGGTACCATATTGTCAAAGTGACGGACCGGAAGGAAGCAACAAACCCAACCCTGGAAGATAAGAAAGAGGATATCCGCAAGCAGCTCGTTGCCGGTAAAGTGAACGATCAGTCCGGTGCGTACCTTCAGGAATTGAAAGAGAAAGCCAAAATTACAAATACACTCGAAGCCAAAGAAAACGATAGCGCTGACGCTTCTAAAGAGTCTAAGTAGACTATCCTCGTCCTACGGTTTCAGCAAGGCACCTTATATCTTCTTTGATATAGGGTGCTTTTTTTTATGAATTCAAAATTAGTTCTTTGACTCGTTCCAAAAAAATGTTAGAATGAAAGCGTTATCAATAAGGATGATCCAATAAGGGGGAATCAGAATGATGCAGTACGCACCTGAATCCAGAAATGTGTATGAGGACTTCGTGGTCGAGACGGACATTCTGTTCTTTAAAACCGGAATTCATGGTTTGGTCAGCTTTCACGGCAGGAATTACAATATAAAGAAAAGAATGACTGCCGAACAAATCACCTCGCTTTTATCCAGAAAACAGTTCTTTAATGTAGGCGGCCACTGCTATGTTAATGTTAACAAAGCTACTGATGTCGAACAGGGAATTGTTTTTTTTGGTGAAAAGGCACCTTCTTCAAAAATTCTTCGGATTCCTCGAAGAAAACAGGAGCCACTCAAACGGTTAATAGCGGCAAACAGATAAACAGCTGCCTAATCGGACTAAAAAGGAGGTATCTCAAGAAGATCCAAGATCTTGAGAACCTCCTTTTTGCTGTGTCCCCTTTATTTCATCCACCTCCTCCCTTCCTAAGAGATCGAATTACCATTTCTAAACTTTGTATTTTATGGTAATATTCTTATATTCCATTCCTTATTCAAGGGGAGGTGTCCCATTATTTCGATATTCGACCCTAATTATCCGCATGTCTTTCAAGCCTTCTCCCTAGAACATATGCTTATTCTCGGCTTATTGGTGCTTCTGATTCTGGGATTATATTTTTGCCGTAACTGGATCAGGAACAACCGCTTTGCCGGCTCTTTTATCAAATGGATGTTAATTACTGCCTTGGTCCTGTCTGAAATTTGCCTTCAAGTTTGGTATGTATCGAGCGGGATCTGGGACCGTACCACTTCTCTTCCGCTGGAGCTGTGCAGCCTGACAATGCTGCTGTCAGCCATCATGCTCATGACAGACAGCCGCGCTATTTATCCTTTCATTTATTTTGCCGGAATAGGCGGTGCACTCCAGGCAGTTCTTACCCCGAGTCTTGATTATCCATTTCCGCATTTCCGATTCTTTCATTTCTTTGTAGTCCATCTTGCTATTATCATTGCACCATTATATATGACATGGATTCGCGGATATCGCCCAAGCTGGAAATCGATTGGCTGGACTATGGTATACCTGAATGCTGCTGCAATTATCGTCGGATTCATCAATTTTGCGCTCGGTTCCAATTATATGTTCCTGATGCGTAAACCTTCGGCACCTTCGTTGCTTGATTTACTCGGCCCCCATCCGCTATATCTTATAATAGAAGAAATGTTCGCGCTCGTACTGTTTATTGGAATGTATGCAATATTCTTTGCAATCCCGGATCGTATAAGATCATCACTCAAGGCCGGGAAAATATCTTCTGAGTCATCGTTATAAAATCATAAAAGAAGCGTATGGTATCCGCTCTATCCAGAGGGGATTATCCATACGCTTCTCTTCATAATATAAAATATCAAAAATTTATTTCAGATATAATCGAGCTGTCTCTTCCCAGATCTCCCCTGGCCCGAGTCCGAACAAGCCAATCTCTTCCGCTGGCAGATCGACATTCGGAGCATTGACTAGATTGATCTGCGGCTCCGGACAGAAATATTGTTTACACGCTTTGTTGTTCCAGATCATCCACTGTTTATAGGAAGTGCCTACATCGTAGACCAAGGTTTTGCCTATTCGGGAATCACTAAGCTCCATGCGATTTCTTCCATTCTGCGGAACTGCGGTATAGTGATTGTCCATTTCGTCAAAATACGGACTAACTCCTTCTGTACGCATAAGCTCCTCATCTTCAGACAATGGCTGATGTTGTCCTGTTGGCAGCATGCGGTTACTCAATTCCCACCGCTTGCCGATGGTAAGCTTCAACTTACAATCATCAGCTGTGCTGCCTTCAGCGAACGGTGCATTAATGGCTGTATGGAATGCCAGAAGACAAGGCATCTCCTGTTCACCCTCATTGCGGATAAATATTTGCTGAGACAGGCCGTCCCCACTTAACGCATACCGAAGCCTGAAGGTGAACTGATGAGGCAGCATACGGTATACGGGATGGTCTTTATCGATACGAATACTTACCGTGACAAAACTTTCGAAGGCGTTCGTTCCAAACTCCTCTACATGCCAAGGAATCGTATGTAAAAAACCATGTAAATGATTACCCGTATCCTCTTCATTCACCGGAAACTGATACATCTGCCCATTCCAAGGGAATTCCCCATCCTCATATCGATTTGGAGGAAACAGAACCGGAATACCGTGTACGCCGGGATTTTCTTTAAATCCCTCCATCTCTGATTCAGAAGGCTCCCGCAAAAACCGATAACCGCTTTCATTGTCCCGGAAAGCAATCAGATTTCCACCGATTTCAGGCAGCATCACTGCCTCATAAGGGCCATATTGCAGCCATACTGCCTTTTCCCCCTGATAAGATCCTTCATATGCCTTGTGGTTCATAGCTATTCTCCTCCCTGTAATGACTCTTATAAGGATACCATACCCACGAATGAAGGCACTATATCATTCCCAACATCCACTTATACTCGCTTGATGGACTGAAGGTATGCTAATCCAGGGTTGCCGGTATCGTCGCATCTTTAATTTCCCGTTCAAGTTCCTCAGTTAATGCCCTGGTCTGCTCTGCGGTCCAGTTCATTTTATCCGCCATATACCGTATAACCGCTTCTTTCCACTGACGCGTCCACTGAATATTAAAGAGCAAAGAACCGGTACGCCGAATAAAGAAATCTACAGGCTTCACAGCCATTTCATATTGTATTGCATACACCAGGGGCACCAAAACCTCTAGAGGAAGATTGTATTGTTCTCCTTCCTTCTTCACTTCAGAGGCAAGCTTAAACAGCTTCTCTGCATTGGAGCCATACATCCGTACCCAGCTTTCCGCAAGATGTGCATCAATCCCTCTCTTGCTGCCTTGCTCAGTAGATTCACGTATATATGCCGGAAAATTCACTGATCCTCCCACATGGCCCCCTGAAATAGGCATCCTCTTCGTTTGACAAGAACCATAACCTTTGCCACCACTCTCTTGAATTCGCTTGGCAACCAGGTCAACTGCTTCAGCGGCCATCTTTCGATATCCCGTCAGCTTCCCTCCTGCAATCGTAATTAGCCCAGAAGGAGACTCCCACACTTCGTCTTTACGTGAAATTTCTGAAGGGCACTTCCCTTCTTCCAAAATAAGAGGTCTCACGCCCGCCCAAGCCGACTCTACATCCGATTCCTTCAGCTTGACTTCAGGAAACATAAAATGGATTGCTTTTAAGATATAGTCACGGTCCTGCTTCGTCATCACCGGATGCGCAGGATCTTTTGAATAAACAGTATCTGTTGTCCCTACATATGCTTTGCCTTCACGCGGTATAGCAAACACCATTCTACCATCCGGCGTGTCAAAATATACAGCTTGGCGAAGCGGGAATTTCGATTGATCTATAACGAGATGGACACCTTTGGTCAATTGAAGCTTCTTCCCCTTCTTGGAGCCATCTATTTCACGGATATGATCAACCCATGGACCAGCAGCGTTTACGATTTTTGTCCCTGTTACTGCATAAACATCTCCGTCCAGCATATCCCGGACCTTAATTCCAGTAATTACACCGTTAGAATCATAATCGAGAGATTCTGCTTTTGCGTAATTGATCAGTTCAGCACCATGCACTGCTGCTTCTTTCAGCACTTCCAGTGTTAATCGGGCATCGTCAGTCCGGTATTCCACATAATAGCCTCCGCCTTTTAATCCTTCTTTCTTCAGGAGCGGCTCTCTGTGCAATGTCTCTTCAGAGGACAGCATCGACCGCCGTTCACTACGCTTCACCCCAGCGAGAAAATCATATACTCGAAGTCCTATGGAGGTGCTGAATTTTCCGAAAGTCCCTCCCTTGTGTATAGGAAGGAGCATCCATTCCGGTGTCGTTACATGCGGTCCATTCTCATATACCACTGCCCGTTCTTTACCCACTTCAGCTACCATTCCGATTTCAAATTGCTTCAGATAGCGTAGGCCCCCGTGTACAAGCTTCGTGGATCGGCTGCTTGTTCCGGCGGCAAAGTCTTGCATTTCAAGCAGCAAAATACTCATGCCTCGCGTGACAGCATCCAGTGCGATTCCCGCCCCCGTAATGCCGCCGCCAATTACAATCAGGTCATATGCTTTCCCTTTCGTTCTCTCCAGCTTCTCTTTCCGATCCAAGCTTGAAAATGATTGTGCCTGCTTATTCATTGTATATCCTCCCTGAGTAACCAAAGTATTTAATAACCAACAAAAAAAGAGACCGCGAAGCACGCGAGCCTACCTTAGACAAGGTATTTCGCGAGTTGCGGTCTCTCCAGATCTCCTGACTCATATTAACTTATGGACTATTATAACATATTAAATTTTAATGAAAAGCCATAGCGGCAAAAATAGCCTTTTTCCATCCCTTATAAAGATTCTCCCGGGCTTCTTCCGGCATTGTGGGTTCAAATTTCCGTTCTACGCTCCATTTTTGGCAGATTTCATCCTGGTCCTTCCAGAAGCCTACCGCAAGTCCCGCAAGATATGCCGCCCCCAGGGCTGTGGTTTCACTGATTACAGGACGTTCTACCGGTACATTCAGAATATCGCTTTGGAATTCCATGATAAAAGTATTGGCTACGGCTCCACCATCTACACGAAGCGATTCGA
>NZ_CDSE01000033.1 GCF_001373415.1 Paenibacillus dakarensis | reverse complement strand
AGCTGAGCTACTGGGACATGAAATTTTCAAGCAGGAGATATCATATCACACGACTGGAGATTAATCAATATATAATTATCTAGTTACTTTTGGAAATGAGGATTAGAGTTACAGTCATCGTGTTAATATAGTTAAGATATACACAATATCGCTTTAATTTATTCCAACACATTTATAACGCAGTCAGGCATGTTATTTTGGAGTTTTGATTTTTTTAACTTTACAGGGGATATGCTATAATCTACAAATATGACTAACGGAAAAGAAAGGGGGTGTCCTTATAAAGGACTTCTACACCCCAGACCAAGAAGAGAAGAATGTCATCCTGTTTCCGAAGACGCTAGATTACTACCAGATACAGCTTACCGTAATGCTGGAAAACGAACGTTATGGGGAGGCTATTGAGCTCCTCCGTTTTCTGCTTCAATGCCAGGGCCAGAATGAACGGAATTATGAGGAGTGGCAGGCGCTGCTGGAGTGGCTGGAAGCCGCTTTCCCTTCATATTCATCTCAGGATGTTAACGATATGAAGTTGGAGGAAGAGAGTGATGAGGACGAGACGGAGATCACTCGCCGCATGGTTCAAGATAAACTCTCTCAGGACGCCGGGTATGCTGATAAATTGCTGGATACCGTAATGAATGGCCCTCTAACTGAACAAACGGTGCTTGCGCTTGAGCAACTCGCCTATCTCGATCACCCTGAGGTTGATGAGGCTTTAAAGGGGTGGCTGCAGGAGCAGACGCTTCATCCTCTGCTGCAGTTCCGCGTTCTTCAAACACTAAGGCGTCGTGGAATGTCCGGCCCGGTTACGGTGCCAAGAGGCGCGGAAATCGTTGAGGTTGAAATCGATCAGGTTCCTTTAAACCACGCCGATTTTCCTGATGCTGTGCTTCAAATATTGGATCGTGTAGGTGAAAAGACGGAGATCCATGAGCCTACGCTGTTTTACTTTGCTCAAGAGCTGTGGACACAGTTTATCATGGCGATCTATGGGACGACAGATTACCTGTCTATTTTGGATGAAGAAGACTCCACGCTGGATATCTGGGCGGCTGCTCTGCATGATATTGTCTCAGAAAGTCTAAAAGGCATCCGTGATGAAGAGCAAATCCGATCCTATTATGGAATTACCGATACAATGCGATTCCGTTATGAGCAAGCTTTTCGCTCGCTTAAACAGTTTGTATCAGCGGGCGTGGATGAACCGTAAGACGGGGAAACGTTTTCGGTACGATGCTATAAGGGTTCACCCTTGAAAAAGGATTTAATGTTGTTTATACTATAGTGGTTATTCGGTACGTGATACATTATCTGCGCCGACCACGTGAACTATTTTGGAGGGGAAAGCATAAATGAAAGCAACTTGGGAAAAAATAGAGAACAACCTTGGCGTTCTTGACGTTGAGGTAGAAGCGGACCGCGTAGCGGCTGCTCTCGACAAAGCTTTTAATAAAGTAGTAAAAAAAGCAACTGTACCTGGTTTCCGTAAAGGTAAGGTGCCACGCTCCATCTTTGAAGCTCGTTATGGAGTGGAAAGCCTCTATCAAGACGCTATCGACATCCTTCTGCCAGAAGTATACGGCGAAGCTGTTGAACAAACTGAAATCTTCCCGGTTGATCGCCCTGAAATCGAAATCGATCAATTTGGAAAAGGCGAGTCCTTCAAGTTTAAAGCCAAAGTAACAGTTAAGCCAGAAGTTAAACTTGGTGACTATAAAGGCCTTGAAGTAGCAGCTGTTTCAGCTGAAGTATCCGATGAGGAACTGACTCAAGAGCTGAATCGCATGCAAGAGCGTCATGCTGAACTCGTTGTGATCGACGAAGGAACAGCAGCTTCTGGAGACATCGCAGTTATCGACTTCGATGGTTCCGTTGACGGTGTGCCTTTCGAAGGCGGACAAGCTGAACGTTATTCCTTGGAATTGGGCAGCAACTCTTTCATTCCAGGTTTTGAAGATCAAGTAATCGGTATGGGTACTGGCGACTTCAAGGATGTTGAAGTAACTTTCCCTGAAACATACCATGCTGAAGAGCTTGCTAACAAAAAAGCGGTCTTCAAAGTAAAAGTTCATGAAATCAAGCGCAAGCAGCTTCCTGAGCTGGATGACGAGTTCGCTAAAGACGTTAGCGAATTTGATACACTTGATGAGTACAAGGAAGATCTTAAGAAGCAGCTTCTGAAGCGTAAAGAGCAAGAAGCTCGTGGCGTTCGTGAAAACGAAGTTGTTGATAAAGCAGCAGCAAACGCTGAAGTAGACATTCCTGAAGCAATGGTACAATCCGAAGTTCAAAACATGATGCGCGATTTCGACAACCGTCTTCGCCAGCAAGGCATGAACCTTGAAATGTTCCTCAGCTTCTCAGGTCAGTCAAACGCTGATTTGGAAGGCCAAATGAAGGACGATGCAGAGAAGCGCGTGCGCAACAATCTCGTTCTCGAGCAAATCGCTAAAGAAGAGAATCTTGAAGTGACTGAAGAAGAAATCAATGAAGAGCTTGGAAACATGGCTGAAACATACAAGCGCCCTGTTGAAGAGATTCGTAACATTTTGGCTTCTAACGGTTCTCTTGATAGCCTTCGCGATGAACTTGTTCTCCGCAAAACGATCGACTTCTTGCTTGAAAACAGCGTAGAAGGCGCACCGGTTGCAAAAGAAGAAACAGCAACAGAAGAATAATAAAGGCGGCGTATAGCTGTCATTACACAGGATAAGGCACGTATTTAATGACGTGCCTTATTTTTAACTATAAACACCCCTTTTGTTACTATATATGACATGAAATGGGTGTTTTTTGTAAAATACATATTGAGACAAGTTGGTAGGATATAAATTTTGGAAAGTTCATAGAATGTAAACGTGGTTAAAAAATGACATGAAGCTTTGAACATGTTAGAATAACTTTTATAACACTCAAGTATAATCTTCAAGGAAAAGAGGTTGATCGCATGAGTCTTGTACCTATGGTTGTGGAACAAACGAATCGGGGGGAAAGATCCTATGATATTTATTCCCGATTACTGAAAGATCGGATCATCTTCCTCAGTAGTGCGATCGATGATGATGTCGCCAATCTTGTTATCGCCCAGCTGTTGTTTTTAGCTGCGGAAGATCCCGAGAAAGACATTCACTTGTACATTAATTCTCCTGGTGGTTCTGTGACAGCCGGGATGGGTATATATGATACGATGCAGTTCATCAAGCCTGATGTTTCCACGATTTGTGTCGGTATGGCTGCCAGTATGGGGTCGTTGTTGTTAACTGCCGGAGCTCCGGGGAAACGCTTTGCGCTAGAGAATAGCGAAGTCATGATTCACCAGCCGCTTGGCGGTGTTCAAGGCCAGGCCTCTGATATTCAAATCCACGCAGATTGGATCATCAAGACGAGACAGAAGCTTAACCGTATCTATGTGGAACACACAGGGCAATCCCTTGAAAAAATTGAACGTGATACGGACCGTGACTATTTCTTGAGTGCGGAGGAAGCAAAAGAATACCGAATTATTGACGAGGTCCTGTCTGCACCGATCAAATCTTAAGAGGTGGTAATGATATGTTTAAATTTAACGACGATAAGGGGCAGCTGAAATGCTCTTTCTGCGGCAAGTCGCAGGAGCAGGTTCGCAAATTGGTTGCCGGCCCCGGCGTTTATATATGTGATGAGTGCATCGATTTGTGCTCTGAGATCGTGGAGGAGGAACTCGGCCACGAGGAAGAAGTGGATTTGAAGGATATTCCGAAACCTCGCGAAATCCGCGATATTTTGGATCAATACGTTATCGGCCAGGAACAGGCTAAGAAATCTTTGTCTGTAGCTGTCTATAACCACTACAAGCGTATTAATACGCAAAACAAGGCCGAGGATGTTGAATTGCAAAAGAGTAACATTTTGCTGCTAGGTCCTACTGGTTCCGGTAAAACGCTGCTTGCACAGACCATGGCTAAAATATTGAATGTTCCTTTTGCTATTGCAGATGCTACCTCTCTGACAGAAGCTGGATATGTTGGCGAAGATGTAGAGAACATCTTGCTCAAGCTTATTCAGGCAGCAGATTTCGATGTGGAGAAAGCAGAACGCGGAATTATCTACATTGATGAAATCGATAAAGTAGCTCGCAAATCCGAGAATCCGTCCATTACACGTGACGTTTCTGGTGAAGGAGTACAGCAGGCCCTGTTGAAGATTTTGGAGGGTACTGTAGCTTCTGTTCCTCCTCAGGGCGGACGTAAGCATCCTCATCAGGAATTTATTCAGATCGACACAACGAACATTCTGTTCATCTGTGGCGGTGCATTTGATGGTTTGGAGCAATACATTAAACGCCGGATTGGTAAAAAGGTTATCGGCTTTAATGCTTCAGGTGAGGTCCAGAAGGACCTTAAACCGGGTGAGTACCTGTCGATGGTACTTCCGGAAGATCTCTTGAAATTCGGTCTGATTCCTGAATTTGTGGGACGTCTCCCAGTCATCTCCACTTTGGAACCACTGGATGAGAAGACACTTGTTCGGATTCTGTCTGAACCGAAGAATGCTCTTACGAAGCAATACCAGAAGCTGCTTGAGCTGGATAACGTTAACCTTAAGTTTGAAGCAGAAGCGCTGGAAGCTATTGCTCGTGAAGCGATCAAGCGTAACACGGGTGCGCGCGGTCTTCGTTCCATCATTGAGGGCATTATGCTGGATGTGATGTATGAAGTGCCTTCACGTGAGGATGTTACGGATTGTGTAATTACAGAGAAGGTAGTTCAAGAAAAAGTTTTTCCTGAACTTCAATCTAATGGAAATGGCGACAAAAAGCAGGAAGAAAGCGCCTAAGTCTAAAGGGCTTTTTGAATAATCAACGCTTATTCTCCACCTCCGCCCTCAAGTTGATGAGGGGTAGAGGTGGAGCTTTGGCGTTATATGGGGGGGAAAACCATGTTTTTGAGACAAGATACTAGACCCGTAAAAGTTGGCAATCTCACAATCGGCGGGAACAATAAAGTCGTTATTCAAAGCATGTGCACCACCAAAACCGCAGATGTAGAAGCAACAGTTGCTGAAATTCTGCGTTTGGAAGAGGCCGGATGCCAGCTTGTACGTGTTACAGTTAACAATGAAGAGGCGGCTGCAGCAATTAAGGAAATCAAGAAACGGATTCATATTCCTCTGGTAGCTGATATTCATTTCAACTACAAGCTGGCTTTGGCAGCTATTGAGAATGGAATTGATAAGGTCCGTATTAATCCCGGTAATATCGGGAAGCGGGAAAAAGTCGAGGCAGTGGTTAAAGCATGCAAGGAAAAGGGCATTCCAATTCGGATTGGTGTGAATGCGGGTTCTCTGGAAAATCACTTGCTGGAGAAGTACGGATATCCTACTCCTGAGGCGATGGTTGAAAGTGCCTTGTACCATATCGGTATTTTGGAGGAACTTGATTTCCACGATATCATCGTATCGCTAAAGGCTTCTGATGTACCTATGGCTATTGCAGCTTACACCAAAGCAGCTGAGGTCATTCCATATCCGCTGCATTTGGGTATTACGGAGGCAGGCACACTATTTTCCGGTACCGTTAAGAGTGCTGCAGGGCTCGGTGCTCTATTATCTGCGGGCATTGGAAATACGATGCGTATTTCCCTCAGTGCAGATCCAGTCGAAGAGATTAAGGTGGGCCGGGAGCTGCTCAAAACATTCGGCTTGATCTCTGATGCCGCAACGCTTGTCTCTTGCCCGACGTGCGGCAGACTTGATATCGATCTGTTCTCCATCGCTAATGAAGTGGAAGAATACATTTCAAACCTTAAAGTGCCGATTAAAGTGTCCGTTCTTGGTTGCGCCGTGAACGGCCCAGGAGAAGCCAGAGAGGCTGATATCGGTATTGCTGGAGCGCGTGGCGAAGGCCTTCTGTTCCGTTACGGAGAAATGATTCGTAAAGTGCCTGAGGCAACAATGGTAGACGAACTGAAGAAAGAGATTGACCACATCGTAAAAGTGTACGAAGAGACCGGCGAAATCCCGGGGCGTAAGCATAAAACGGGTGTGTAAATTGAATTTTCTTTGTCATTGTAATGACTGTAAGATCTTATAAATATACAAAAAGGTCACCAGAGAATTATTTCTCCGGTGGCCTTTTTCAGTCCACCCCCCTCCCCCTATGAATATGAATAAAATAGAGTTTTTTGGTGTGGATATGCACGCTGCCAGCGGAGAGAACGAAACGATTCCGGAAAAACGAAGTGATAAAAGCTTTTTCATAAAAAGCTACTTCGGAAGCATAAGCCTCTTTGCCCCTGGATTTCTTCCTCTTAAAAAAACAAATCGAGAAATTCAGGGGCAACAGCGATTGGAGGAATGTTTCGTACTCGAAGCGTCTACAGAACCACTTACCAACTAAACAGTATCTATTTTATTCATGTTCTTCGTTTTACCATCTGATTAACAGGCAATACTAATCTGTATAACGTTGGTAAGCTGACATATCGGAGAAACAGGAGGAATGACTTATGAATTTGAATATTGTAATAATGCTGGTACAGCTGGTTTTTGCAGTGATTATCGGCGTTTATTTTTGGAATCTGCTAAAAGGTCAAAAGACGAGCAAAACTGCGGTAGACCGCGAATCTCGTAAAGAGCTGGATAAGCTTCGGAAATTGCGATCTATCTCGCTGACAAAACCATTGGCAGAGAAGACCAGACCTCAGTCCATGAATGATATCGTTGGTCAGAAGGATGGGCTCAGGGCTATGAAGGCTGCTCTTTGCAGCGGTAATCCCCAACACGTTATCGTATACGGTCCACCGGGGGTCGGGAAAACGGCAGCAGCGCGTGTAGTGATGGAAGAAGCCAAGAAGAATCCGGAGTCACCTTTTAAATATGACGCAAAATTTATAGAGATTGATGCAACCACAGCCCGTTTTGATGAGCGGGGAATTGCGGATCCATTGATTGGCTCGGTCCATGACCCGATATATCAAGGGGCGGGTGCGATGGGAGTGGCCGGAATACCTCAGCCTAAACCGGGTGCCGTGACTAAGGCTCACGGTGGGATTTTATTTGTTGATGAAATTGGTGAATTGCATCCGATCCAGATGAATAAGCTGTTAAAAGTACTTGAAGATCGCAAGGTCCTGCTCGAAAGTGCATACTACAATTCAGAAGATTCGAATACACCTGCGCATATCCATGATATATTCCAAAATGGACTGCCTGCCGACTTTCGTCTGGTAGGTGCAACAACAAGATCCCCAGATGAAATTGCACCTGCACTTCGGTCGCGCTGCATGGAGATTTTCTTCCGTCCGCTGCTCCCCGAGGAGATCGGACGAATCGCCGAGGATGCGATACAAAAGATTGGCTTAATGCCATGCCCTGAGGCGGTAGAGGTCGTGAAACGGTATTCCACGAACGGACGTGAAGCGGTGAATATGATTCAGCTTGCGGCTGGCTTGGCGCTTACGGAAAAGCGTACTGCGCTTCGGGCAGCCGATGTGGAGTGGGTTGCGAGCAGCAGTCAATTGCAGCCAAGGCCCGACCGCAAAATACCCGAAAAACCCCAGGTGGGTCTTGTCAATGGACTGGCTGTTTACGGACCTAACATGGGTGCGCTGCTGGAAATAGAGGTCTCCGCTGTTCCTGCAGAAAAGGGAAAAGGAACCTATAATATTACAGGAGTTGTAGATGAGGAAGAGTTCGGTGGCGGCTCAAGAAAGCTTCGTCGCAAGAGCATGGCTAAAGGTTCAATTGAAAATGTGCTTACGGTACTGGGCGCAATGGGTTTTCGTCCGAAGGATTTTGATCTTCACATTAACTTTCCGGGGGGCACTCCGATTGATGGACCTTCTGCGGGGATTGCCATGGCAACAGCGATTGTATCGGCTATGATTGGTCTCGAAGTAGACAATAAAATAGCAATGACCGGTGAAATCAGCATCCATGGCAAGGTAAAGCCCATTGGAGGTGTGATTGCAAAGGTTGAGGCGGCGTTCCAGGCAGGGGCGACAATGGTTATCATACCGAAGGATAACTGGCAAAGCTTGTTTCAGGATTTAAACGGCCTGCGGGTTATTCCGGTTGAATCTGTCAGCGAGGTTTTTGCACATGTGTTCGGAGGAGCTGTTACGCCGGGGGTGTTACAAATGCCTCAAACAGAGATGTATCCTGGTGCTTCTGCTTCGCTGTTACAAGCGACTCCGCCTCATAATGGGAAAATTACGGATGCCGGCAGCTGTTAACACCCGATTGTTGGTTTTTTATACGAAGATTTGATAAAATAGGAATAGTGTCAACATTGAGAGCCATTGGAGGTGTGGAAGCGATGGGACCCAATAAATCAAAAGGTCGTCGTTTTCCTTTATTGCCTTTAAGAGGACTTCTCGTCTATCCAAGTATGGTACTCCATCTGGATGTTGGACGGGAGAAGTCGGTTAAGGCATTAGAAAAGGCGATGGTTGAAGACAATTTGATTCTCCTATGTTCTCAATCGGAAGTGAACATTGAAGAGCCAACGCAAGAGGATATTTTTCGGATTGGTACAGTAGCTAACGTAAGACAAATGCTCAAACTTCCAAACGGTACCATACGTGTTCTTGTGGAGGGTATGGAACGGGCGGAAATTATTCAATATACGGATAATGAGGATTATTACGAGGTTCTCGCGCGTGAACTCCCTGAAGAGGAGAACAGTGATTCCGAAGTAGCGGCTCTTATGAGAACCGTTTTGGGACAATTCGAGAATTATATTAATCTGTCCAAAAAAGTGACGCCCGAGACACTGGCCGCGGTATCTGATATCGAAGAGCCGGGACGCCTTGCGGACGTAATTACGAGCCATTTGTCCCTGAAGATCAAGGATAAGCAAGAAATTTTGGAAACGATCGATGTTCGGAAGCGACTTGAGAAGCTGATTGATATTTTGAACAATGAGCGTGAAGTGCTGGAGCTGGAACGCAAGATCAATCAACGTGTCAAGAAGCAGATGGAGAAGACGCAGAAAGAATACTATCTGCGCGAGCAAATGAAGGCGATTCAGAAAGAGCTGGGGGATAAGGAAGGCCGGACGGGAGAAGTAGAAGAACTTCGCAACCAACTGGCGGAGCTCGAACTTCCGGAACGTGTACATGAGAAGGTTGAGAAGGAAATTGACCGCCTGGAGAGAATGCCCTCGAGTTCAGCGGAAGGCGGGGTCATCCGCAACTACGTTGACTGGCTGCTGGCGCTTCCTTGGACGAAGCAGACGGAAGATGATCTGGATATCCTCAAAGCAGAACAGATCTTGGACGAAGATCACTATGGTCTGGAGAAGCCGAAGGAAAGGGTTCTTGAATATTTGGCAGTCCAAAAGCTTGTCAAGAAGCTGAAGGGTCCGATTCTTTGTCTGGTTGGTCCACCGGGGGTAGGTAAAACCTCGTTAGCCCGGTCCATAGCACGTTCTCTTGAACGCAAATTTGTACGAATCTCTCTTGGAGGAGTCCGGGACGAGGCTGAAATTCGCGGCCATCGGCGTACTTATGTTGGTGCAATGCCGGGCCGGATTATACAGGGCATGAAGACGGCAGGTTCAAAAAACTCTGTATTCCTGCTTGATGAAATTGATAAAATGGCGTCCGACTTCCGGGGCGATCCATCAGCTGCCCTGCTGGAAGTGCTTGATCCCGAGCAAAACAATACATTCAGCGATCATTTTATTGAAATTCCGTTTGATCTGTCCCACGTGATGTTTGTGACAACGGCAAATACACTGCACAATATCCCTCGTCCGTTATTGGACCGTATGGAGATTCTGAATATTCCGGGTTATACGGAACTGGAAAAGCTGCAGATCGCTTTGCGTTACCTGCTTCCGAAGCAGAAGCGTGAACACGGTCTGAACGCTGACCAGCTGGAATTGAATGAAGATGCTCTTTTGAAGGTGATAAGGGAATATACACGTGAGTCCGGGGTGCGGAATTTGGAACAGCAAATTGCTGCATTATGCCGTAAGACGGCTAAGAAAATCGTTACCAATGACTCTGAAGCCATTAAGATCCATGAGGAAGATATTAAGGATTACCTTGGCATTCCGAAATTCCGTTATGGTATGGCTGAGCTTGAGGATCAAGTAGGCAGCGTTACCGGTCTTGCCTGGACTGAGGTTGGAGGCGAGACACTAACCATTGAGGTTACGGTCGTTCCAGGAACGGGGAAATTGACGCTTACGGGTAAGCTTGGCGATGTTATGAAAGAATCTGCTCAAGCAGCATTCAGCTATACGCGATCCAAGGCAGCCGAGCTTGGTATTGAACCGGATTTCCATGAAAAACTGGATGTACACATCCATATTCCTGAAGGTGCCATCCCGAAAGACGGACCATCTGCAGGAATTACGATTGCCACTGCGCTCATATCTTCTTTAACAAAGAGACCAGTTGCTCGTGATGTGGCGATGACAGGCGAGATTACCTTGCGAGGACGGGTGCTGCCGATCGGCGGTTTGAAGGAGAAATCTCTTGCAGCCCATCGTGCAGGATACAAAAAAATTCTGCTCCCGAAGGACAATGAACGTGATTTGCGCGACATTCCAGACAGCGTGAAGAACGATATTGAATTTGTTCCTGTATCTCATATGGATCAGGTGCTCCAGCATGCGCTGGTGAAGCAACCGGGAGTGCACTAGAGGGGAATTACTTGAAATGAAAGTTACAAAATCAGAGTTTGTCATCAGTGCTGTTGGTCCTGACCAATACCCTGCAGACGCCTTGCCGGAAGTAGCTCTGGCAGGGCGCTCCAATGTGGGCAAGTCTTCGCTTATCAATAGAATGCTGGCCCGGAAGAATCTGGCCCGGACAAGCTCGACACCAGGTAAAACACAACAGCTTAACTATTACCGAGCAAATGACGCTGTATATTTAGTCGATTTTCCGGGGTACGGGTATGCGAAGGTCTCCAAGTCACAGCGTGCAGCATTTGGTGAAATGATCGAAAGATATCTGTTAAACCGTGAAGAACTTAAACTGGTTCTTCTTGTTGTAGATCTGCGCCATCCGCCATCCAAAGATGATGTCAGCATGTACGAATGGCTTCAGTATTACAACCGGGATGTTTGTGTTGTTGCTACGAAAGCGGACAAAATCCCACGCAGCCGGTGGCCTAAACATATGAAGATGGTAAAAGAAACATTGGGCTTTAAGCCGCATCATTCGATGGTTTTATTTTCATCCGAAACAGGTTTGGGTAAAGATGAACTATGGGAAACGATTCAGTCTTATACCCATGGTGCTTCAGAGACGGAAGAAGCTGTTCACGGTGAAGATACCGGATCTAGCGATGGGGATCAAGGACAAGAGTAAGTGCTTGCCGCCTTGTTTAAGGCTTTTTACTTTTTCATCATATACCATAGAGATATGGTGTATTTTCTGTGTGAAAGTGAGTATCCCGTTGAAATTATGAGGGAAATTCCTTCTTAAACCGATTTTTTATGAAATTTGCTGTATAATCTCATTCTGATGGCAAGAAATCGTCTTGCGGCCTGCGGTATAATGGACGTAAGGATTGTAAAAGAATTGAGGAGATTTTTATGGCTCATAGGTTAGCCACAGAGTATGTAAATGCCACCATGCAAATGACAGACGTTCAAATGAATCAATTTCTGCAGAGTACCATAACTTCCCAAATTAATTTTCGGGTTAAGGTGATGGACAGCGGAGGGCAGGAGATTATGCTCGAAGATGAAAGCGGGGAAGAAGTTCATTTGCCTTTTGAACGCAAAGATGGCTTGTATGTCTGTGAGCTGTCCTGCCGATTGGTGACCCCAGGGCTGACCAATGCTGTACGTAAGCTCTTTTCGGCTTTCAGAGGCTCAGGAAAGGTAAATCGGATTTATCGCGGATTTATTATGAGCTACGATTATCATGAAGGAACAGTAAAACGCATAGTACAGTTGTCGGAGGATGCCTCCAGCCTGGTGTACGAATACAAGAATACGACAGGTGAACTGCAGCGGCTGTTCAACAGCAACGAAACAGAGAAGGAAATTGAATTGATTCACAAGAGCATTAACGATCTGCTGGATGAGCGTTTTTCAGCGGCTTCACTTCCGGTTATTGACCGGATTGATTCCCAGCTGCGCCATTATAATCAGCGATTGTTTGTTCTCGAGGCATAGGATTTCATACTAAATAACGAGGCTTTCCGGTTAAAACCGGGAAGCTTTTTTTCATGCATTTAAACGGTGCAAAACATCATCAAACAATTAATAACTACAACTTTCTTTCCATACACCAACCGTTTTTCAACTTCATATACTGGTCTGTAAAATAAATACGAGCATTTTTCAAAAATGTATTGCAATTCGCTCCTATAGATGGTATTTTTAATCTCGTTGAAAACAATATAGGAACCAGGATTCACTCAGGACATGTAATGTTGCGAGAGATTATTCCCTCGGGAAGTGAATGACGTAGGTCCTAGCGGATGAAATTTTTCAAACATTTTATTCCTAGGAAGGGGGAAACCGGAAGATGGAATACTCAACTTTCGGAAGACACGTTGCTGTTGATACTTGGGGAGTCGATTTTGAACTACTGAACAGTGCTGAATTTTTACAAGCTCAGTTGGTGGAAGCTGCTGAAGCCTGTGGAGCAACGGTAATGTCCGTACAGTCCAAGCAATTTGAACCACAAGGAGCGACGGTACTTGTACTGCTGTCGGAAAGCCATCTCTCTATTCATACTTACCCTGAGAGAGGTTTTGCTGCGATTGACTGTTATACCTGCGGGGAGACGGTGGATCCGCAATTGGCTATTGATTACCTGGTGTCCGTTTTAAAACCTGAAAAATGCTATGCCAAAAAGCTCGTACGCGGATTGGGCGAAATGAGCGTCGAAACGCCCGAGATGAAACAGGCAGAATTAGTCTGAGAAGACCTCTACAATGTGTATATTAATAACCATGGATGAATCCATGGTTATTTTATTTTTATGCACTGGCAGCACCCTGTGAATTTGCATCATATGGTAAAACATATATCATGGTGGTTAATGGTACATGGGGATTTCATAAACATTTCATAAAATGGACAAGGAAAATCGACATAGTGTGATATAATTATCATCGTTAAATCAGTCGTTTGTTCTGAAAAATGAGAATGAATCTTATGGATATATATAGACTAGACTCTAATATCAATAGGCAGGTGAACATGCAATGCACATCGTCGTTGTTGGGTTGAACTATCGCACGGCGCCTGTGGAGGTCAGAGAACGTTTTACTTTTTCAGAAAAGGATCTGCCAGAGGCACTGGAGATGCTAAAGTCGACCAAGAGCGTATTGGAGGGCGTTATTGTCGCTACCTGCAATCGTACTGAGATTTACGTGGTTGTTGACCGTCTTCATATGTGTGGCTACTTTATCCGCAGTTTTATGGAACAATGGTTTGACATTAGACGTGAAGAATTTACTCAGCATCTATATATATATGAAGATGAGCAGGCAATTTCTCATCTATTTAAAGTAACCTGCGGGCTGGATTCCATGGTTATTGGGGAGACGCAGATTCTGGGACAAGTACGGAACGCTTTTTTGGAGTCCCAAAAGCAAAGAGCAACAGGCACTTGGTTCAACAAGTTATTTAAACAGGCAGTAACGCTGGGGAAGCGGGCTCATTCCGAGACTACAATCGGAGAGAGTGCTGTTTCTGTCAGTTATGCTGCTGTTGAGCTGGGCAAAAGAATTTTCGGAACGTTTAGCGATAAGAAGGTGCTTATTTTAGGTGCCGGAAAAATGAGCGAGCTGACGGTTAAGCATCTGTATGCAAATGGTGCGGCAGATGTTATTGTGGCTAACCGCACGCTTGCCCGTGCTGAAGAGCTTGCACGCAAGTTTCAGGGAACACCAAGCGGTATGCGGGAGGCATTAGAACGTCTGCATGAAGTGGATATTATTATTAGCTCTACGGGTGCAGATGAGTATGTACTTAATCCGGCAGCAGTTAAGGAAAGTATGAAGAAACGGCCATCACAGCCTTTATTTATGATCGATATTGCTGTACCGCGGAATATTGATCCGGCTGTCGGCGAAGTATCCAATGTGTTCTTATATGATATTGATGATCTAGAGGGTATTGTAGAGAGCAATATGGAGATGCGGCGTACAGAAGCGGCCAAGATCGAAGTTATGATTGAAGAGGAAATGGCGGCTTTCCACCAGTGGTTGAAGACGCTGGGTGTCAGACCGGCCATTCGTGCATTACAGGATAAATCCAATACGATCCACGAGGATACACTGGAAAGCCTGTTTAACAAGTTACCAGAGCTTGACGAGCGCCAGCGCAAAGTGATTCGTCGCCTGACTAAGAGCATTGTCAATCAGATGATGCACGATCCGATTAACCGGATTAAAGAAATGACAGGCGGAAAGAATGGCGCAGAGGCACTTGAATATTTCACCCAGCTTTTCGCATTGGAAAGTTTAATGAAAGAGAATGAACAAGGAGCAAGTAAGGCTCTTAATAACCCAAACCCAACCGGGGTTGAATCTTTGGTTACTTTGGCGGATCAGCCTGACGAACAGGAATTGGCACGAATATCCTTGGCTCCTGTTGTCCTTTAAGGCGGGTGAGGTATTTCCATGTCGTTAAACTTAATTTATGATATTGGCATTTGTATCTATGCCCTGAGCCTACTGTTTTTTATCTCGGATTGCGTATCGCGCAACCTTGCAGCGAAGCGGATAGGCACAGGGCTTCTTGTTGTTGCAGCGCTGTTACAGTGCTTGGCTATTGGAACAAGAGTAGGGGAGACGGGAACATTTCCTGTGTTTACGTCTTTTGATTTTTTGCTGCTGAGTTCGTTTTGTGTAACAGTCACATCGCTAGCTGTCATTTTTATGAGGCGTGCAGAGTTTGCTCCGCTGCTGATCAACATCATTGGTTTTTGTATGATGCTTCTCAACCGCCTATGGCTTACGACAGGATATAATACCTTGGAAAGCTGGGAGACGGTACAAGGCATGCTCGTTTTGCATATTGCATTAGCGAGTATTAGTTTTACCGCTTTAACCGTGGGAGCTGTATTTGCAGGCATGTATATGTTTTTACACCGAAAGCTGAAGCGGAAGAAATGGAACGGAATGATTCGCAGGCTGCCCAGCCTGGAAGTGTTGGATAAATACTCATATGCCGCTCTATTACTAGGTACACCTGTGCTGATCGTATCTTTGGTTGTTGCCGTGTTATCGATAGCAACGGAAGGACGCTGGACACTACTGACAGACCTGAAGGTGCTGTCCACTGCGCTCGCGCTCGGTGTTTATGTTTATTATTTTGTGCGGCGCCAAATCCAGAAGCGTTCCGGGAGGGAGACGGCCATATGGGCCTTGGTCGGTTTTGTGTTTATAATTATTAATTTCTTTTTAAATGCTTGGTCTGAGTTCCACAGCTGGTCGGGAGTGTGATGATTAAACATGGCTCATTTTGTTCCAGTTATGCTCAACTGCGAGGGGCAGAAATGCTTGGTTATAGGTGGCGGAAAGGTGGCGGAACGCAAGATTAGGGCGCTGCTTGATGCCGGTGCCTTGGTACATATTATAAGTCCTGATTTAAGTGAATGGCTGCATCAGCTGTCAGGATCAGGACAGGTTCAGTGGATTTGCAGACCGTATGAGCCCGGTGATATAAAAGGGGCTTTTCTGGTTCATGCTGCGACGAATGATCCGGAAGTGAACGAGATGGTTGCTTTAGAAGCCCGCAAGCTTGGGGTATTAGTTAATGTATCAAGCAGCGGAGAATCCGGAACATTCATGAATCCTGCGGTGATCAGGCGAGGGAGAATGACGGTCGCAGTGTCTACCTCAGGAGCTGGTCCTCTTGCAGCCAAGCGTATTTGCAGGCGCCTGGAAGAACAGCTTGGTGATGAGATGGAGGAATACCTGGAATTTTTATATACCCTACGCAGTGCAGTAAAGGAACAGATAGAATCCGGTTCTGAAAGACGGAAAATTTTGCGTAAAATATATGAAGTCGATATACTACAGGACATAGAGCGGGGGAGTTTTACCCCGTGGACTTCGGAACAGATCCAGTTGTGGATTAGTCATAATCGGGAGGAATGAAGGATGCGTACAATTGTGGTTGGAAGCAGACAAAGCGCGCTTGCGCTTACTCAGACAGGACAGGTTATCGATGATTTGAAACGATTGGCTCGTGAGCACGGTATGGAATTCGATTTTGAGGTCAAAAAGATTGTAACCAAGGGTGACCGTATCCTGGATGTTACTCTATCAAAAGTTGGCGGCAAAGGGCTGTTCGTTAAAGAGATTGAGCAGGCAATGATCGAAGGCGAGATTGATATGGCTGTTCACAGTATGAAGGATATGCCTGCCGTTTTGCCTGATGGGTTAACGACCGGGGCTGTTCCACGCAGACAAGACCCAAGGGACTGTCTTATCTCTCTGGAGGCGGACTGTCTTGAGAATCTTCCGCATGGGGCTAAAGTAGGCACAAGCAGTCTCCGCCGTTCAAGTCAATTAAAAGCGCTTCGTCCAGACTTAGAGCTCGAATGGATTCGCGGAAATATTGACTCCAGGCTCCGCAAACTGGAAAACGGGGAATACCAGGCCATCATTTTGGCAGCCGCAGGTCTAAAGCGGATGGGCTGGGAAGACCGGATCACATCCTATTTACCAATTGAGACTTGTTTACCTGCTGTGGGGCAAGGTGCACTTGGTATTGAATGCCGTGAGGATGATGAGGAGCTCCTGAAACTGCTGTCACTTTATAATGATGAAGAAACCGCCCTTACGGTGGCGGCTGAACGTAAATATCTGAATGAACTGAACGGGGGCTGTCAGGTTCCGATCGGTGCTTATGCCGTGCTCGTTGATGCTTCGTCAGATCATTCCACTGAAGGACCTGGCATGATACATCTAACCGGAATGGTAGGGTCACCTGATGGCGTGACCGTATTAAAGGAAAGTGCTCAGGGGACCGATCCTGAGGCTGTGGGCATAGAGGTTTCAAACAGGCTGAAATCCATGGGGGCTGAAGAGATACTTGCACAAGTTAGGGGATGATTGGATGACAGGCAAAGTATACTTAGTTGGAGCCGGCCCTGGTGATGCAAGGCTTATTACGATCAAGGGGAAGGACTGCATAGAAAAAGCGGACGCTGTGGTATATGACCGGTTGGCATCTCCCCGCCTTCTTCGATGGATGAAGCCAGGTGCTGTGAAAGTGTATGTGGGCAAGCTTCCGGACAGGCATACCATGAAGCAGGAGGAAATAAATCAGCTGCTGGTTGATCTGGCACTGAAAGGGAAAACGGTTGTCAGGTTGAAAGGTGGAGACCCGACGATCTTCGGAAGAGTTGGAGAAGAAGCGGAGCTGCTCTATAAGAACGGAATCGATTTTGAGATTGTTCCCGGCATAACCTCCTCAATCAGTGTCCCAGCTTACGCAGGTATTCCGGTTACCCACCGAGACCTTGCCTCCTCATTGTCAATCATTACAGGTCATGAAAGCCCGGATAAGCTGGATCAAATGATTGACTGGGAGAAGGTCACTAACGCCACTGGAACATTGATCTTTATGATGGGTGTAGCCAAAATTGGATATATCAGCCGCCAGCTGATCGCACATGGAAGACCGCCGGAAACACCGGTGGCTTTGGTGCGCTGGGGTACACGTGCTGAACAGGATACGATTACGGGGACGCTTGTTGATATTGAAGAAATCGTAAAGGCAGCTCGTTTCGAAGCGCCCGCGGTTATTGTAGTAGGTGAAGTAGTCTTGCAGCGTGAGCATTTGAAATGGGCAGAGAAACTTCCGCTGTTCGGGAAGCGGATTCTGGTGACTCGTGCAAGAAGCCAGGCAAGCACGCTGGTAAGCCGCATTGAAGACCTGGGCGGAGAACCCTATGAGTTTCCGGTCATCGAAACCGTGATGCCGACCTCAGACACCATCCTGCACCAGATTCAGCAAGCTTTTGAGGAGCTGGATCAATATGACTGGATATTTTTCACGAGTGTTAACGGTGTCGATTTTTTCTATAAACATTTGAATGAAACAGGTAAGGATATACGGCTGCTGGCAAACGCAAGAATCGCAGCTGTTGGTCCGGCTACAGCAGCAGCATTGCGCGAACGCGGACTTGTGGCTGAGGTGCTGCAGGAACGTTATCAAGCAGAAGGACTTGTGGAAACATTCGGTCCCGAGTTGAAAGCAGGTCAGCGTGTACTCCTCCCTCGTGGAGATAAGGGACGGAGCTGGCTGCCTGATGAATTAAGCCGCAGGGGACTGCATGTAACGGATGTTAAGATATATGAGACAGTCCCGTATGCTCAAGAAGATGATGAACTGGTTAAACTGTTCGAAGAAGGCGGGATTCATGCCGTTACATTTACCAGTTCCTCTACAGTGACTTATCTGGTGCAGGCTCTTGAACAGATGGGCGGAGAGGCGCTGCTTGAACAGCTTCGCCAGTGTACGATTGCTTGTATTGGTCCGCTGACAGCTGAAACAGCAGAAATGGCTGGCTTGAAGGTATCTCTTATGGCCAAAGAGGCAACTATTGAAAGCCTGGTTGAGGCTCTGTGTGAATGGAACAAGGATGAGCCGCGTCGACATAGGAAATGAGATAATTGACATAAAATGATTGACTTGGAGGGGATTAATAATGAGTTTTCCAATAGTACGTCACCGTCGTCTGCGCCAAAGTGCAGGTATTCGGAGTATGGTAAGAGAGACGGTATTGAATGTTGAGGATTTGGTACAGCCGATCTTTGTAACATATGGAACCGGTGTGAAGAACGAAATTACATCCATGCCAGGTGTATACCACTTTTCCTTGGATATGCTGAAGGATGAAGTGGACGAGATTGCTGCGCTTGGCATCCCGGCGGTACTTCTATTCGGCATACCGGAAACCAAGGATAGTGTAGGAACATCCGGATTTGCTGACGATGGAATCGTCCAGGAAGCAACAAGACTAATTAAGTCCTGGCATCCAGATTTACTCGTTATTGCGGATACTTGTCTTTGTGAGTTTACGGATCATGGACATTGCGGGATGGTACACACCTTTGAACGCGACGGTCATGTTCATGGTGATGTGATGAACGATGAGTCATTAGAGCTGCTTGCACAAACAGCGGTTTCCCAGGCCAAAGCGGGTGCTGATATTATAGCTCCTTCTAACATGATGGATGGATTTGTACAAGCGATTCGCTCAGCACTAGATGAAGCCGGGTTCCAGCACATTCCGATTATGTCTTACTCGGTTAAATATGCCTCTGCCTTTTATGGCCCATTCCGGGAAGCTGCTGATTCCGCTCCGCAGTTCGGAGATCGCAAGACTTACCAGATGGATCCTGCAAATGTGAGAGAGGCGCTGCGTGAAGCTGAGACTGATGTGCTTGAAGGCGCTGATATGCTTATGGTGAAACCGGCGCTTGCTTACCTTGACATTGTAAGACTGCTCAGGGATCAGTTTGATCTGCCTCTCGTTGCATACAACGTGAGCGGTGAGTACTCGATGGTGAAAGCAGCGGCTCAGCAAGGATGGATCAATGAACAGGCCATCGTTATGGAGATGCTTACGGGAATGAAACGAGCCGGAGCAGATATTATTATTACGTATTTCTCCAAGGATGCTGCTGCCTGGATTCGGAACCGTTAATCAAAAGTCTTCTAAATGGACGATAGGAGTGTAACAAATGAGCCAGAGTATAAGAAAAGAAGAAGCGTCGCGTGCGGCCTTTGAAGAAGCAAAGCATTATATGCCAGGCGGAGTAAATAGTCCGGTACGTGCATTTAAATCGGTAGGTCTAACACCTATATATATTGAGCGCGGTGAAGGCAGCCATGTATATGATATTGACGGCAACAGCTTTATTGATTATGTCGGATCATGGGGCCCGCTCATTATGGGTCATGCGCATCCTGAAGTCGTTGAAGCATTGCGCGAAACCGCAACTAGAGGAACGAGCTTTGGGGCGCCAACCTTGCTTGAGACAGAGATGGCGAAATTAGTATGTGAACGTGTTCCGTCGATTGAGGTTGTACGGATGGTGAATTCGGGAACAGAAGCTACGATGAGTGCCATTCGTCTGGCTCGCGGTTATACCGGACGTAACAAGATTATTAAATTTGAAGGATCCTATCATGGGCATGCGGACAGCCTGCTAATTAAGGCGGGTTCCGGAATTGCCACACTTGGACTGCCAGACAGCCCGGGTGTTCCCGAATCCGTTGCGGCTAACACGATCGCGGTTCCTTATAATGATCTGGAGTCCGTGCAGCTCGTCTTTGAACGTTTCGGTAACGAGATTGCTGCGGTTATTGTTGAACCTGTTGGCGGAAATATGGGAGTTGTACCTCCTCAGGAAGGATTCCTGGAAGGACTGCGTAAAGTGACAACGGATCATGGCAGTCTGCTTATTTTTGATGAAGTAATGACAGGATTCCGTGTAGGACTAAATTCGGCTCAGGGCCGTTTTGGAATCACCCCGGACTTAACATGCCTGGGTAAAGTCATTGGTGGAGGACTGCCTGTTGGAGCATATGGAGGCAAGCGCGAGATTATGAATCAGATTGCTCCTGCGGGTCCAATTTATCAGGCAGGAACACTTAGTGGTAATCCGTTGGCAATGGCTGCTGGGTATACAACCCTTAAGCTGCTGACACCGGCTGTGTATGACCAGTTAGAACAACGAGGGGCACAGCTTCAGGCTGGCTTAGAACGAAATGCGAGGGAATTTGGCATACCGCTCTCGATTAACCGTGTTGGATCCATGGTATGTCCGTTCTTCACGGATCAGAAAGTGTTCAATTTTGAGACAGCGAAGACCAGCGATCTGGATTTGTTCCGGCGTTATTTTGCAGCGATGATTCAGGAGGGTGTCAGCGTTCCTCCTTCACAGTTTGAGGGAATGTTTATCTCTGCTGCACATACGGAGGAAGACATTGAGGCGACTATTGAGGCGAACTACAATGCCTTCAAAAATCTATGAGCTATCAGGGAAGCTGGGTTCGTCGTGGTGAATGGCTGGAGCTGACTCCCGGAAAAGTACTAACCGGTCAATCTGATCGTGAGGAAGCTACGTTCAAATGGCTGCTTGAAACGGTTGACATACCCGAAAAGCTGCTGCGTAAGCTGCAGCATAGTGAGGGTATCCAGTGGAGAGGAGACCGGCTGCGCTTGTCACTATTTCCGCCACGGGAGGCAGGAATTGAGCCGATGTGGAGCGACCTTGAGATTTTGTACGAGGATGATTTTTGCCTGGTTGTAAATAAACCCGCCGGGATGGCTGTCCATCCTGATGACCGAGGAACTGAGATTACGCTTAACCATGCGGTTGCAGCATATTATGAATCCTCTGGCATAGAAGCAGCTGTCCGGCATATTCACAGGCTTGATAAGGATACCACCGGACCTGTATTATATGCGAAGAATGAGTATGCTCAGCTAAAGCTGGATGAAGCGATGAGGGAGAAGAAAATTGTCCGTATCTATGCTGCAATGGTCCAGGGGCGTGTTTCTCCGGAACTGAAGGTCATCGATCTTCCCATCGGCAAGGATCGGCACCATGCTCAGCGGCGCAGGGTATCTTTAACGGGTCAGAAGGCGGTAACACACATCCTCGATGCTGAGGTATATAGACAGTCCAGCCTGTTATACTTAAGCTTGGAGACCGGGAGGACACACCAGATTCGTGTTCACTTAAGCCACATGGGGCATGCTATACTCGGAGATTCGTTGTACGGCGGGTATTCCGTTCATTTTGGACGTCAGGCATTGCATGGAGCAAAGCTGATATTTTCTCATCCTTTCACGGGTGAAGAAATTGAGGTTGATGCTCCTTGGCCAGAGGATCTTCTTCAATTGAAGGAAGAACATGCGAGCAGACCTTTTCGTGGATAAAGGCCGTTTTTAACGGCCTTTTTTTCTTTTTCAATCATATTCATAAATGGATTTCTGCAACGGGCCCTCAAAAAAGTCATGCTCTCTCATTTTTGGCATATAGATAAGTTGAGTAACATTAATGGGCTCATGCCGCGGAACAGTCTGCGGATAGTATATGCCGAAAGGAGGACATTCCCGTGTTCGACCAGTCCTACGGATTGCGATTTGATATTTATGAACGCATTATTTTAGCGGAAGATCTGCCGGGAATCGAAGAACTGGAAGAGGTAGAATTAATTCCTCATATTCAGGTGATTAGTCAGGAGGAGCAGGCAACACTTCGCGGCCATTTGCTGGTGGCAGGGGTGTACAAGGGAGACAGTGAAGAGGGGGAGTCCGAGCCCTTGGAACATTGGATTCCGGTAGAAATTACGGTTCCCCTGAATCGGGTCTCTTCGCTGGAAGATATAGCGGTCGAGATTGAGAATTTTGATGTTGATTTGCTGTCCAAGCGCAGTCTCAATATCACCGGGGTCTTATCACTGAAAGGGATTCATGCAGCTGTTCTTCCAGTAACGAATGAGCATGCCTGGAACGAAGAGGAAATTACGGTGGTACATGCTCCTGAAGCCTCCTCAGTGCAAGGATATGATAATGATTTAAGAGATGTTCAACAGACAGAATATCAGACCGACAATTCAGCGGAATATTCATATCCATTAAATCAAACTCAAGACCATGACGATCAAGAGTATCAAAGTATCCAAGATAATTCGTCAATCCGTGACCATTTTGAAGCGATTCAACAAACTCCATATCCAAACGTGCAAGCGTTCGAGAATCAGTCAGGCTATGGAAGCAATGAAGGAATTGCTAACTTGAATGATGCAGGCGACGCTGTGGAACAGGAGTTACATAGAGATCAGGCATCTCAGGAGATCCCTTCCATGTTCGCTGCTGAACAATCCCAGACCTTTACTGAACGTTCTTCACAAGCTTCAAATGTCCCGGAATCCAATTCTAATGTGTGGAATTTTGAACGTGTGGAACAGCAAAAAGCAAGTGACACGGGTTCTTATGGCGCGTCTTCCGGTATTGTAGAAGAAAGACAGGAAGATGCTTTATCTGAGATTCAGACAGCATATGATGAGTTGGAAGCATCATCAGAGGAAAATCTGGGTGTTGCTGCGGTAAAGGAGACAGCAGCATTACCGGATGAACCTCTGGTTTCTGAAGAGCCTCCGGCAAAGCAGGAAATGAAAGTTGCCTTAAGCACGAAGAATAGCACTGTGGATAACGCAGCAGGCAGCATTGGATTATCTTCCCTGCTGCAGGCAAAGCGAACCGTGCAGGAACAAGAAATAACAGTGCTTGAAGCAGCACCCGTCAAGGTGGAGACAGAGCATGTTGCCGGGGATGATGTGCAGTGGAAGTCTTTGTTTCTTGGAAGCCGCCAGGAAGAGACTCCTTTCCGTAAAGTTCGTTTATGCATTGTGCAGCGTGAAGAAACGATCGATGCCATTGCTGAGAGATACCAATTAAGCCCGCGGGAGCTGCTTCTCTATAACCGGTTGTCAGAGCAGAGTATAGAAGAGGGGCAGGTCCTGTACATTCCGTAAACAGGGAACTATTCCAGAAGCAGATTACTTGTTTATAGGGGACAGCTCACTTAAGTGAATATTATATAAGAAATCAAGACATGATGGTGTTGAGGAGGGTTATCCTGGCACCGTCATGTCTTGTTTTGGTATATATCCGCTTTACCAAAAGGCGGTCTCTTTATGTGTTCTGCTTTCTTAGAGCACAACAGCGATGGTAGGAATGATTCGTAACCGCAGTGTCTCCCAACAGCAAACGGACCTTTTTGACGAGGAAATACGCTAAATATTGACTATCTACGTCAAGCAAGTTATAGTTGTCTATAGTCAAATCAGACATATTGAAATACAATATGGTAATACTGTATATAGCATTTGCAAATGACAAACAACTGTGAACGGGAAGAGTAGGAAGATATGGCCTTCAGAGAGCGGAATGCAGCGCTGAGAGATTCCGCAGGATCCAGCTTGCGAAAGTCGCCCCGGAGTTGCTTGCTTGAACTTAAGCTCATGGAAGATCATCTGTGAGAAGTTAGAGCTGGCCGGTTGCAGCCGTTACCTGCATAAAGTGTCGCAGCACATGAAGCTTCTTTTATTGAAGGAAGAGCTTTGAAACTCGTGCCTGCGAAACAAAGGTGGTACCGCGAGAGAACGACAGTCTTTCGTCCTTTGAGGACGAAGGACTTTTTTTGTTTCTATGAACAAGTTCCAGGCAGGGCAAACGGCTAAAATGATGATGTATGGAAATGCTGACTAAGTAACGGAGGTATGAGATTATGGAACAAAAGGAAAATCAAACCTCGGCGCAAATGCCGACCACTTATGATCCAAAAACAGCGGAACAGAAATGGTACAGCTATTGGAAGGAAGGCGGTTATTTCAATGCCGGTAAGCGTCCGGATGCAGAGCCTTATACCATTGTTATTCCGCCGCCCAATGTTACCGGTATGCTTCATATCGGCCATGCCCTTGACTTTACATTGCAGGATATACTCATTCGTGTAAAGCGCATGCAGGGTTATGACGCACTCTGGCTTCCAGGTTCTGACCATGCGGGGATCGCTACGCAAACGAAGGTGGAGCAAAAGCTTCGTGAGCAGGGAATTACACGTTATGATTTAGGACGTGAAAAGTTTCTGGAGAAAGTGTGGGAATGGAAAGAGCAGTATGCAAACACCATTCGTGAACAATGGTCTAAGATGGGTCTTTCACTCGACTATTCCAGAGAGCGTTTCACACTGGATGAAGGGTTGTCTAAGGCTGTTCGTGAGGTATTTGTGAAGTTGTACGACAAAGGGCTGATCTACCGGGGGAAACGAATTATTAACTGGGACCCTGCAGCACGTACAGCATTATCTGACATTGAGGTTGAATATAAAGAAGTCCAAGGGCATCTGTATCATTTGACCTATCCGCTGAAAGATGGAAGCGGCAGCATTACGGTTGCAACGACTCGTCCGGAAACGATGCTTGGTGATACCGCAGTAGCCGTTCATCCGGAAGATGACAGATATAAGGATATGATCGGCAAAACATTGATCTTGCCTATTATCGGCCGCGAGATTCCGATTATTGCGGATGAATATGTCGAAAAAGATTTCGGGAGCGGCGCTGTCAAAATTACTCCTGCCCATGATCCAAATGACTTTGAAATGGGTCTGCGACATGACCTGCCTCAAATTACGGTAATGGATGAAACCGGAACGATGAACAGCCAGGCAGGCAAGTATGAGGGCCTGGATCGCAGTGAGTGCCGGAAACAGATTGTAGCGGATCTGAAAGAGTCAGGTGTGCTTGTTAATATTGAGGACCATGTTCATCAGGTAGGCCATAGTGAGCGCAGCGGCGCGGTTGTAGAGCCATATTTGTCAACGCAGTGGTTTGTAAAAATGCAGCCTTTGGCAGAGAGAGCGATTGAGGCACAAAAGTCAGGTGAAGGAGTTAACTTTGTACCTGAACGCTTCGAGAGAACATACCTCCAATGGATTGAGAATGTGCGTGACTGGTGTATTTCTCGCCAGCTTTGGTGGGGACACCGTATCCCGGCCTGGTACTGTGAAGAATGCGGTGAAGTCCATGTTGCTCATGATGATGTGACAGCCTGCTCTAAATGCGGAAGCACGAGCTTAAAGCAGGATGAGGATGTTCTTGATACCTGGTTTAGTTCTGCACTGTGGCCGTTCTCTACTTTGGGATGGCCGGAAGCTACAGAGGACCTTAAGCGTTATTATCCGACTAATGTCCTGGTTACTGGGTACGACATCATTTACTTCTGGGTTGCTCGTATGATATTTACAGCACTTGAGTTTACAGATGAGAAACCGTTTAAAGATGTACTTATGCATGGATTGGTACGTGATGCGGATGGCAAAAAAATGTCCAAGTCGCTCGGCAACGGGGTTGACCCTCTGGATGTCATCGAGAAGTATGGTACCGATGCGATGCGGTATATGATTTCGACTGGCAGTACGCCAGGGCAAGACCTTCGTTTCCGCTGGGAACGAGTGGAACAAGCACGGAATTTCGCTAACAAAATATGGAATGCGTCTCGCTTTGCATTAATGAACCTTGAAGGCTTTAAACATAGCGATATCGACATTAGCGGAGATTTGGGGACAGCGGATCGCTGGATTTTACATCGTTTAAACGAAACTTCACGTGATATCTCGCGTCTAATTGATGCTTATGAATTTGGAGAAACTGGTCGACTGCTCTATAATTTCATCTGGGATGACTTGTGTGATTGGTATATTGAGTTTGCGAAGCTGTCGCTTTACGGCGAAGATCAAGCTGCCAAGAAAAAGACTCAATCTGTGCTATCTTATGTGCTCGACCGTACAATGCGGTTGATCCATCCGTTCATGCCATTCATATCGGAAGAGATATGGCAGCACTTGCCGCATGAAGGCGAAACGGTTATGCTCTCTTCCTGGCCGACCTACGATGCTTCCCTGGAAAATAAAGAAGCTGTGACTGAAATGGAGCTGCTGATGGACATCATTCGTGCGGTCCGTAATATCCGGGCAGAAGTAAATGTACCGATGAGTAAAAAAATTGAGCTCATGCTCAGTGCAGCCGATGAGAACATACTTGGTATTGTTGAACGGAATGCTGATTATATCCGTCGTTTCTGTAATACTTCAGAATATCAATCCGGGCTTGGCCTGGAGGCACCGGATAAAGCGATGACAGCGATCGTGACTGGTGTGGAGCTGTATCTCCCGCTGGCTGGATTGATTGATATTGAGCAAGAAATTGCCCGTCTTGAAAAAGAAGTTCAGCATTTAACCAGTGAGGTTGAACGCGTTGAGAAGAAATTAAGCAATCAAGGCTTCGTTTCCAAGGCTCCGGCCAAAGTGATTGAAGAAGAACGGGCAAAACAGGCAGATTACTCCGAAAAGCGGAGCAAAGTCATTGCCCGCATTGAAGAGCTTAGAGGCTAAAGGTAACTAAATATTGACCTGAAGGTGAGAGGTATGGGGAACCATAATGGGGCTGCTGTAGAGCTAGCCCCTCTGAAAAGCTATGAGGAAGCAGTTGAGTGGATTAACGGGTTGATTCCGTTTGGGATTCGGCCAGGCCTGGAACGCATTAAGAAATTGCTTGAACAGCTTGGAAATCCGGAAAGAAGACTGAAGTTCATTCATGTGGCAGGGACCAACGGAAAAGGTTCGACATGTGCCTTTTTGACAGAGGTTTTATTACAGAGCGGTTATTCTGTTGGAACCTTTACGTCTCCTTACATTACGAAATTCACGAATCGTTTTCGATATAATGGGGAAGACATTCCTGAGGAAGTGCTGCTTGAACTTGCCAATAAGCTGCAACCGCTCGTTTTGGAGATGGCAGTCACGGAACTTGGCTCACCAACGATGTTTGAGGTTTCAACGGCTCTGGCTATTTTATATTATGCAGAGAAGTGTTTCCCTGATGTCGTCGTTTGGGAGACAGGTCTTGGTGGAAGAATGGATGTAACGAATGTCGTGCATCCGGTTATCTCGGTCATTACGAATATTGGCATGGACCATACGGATATACTCGGAGAGACAATTCCGGAGATTGCGGCTGAAAAGGCCGGAATTATCAAACCCGGTGTGCCTGTAGTCAGTACAGTAACTCAGCCTGAAGCGATCAAGATCTTGAAGGAGACGGCTGAACGTAATCGTACTACGCTGTATTTGGCGGGCGAGCAGTTCTATTTTGAACGTATAGAAGGCGATGAAGAAGGTCAGACCTTTCATTTCTCGGGTCCTTTCCGAAGTTTGAATCTTGATATTACGCTGCAGGGTGATCATCAGTGCGCGAATGCTGCTTGTGCAATGATGTGTCTGGATGTGCTTCGTCACTACATGGCTTTTGTTATCGAAGACGACAATATCAAAAAGGGATTTCATGCTACACAGTGGGCTGGAAGACTGGAACTGGTAAGCTCATCACCTCGTATCGTTTTGGATGGAGCCCATAACCCGGAAGGTGCTGAATCCTTAGCGAACAGCCTTCCGAAAATCTATAAGTACCGTAAGCTAAACTTAATGATGGGAATGCTGGCAAATAAGCATCATGAACCGTATTTGAAGCATATACTGCCTATAGTGGATACACTTATCCTGACAGAACCGGATTTCCGGAGAAAAATGGACGCCAAGGCGTTAGGAGACATCGTAGAGCAGATCAGGGAGAAATACGCCAAAGAATCACTGCAAATCATCATAGAGCAAGACTGGAAAAACGCACTTGAAATGTTGAAATCACGGACAGAAGCGGAGGATCTCGGGGTTGTATCAGGCACGTTATACTTGATTGCTGACGTGCGTTCCAAGCTCCTGGGCCTTTCCGATTCTGAAAAAGGTTGGTGATATCTGTTGAATACATCAGAACATGTTCATTTTATTGGAATAGGCGGCTATGGTATGAGCGCCATTGCAAGAGTTATGCTGGAAATGGGATATAAAGTCACAGGATCGGATGTGGCATCTCAGGAATTGACGGAAAAACTGGCTGCTAAGGGCGCCAAGATATATATTGGCCATACGGCAGAGCAGGTAGAGGGAGCCGATCTCGTTGTTTACTCCACTGCATTGTCCAGAGACAATGTGGAAAGGGTAGCGGCTGAGAAGAAGAATATCCCGGTACTTCATCGTGCTCAAATGCTCGCCAGATTGTTGAATGAAGGCAAGGGTGTTGCTGTAGCGGGTGCGCACGGCAAAACAACCACCTCTTCCATGATTGCTCTTGTAATGGAGGAGTGCGGAGTTGATCCGACCTTCATTATCGGTGGAGAAATCATGAATGTAGGTACAAATGCGAAGGCAGGACAAGGAGAATATGTAGTTGCTGAAGCGGATGAAAGCGATGGTTCGTTCCTTCAGTACCGTCCATGGCTTGGTGTAGTGTTAAACATTGAGGCTGATCATCTGGAGAACTACGGCGGCGACTTTGATCAATTGAAGGCAGCTTATGTACAGTTTTTAAGCCAGATTCGAGAAGATGGGACAGCCGTTGTATGTGGAGATGATTCGAACATACAAGCCTTATTGCCTGAGTTGAACCCTGAAGAAGTTGCCACATACGGTATTCATACAGAGTCAGACTATATGGCAAGTGATTTGGTGCTTGGCGACCGTCATGTTTCCTTTACGATGTCTCACAAGGGGCAGATATTGGGAACCGTTGAACTGTCGGTTCCAGGTAAGCATAATGTTTATAATGCAATGGCTACCGTAATAACCTGTATGAAAGCAGGTGTGCCATTTGAAGACATCGTAAAAGCGATCTTCAAGTTCAATGGTGCGAAACGCCGCTTTCAAGTACTTGGTGAAGTTAATGATATTCTCGTCATTGACGATTATGCTCACCATCCTACTGAAATTGAAGCCACAATCAGTGCAGCGAAAGCGACAGGAAAGCGAATCATTGCGATTTTTCAGCCGCAGCGTTATTCGAGAACCTTCTTCCTGCTTGATGCATTCAGCCGTGCGTTCGGGGATGCAGACGAGGTTATCATCACGGACATTTATTCCCCCGCTGGTGAAAAGCAAATTGAAGGTGTAAGCTCAGCAAGATTGGTTGAATTGATTGTGGAGAACAGCAATGCCGGTGCAAGATATCTTCCTACGAAGGAAGAGGTACTTGAAGATCTTAAAGAGCGAGTAAGACCGGGAGATCTTGTGCTTACAATGGGTGCCGGAGATATATGGAAAGTAGGATCTTCGTTGAGCCAGTTCCTGAAAGAAAATCAGTAAATTTTTATACAACAGTATTAGTGATGCCCGCAAGTCCAGCCTGAAAAAGCCGGATTTGCGGGCATTGTCTGTTTCGTTGTCCTTATCCGCTCATAACTTACTTGGCTCTAACATATAGGTATTTATAGATGAGGAGACAAGTGAGGGGGCAGGATATGAATAAAGCGCGCATGACTATAAGATTCGATCATGAGTCGTCCACTGGACAGGAATGCGGAAGCATAATAGAGCAGGAGCCGGAATGCCTGCAGTTATCTCCTAATGAAATATCGGAAATGGGCGATTTGCATGTAAGGCAGTCCGTTGAAGTCTTGGATAGGCAACACATGTCAACACATAATAATCCCAGGGAAAACCTGCGCAGCAGCGGACGTCTAGCGGAGGAAAGGCGGCGAATGGAACAGCAGGACGATGACCTTTTACGGTGGGATGAGGTGAATCATTTTAATAATGATGTTATGCCCCCAGAGATTGATCATAATCATCATTCAGCAGCCTTACCTGAAGAAGGGGACGTTTCTCTTGATTATGGTTATTACCGTTCCAGAAAACCTGTTTCGGTGTGGAAGGTAGCGGGATCTGTTGCTGGCGCCGTTATTACAGGCATCTTGTTCGGAACCGTTGTACTATCGATATTTAGTGGTGAGGACACAGGCAATGAAATCAGTATCCCGGCTAAGGAAATCGGGAGTACAAGCTCTGCATCATCAAATTATGAAGCTGAAAACGGCTTGACTAATATTCAGGATTTAACAGCAATTCATGCGTCGGCAGCAGTTGCAATCCCTGAGCAAACCTTTTATATGCTGCAGTATGGCGTGTTTAGTACAGCAGAGAGGGCAGAGCAGGCCAAGGGGGAACTGGTTCAATCCGGAATAGCGGCTTTTGGTGATACAACGGTTGAGAATCGGGTATATGCAGGTGTTTCACCAGATCGGGAGCAGGCTAAGCTGCTTAGCAATCAACTTAAAAATGAAGGTGTAGAGCTTTATGTTCGGGAAGTGATCCTTCCAGGTGCTCAATCCGCAGCGTTTGCCGGGGAAGCGGCGGCACTGGATATTTTCTTTGAGATGAGTGGAGAGCTTACTGCGAAATTAAGCTCCTTATCAGCCACTTTATTAGGATTAGAGAGTCCGGGGCCGGTGGATGCTGAAACGATAAATACAATCACAGGGCTTCATCTTCAGTGGACAGAAGCCGTTAAAATGGTTTCTTCCGGACTGAGTCCGGAGACAGAGAGAAATTTGTCATTAATGGGTCAGGAAATGAGCAGTTCCATCACCGCTTTGACAGAATACAACAAGAATCAATCCAAGGGGCATTTGTGGGAAATACAAGAAGGAATGATGAAGTATATTATGGGTCAGAGGAAGCTTGTGGAAAGTTTGCAGTCAATAATCCGCTAAGTAACAAGGAAATCCGGTAGGTGAACTGGTAATAGTTCCCCTAACCGGATTTCTGTTTGTATTGCTTATCGATTCACCGTATAATAATTAGGGTGTCAAAAAATGGCGAGGGAAGAGGACGATGAAGAAGAACGCAGGAGTGCTAATCTTATTTATACTGCTAGGGTGGCTTACTGGTACATGGATTGCTAATTTACTGCAGCCCGTTAAAGCTCTTTCTTTTCTTACCACTTCCAAAATGTTGGAGTGGTCGCCTCAAGCTAACCTAGACATCATTAACTATGACATTAATATTGAATTCAAACTTTGCCTGCTGGGTCTGATTGGTATCATTACAGCGGTCTGGCTGTATCGCAGGCTCTAACAACAAAGGAGAGCATTTCCGGTGGATGAGAAGGCTTCGCGTTATATTATACTGGCTTCCACTTCTCCGCGGCGTCAAGAGTTAATAGCAGCATTACGGATACCGTTTGAAATTATGCCTAGTGATGCTAATGAAGATACTCCCGCTGGCTGGGGACCGAGCATGATTGTGGAGAACCTTGCGCTGCGCAAAGCAGATGCAGTTTACCGAAAAATGTCGGATTCACGAAGCAATGCGATTATTGTGGGAAGTGATACGATCGTCGTTCTTGAGAGTGATATTCTAGGCAAACCAGTAGATGATAACGATGCTGTGAGAATGATATCTTCTCTTCAAGGGCGAACCCATAAGGTATTCACAGGCGTGGCTTGTGTAGATGCACTAACGGGGGAACGAATTGTACGTCACCGTATGACGTCTGTAAGAATGAAGCCATTAAACATGGATCAGGTCATGTCCTATGTGCGAAGCGGTGAGCCTAACGACAAAGCCGGAGCTTATGCTATACAAGGACTTGGAGCGTCCATAATCGAGGGCATTGAGGGTGATTACTTCAATGTTGTTGGATTGCCGATTTCATTACTTAGCGACATGCTATCAGAGATGGGAATGCACGTGTTAAGTTAATTACGTTAGTCCGTATTTATGATTTAAATACAGGAAAAGAGGGGAACATATGGAGTCGCCCGCATTATTGCTACGCGACATCCCCCATGAAGAACGACCAAGAGAGCGCATGATGGCTTATGGGGCGAGCGCCTTGAGTCATGCTGAACTGCTTGCGATTCTGCTGCGAACAGGGACCCGTCAAGAATCTGCTGTTCATATAGCGCAGAGGATATTGCAGCAGGTGGGCAGCATTCGTCAACTTGTAGACCTAAGCATTGATGAGTTAATGCAAATTAAAGGGATTGGACCCGCCAAAGCAGTGCAGCTGAAAGCGGGGATTGAGCTCGGAAGACGTCTCGCCGGCTCCAGACATATGGAGCCAGTGATCATCCGCAGTCCGGGTGATGCAGCAGAACTGCTTAGTGAACAGCTGCGATATCTCCAGAAAGAGCATTTTGTTTGTCTGTTTTTAAACACAAAAAATCATGTCATAGCCCAAGAAACGCTTTCTATGGGAAGCCTTAACGCCTCCATTGTTCATCCCCGCGAGGTGTTTCGAGCCGCAATCAAGTGCAGCAGTGCATCATTGGTATGTGCCCATAACCACCCCAGCGGCGATCCTACACCAAGTCCCGAAGATATATCCTTAACCTCGCGTTTGGTAGAGGCAGGGAATATTGTTGGAATTGAGGTCTTGGATCATTTAATCATTGGAGATGGGGCGTTTGTAAGTTTGAAGGAACGGGGCCTAATGTAATATAATAGTTCAGATTGAGAAAGAAAGGGAGATTGCAGCATGTTAGGTGGTTTCACGAAAGATTTAGGAATTGATTTGGGGACGGCTAATACACTTGTTTATGTCCGTGGTAAAGGAATTGTCGTAAGAGAACCTTCGGTGGTAGCTCTTCGTACTGATACGAAAACAATTGAGGCGGTTGGTGAATCCGCTAAAAAGATGATTGGACGTACACCTGGTAATATTCGTGCGATTCGTCCGATGAAAGATGGGGTTATTGCTGATTTTGATACGACAGCAACGATGATCAAATATTTTATTCGTCAGGCCCAGAAACAACGTTCTATATTCCCGCGTCATCCAAACGTGATGGTATGTGTACCTTCAGGCATTACTGCCGTTGAACAGCGCGCTGTAGAAGATGCGACGAGGCAAGCCGGTGCACGTGAGGCTTATACGATTGAGGAGCCTTTTGCAGCTGCAATCGGTGCAGATCTTCCTGTATGGGAACCAACAGGCAGCATGGTTGTTGATATCGGCGGAGGTACAACGGAGGTTGCTGTTATCTCACTTGGAGGTATCGTGACAAGCCGTTCTGTTCGTGTTGCCGGTGATGAAATGGATGATTCCATCATTTCCTACATTAAGCGCCAGTATAACCTTATGATCGGGGAACGTACTTCTGAGCAGCTGAAGATGGAAGTTGGATCTGCAATGCCGCTTGAAACGGTTGAAACAATGGAAATCCGTGGGCGTGACCTGGTTACAGGCCTGCCTAAGACGATTACAATTACATCTGATGAAATTAGTGAAGCTTTGGCAGATACGATTAATGCGATTGTTGATGCTGTGAAAGTAACACTTGAGAAATGTCCGCCTGAGCTTGCTGCTGATATTATGGATCGCGGTATTGTGCTGACAGGAGGCGGAGCTCTGCTGCGCAATCTGGACAAACTGCTTGCTGAAGAGACTGGAATGCCTGTTATTGTAGCTGAGAATCCGCTGGATTGTGTAGCGATTGGTACAGGTAAAGCGCTCGATAATATTCATTTGTTTAAATCCCGCAGCAGTTCTACCCTTCGCTCGAAACGGTAGATTGGACAGTCGCGTGTCAACCCCTGTATGTGGGAGAGAAAACAGTAACGTTAGAGGGTGTTGAAAACTGTTTAAACTGCTTGGAAATAAACGATTATTTATTATGCTGATCGGGCTGGTAACGTTTATTATTCTGATGGGTTTTACGCTAGGCCCAAGAGTCGGATTAACCTGGCCCGAAAAGTTTGTTAGGGATACTGTAGGTTTTGTGCAAGGTGTGTTCTACAAGCCCGCTTCTTACATAGCGGGCTTCTTTGAAGATGTGGGCGAGTTAAAAGAGGTTCGTGAAGAGAATGAACGCCTGAAGAAGGCTGTTGCAGAGTACGCTCGCGAGAGTGCTGAGTACCATATGATTAAGAATGAAAATGAAGGCTTAAAGGATACACTTAAGTTCACACAAGCTCAGATGGAGAGGTATGAATATGAGTACCGGCCGGCTAACGTATTAAGTGTCAATCAGGATCCAAACAATCATACGCTGGTCATCGATCTTGGTGCTAATGACGGTGTACGAATGAATATGTCGGTTACCTCTGTGGATGGCATGGTGGGTGTAATAAGTCATGTCGGCAACTTCACTTCCACGGTCAAGCTTCTAACGACGCTGGATCCACAAGACGCGAAGCGTCAGCAGATCGCTGCTACGGCGTCAGATAAGGATACCTTTGGTATTATTGAAAGCTTCGACAAGAAGACGAGAATGCTGAAAATGACGCGAATCCCGGAAGACGACCCTATCAAAAAAGGTGATTTAATTATATCTTCGGGCAGCGGCGGCGTGATTCCTCGGGGAATGATTATCGGTACAGTGGATAAGGTTGAGACGGGGGAGTTTGGTCTGACCAAGACGGCGACAATTAGACCCGCGGCGAGTTTTCAGGATTGGAAGACACTTCTTGTCGTATTCGCGCCTGAGGAGCCGAAGGGATGAAGCGTAAACAGGTATTGATACTGCTGCTGTTTTTGGTGTTTATTTTGCAGGGAACGATCGGTTTCTGGTTGACCCCAAGCTCATGGCAGGAGAAGATCTCGCCTAATTTTATGTTTGTTGCGATTCTATTTGCGACGATGTACCACCACCGTCATACGGGTCTTGTCCTTGGGCTTGTGTTTGGGATGCTTCATGATATTGTCTATTACGGTGAAATGATAGGTACTTATTCTTTTGCCATGGGCGTGTCGGCTTATGTAATGGGACTTCTATTCAAGACGCCGCGTGCGCCATTGCCGGTGATGATGACAGTGGTCATATTGGGCAGCTTACTGCTGGACAGCATGGTCTTTGGGATATACAAGTTGTTCGGAGTCAACCCGGATTCCTACAACTGGGCCTTGCTGAATTACATGCTTCCCAATCTTCTGATCCATTTTGCTTTTGCCTTGATTATTTATGTACCTCTTCGGAAGCAACTTGAGATACTTGCTAAAGAGCCTAAGAGAATCAAGGCTTCTTGACCCGACCGTCTAACCGACATTTTATATAGGCTAGCAGGAACTTGAAGGTTCGAACGCGAAATGTATGAAGACGGGAGGGACAGGCATATGGCTGTAAAATCCAATCATGTAACGATTAAGGGCATCAAAGATGGCCTGGTATTCCTGCTCGATGATCAATGTGAGCTAGAAGAGCTGCTTAGCGAGCTTCGTTATAAAGTTGAGCATAGTCACCAAAATATACTGACCGGGCCTATCATTCATGTGGATGTTAAGATGGGGTCCAGACGGATCTCGGAAGAACAGAAGCAGTCTATTCTTGATATATTGAAGCAGAAGGGGAATTTGCTGATTCGTACAGTAGAATCTCCACCGCTTGAACCGGAGAGTGAAACAGTTCAAGGCCCTGTTGTTAAGACGGGGACGGTTCGATCCGGTCAGGTTCTTCATCATTCAGGAGATTTGTTGTTTTTGGGTGATGTGAATCCTGGAGGAACCATTACTGCAACAGGAGATATATATGTACTGGGTGCTCTCCGGGGAACAGCACATGCAGGTGTTGAGGGAGATGAGGATGCAATTATTGCTGCCTCGTACTTAGCTCCCACTCAGCTCCGTATTTCTGATATGATCAGCAGACCTCCGGATGAATGGGAAACACGTGAAACGGTCATGGAATTTGCATATTTGAAAGATGGAAGTATGCAGATCGACAAGATCAGTAACATCGTCCGATTGGGCAGGGATTTTAATGTGTTTAAAGGGGTGTAGAATATGGGAGAGGCAATCGTCATAACATCAGGTAAAGGCGGAGTCGGGAAAACGACTACTTCGGCGAACATCGGTACGGCACTGGCTCTGTTGGGCAAAAAAGTGTGTTTGGTGGACACCGATATTGGTCTTCGAAATCTCGACGTGGTCATGGGTTTGGAAAACCGAATCATCTATGACCTGTGTGACGTCGCGGAAGGGCGCTGCCGTCTCAATCAGGCACTTATCAAGGATAAACGCTTTGACGAGCTGTACATGCTGCCTGCAGCCCAAACTAAGGACAAGCTTGCCATTTCGCCTGAGCAGGTGAAGGATATTGTCCTGGAATTGAAGAAGGAATATGAATACATTATTATCGATTGTCCTGCAGGGATAGAGCAAGGATTTAAGAATGCCATTGCTGGCGCGGATAAAGCGATCGTGGTAACGACTCCGGAAAATGCCGCAGTACGTGATGCGGATCGTATTATTGGATTGCTGGAAAGCTCTCATGTTGAATCTCCGAAGCTTGTTGTGAACCGTATTCGTCCGAACATGGTTAAGTCAGGGGATATGCTTGAAATCGAGGATGTATTACAAGTGCTGAATATTGATCTGATCGGAATCGTTCCGGATGATGAGATGGTTATTAAGGCAGCGAACTCGGGGGAACCAACGGTGATGAATCCAGACTCATCTGCAGCTATTGCTTACCGGAATATTGCCCGCCGTATACTGGGAGATACTGTTCCACTGATGCAGATTCATCAGAAAAAAGGAATGTTCACACGATTCAAGAAATTTTTTGGTATGGGATAACAGCCTTTATATGACTATAACGAGCCGATGCGCGATGTGCATCGGCTTTTTTATTTGCTCGGCCCCATAGACCGAGTCCTACAGAGCTTGTTCTAAACATCTTTCATGTCTACATAAGATAGAATAAAACAAGCCCCAAGGGGGAGAACAATGTGGACATCAAAACTTCTGTTAAGCTCCGGAGAGAAGCTCGGATACGAGAACTATTAGACGAAAGGTACCCTGAAGCCAAGGAAGAGCCGGCCAACCTTCGTTCCCTTCCTGTTTCTTCTGCAGTACATAAACCAGTGGCTCATGAGAGTTCTTTACACCACTCTAGTCCCGATAATTCAGATGTGGAACGGGATCCGGAGGAAATGTGGAAAAAAGGTCATCGCGGATGGTATGACCATTTCACCGAGCCGGAGCTTCCCCCTCGAAAATTCACCTTTGTATCCGGTTTATTAAGACGTTTAGCAGCGAGTGTAGTTGTGTTTGGTACGGTTTGGGGATTATTCTTTATTCATGAACCTTGGGCTATGCGTGTTCAAGGATATATTTTAGATGGATTGAGCAGGGAAATGAATTTTCATGCTGCTCAAATGTGGTACGAGGAGCATTTCGGTGGAACGCCTTCCTTCATTCCGATATTTGACCAAAGTGAACAGAGTACGACCAAGGTAAATGCAGGAACCTCTTTAGTGCCCCCTATTAAAGGGCATCTCGTGCAGTCCTTTGCTGTGGACCTTAAAGGGATCCTAATAGCGCCTAAGGGAGTTTCGCGGAAACTTCATGAGGTTAAAAGCGTAGAAGCAGGCAGAGTTCTTGAAATTAAGAAACAGGTTGATTCTAGTGTTACGGTGTTGATTCAGCATACAGGTACAAGAACGGCCGTTTACGGCCGTCTCTTTGGGACCTCATTGAAAGTAAATGATTGGGTTGAAGGCGGAGATGTTGTGGGCACGCTCCCGCTCGCTGCATCCAATGAAGAACAGCCAGCCCTGTACTTTATGCTAAAAGACGGAGAACGAAGCGTTGACCCGATGGAAGTGATATCATTTGATTAACTTCAGAGGGACCGTACTGTCTCTGCACCCTCTCTTTGTCATCGTTATGCTGGCTTCGGTTATGACCGGACGCTTTTTTGAATTGCTTACTCTATTTGCTATCGTGTTTATACATGAATTAGGACATGCAGGCGCAGCTTTAGCGATGGGGTTTAAGGTACGCTCTATTCAGATGCTGCCATTTGGCGGCGTAGCTGTTATTGAAGATGATCGGCGGATGAATGCCGCTCGTGAAATAATTATTGCACTTGCTGGACCGCTGCAAAATGTAATTATGATTGGAATCGCGCTGCTGTGTCAGGCGGCCGGGTGGGGGGACGGGCCATTTTTATCCTATATTATTCAGGGGAATCTCATCATAGCGCTCTTTAACCTGCTGCCTGTATTGCCGCTAGATGGAGGAAAAGTATTGCAGGCTTTGATCAGCCTGTTTGTTCCTTATCATGCAACTCTGTTATGGACATCCCGTGCAGGCTTGATATGCAGTTTGCTTATGATTGGTTATGGACTAGTTCCGATATTGTCAAATGAAGGCGTTAAGCTTAATTTACTGATGATCGGACTTTTTTTGGCTTACTCTAATTATGAAGACCACCGGAATATACAGTACCGTTTTATACGATTTTTGGTCAATCGCAGCCAAATCCAAGAGCACCAGCAGGAAGGAATGGGAACGGCACAACCAATAGTTGCTGATTCATCGAAACCTTTGGATGATATTATGCGTTTATTTAAAAGAGAGAAGTATCATTTAATTTATGTGATGAATCGCCAAGGTAGTTTAATGGCTGTTGTGCCGGAGCAGCATGTAATATCCTCTTACTTTGCTTCAAGCAGGCCGCCTTGGTATGCCTGACGGACCACTCCATAGAAATGGTTGGTACATTCCGTTTGTGCTGACTCATGATTGAACATTAGAATAGTCTTCCATAAAGAGGTGAAGCCATGAAACAACTGATCGTTCACTGTGACCCGGAAACTATACAAATGGCCCTCGTCGATGATGGCAGGCTTGTTGAATATGCAGCTGAACGCGGACGGGAGCAAAGCGTTGTCGGCAGTTTTTATAAAGGAAGAGTAGTCAATGTGCTTCCAGGCATGCAGGCTGCGTTTGTGGATATCGGGTTGAAAAAAAACGCATTTCTATATGTGGATGATGTTTTACATCCTCATCTGGAGAAGCAGCCCAAGAATAAGCCTTCTATTACAGAACTGCTGAAGGTTGGACAAGAACTCATTGTCCAGGTGATGAAAGAACCGCGCGGAGGCAAGGGGGCAAGGGTCACCACTCATTACTCCCTGCCGGGAAGATGTATGGTATTTATGCCAAGATCAGATTATGTGGCTATCTCGAAGAAGATACAGCGGGAAGCTGAGAGGATTCGTCTCAAGACAATTGGTGAACAGATAAGAAGCGGTGAAGAAGGTATTATCATGCGAACGGTTTCTGAAGATGAGCCGATTGAGTTTATAAAGGGTGACCTGGAGCAGCTGCGTATGGAATGGGAACGAATTGGTGAGCGGGCAATAGCATCCGATACTCCATCTCTTTTGCACCGGGATTTAGGGATTCTTCAGAGGTTTATCAGGGATGCCTTCGATCCGCTCCATGATGAGCTGATCATTGACCGTGAGCTTGATGCTAAAGAAGCAGAACGTTATCTAATCGATATGGTGCCCGGAATTGAGCCTAAAGTTAAATATTACGAGGGCAATAATCATATTTTCCAGGTTTATGAGATCGAGGAACAATTAAAAAAGGGCTTTTCGCGCCAAATTTCACTGCCTGGCGGCGGAACGATTGTAATAGACCAGACAGAGGCCCTTACAGTTATCGACGTTAATACAGCAAGGTTTACAGGCGGGGATAATTTAGAAGATACAGTCACACAGACCAATCTTTACGCTGCCCGTGAGATCGCCCGAATTATCCGTCTCCGGGATATTGGCGGAATGATCATTGTGGATTTCATCGATATGGAGGAGGAAGAGCATCGACAAGAGGTTGTTGCTGCTATGGAAGAGGGTATCCGTAAAGACCGTACAAAAAGTTTTGTAGTAGGGTGGACAAAGCTTGGACTACTTGAGATGACTCGTAAAAAAGCTCGTGACAGCTCCTTTACTCCGTATTCCAAAACCTGCACGGTCTGCGGCGGGACCGGAAAGGTGTAAAATAGAGAAGAGTTATTGACGAATGGATAGGCTTTATGCTACAATCTTCAGGTATGTGTCAAGTGAGCAATTGCTTCACATGCTGTAACCGCTCCGATCGGGTATACAAGGACGGTCATTTAATGAACGGACACCTGAATTAGGCGAGTCTGAGACATGAGGAGGTGCAAGCAAATGTACGCTATTATCGAAACAGGTGGTAAACAATACAAAGTTCAAGAGGGCGACGTATTGTTTATTGAGAAGCTGAATGCAGGTGACGGCGAGAGCGTGACTTTCGACCGTGTACTGGCTGTTTCCAAAGAGGACGGTCTGGTAGCAGGTACACCAGTTGTTTCTGGTGCATCCGTAACTGCAAAGGTAGAAAAACACGGTAAAGGCCAAAAGGTCGTTGTATACAAATACAAGCCGAAGAAAAACTACCATAAAAAGCAAGGTCATCGTCAACCTTACACAAAAGTAACGATCGAGAAAATCCAAGCGTAAGAAGGTGCGGTAATTGATTACTGTACAGATCTCTCGCAAGGAAGACGGCCTAATCCATGGTTTTGAAGTCAAGGGACATGCAGGTTATGCTGCCCACGGCCAAGATATCGTTTGTGCTGGAGTATCCAGTGTGACAGTTGGTACGGTGAACTCTATTGAGTCGTTAACCGGTATCAGTATGGAGACCAAGATGAAGGGTGGATTTCTCAGCGGAATTGTTCCGCCGGTGAAAGACGAGCTCGTATCAGGTCAGGTGCAGCTTCTTCTCGAATCAATGGTTGTTATGTTGCAAGGAATTGCAGATTCATACCGTGAGTATATTCAAATACAAGAACACACTATTAAAAGAAGGAGGTAGACAACATGTTGAAATTGGATCTTCAGTTATTCGCATCGAAAAAAGGTGTAGGTTCCACAAAGAACGGACGTGACAGCCGCTCCAAGCGTTTGGGCGTGAAGCGTGCAGATGGTCAAGTTGTTTCTGGTGGCAGCATCTTGGTTCGCCAACGCGGAACGAAAATTCACCCAGGCACAAACGTAGGCATCGGTAAAGACGATACTTTGTTTGCGAAAGTCGAAGGCGTTGTGAAATTCGAACGTTGGGGTCGCGATCGCAAGAAAGTGAGCGTCTACCCGGTTGATATCGCTCCTGTAGCGGCTGCAGTAGAAGCGTAAGTCGTTTCTAATAAAGCTTACAGATGAGGAGTTCCGGCAACTTTGCCGGAACTTCTTTTTTTTATTGAAGAAGATGAATCCCTAATAAAGACTATGGTATACTGTGTTTTGATGAGCGTAACCAATTGTTGTGGAACGGGGAGAAAAGATGAATGCCTGGAAATGGATAGCGGCTGGTATTGGTTCATCATCTGTGCTGCCTGCAGCTTGGATGTTATGGCATCCTACATATGCAGCCGGAATATTTCTGACAATCTGGTCTGCAGTAGCATCACCTCTCGCTGCTTGGTATGTCTGGCATAGGGAATCCCGGATGAGGAAGATCAACCAGCGAAGTCTGGAGCAGCGCGCTATTCAGACATTGAACCACCACCGTCACGATTGGATGAATGAGCTTCAGATATTATACGGCTATATTCAACTCGGAAAGCTTGATAAATCAGTGCAATGTGTGGAAAGAATAAAGGAACATATGCTGCAGGATAGTAAAATCTCGAAGCTGGGCATTCCGTCTCTGGTATTCTATTTACAATCCTACCGTACTTTAAACACCGGACTGCAGTTGGATGTAGACGTTGTGGATCAAGTTCAACTGGAAGGGAAGCTATTGCCCAATACAGAAGAAGATTTTACTCAATCCATTATGCGAATTATACAGGTATTTCAACAGAGTGGAACTTCCACATGGGAAGAGGAGCGACTGTTGACCTTAACGTTTATGGAGCAGGATCAAGAATTAGTTGCCGAATTTGATGGGGAAGGTTCCTTTGGTGATTTAGACACACTAAGGCAGCAGATCGAACTTTCAGTGCAAGATAAAGAGATGCGTGTGGAACAGATCCATACAAGTAGTACGACGTATCGACTGTGTATACCGTATGTGATATGAGGAAGGTGAGTCCATGTTTGTAGATAAAGCGAAGATATATGTCAAGGGCGGAGACGGTGGCGACGGCCTGATTGCGTTTCGGCGAGAGAAGTATGTACCTGAGGGTGGTCCAGCAGGCGGAGATGGAGGTAAGGGCGGAGATGTAATCTTCCGCGTTGATGAAGGCCTTCGGACCTTGATGGACTTCCGTTACCAGCGGCATTTCAAAGCCAAACGGGGAGAAAAAGGCCGCAATAAAAGCCAGCATGGTGCAAATGCTGAGAATATGATTGTACGCATTCCTCCAGGCACTGTGCTTAGAGATGATGATACCGGAGAAACGATTGCAGACTTAACAAGGCACGGCCAACAAGTGGTTGTTGCTCGAGGAGGACGGGGTGGACGAGGAAATATTCGTTTTGCAACTCCGAATAATCCGGCTCCAGAACTCGCAGAGAATGGTGAAGAAGGACAAGAACGCTATGTCGTAATGGAACTTAAAGTAATGGCGGATGTGGGATTGGTTGGATTTCCGAGTGTCGGAAAATCCACATTGCTATCCGTAGTATCAGCAGCACAGCCCAAGATTGGTGCGTATCATTTCACTACGATCACTCCTAATCTGGGTATGGTTGAGGTTGGCGATGGAAGAAGCTTTGTCATGGCAGACCTGCCCGGCTTGATTGAAGGAGCACATGAAGGTGTCGGACTCGGACATGAGTTCCTTCGGCATGTGGAACGGACGCGTGTTATTATACACGTGGTTGATATGGCTGGCTCGGAAGGCAGAGATCCATTCGAGGATTGGCAGAAAATTAATGAAGAAATCCGGTTATATAATCCGTTATTGGCTGAACGCCCGCAAATTGTTGCAGCGAACAAAATGGACATGCCTGATTCGGAAGAAAACTTGGAAGCATTCAGAGAACAAGTTAAGGAAGTGCGTCCTGATCTCGAAATCATGCCGATTTCTTCACTAACACGCCAAGGTATCCAAGAACTTTTATACCGCGCAGCAGCTATTTTGGATGAAATTCCGGAAGAACCTGCTATTGAAGAGGTAGCAGAGGTTGCAGAGCGTAAAGTGTATAAGTTCGACAAGAAGGATGACAATGCGTTTACCATTACACGTGAAAATGAAATGTATGTCGTGCACAGCGATCGCATTGAACGTATGCTGAAGCGGATGCAGATGAACTCGCATGATGCGATATTAAAGCTTGCCCGTACACTGCGGCATATGGGAGTGGATGAGGAGCTTCGCCGTCGTGGTGCGAAGGAAGGCACCCTTGTACGCATCGGGGATTTTGAATTTGAATTTATTGAAGGCAGCAGTTACTACTAAGATATATATCGCTTAAACTCTGATATTGGAGTTTAAGCGATTTTTTTTTGCTTTCTTTTTATTTCGTATCCAAATCATACCTGTTTTCATATACAATTAATCTTAGTAGATTTCGGTTGAATCCGTGAACAGCAAAATGATTTTTTGAAAAAGGGCGCAAATGTATTGCCCTTGAACGGTTTATCCAGTATAATGTCCACTATACAAAAACACTAGTCTTTGAGGAGAGGACGTTTGTGAAAGAACGGTATTATCTAGTCCGTGAGGATATTTTACCAGAAGCCGTAGTCAAGACCATGCAGGTGAAAAGACTGCTCGCATCAGGTGATGTGAAGACCGTGCATGAAGCAGTGGAACAGGTTGGTCTGAGCCGGAGCGCATTTTATAAGTATAAAGACGGAATTCATCCGATTAACCAGTTGGAGCGGGATGAGATTGTCACGATTTCCATTGATATGGAACATCGTTCCGGCATGTTATCCGAGGTACTCGGTCTTGTCGCCGGACAAGGAGGTAATGTGCTGACCATCCATCAGAGTATTCCGCTTCAAGGGATTGCGAATGTCGTTATCTCGGTGGAAGTATCTCATTTGAATGAAGAACTGGATGACTTGCTCCATGGTCTCAGAAAGGCGATTGGTGTAAGAAGAGTCCAAATGATAGGTCAAGGATAAAATTCCGATATAGAATACAAGAACACTTGGAAACTCAGGAGGAGAAGTTATTCATGAAGCCGATTAAAGTTGGATTGCTAGGTTTGGGAACAGTAGGCACTGGTGTTGTTAGAATCGTTGAGGGTCATCAGGAGGATTTGAGCAGCCAAGTGGGATCCCCTATTATCATAGAAAAAATCGCAGTCAAGAATACCGAGAAAGAGCGGAGTGTAGCGGTAGATAATGCGAAATTGACAGATAACCCCTTGGATGTCATCCGCGATCCGGAAATTGATGTTGTTGTAGAGGTTATGGGCGGAATTGAACAGACGAAGGAATATATCCTGGAAGCTTTAGATCGGGGCAAGCACATTGTGACGGCGAATAAAGATCTGATGGCACTCCATGGCGCAGAGATATTGGCGAAGGCACAGGAGAAGCAGTGTGATGTATTCTATGAGGCAAGTGTGGCGGGCGGCATTCCAATTATTCGAACATTAATTGAAGGCTTCTCCTCAGATCGCATCATGAAAATCATGGGTATCGTGAACGGGACTACGAACTTTATTTTGACGAAAATGAGCCAGGAGGGTGCTTCCTACGAGGATGTTCTGGCCGAAGCCCAGCAGCTTGGGTATGCCGAAGCTGATCCAACGTCTGATGTGGAAGGCTTGGATGCTGCTCGTAAAATGGCTATTCTAGGTACACTGGGGTTCCGTACGAATGTTGAGCTGAAAGACGTAAGTGTGAAGGGTATCTCTCAAGTATCCAAGGAAGATATCCTTTACGCGAAGCGTCTGGGTTACGAAATGAAGCTGCTCGGTATTGCAGATCGTGAAGATGAGCAGGTCAGCATCAGTGTCCAGCCGACGATGGTCCGCACAAGTCATCCGATTGCTTCAGTAAATGGGGTATTCAATGCAGTCTATGTTTATGGAGAAGCCGTGGGTGAGACGATGTTCTATGGCCCTGGTGCAGGTGAACTGCCAACAGCAACCTCGGTTGTAGCTGATTTGGTCGCGGTTATCAAGAATCTGAAGCTTGGCGTGAATGGTTTGAAAGCTATTGTGCCTTATAAGGCCAAGAAGCTGAAGAGCGATGAGCAGATCAATTATAAGAACTTTATCCTGCTCCATGTTGCTGATAAAGCGGGTGTGCTTGCGCAAATTACACAGGTATTCGCGGAGTACGGCGTAAGCCTTGAATCTGTGGTTCAGCAGCCTAATGATCAAAATCCGGATGCAGAAATCATTATCGTTACACATAACGCCAGCAAAGCTAGTATGGATAAAGTTCTGAGTCATTTTGAAAGTCTGGAAGCGATTCGCCGTATCAAGAGTGTATACCGTGTTGAAGGTTAAGTGACTAGCGGGAGTTATTTCAACGGCTGATATATAAATATGATTTGAAGAAGAGGAGAAGAAGAGAGATGTCATATGAAGGTTTGATTCAGACGTATAAAGAATTTTTGCCAGTTAATGAGAATACGCCGCTGTTAACGTTAAAAGAGGGGAATACGCCTCTCATCCGGGCTGAAAACTTGTCCAAGGAGCTAGGAATAGATCTCTATTTTAAATTTGAAGGTTTGAACCCGACCGGTTCATTTAAAGACCGCGGAATGGTTATGGCCGTTGCTAAAGCTATGGAAGAAGGCAGCCGGTCCATTATGTGTGCTTCTACAGGCAACACCTCAGCTGCGGCTGCTGCATATGCTGCACGCGGCGGCTTAAATTGTATTGTCATTATCCCGAACAACAATATCGCGCTTGGCAAGCTGGCACAAGCCATGATTTATGGGGCTAAGGTTATTGCGATTGACGGCAACTTTGACAGAGCGCTCGAGATTGTCCGTGAAATTACAGCTAAACATCCGATTACTCTGGTTAACTCTGTAAATCCTTATCGGATTGAAGGTCAAAAGACGGCCGCATTTGAAGTGGTGGACCAGCTTGGCAAGGCTCCTGATGTTCTGGCTATTCCGGTTGGTAACGCCGGTAACATCTCGGCTTACTGGAAAGGGTTCAAGGAATACCACGCTGCCGGAAAAGCCTCTTCACTCCCAAAAATGTTGGGATTTGAAGCAGAAGGCGCTATGGCAATTGTGAAAGGCGAACCCATTCCGAATCCGGAAACGGTGGCTACGGCCATTCGTATCGGTAATCCGGCAAGCTGGAAAACAGCGGTTGCCGCAGCGAATGAATCTGGCGGGCAGATTAATTATGTGACGGATGAGGAAATTCTCGCGGCATATCAGGCAATAGCTTCTCGGGAGGGAATTTTTGCGGAACCTGGTTCTGCAGCTTCGATCGCTGGTGTATATAAAATGAAACGCGAAGGGTATTTCAAAGGCGGAGAAAGCGTTGTTTGCGTTCTTACAGGCCATGGTCTGAAGGATCCTAATATTGCAATCAAGACAGTCAATTCTGAGCCGCTTGTTGTTTCCGATACGGAATCAGCAGTTATGGATGCCATTGCAAAGCTTGAAGGAGCTGCTCGCGTATGAGTTTGTCCGAGAGTGTCCGGATCAGGGTTCCCGCCAGTACGGCTAACCTTGGTCCGGGATTTGACACCCTAGGTATGGCACTGTCTCTTTATGCGTGGATCGAAATGAAAGAGGAGGATCGAACTTCCTTTCAGCTGTTCGGCGATGAAATGAAGGGAGTACCTGAGGATAAAAGTAATCTAATTTATCAGGTTGCACAGATGGTTTTTGAAGAGGCTGGCATTTCTGTACCGGAGCTTTCAATCTCTATGTATTCTGAAATTCCGCTGACTCGCGGATTAGGCAGCAGTGCCTCGGCAATTGTAGGAGCATTAGCGGCAGCTAACGCATTGATCGGCTCTCCCTTGCCGCCTTCTAAATTATTTGATATGGCTACGAACCTGGAGAAGCATCCAGACAATGTAGGGGCATCTTTATTTGGCGGGATTATTGCCGCTGCCTGGGATGGAAGCCATGCGGATTATGTACGGATTGAACCGCCAGCTGACATGCAAACCTTAGTTGTGATTCCTGATTTTCAGTTATCCACCAGCAAGGCAAGAGATGTATTGCCTAAGCAACTCTCTCTCTCAGATGCGGTTTACAACATCAGTCGATCCTCTTTAATGACTGCTGCTTTAGCATCCGGACGCCTGGATTTAATCGGAGCAGCCATGCGAGACCGGATTCATCAACCTTACCGTGCAGGGCTAGTGCCGGGAATGGCTAGAATTTTGGATGAAGCCCCGAATCGAGGTGCACTGGGTGTGGCATTAAGCGGGGCAGGACCTACATTAATTGCTTTGATTGAGCGCGGGGACGAGCGTATTGAAGCGTTACAGACCTATCTAATCGAAACGATGAGAAATGAAGGAATCTCTGCATCATGTTTAATGCTCGAACCAGATCTTAAAGGGGTACAAGTGCTGGATTCATTACAGGGCACTTCATTTATGGATATGATTAGAGGGGAAGTTATTACATGAAACGTATAGCATTGCTGCCCTCGGGATCGGTTTCTCATGAAGCGATTCTGTATTTACTCAATGGCGAGCCTGTTGAACTCGTTTATCATAAACTGATATCTGATGTTTTCATGTCGACTGTAGAAGGGAAAAGCGACTATAGTGTGATACCTATCGAAAATACAATTGAGGGCTCAGTTAGCCTTCATATGGATTGGCTGGTTAATGAGGTTGATATTCCAATACAGGTGGAATGGGTATATCCTTCTATTCAACACCTGATTGGTGATGCTTCGGAGTTTAAGGCTGATGATGGAAGCGTTGATTTCAAGAAAATCAAAAAAATATATTCACATCCAGTTGCTAGCGCACAGTGCAGGCAATTTCTATCCCGATTTGCTCCGGAGGCTGAGCTGGAAGCTGTGGGCAGCACCTCTGAAGGCGTGAAGATCGTTAAAGAGAATCCAGGCAAAGGCTGGGCAGCTATTGGTACAACGTTAGGATCTTCTACACACGGACTGGATATTATGGCGGAAAAGATTACAGATCATGATAATAACTACACAAGATTCGTTCTGATCGGACGTGAACCGATTGAGATTCCGCGTTCACCCGCACTGGTAAAGACAAGTATTTTGGTTACATTGCCTGAAGATGTACCAGGTGCTCTTCATCAGGTGCTTTCAACATTCGCTTGGAGACGCTTGAACTTGTCGCGTATTGAGTCCCGTCCTACGAAAAAGAAGCTGGGTAACTATTACTTCTATATTGATGTTCTTGATTCGGCAGACTCTGTACTATTAACGGCAGCGATAGCCGAGGTGGAAGCTCTGGGATGCCAGGTTCGCCTGCTTGGTTCCTATCCAGGCTTCGTGTATGAGACTGAAAAATCTGAGGTCTAGTTCAGAATGGCTGAGTAACTCAAGGCTCAGGGATACCATTTTTATTATCAAAAACGGGGTTTTTACGCCGTCGCCGTGTTAAAAATCAGCCGGTCCGATTAAGCTTTGACTGTTAGATGTATTCTGGAACATCTTTGATAAAGACGGGCATAAGTATGGGAACCCTAAAATAATCAAGCAAGTACGGTATACGCCGGCTTAAAATTATCCCAATCCTTTCATCGTTATGAAAGGATTTTTTTTGTCATAAGGGATGTCAATCGCCCATCTGCTGCATAGGATGTATTAACGAATGTGGGCGAATTGCTTTAAGTCGCCTAATAGAGTGTAGGAGGTTTTAACGGCGTGAAAATACACATCGTCAAGAAAGGCGACTCCCTATATGAACTGTCTAAAAAATATGGAGTCCCTTTAGTAAAGATTGTGGATGCGAATCCTCAATTGGTAGACCCCAATAAACTAGACATCGGCGCAAAGGTGAAAATTCCAACAGAACCTGTTTCGGTGCCGGGGGGGAGTCAGCCCATCATTCATATGCATGCTGTAAAGCAGGGGGATTCTCTTTGGAAGCTCTCAAAGGCTTGGGGTGTTTCTCTGAAAGAGATTATTGACGCGAATCCACAGCTTAAGAACCCTAATGCACTGCTTGTAGGCGAGATTGTGAACATACCTGCTGCAGGGACGTTTACCCACACGGAAACTGGGCATCACACCGGGGGACATAAGGCTCAAAAGACAGTACCAGGAAGTAAAACGTACACAGGACCTAAGGAAGAAGTAACTGCTCCGAAAGAGGAAATCACGGCGCCTAAAGAAGAAATGACCGCTCCGAAAGAGGAAATCATGGCGCCTAAAGAAGAAATCATGGCTCCAACACAAAAAATGAATGTTCCTATGGAGGAAGTGGTAACTCCGGCGCCTAACATGCAAGTTTTGCCCAACATTCCAAACATGCCTAATATCCCAATGATGCCCAATATCCCAATGATGCCAGAGAATGAACCGAAGCCTGAGGTTAAGATTGTACCGGAAATTACGATTGCTCCTGAAATCACGGTAAAGAAGGAAATTACAATTATGCCTGAGTTAGTTGTAATGCCAGAAATGCCGAAGATGCCAAAGTTGCCCCCTGCTGAACCAATCTTTGAATCTAAACATTTCGAGAAACCAGATTGCAAAGAGATGCATTATAAACCCGTACATGAGCTATGTCCTCCTTTACCAAAGTGTCCTGAACATCATATGATTCAGCCATTTGGTTATTGTCCGCCTGAGTTTATGTTTCCGGTTGTTCCACAGACTATGTTTCCTGAATCTCCTTGCGGGTGTAAAGAGCATGCAGGGAAAGCGCATGATTGGCATGGAACTCAGCAGATGCACCCAGGTGAGAACGATAACCTGTCAGGATGGGGCGCCCCTACATCATATTATCCAGGGATTACAGAACAGCCCATGACTACAGAGTATTCTCAGATGAATATCATGGAACCATATACAGCAGGAGTTGCCTCCAATACTCAGCATCCATATACATCGCCAATGGAACAGCACTATAATTTCAATCTTAATCCACCCGGCATGGGAATGGAACATATGTCAATGAAGCCTTCTTGCGGTTGCCACGGCATTAAAGATGATATGTCACCAAATGAACAAGTATCAGACCCAAATTTAAGTTGGGGTACGATGAATCCGTATTATCATTCGCAGCACTATTCTCATCCTTATCCGCACCACTTTCAACACGACTATACACATCACCAACCACACCAAAGTGGCTATGGGCACTATCCGATGACTTCTAGTTATGAGGAGATGAATTCCCCTTACCCGTGGCATGGAGAGAATGAAAAACAACCGGGAAATGAAAAACATCCCCAAAAGGATTGTGGATGTCATGGGCGTCAGGACGAGGGAGGAACGGCCTACAATAACGCAGATGCAGATTCAGGACTGACAAAAGAACTGTCTTTGAAGGAAGATCCAGCGGTTAATAAGAAGCCGGAAGTAAAAGTATCTCGTGAAGAGCGAACCAAAGCCAAGTCGAAATCCATGACCAAGAAGACCTCTGGACGGACTCGGAAGCCTATACGCAGCAACCCATGGATAAAAGGGTAATGACAAGGGAAAGTTATGTTTTAAGTATTAAGCAAGACAGGCGAATAACCTGTCTTGCTTTGTCTCGTTAACTTAGTTTTAATGGAATATTTTGTTTGTTGCATATTATTTTCAATGCGTGGTATATTATAAATCCAGTCGCGATATGATAGTTTGAGAGGCTGGGCGTGAGAGTTTTGATGAAGTGAAACAATAAAAACTTCTTAAAAAAACTCTTGCAAAATGAAATTGAGTGTGATATGATATAAAA
>NZ_CDSE01000032.1 GCF_001373415.1 Paenibacillus dakarensis | reverse complement strand
CCCCGCCGCTCTCCGTCACCATAAGCTCAAGCTCATGCTTCATCGCTTCGGCATCAAACGGGGTGACCGAATATGTAAAACCGACGGTGTCAAAAATATGCCCCGGTGATTTCCCCAATTTCTGCAAGCGCTCAATGAGTTGATTCGTTGGTCCCTGGATTGCCAGCTTATCACCAGCGTGAAACGTCATCATCGGACCCACACCGTTTGCGGTCAGCGTCCCTCCTAGAAATCCGTGAGATTCCACGATCAGTGTCCTCGCTCCTGAATTAGCTGCCGCTACAGCGGCCATGGCCCCGGAAATGCCACCACCCATTACTACAACATCGTACTTTGGTATGCTCTCCATCTGTATCACTCCTCTGGATAATCGTACTTTAGGAAATTATCGCCTTTAGATTACCAGAGCAATTCTTTAATGTAAATGCTTTCAGGAAAATTTTTTTCTAAAAATACGGAAATTGTGAAAGTTTTTTACCAATTTGTGATTTTCGCCCCTTCTGTATGGATGGCAACCTTTTGGAGGAAGATAACGTCAAAAAGAATAATTCAGTTTTTTGGTAAACGTATAAAGGAGGGGATACCCTGCGAAGTGTATTACTCGTGACGCTTCAGGAATTGAAGGGTATGTCGTGGCTCAAGGAGATGGGAGAATACTCGTTGTTGACAATGTGCCGAAAAATTATAGCAGTACAGGCGGGATTTCCGAATTTAATAATGCAATTTGGTTTATTTAAAGAAAAGGAGATGTTGAAATCGGTCAAGTGCTGGATACATGGAGCGTCTCTCCATTAATCCTTATGAATCAAAAATAAAATTAGGCCAGTAGTCCAAAATTAATCCGTTCATTAAAGGGGGAACGACCCATGAAGCGAATAATAGGCTGTGTTTTTGTTTTACTTGTTTCCTTCATCACAGCTGGCAGTACCTCAGATCAAGAGTTCACCCAAGATACCGCGCAAGCCAGAATATTGAATGTTATACCGTCATGCGGTGACGGCCTGCAGTCCTTCAATGCAATTACATCGATTGAGCAGAATGGAACAGGGTATACGATCACAGTAAAACAAAGCTGTGAACCGTTAAGCGGAGAAGGGCCGCAGATGGAAACGATCTTTCGATACTCCGTCTCACCTAATGAGATCATCAGACTTGATGAAGAGTGAACTAAAACGATGCCACCCACAAAGTCAATTGACCTTTCGACTTCCCCCGCCCATTACACCACTTTCGTGCTGCCCGAAGAGGGCTCTGCTGGATCCTCAAGATAGCGGGCTGCACGGTTCCGGCCTTCCTGCTTCGCTTTATATAGAGCCTTGTCACTAAGCTTATAGATTTTATCCAGTGGAATCATAAAATCGGCTGCTACGGTCACCATACCAATGCTAAGCGTATATGAAATGGGCAGCTTGCCATAAGCTTGCTCGACAGAACGCCGAATGTTCTCAGCAATCTCATCCGACCTCTTCTCATCAGCACACGGAAGCATTACAGCAAATTCATCTCCGCCATACCTGCCTAGTAAATCTTGATCCCGGAGTGCGCCTTTCAATTTGGAGGCATACTCCTGTAACACCATGTCTCCGGTGTCATGGCCATAGTTATCGTTAATCAGCTTGAAATGGTCAATATCCATCAGCAGAAATGAAAAAGCCTCCCCTTTTCCCTGACAGTCCTTTATCGCTTTTTTAGCCTCCAGTATAAAGGTCCTGCGATTCCAGATCCCCGTCAGATCATCGAAGCTGGCGAGCTTATGGAGTTCCCGGTCACTCTTTTCTTTGGAGAGCAGCACAAAGCCGGTATTCCCTACGAACATTAGTAAGAATATCGATAAAAATGACAATGCCTGATAAAGGTTAGGTTCAAAAAACGTTACGGTTACATACGGAGAGATCATCGCACGGATCATCGCTCCAACTGCTATCAGGCAATATATCCCCCCGGTCACTTTCATCAGAACGGAGCCGTTCTTCTTGGTCAGCATGCGGACAGCCGGCAATATGAGCAGCAGCGACATCCCGAAAGAACCCATAGCAATCCGGTGTTTCTCCGTGTTCGCCACAACCAGAATGATATGAAATGCTAAAATGCAAAAGGTTGTCAATCCGATATAAAAACGAAGCGTTTTTCTATGAAAAGCATCTATCGCCCGTAATAGAGCAATGGCCTCAAGCGCAGCTCCAAGAAATAGTGCCGTGTTAGCCACAGAAACGGTAAATATATCGGAGATACCACCCCTGAACATGGCCAATCCCCATCCGGCTGCTTGCATCCATTTGGCCCCATAAAAAGCATTGACTGCTTGATCCTTATTTTGTCCAAAGCGGTAGGTCGTAATCAATATAATCGTGAACAGATGTCCTGCAACAAGAAACACAAAGGCTGTTCTCATATCCAGATCAAAATTCATTGTTTATTTTTTCACCATCTCAAGTTCTCATTCTTTATTTCGACTTGTTTCGACCCCGAAAGGCAAAATCCCTCTTTTTCACAAAAAAAACCTTAAATATCTTAATATTGAGAAAAGAAGGCTGAAAAAAGCCCGCCAAATTCATGGCAGGCCTCCAAATATACATTCTATGAATGAAGCATTATTCCGATAAGCTTATTGCGACTCGCTTGCCTTCGCAGCGGAATCCGATTGACGGGATATAATAAACAATACAATCCAGATCATCATAAATCCGAGAAGCTGTGCTGCCGTTACGATTTCATGGAACACAACCCAGTTGATCAGTACTCCAGCCATCGGGAAGCTAAGTTCTGCGAGTGTAGCCACAGATGCCTTCGTTGTTGTTAAGCCTTTATAATAAACCAGCATGCTGAGCAGTCCCGGAAGCAGCGCCTGACCGATCAGATTTAATGAAACCCCTGCGAACGCGGCTGTTCCAAACTCAGGCAAATTCCACGCCGCACCTTCACCCAATGTTATCAAGCTCAGCAGCGGAAGGGCTATGACAAAGCGCAGTGAAGTAACCGTCTCTACCTTCATCTGACCAACCATCAGTCGGCCCATAACCGTAGATCCTCCCCAAAGCGCAGCAGCTCCGAGTGACAATAAACTTCCAATCTGAACAAAGTCACCCCAGTGACCAATTGGAATAGTCATTCCGAATGTGAGCAGGTAGGTTCCTGCGAGTGCAATAACCATCAGATAGCCAAAGTGACGAGGCAGTTTTTCCTTGAGAATCAAGCTCGCCAGAATAATCGCGAACAGCGGCTGCAGCTTTTGGAGAAGAAGAACGGCGTTCAGATTCCCGCTTGAAAGTCCCATTGTAAACAAAATCGTTGCTATACCGGATCCGCCCCAGGATATAAAGAGCAGTGCTCCGACTTGTCGCCAACCGATTTTTTTTAATTCCTGCCTGTTTCTCCAGATGACCGGAACGGCGACTAATGAAATAATGATATGCTCCAGGAGTACAATTTGAGAGGAGGTCATGTTCTCCAGCAGTATCACCCGGAAGAGCGGATCCACCCCCCAGAGCGCCGCACCGAGTACGACTAGCCAAAAACCATATCTAGGAGTGCCGCTTGCCTTTGACGACTCTTTAGATTGTACTTTAATACTTGTATTGATGTTTTCCATGATGCTGTCTCCTATCCTTGAATACGGAGTCTTACCAACAGAAAGCCCCCGTTATCGACAATGTCGAACAAAACGGGGGCTGACCAAATAAGCCTACTGCAGACGTGAAAAATTCCGCAGCAAACCTATGTTTGATCTTCTCCCATCCGGACTTTACCGTCGGCCTTGGAATTGCACCAAGTCAGTCGCAGCTTTAGTTTCTAAAGAGCGAGTCGCGGGCTGAGATCCATTCACAATGGAATGAACCATCACCGCCGGTCAGGAATTTCACCTTACCCCGAAGATCCATATTCATTTATTTAGATTTTTATTTGATAACCATATTACTGAATAACCTGAATTCATGATACTAAAAATAATTGCATTATGCTGATAAAAAAATCACAATTAAATTATAACATGAATAGTCGAATAGTTCGAGGGTAGCTTTATTCATACCAATCCAAAAAGCATGAATCCGATTGTATTAATTGCCAGATTGGCGCACATATGTACCATCCATGATGCATAAATATTGCCGTTTCGTTCATTTAACCAATTGAACAATAAGCCTGCTACAAACAAACCTGTAATTAGCAGAAGAAATAGCGGAACTGTAAACCAGCTTGTCATCATGGCAATATGATACACCGCAAAAGCACCGGCACTGAATAAGTAAGCAAACCTTCTTCCAGTCAATTTCTTCAGCACGAGGAAGGCAAAGCCGCGAAAGAAGAATTCCTCAAGTAACGAGTTAACGATGGAAATATAAACAGCAACGAATATGAAGTTACCCGCGTTTACACCAATGTTGTTCTGTAGTGATTCCGTCACCCGGGATAAATCAAGAAATGGTCCGATCAGGAAGTAACTGCCTAGAATAAATACAAATACGCCGACACCTAGCAGGACGGAGAATGTCATTTCCTTTTTTTCAAATTTGAATAATGACCGGAATGATAAATCTCTATGGATCAAGCAATACCCGAATGGCAGGGTTAGAAAAATAACGAGTTTGATCATGGATTTCACTGCATAATCAGGCATGATTACTGAGTCCACATAAGCCATCACTATACACCCGAATACAATCATCGCAACCATAGAGATTACATTTTTTCTTGCTGCCATATGCTCCCCCTAACCTAAATCTTGAACAGGTTATCTGTTTAGCTTTGGATTATATCATACACTCCATAATACAGAATATAAAAAAAGCACCGAGTCCTCAGCTTACAGCCTGAGTAATTCGGTGCTCAATGCAGCTAAACAGGAATTTGCCCGCTACCTAGTTTTTGGATTCCAGCGTTTCCAAATACTCTGAAATCTGACTTGGCGTCTTCGCAAACTTACTGTGAAGATGTGCAAGCTTCTCCCCATTCTTATAAACCAGCAGGCTTGGAATACCCCTTACTTCATTTCTGCTTGCGATCTCTTCCAGCTGTTCCACATCCAGAGCATAAAATTCCTTATCCGGGTGCTTCGCCATAATATCCGGCAGGAATTTATCCAACGTTCTGCAATCTGGGCACCATGTAGCATCATATTTAATGACGGTCAGTCCGTCCCGGTTGATCAAATCCTGGTATTGTTTCTCCGTTTGAATACGTTCCATTTATTCCATCCCCTTTTTCTTCGAAAATAAAGATATGACCTAAGTCACAGTTTAAGCCATATTATTGTTATTCTAGCTGTTTACGACCTGGTTTGCAAAAGGGGATTGATCGCGAATATCGATCCCTTCGTTTGGCAGATTATAAATGAGTGTAATACTAATCTAAATACAAATTGGAAAAGGTGAATAAAATGACAAATCCTGCTTCCGACAACCAAGAAGCGATCGAGAAAGTACGCGAAATGATTAAAGGCATCGAAACGGCGATGCTGACGACCGTCTCGGATGAAGGCCTGGTTTCACGTCCCATGAAGACTCAGGACATTGAGTTCGACGGCGACCTGTGGTTTCTGACCAAGAAAGATACCGAAAAATTCCACGAGCTGCTGCAAAACCGACAGGTCAACGTGGCCTATGCCGGCAAGTCCTTCGTCTCCATCCGTGGGGAAGCCGAGCTGGTCCAAAGCCCCGAGAAAATGAAAGAATTATGGAGCCCCGTTTATGAGAAACTGCTGGAAACGACCTACGATGATCCAAACCTCGTTCTCATTAAGGTCCATGCCGAAACCGCCGAGTACTGGGATGCCGGCAACAAGTTCAAAATGGCCAAGTTCCTATTCCGCAGGCTATTGGGCAAAAACAGCGAAGGCACGAATATGAACCGGATCGTGGATCTGGAATAGACCATATCAGGAACCTCCACAGGATGATTTTAAGCACAGCTTCCAAAGCTAAAATACGGACGCCGGTTGAAAACCGGCGTCCGTTTTATTTGATATGATCCATGCTTAAGGTTCGCGAGCGCAGCGATCTTCATTAGGAGGCCAATTCGCTTTACATTAAAGGATGGATCTGCTTGCCGCTTTCCAGCATCTGTATAAATTCTTTCGCTTTTCTCTCGCGAGTCTCTGCCTTTTTGGCATTCTGAATGCGAAAATGAATCGCATATTGGTTTTGTTTGCTTAAAGATTCATATACTTCTCTTGCACACGGATGATCGGCAAAAGTAGCTTCTAATTCCTCCGGTATTACAGCACGGCTTGGCGGTGCGTAAGCAGTTTCCCAGCGTCCGTTAATCTTAGCCGTCTCAACTGCCTGAAGGCCCGGCGGCTTCATTCGCCCCTCTTCTATTAAGCGCTGGACTTTCTCCTTATTTACCTGGGACCAAATGCTGTTCTTTCCTCGCGGTCCGAATCGCTGAATCCAGCTGTTCTCGTCCAATGATTCCTTACGGCTATCGATCCATCCATAACAAAGAGCGATATCCAGCGCTTCGGCATAACTTACAGACGATAGAGCAGAGTTCTTTTTAGCTATTTGGAGCTTGACCCCTTGGGATTGATCGTAGTTTTGCGAAAGCCAAGCCTCCCATTTTTTCTGATTCTCACATAACAGAAGCGGCCACTTTGCCTTCCCTTCTTCAGATTTCATGGTCCTTTGCCCCTTTCTAATCATCAACGCTGATAAGGCCAAACAAAATTTTCGTAAACCGGAAGTAGGATTGAAACTTTCACCTTGCTTACAGCGTCTTATAAGCGAGGAAAAATATAACAATCATTTCAAAGGAGGTCTATGACGTGAGGAAGTTTTGGACTGCTCTGCTAGCAGTGATGCTCATTCTACCCATGCTATTCCAATCACAGGCACAGGCAGCAATTAATTTCACCATTCTGATCGATGGAGTGAAATTAACAACAAGTCAGGCACCCGTAATGATTCAGGGCCGTGTTATGCTGCCTATGAGAGCAATCTTCGAGGCACTTGATGCCAAGGTAACATGGAACCAGAAAGCACAAACCGTCACCGCAGTGAAAGACAGAACAACAATCGTATTAAAGATCAACGCCAAGACAGCTACGATCAACAAGCAGACTGTATATCTTGATGTACCAGCCAAAGTAATAAAAAATACGACGATGGTACCCGTGCGATTCGTCAGTGAGTCGTTAGGAGAAAAGGTCGGCTGGAATTCCAAGACCAAGACGGTAACGATCAAAACTTCAGATCACAGCGTTCCGGCACCTGACAACAGCCTGTATCCTGTATCTTATGTAACCTTAAGAGATATCGGAAATAACGGCGATGGACGGGATCTTCAAGTCAGCTTCTCCAAGTCCGCTACAGAATCCCGCGCGGCTCAGTATCGGGTAATGGTTGTGAAATCTTCGAAGACATCCAGCTTTAATCTATCAACCGCACAGCTGGTTCCATCATCTAACTTCACTGTAGTGTATCCATCTGGATCTGATCCATCTGTTACACTAACTTCCAATTCACGTGATGTAGACGGGGAGTATATCCGTCAGGGTCAGGCATATACCTCTTACGTATTAGCCGTTGGAAAAATTGCCGGTGAAGTGGTGTTATCATCACCTTCCCCTTCACTCACCCTTGTAAATACGAACGCTGTTGAATCAGCGACTAACGTAAAAGGAAATGATGTTAGCGACTATAATGATGGACGCGATCTTTCTGTAAGCTTTACCCGCGCTAAAAACGAGTCCAATATTTCGAGCTATCGGGTCATTGCCGTTAAAACCAAGGATATTGGCTGGTTTGATCTGGCAGCAGCTAAATCTGTAGCAAGCCAAAACTACACAACGGTAAATAAAACGAGCAGCAGCAGTACGACTCTGTCAACTGTACTCAGCTCCTCTTCACGCGACTCTTCCGGAGAATATATCAGGAACGGAATACCTTACACATTATATGTTCTGTCCGTAAGCAGCAATGAAAATACGGCAGCGAGCAGACTCTCCTCCGGGTCTTCATCCATTACGCTGGCAACAGGCTCCACCGCCGCGCCAGTCATCACACAAATAACCGACATCAGTGATTATGGCGACGGCCGGGATCTTCGTGTAAGCTTCACCAAGCTGTCTGACGAATCGGGCATCGGGGCTTACCGCATTTTTGTTGTAAAATCGAGTGACTACAAGAATTTCAGTTTAAGCAAAGCGAACAATGTATCCAGCTACAATTACACACAAGTGAACAAGACTGGCAATAACATTACGCAGGCTCTATCTTCTGGAGCAAGAGATGTGGATGGCGCGACCATTAGAAATGGCGTTTACTACCGCGTGTTCGTCATGTCTGTTGCCACAGGCAATAATTCAGGAAACAACAAGTTGTCGAACCCGTCGAACGATATTATTTTGTACAATAATACCGCTAGTGTAGGGTCGGTTTCTAATCTTTATATCACGGATGTGAGCGATTATAACGATGGCCGGGATCTGCAAGTTTCATTTACTCGTGCCTCGGATGAGAGCAACATTAACCACTATCGCGCATTCGTGGTCAAGACAAGTAAAGCGAATAATTTTGATCTGAATGACGCTAACTCGTTATCCAGCTCTAGATATACCCAAATTAGCAAAACAGGGTACAACATCAGCAAGGTCCTGAACTCAAGCAGCCGGGATACAGACGGAGACTATATCCGTAACGGTGTCAGCTACCGCGTGTTCATTATGTCAGCAGCCAACAGCAATTATTCCGGCAACAACGCGCTATCGTCCTACTCATCAACCATTACGCTTGGTAACAACCGTTATGTAACGCCTGTAACCAGTGTAGGGGCAAGTGATGTAAGTGACTATGGCGATGGCCGTGACCTCAAAGTGTCCTTCACGAAGGCATCCGATGAATCTAATATTGGCAGCTACCGGGCGTTCGTGGTTAAGGCGAAAAATGCGAGTAATTTTGATCTGGATAAAGCTAATAATTTATCCAGCTATTACTACACGCAGATCAGCAAGACAGGAAGCAACATTAGCCAGATCTTAAAATCCAGCAGCGTTGATACCGACGGAGATCTTATTGAAAACAATATGGAATACCGTGTGTTCATCATGTCAGTAGGCAGTGGTAATTACAGTGGCAGCAATGCGTTGTCATCTTATTCGCCAGTCATTAAGCTGGGCACCAACCTTACACTGAGAGCCGCTACGATCACAGAGGTTAAGGACATTAGCGATAATGGTAACGGCAGTGATTTGCAGGTGAAGTTCAATAGTTCACCGGATTACAGCAATATTAGTGAGTATCGCATCCTTGTTGTTAAAGCAGATCGTGTAGCTAACTTCGACCCTACAAAAGCCAGCAATTATACTGTGGTAAGAGACTCAAGCAGTGCAATTACGAAGATACTTGAATCAGATGCTAAAGATGTGGACGGTAACAAAATAATTGAGGGGACCGCCTATTATGTATTCGTATCAGCCATTGGTAAGGGTGATTATGCCGGAAAAACTGCACTTTCCAATCGATCAGATAAGATCACGCTAACTAATACTAAGGTGGATCCGGTTACGAATGTAACGGTAACTGATTTGGGACCTAAAAATGACAACCGTTTGCGCGTTTCTTTCGATAAAGCGAGCAATGATTCAAAAATCGATCTTTACAGAATAATCTTTGTTAAACAATCCGACAAAGATGATTTCACTCTTGCCAGTGCTAATGGAGTTAAGGAAGGTAATTATATAACAGTAGACAAAGACAAAACCAAAGATAAAATCATACCTGCAGATGCAAGAGACTTTAAAGGAAATCCTATCGCCGTTAAAAGTTCTTATGTGGTATATGTTCTCTCGGTGAGCAAAGATGGTAAAGAGAGTAACGCTTTGTCTGCCCCTTCCTCACCAATCACACTAAAAGGGGCCTCGGTAACTCCTCCATTGAATGTAACTGCAAAAGTGGATGATGAAGCAAAGGGTTTTGAAGTCACATTCCAGTCATCTAATAACACAGAAAATCTGAAGGAATATCGTGTTATGGCTGTACCTGTACCTTCAACTGGTATGCAGCCGTTCGGCTTGGAGGAAGCGAATAAAGTAGCTTCCAACTCATACAAAGAAATTGATCCAAAGGAAAATGATTTGAAAGCAAACTTCGCATTAGGAACTAATGATGTAAATAAAACTCCTTTAACTAAGAACACCCAGTACATTTTTTACGTCTTAGCTGTTAACAATGGCGACGGTTATGGTGGTAATGAATTATCGAGTGCTTCATCCGTTATTGTAATCAAAGGCCCAGAAACTGAAACGAACCCTGAATCTCCATCAGCAGCAAGTAATATAGAAGTAAAGCCAGCGACGGACGGCAAAAATCTAGAGATAAGTTTTAAACCAGCAGCCGATGCTTCCAAAATCAGTTCTTACCAACTCTTAGTTCTTCCGTCAGACAAAGCAGATAGCTTTAATCTAAAAAAAGCTTTCCCTTCGAAATCAACACTATTTAAACGGAATACAGTAACCCCTCTACTCCTTAGTGACTTAACGAAACATAAGCCAGCTGAAGGAAAGAGAGAAACGAGGGATAACAAGGAAGCAGACGTCAATATCAAACACGTAATAGAAATACCAGCTAAAGATGGAAATGGGGAAACTATTCTTGCCGGCAAAGAATATAAGTTTATTATTTTGAGTGTGGTAAAAAAATCTGAGTTTTTCTCTGAGGTCGTTGCTATGTCCAAACCATCTAAACCTATCACTCTGGTTGCAGAAGTGAAAGATACAGAAACGACAAACTCTAAGTAAATCCCCTAAGAAACATTAATCAATATTTAAACACCAAACAGCCTCCACCCCGTACATTACCGGATGGAGGCTGTTTTTAATTACATCGCATAACCTGGCAGTTTCTTTAGCAGGTTATAGATCACCTGGGCACTTTCCGCCCGTGTGGTTACATCTTGCGGCTTGAATATATTATCCGAATTCCCCTTCACCAGACCAAGATCGTATGCCGATTGGACAGATTCCTGAACCCAGAGCGGTGAATTCTTCACATCCTTGAATTGAATCTCATTACTCTGCAAGCCTTGCTGTGCAGCCACTGATTGATACGTTCTTACCACCATAGCCGCCATTTCCTGACGTTTGATCACAGCATCCGGGGCAAACTCCTTGGAATTCATACCACTCACGATTCCTGCTTTAGCAGCTGCAGCAACGGCTCCTGCGTACCATGCTTTAGAATCAACATCACTAAATTGTATGCTTCCTTCTTCCTTAAGACCCAGCACACGAACGAGCATAGCTGCGAACTCCGCCCTTGTTACCTGCTTGGCTGGCGCAAATTGATGATCGTTGATTCCTTTAATAAATTGCTTGGCCGACAGCTCCTGAATAACCTGAGAAGCCCAGTGTTCTGCTGGAACATCTGTAAATTTCTTATTGAAATGAAGTGCAGCATAAGTGCTGAAATGATGGATCTCTGTCAGCAGCTTATCCCCATTCCATGTACCACCGACGTATTCGAGGTCTCCATTTGCTGCAATGTAATAGATTCCGGTCAGTTTTCGATCCACACCGCCCTTTACAGGGAATTGAAGCGTAATTGGTTTAGTGAACGTCGAAAGCTCAGTTGTCTTACCGTCCTTCGTTGTGATATTTAAGCTAAAAGATAGCAAATCACTGGCTGCACCAATCACAGCGCCCGATCTACCGGCTGCTTCTGCCATCAAGCGAAGTGCGTCTTCACTGGCTACTCTCTTGGCATTAAGTCTAATCGTGCTTCCATCACGCTGATCAGCCGGGATCAACTCACTCAGCGAACGGATCACATCTGACGGGATCGTAAGTGATACATTTCCTGCATTCACCGATACAGGTGTATTCTTCAACAACGCAGCTGTATTGCCTGGAAGCTGTAACTCCTCCAAAGGAGCTTTCGTATTAAACACCACTGCACCTTTTGCCGTCATGGCCGCTAATTCAGAAGAGCTTATCGAGAGCTTACCTGTAACATCAGGGCTCGGAACAGGTTGGACAGGTACGGTTGGCGGCTGGACTGGGGTTGTTGAACCACCACCACTGCCGTTACCAGGAGTCCCTCCTCCTGTATCTCCCCCACCGTCACCATTACCCGGGCCTGGTGTTTCAGTGGTATTTTTAGATAACGTAAATTCATCTACCACCCGACCGCTTACCGTCTTCGTTACCATTCTCAGTTCATCACCCGTTATCTCAACGGAAGCATACATCTGGGTTTGTTCTTCATCCGTCACCTTCTGCCAATCTCTTGAAGTGCGCGAATAGAACTTGGAGCCTGACGAGCCTGCAATGACATAAGTTGTTCCTTGACCATCTGTTGAAACCTGCTTGTTTTTCATAAGATGAGTCCGTAAGTACATATGATCATGTCCATTCAGAACGAGATCGACGTTATATTTCTCTAACACAGGTGCCCATAAATCCCTGACCTCCACGGTATCGTAGATGCTTCCGTAAGGTCCGCGGTGGAACATCGCAATCTTCCATTTTTTCTTGTTTTTAGCGAGATCCTGCTCAAGCCACTCTTTCTGCTCCTCGTACTGGTATTCACTGTTTAGCACAATAAAATGAGCATTCTTGTAGTCGAAGGAGAAGTTCGTTCCTTTCAGACTCGGCACACCATTCCCAGGCTGATTAAAGTGTGCGAGGAAATCACCGTTCCCTTTGTTTCCCATGACTTCATGATTACCGATAGCTCCAATCAGTGTCGTATTCAGGAATGCATCCTGCGCTTCCCTAAACCATAAATTCCACTGGTTCTCATTAAAGCCCTTATCCACCATATCTCCTGCCTGATAGATAAACTCAGAATCCGGGTGCTCTCCGACCGCTTTTCGGACCGTATTACCCCAGAGCTTGAAGTCAGCCTCACTACTCCCTTGGGAATCTGCAAAATACAAAAACTTCGTATGATCTCCTTTCGTCTCTGCGGTCTTGAATGTCCCTTGAGCGCTGTAATACTCTTTTCCGTCGCCTACACGGTAAACATAACGGGTTCCAGGCTTCAGGTCATCTGCATTCGCTTTATGCACCCGAATCGTGCCGATATCCAGCGTATGATACAGACTACTCTCACCGTGGATCACCTTCACATTCTCTCCATTAAAATCGGTAAATTTCGATGCCTCCACCACTTCAACTACCGACTGATCCACACCCGGGTGCGTATGCCACGTAAAACCTCTGGAGTGTTTCGGTTCTTCCCCCATGCTTACATTGATGTTGTAAGGCGTCTGGCTTCCGAACAGCTTCGAAACCTTGAATGGTACAACAGGACTGTAGAAGGTTCCTTTTTCAGCCTGCAATTGATATGTCTTGACTGCCGAAGTCATCGTGCTATCCTTCAGTATTCCATCCGTATCCGTTGTACCAATCTTCTGACCATCTGCCGTTATTTCTGCTCCTTCGACTGGTATGCCGCTCTCATCCTTCACCTGAAAGATCGTTTCATACCCTTCAACCTGGCCCTCTTCGTTCCACTCAAGTGACAAATGCGTTCGGATATCGGAGGACTGAGGAAGTCCGAAGAATGGATAGGAGATATCCCCTGTGCTAACAAAAGAAATCCTTCCGGACATAAATTCGAAGGTATGCGCTCCTGCAGCATCTTTTTTCACACGGTATTGAAGCTGTCCAAGCAAGTCCTGCTCGGTCAAATCAGCCGAATGGATATGATTTAGCTTCAAAATCACGCGTCCTGCTTGACTGTCGATTTCAGCCTGCAGCTGAGATTCATCCAGCTTCTCACCCCGAACAAGCTCCAGGTCCTCCAGCTTTGCCGGGTCATAGGCGAATTCAATTTCCCCGTTTTGGATATCTGATGGCTTTACAGCCGACAGGTCTAATGTGTACGTACCACCCGCATAAATATCCTTGGGTGTGCTGTATACAAGTTTGGAGGCGCCCGTGTCTACGTCAAAGGTCCAGATTTGGATCGTCTGATTGCCGGATAGGTCCTTAACGGAAACCTTCACCTGATGAACCCCATCTGCTAAAGGTGTTGGAGGTGTAAAGTGAATTTCACCTTTAGGCGGATACAGTGTATGCTCCACCAGATTCCCATCCAGATAGAAACGGATCTTGTCCGGATCGATTAATGTCGTCCCTGGGTTCTGAACTGGATCGTAATCAGCATCTTCTGCTATTAGTGATATTTTGGGCTGCTTACTGTTAATGGTCGTTCCATCCGCAGGTGACAGCTCCTTAAGCACCGGTGGATTCATATCGTCCTGATTTGGCCCATAGAGCGCACGTATTTGGTCCACGTAGAGAACACCGGCGTCCTTCTTGGCATTCGAGGTCTCCATGTACCGCACAGGCATATCCATAGTCAATGGCATCGTACGCCCCTTAGGAACGTCTACCTCCAAGTACTTCCATCCTTTAAAATCTACACCAACCCCCTCATCAACAAAATTAAGAGGAATGGTTCCCTTACTATCACGCATTTGAGCGCGAAGCCAGTGCTTCTTCCCATCTCCGTACACCCACATGCTTATTTTTTCCGGATAACCCGGAATGACAATATTATTCTCTGCACTCTTGGTTTGCAGATAAGCGCCTGAAGTTCCCGTAGTTCCGGTAAAGTCATACTCCAGCTTCAGCGAGTTATTGCCGAAACGCACGAAATCTTCATCGTTCTCGATGCTCACCTTAACGGATTTGAATTGTGCACCAGCGCTTTCAAGATAAGCATCCAAGCCATTCTCGAAATCCTCCAGAATGACTGGCGGAAGGCCAATATTCACATCTACAGAAGCTTCAATGCCTTTGTAGCTCACAATAATCCTTCCGGTCCTTTCCGTCTCATCCACTGCTGTGAAGGTACCATTATCGTCAAATGACCCGATATCTCCCTCGGCTCTCCATTCCAGTTGACTGTTGTCAGCTAGGATAATCTGGCCATTACGTAAAGCTGTTACTTTCAGCGTTTCGGACTGTCCCGGGGCAAAGCTCTTGACCGTATCACCAAAACTTAATTCTGTTAGTTCATCTACCACTTCTACAGTCCCCGTCCCGCTCAAGCTACCAGACACGGCCTCTACATCTGCTATCCCTGCAGCGGATCCGGCTGTGAATACACCAGATTCATCGAACGTTCCCAGTTCTGGTGAGACGCTCCACTCCACGGTGTCTTGCAGGCCGGCTGGATGCATGTTACGGTCTACTGCTGCTGCTTTAAACACCGCAGTTGAGCCTGTGAGCACCCGCTCGATCGGTGGCTTCACTACAAGCTTCTCCGCTGTGCCTTCCGGAGCTTTATTGACCAGCAAAATACCATTCGCCGTCTTTCTTTCCCCGCCGTCAGACGGAGAATTCATCACTTTACGAGCTGCCTCCCCCGGCATTCTCGCAACGAAGGTTGTAGAGCCGCCACCATCCAGATTAAGAGCCTCAACAGCTCCCATCTCCTTCATGATCTCACTGAGCTCATTCAAGGTTACACCTTCGCTGAAGCCAGGCTGACGGCCATCGATGACAAGCATAATTATAGTACCATCGGCTTTCGTACCAATCGCTGTACGAGGATGTGCATTCGGATCATTGCTTGGAACAATGTCCCCATTCGCAATTAAACGGGTTTGCCCGCCTATTGCCATCGTAACGTCCTTCCAATCCGCTTCGAGCTCTAAAGACACCTCAATCTCATCACCAACTTTAAGCCCTTCTAAAGCTTCGCGATGCTGGCCAGATGCAGATAAGATAAACTTACCGTCCGTAATTGGAGTATTGCCTTTATCCTTGTGTATTTCGGATACCTTCAATGTCAAGGTTTGCCCGCTCTTCACCTCGCCTGACATTAGCTCAAGCACAGCTTCATCACCCAGGTCATTGGTTGCAGTTGATGTATGAAATGAAGGGGTATAGAGAACCAACGCATCACTGCTGCGAAGGCGGTTGATTGCTGTAAGATTGCTTTCTATTCCCCTAATACTTACGGTTCGGGTTAGCTTGGGACTTGGTCCATAAATCGTCGAGCCATCCTTTTTCATACCAAAGGCAAACCAATTATTCGGAGGGCTGTTCAACAGTTCGCCATCTCCCATAAACAGACCGGTAGGTAACCCGCTCGACATATCATAAAAATCTCCATTGATAGCTGCGATGACCCGATTGCCTTCTTTATCAGCATCCGATGCCATTTGGGTAACTCCCTGCATACCATATATTTTCCCGTCCGTCTTTCCCGGCTGAAGTTCGAGTAATTGATCCTTCGGATTGAACTCCACATAATGAAGCTTTTCTAATCCCCGGTCCAGCTTCATGCTCTTCCATATGTACGTAGCTCCCGGTCCAATCTCCATCTCCCGTTGATCCAGAATCATTCCGGTATTCGAAGTCACGTCCTCTGCCATCACCTGTCTCACCGGCATCAGAAGAGACAACAGCATCACACCGCTAAGCAAAGATGATATCCATGATTTATGCTTGCTTCCTGCCATTCCATAATAACCTCCATTTCTAGTGAAGAAGAATTGTGTTAATAATTTGTTAACCGAAATTCTCGCCCCTCCCTGCCATAGTAAAGCGTTTTCAAATGGTATTATATTGAACCTGCTTCCTTGGTTAAAGCATCGAATTAACCAGATATTCCTTAGAGTTTCCGGGACTATTTCCCTTCCACCAAGACCTTTGGACCTGCTCCCTCAAAAATGTTGTCGAATACCGTTAATTAGGGGATGCACTATTCGAGCTAAAGGTGCATTAATTATGTCGAATAATAAAAAGGAGCTGTCACCCGCAGCCAATCTGCTTGGGACAGCTCTGTTCAACTTTCTTATCGTTACCGCTTTCTCCTCATTTGACAGCTATGTAAATCTGCACAACCGTATTCGATGGATCGAACCCAGCGACTTTATAAAGCTCAAAGTCTCCGGTATATGTTCTGCTTTCCTTACACTCTTGAAAATACGACCAGATCTCTTGCCATATTTCCGGCACGACGGTATCAACTGGTCCTAGATTGCTCGTAAATACGAGGTAGTCTGACGCTGGGACACTAACACTAACAGTCTTGAAGTGATTCAATTGATCTGACGAACCTTCCCCTGTCGTTTCACAACCAAGCAGTACAGTATATTCGCCATTCACATCACTCTCGTATTCCGTATACAAACCATAAATGAATTCCGGGTTTAATCCAGGCTGCTGCAGCAGTCCATGTTGAAAAAATTGCCCCCAGAGTCCGGAAATTTTCCCTTCCGGTCCCGCTTCTACCTGGTTGTTTGTTCTTTCTGCAATACCGCAAACCTGTACGGATGGTCTATTAACCCGTTCTACATTCATATGTCATCCTCTTTCCTTCTGGTAATACATACAGTCTACCTGAGAAAAGTGGACATCTGTCTGTCTCAGTTCATATAACATCCGATAATTTGTTCTGCCCGTCGCACAACTTCCCGGGCTACAAAGTCAGGACTCTCCACTTTTACCTGACTTCCAAAACTCAGAATTATGCCGTAAAGCCACTCATCAGGCTTCATTACTGTCTGAACCTGAATAGAACCATCCGGCATCATCGTGATCTCATCCGGGTGGAATATATCTGCAATTCGCTGTCTTGCCTCAAGCTCGAACTTGAATACAAGCTTCTCTTGGGGGGGATCTGTCCAATTTTCATCCCACTGAAGCTGCTCGATCACTGGCAATTCCCTAGGCTCGAATACCTCCTCCATCAGCTCTGCATGCTGTATGCGCGATAAACGAAAGATTCTGAAATCTCGGCGCATCGTGCAGTATGCCAGCACATACCAGATCGTCCCTTTTAAGATAAGCGAGGCAGGCTCGGTCATTCGCCATTTGCATGTCCCATCTGATGATATATACTCCACAGCTACACGTTTTCGCTCCGAAATAGCCACCCTGAGCAGTTTCATCGTTTCTTTAATTCCGCTCCGCTGGCCCCAGGGATTCATATCCATAATGAATCGCTCTTCACGCTTATTATAGATAGAACCACGCTGTGCTTTCTGCAGCAGGTTATTCACCTTCTGCAGCAGAGCATCCGTCTCCTGATCATCCAGTGCCCGGTTAATCCCTTTTACAGCTGTAACTAAGGCTTCCATCTCCTCAATAGACAGCAGGTATCTGTCGATCATGAATTGCTCCATAATTTCAAATCCGCCGGATATTCCCTGGTGAGAGACGATCGGGATTCCAGCTTGACTGAGTGTATCCATATCGCGGTATATGGTTTTACTGGTAACCTCAAACCGTTCAGATAATTCCTTTGCGCTAACCCGGCCCCGATTCAGCAGAAGCACCGTAATCGCCAGTAAGCGATCAATTTTCATCCCCCATCCATTCCCTTCCATGCTTCACTCTGCCTTGTATTATATCTTATTTTCGTTTGAATACTGGATCAACATCTAACTCGGCATGGCCTTAACTTATACAAAAAAAGAAGGTACCTGCTGTGTGGCAGGACCTTCTTTTCATCGATTATCAGACCAAGATCATATAAGATAGTTCGCTCTATTTCACATGTACCGTTGCAGGTCCGCTCTGTATGCTCTCGTTGTGAAGCCGGTCCACAGCTGTAACAACATATCTATACTTCCCTTTTTCTAATGCTGTAGTGTCGAGGTAAGTCTGGACAACTCCGGCTTGTTTCCGGACTGTTCTAACGATATTGGATGGATCACTAGTATTTAGAGGCTCTTTATCTTCAAAACGATAAATCACATAGTAGGTTTCATCATCCTTGGATCTCCAGTTCAGCTGAATCCCCTCTTTCCCGGATTTCGCTGTTACACCGACCGGAGCTGAAGGCGCGGTGTTATCGAGCCACGGCATTGCAGGAACCAGAGCAGGGTAGCGATATAAATCATCACGAAGGCGGTCCGAGAAATTCAGCAGATTGTCTGCGAACCATTTTGCGCTGAAATACATGCTTCCGGCAACCTCTTCAAAACTCCGATTGTACAATATCTGGTTTGGCATTTCTTCAGGGTCGAGCCAGCTGTCCACCGTGTTAATCCGGTACACTGCCTGGCCGCTGTACAGCTGTACATTCTTGCCTGCCGTTACGCCGCTCCACCATTCGATGAGCTTATCGTAAGCCGCTGGCGCATAACCTCTATACCAGTAGATTTGAGGTGTAATGTAATCAATCCACTCTTCCTCAACCCATTTTTTAGAGTCTGCATAAATTGAATCATAGCTGCTAAGTCCATTCGTCTCCGAACCGTCCGGTGCAGCCGCACTCTTGTTCTTCCAAATACCGAATGGGCTGATGCCAAATTTCACATAGCTTTTCTCTGCTTTAATCGCTTCACTCATATTCTTTACGAATTGATTTACATTATCTCTGCGCCAATCTCCTTTGTTCGTAAAGCCCTGCCCATATTCAGCATAGGTATCATCATCAGGGAAGTCCACTCCGCCCGCCGGATAAGGATAAAAATAATCGTCGAAATGAACCGCATCAATATCGTAGTTCTTTACGACTTCCATCACACTATCCAGAATAAATTGCTGCGCCGCCGGTATTCCCGGATTAAAGAGCAGCTTCCCGCCATAGGATTCAACCCACTCTGGATGCTGTCTTGCCGGGTGATTCTCAACCAGTTTATTGATGTCATCCTTCATACTGATCCGGTAAGGGTTAAACCATGCATGAAACTCCATATTCCGCTTATGTGTTTCCTCAATCAAAAATTCCAGTGGATTATATCCAGGGTCTTTCCCCTGTACACCCGTCAGCCATTCGGACCACGGTCCGTATTCCGATGGATAAAAAGCGTCTGCGGTCGGTTTAATCTGCATAATAACCGCATTCATGCCTACATCCTGCAGCTGATCCAGGAGATCGATATACTGCTGCTTCTGAGCGGCCGGGTCTGCACCCTTAACAGGCCAGTCGATATTCTCCACCGTCGCGATCCACGCTGCTCTCATCTCCGCCTTAGGCATAGCTGCATTTTCGTGAACGGTAATATATAAGGAGGTGGTCTTGCCTTCATATGATGCCGTAATTCGGGATGCACCTACTTTCAACCCAGTCACGACCCCTTTCTCATCCACGGAAGCCACGTCAGGCCTGCTGCTGCTGAATACCACCCCGTCAGTCAGCTCTACGGGTTCTTCCAGCCACGTGTACGTCGCCAAGGTCTTCGTTTCGAAAGAATCTCCTGCACTAATCCCGGTCATTCCCAGCAGCTCAATACCCTGCAGAACAGGAACCGGTGCAGTCACCGTGACCGAATGCTCAGCTTGAACTCCTTTAAAGCTTACGGTAATAACCGCCGAGCCTGAAGAAAGAGCTGTGAGCTGGCCATCATTATTTACACTAACAATATCAGGATGACTGCTTACGAATGTCACGCCATCCGCAAGCTGCAGTGGGTAGTCATAACCGGCGTATACCGCATAAGCCTTAATTTGGCCGGTCATGCTCGTTTCCAGATGTACAGGTCCGGATAATATAACTTGCTGAGGCGATACCTCTTCATCTGTAACCGATACATTAAATACGGCTGGCGCTGAATCGCCATATTGTACCGTAATCAAAGCCTCACCCGGCGCAGCTGCATATAAGGTATCATATGTAGCCCCGGTTACCTTGATAACGCTTTCATTATTACTTTTAAACGTTACCCCTGCAGTTACTAGGGCGGGCTCAGTCATATTCGCAGAAGTCACATAGACATCAGGGCGCTGCGTTTCTCCTGTCTTCATCGGCGTTATTCCGGCGATGTCCAGAGCGTAGATTTTGGAGCTGCTGTACATGGCTGTCAGTCGGTCAAAATAAAGCGAACCGCTATTTTTATTTGTATCCTTTAATTCGGTAACGTAAATCTGAGTGAGCTTCACAGGCGCAGGGATCGAAGCAGGAATTTGAAATGTGATGTACTTCCATCCTGTCCAGCTTAGTCCTGTCGACGATGTGAGATCCAAAGCTGTTTTGGTACCATCTGCTCCCTGGACCTGTGCCCGAAGCCAGTGGTTCGCTCCATCACCATATACCCATAACCCCATGCTCATTGGCTTGCCTGGAATAGTTCTTCCAGCGGAGCCGTTCGGGTCCTTAAAGTTGATGTAAGCTGCCGATGTACCAGTTGTACCTGTAAAATCATATGATAGCTGCACAGCGTGATTACCATCATAAATCGTTTCCGGTCTGCTTACCAGGCCAAGATGGGCAGTCGCTCGAACAGCGGAAGCCTGCAGCAATGATAAATTCTCAAACGGCTCAATGATTCCCGTTGAAGAACTCAGGGCTTGCAGCTCAGCTACTCCCTCCGGCATCTCAGTTATGACATCAGCTGGAGCCTCTGTTAACTCATCTGCCGAATTCTCTGCCTCTCCCGAAGGGTCCAAATGAATGTCTTCTGCTCCATCCGGTGAAGGCTCTGACGAAATATCTGCTTCAGCATCCGTTAATGGCCCTGCTGATACGTTCGGTATCATGTTTACCTGGCCTGACACTATCGTGCTGAACAGCATAAGGAGAGCCATTGCCCAACTTAGAGCCGTTCTGCTTCGCCGAACTTTACGATTACGTTTCATACATGAATTCACTCCTTAAATGTAATAATGCAGATGCTCTTCATCACATTTTTACAACCAGCCTAGCAGTGAACCAGTCCCGCCTCCTTTATTCAGTTATCGCTGAACCGAATCTCCAGATGAATGATCAAGGTGTATCCATATCATATTGAAGAATTATTTCGGATTTCAATAGTATTTTAAAATTTTATTTTAATTTTTTTTGCAGGAATATAAGGTGACATAGCATAGGGGAAGGGATAAAAATCATTCATTAAGGAGATATGAATAGAAGGCAGGAAAGCCAGGTTCATTGAAAATGAAAGGTAACCTCTATATATTTATACATGAACCTATTGCAAGAATTCACCATAGAAAGGGTCCTTACCTTGAATAGAACGGGAAATACATACATGCATCTCATCCTGGCTATGTTCCGGACCGGGATTTTGGGTTATGGTGGAGGACCTTCTGTCATTCCGCTGATCCGCCATGAAGCTGTTATACGCTACAAATGGCTAAACAACGATGAATTCGGAGAGGTTCTCGCTCTTGCCAACGCGCTTCCGGGACCCATTGCAACCAAAATGGCCGCCTATCTCGGCTATCAGCAAAAAAAGACACTTGGCGCCATCATTGCCGTACTTGCTCATATTCTGCCGACCTGTATCGCCATGATTTTACTGCTGTCCGCCGTACAATATCTAAGCAGCTCCAAAATTATAGCAGGCATGATAGCCGGCGTCACTCCTGTGATTGCCGTTATGCTGGGTACCATGGCATATGAATTTGCTGAGAAGGCTGTGAAAGGACTCGGTATATATGCAGGCATCGGGTTCTTCCTGATATCCTTCCTCCTGCTTGAAATCATCGAGGTTCATCCGGCCATCGTGATTATCCTCTTCCTTGCATACGGTGCGGTGCACTTTAAAGTCGTTGCTAAACTGAAGAAGGAAAGACGGGAAAAGGAGGACGCTGAATAGTGGAATGGATTGAACTGTTCATCAGTTTTTTTGTCGCTAATGTCCTTGGATACGGAGGAGGTCCCGCTTCGATTCCTCTGATGTACGATGAAGTCGTCACTCGCCGCGCCTGGCTTAGTGATATGGATTTCTCCAACATGCTTGCCCTGGGAAATGCTCTCCCGGGTCCGATCGCTACGAAAATCGCAGCTTTTGTCGGTTACGGTGTATCCGGATGGGCTGGCTTCACATCAGCGCTTGCTGCTACCGTTATCCCGTCGGCTGCTGCTCTCATTTTGTTGCTCAAGCTGCTTCAGAAATACCGGACATCACCGGTTGTTAAGGGTATGACCCTGCTTGTTCAGCCGGTCATTGCAATCATGATGGTGACACTGACCTGGCAGATGGGCAAGAGCTCTATGGTTTCCATAGGAACCATTCAAACGCTCGGCATCGCCGCCGTAGCCTTTTGGGCGATGAACATCCGAAAAATTCATCCTGCACTGGTCATTGTTGCAGCATTTGCTTATGGTGCGATCGTATTATCGCACATGGTGTGAATTTTACTGTCTGCACGGATAATATAAGAACAGGCTCGGACCGCCAGCCGCAAGGGCTGACGACCGAACCTGCATCCTTCATATGCTCTACCATTAACATGACAGAGCAGTATGCTTTTATTTCTTCACCGGAACGATTTCTACCGTCATCCCGTCATAGGCGCAGCGTGCGCCGTGCCAGGCTACGCTCTTCTCCAAATTCTCATGGGAATCCACCGACTGGTGTGAGAAGTGGGTTGCAATCACCAGCGTTTCATCGGTTATGGCTCCAATGGAGCGAAGCCGATCCTTCATCCTGACAAAATCGCCTTCATTCAGATGCTCCCGGCCCGCCGGCCGGTTCCAGATCGTTCCCTCCAGGATGACTGCGTCAAAATAGTGATTCTGAAGTTCCTTCCACACCGGCTCGTCATAATACCCGCTGTCCGAAGCGTACAGCAGCTTTACAGTGCCGTCATCGATTATATAGTTCATCGCGTCGCCGATCTGCAGATGATGGCAGGCTGCGAGAGATGCAATCGAATATTCCGGCAGCTCCAGTGACTGCCTCGGAAGAATGATTCTCCTCCGGATCCCCGCCCCCTGGTCGCTGCCCCCGAGCTCGCTCCATTTGGACCACACGGAAGGTCCGGCGATCATCGTCATTTCCGGAAGCTCAGTGGACAGGCGGAAAGGTCTGCTTCTCATTTTCAGATGGTCTACATTAAAATGATCCGCATGGCTGTGCGTGACAAGCAGATGCTTCAACCCGCACAGCGACAGGCCGAGCGCCGCGCAGGACGGAAAAATATCCGGCCCGAAATCGATGAGCATATCATCATTGACGAGCACGCTCTGTCTCCGGCGGACATTTCGCCCACCATGAGCTCTGGCATACTCGCAGCCCGGGCAATCACAGAACGGGGAAGGGATTCCCTCCGCCGCTCCGGTTCCCAAAAATGTAAGCTTCATATTTTTCCGGTTCTCCTTCTCTAGTTTCCACCCGGTATCATAGGCTCCTGAGGAGCTGCCGAAGTGAAACGGAAGTTGTCAAAGTACAGCGTCTGCGGAGCGGACTGCCGCCACATCCACAGCTCAATGCCCTTGATTTTGGTCATATCCAGATTGACTTGGCGCAGCGGGATTACCACCTTTTTGTCCTGGCCCGCCCGGACCGTCTGGATAAAGGTATCATCGCTCTTTCCGTCGAGCTGATGGAACTTCACATAAAACTGCACTGTTTCGCCCGGATTGAACACATCAAACTCAAGCGTTTCAAATGCCGACCAGTCACTGGACCGGAATCCCTTGCCTGCTTCAAACAGACGCAGGTTCGGGAAGTTGACGTTCGCCGGGTATATCGCCTCCATGGAATACGTCCCCTCCGTTACATGCTGCTCGGAGAGACCTGTTTTCACCGTGGATGAGGTAAAGCGCTTGACCGCCTCCGGCGTTTCGGCATCGTTCAGGACGATTGAATGCGGCGCATCGGTTTCATAGACAACCAGCTGGCGCTTCACCACCGTAGTCTTTCCATCCCTGCTTACCGCAATATCCAGCTCGTGAACGCCCGCCTCCAGAGCCAGCTCTGTCGAGAAACGAGTGTGCTGTTCCCCTTGCTCTACTGCCGGCATCTGCTGCCCGTTGATCGTTACCTCCGAGCCTTTTTCCGTGTAAACCGTTACATTCCGCGCTCCATCCTTCGGCGTATCCACCGTCACCAGCACGGGTACGCTGTCCGCCTGCGCGGCGATTTCCTCCGCGATTTCGGTCCGTACCTGCATGACCTTGGACGGATCCTCATCAAAGGTCTTTATGTTCTCGTACAACCGGTCATAAAACGGACGTACAGCCTCTCGATATGGGAATTCATTTTCAATACCCAGCTGTGCGGCGGCTTTACGCAGTCCCTGCTCATACATCCACAGGTATTCGTAATCCTCCATGCTTTCGCGGAGTACCTCCAAACGGATCGTGCCGATCGGGCCATCCACGCCGACCTCGGTACCCGGATAGAACAAATATCCGTCCCCATTCGCGCCTGGAAACGCGAGTGGGTCTTTCCATACATCGCGAGGGATGTATTTTTTCAATGCGTAATCATACTTTCCGAACTGGGTCGTTGCCCAATACAGCGTTCCTTCCACGCCATTGTCCCGCTGCATCCAGGTCAGAAGCCTCGTTCCTACCAGATCATCATCAACATGATAGGAAGGGTACGGATGTTTCGGCTTCACATACGTGTACCACCATACCGAATCTCCCGCGGCCTGCTGCTCTTTCGCAAACACTGGATCGAATTTCTCGATGTCCGGCACCCAGATATCGACATCCCCTGTCAACTCATCCACCGGCTGAATGGTGACTAGATGAGGTACACCAGGAGCAGCTTCCTCCAGAGCGTGGTCGATCTGCTTGACACGGTCGTATTTGTCCCGGGTCGGCTCATCGATTTCGGATACATAGAAATAGGCTTTGGACAGCAGGTCCTTCTCTCTCAGCCGGTCAACCAGCTGCCGGATCCGCTCAATATCCGGCTCACCGTCCGCTGTGCGGTAATAGGGCAGTCGATAAGCTGAAATTCTTGGGTCATTGATATATTTCGGCGCCCGTTCCACGTAGCTTTCGATATCCGTATCAGGGATGGGCAGAAATCCCGGCGTCAGGCGATGCTCGACTGAAGCCATATAATATTTCTCAATGTATTTCCAGGCTTCTTCACCAACCACGTTGCCATGATGCTCCTGAACCGGTCCTCCCCAGACGCCGAAATTCGTTTTCGCATGGCTCTCATCCGTCAGCTCGAAATCCCAAACGGTAAGCTCCACCGTCACCCGGACGGGGTTACCCAGCTCGTGCAGCATGACTTCTCCCGTGTAAGTCCCCGCCGGCTGTCCCTTAGGAATATGGACCTTAATCCATATTCCCTGATTATTGCCCGCAGCAACATCCAGTGTGCCATCCAGCGGAATCAGGGCGTCGGGATACCATCCCTTCGGATACGCGGCAGTCGTGGATACTGTTACTTCAACATAATGCTGACGGAACAATTGAATGTCATCTTTGGATATTTTGGCTGATCCATCCTTCTGTTTCAGTTCACTCATCGATATCTGCAGCTTCTGCAAAGGCTGATTGCCCGCCTTTACAATGAGTTGTGCGCTTTCATATTCGTTGCGTGCTGCGCCAAGGCGGATGACCGCATTGGCCGGCTCGGGAAACGGCTGGTTCCGCAGAACCTTTTCCGTATTCGTAGGCACCCATACATCAAACATCGCTTCGGTATTCGCCTCGGCGTTGCTGGGAAGAAAAGACGTCAGCAGGAGTACCGACAGCAGGAACAGAAACAGCTTATTTCTCATCCAAAAAAGTCCTCCTAATCCGCTTTGTACCGCTCATAAGCGGCCGTGTAAATTTCCAAATAATCGGCAAGGCCGATTTTTTCAATGGTGCTCACATATTTATCCCATTCACTGAAAGGCACGTCTCCAACAATGAATTTGGCGGTCATTTCATCTACGTACTTTTTCAGGTCCGCTTCCAGCGGAGTGAACCGTACCAGTTCATCCTGCGTATACGTGAACGCCGGCCAAACTTCCTCCGGCCACTGTGCTTCTACCTTAGCTGCAGCCTCCAGGCTCTCCTTCGTTGCCTCGCCTGCCTTAAACGTTTTGTCTGTCAGCATGGCTGGATAGAAGCCACCGGCCCAGGATAGGAACTTCGACTTTTCCTTTTCCGCTTCTTCGGTGTATTCGATATTACCGTCCGGCTTTTCAATATAACTGACATCCTTGACACCCATGAAGAACAGCTTGCTGCCTTCTTCGCTATAGAAGTGGTCAATCCAGCGAACAGTCGCTTCCGGATGCTTGTTTTTGTCCGTGATGACAAAGGCTCCAACATCAATGAGCGGAGAACGTGCTCTCGAGAAAATCTGGTCGCCATAAGGCCCTTTCAAGGTCGGTGCACCAACAAAATTCTCAATCGTCACGCCCGGGATGGCGTGAGGACTGTTCGTTTCCGCGGAGCCGACCAGGCCTTCATCCATCAACGCGTTCACCTGCGGTCCCTCGATCGTCATAATATCCGGAACCATCAAACCTTCCTTGTACAGCTTATTCAGGTATTCCAGAACTTCCTTATATTTCGGATCGACAGGCAGATAACGGAGCTTGCCGCTGCTTGGATCCATATCCACGCGTGGATGGAGGTTACCCCGGTTACCGAGACCCCAGGCACCCTTCAGCTCGTCAAGCAGGGAGCCATATCCGCTCGCGGCGAATGGAATTTCATCTTGTTTGCCGTTTTTATTCGGATCCTGTGTTTTAACCGCTTTCAAATACTCGTAGTACTCGTCTGTCGTAGCCGGCTCCTTCATGCCGAGCGCATCCAGGAACGCCTTGTTGTACCACAGTTTCGTGCCGATCAGCACCGATTTAAAATTCGGATCATAGAAGGTTGGAAAGGAATAAATGTTGCCGTCCGGCATGGTCATACCTTTTTTAACCTCCGGATACTGCTCCAGCAGCTTTTTGAAATTCGGCGCATACTGGTCGATCAGATCGTTAAGAGGAATAAAAATGCCCTGTCCCCCGTAGTTCATCAAATCACTGGGCGTCAGGCGGGCTGTATGAAACGCATCCGGATAATCCCCGCCCGAGAGAACCAAGTTACGTTTTTCCCCCAAGCTTTCTGCTGGCGTGAGCTGGAAGTTGACGTCGATATTCGTCATCTTCTTGTACTCCTGCCATACCGGAAGAACATTCCAGTCCGGAGGAGCGGAAGCTGCTTTCCCCGCGAAAAACGTCAGCTTGATTGGCTCGTTGACGATTGGAAAGCCGGTTTTATTTACCGCCTCGGTTTTTTCCTTGTTGTCCCCGGGGGTCTCCCCCTTCGGTTTCTCCTTGTCGCCACCTCCGCATGCCGCCACGAGACTCATGGTCATGACTCCTGTCAGCAGCAGCGATGTGAAGCGCTTGAAATTCTTCTTCACCATTATTTAGACCTCCACCTTGATTTTATATTGCGAACAAGAGTCTAGCCCTTGATAGCGCCAATCATAATGCCTTTCACGAAATACTTTTGCAAAAATGGATACAGCACGAGCACCGGTAGGTTGGCCACAATAACAATCGCATATTTAATCGCCTCTGCCTCCATGAGATGCTTTTGTACCGACGAATCCATACTGCCGGCCATCTGATCGACTTGGGACTTGATCAGGATTTCCCGCAAAAACAGCTGCAGCGGATATTTATCCCGATCGTTCAGGTAGATCAATGCGTTGAAGTAGGCGTTCCAGTGGCCCACGCTGTAGAACAGCACCATCACGGCGATAATCGGCATGGAGAGCGGCAGCACGATTTTCCAAAGAGTCTGCATGGTGGAGCACCCATCAATCGAAGCGGACTCCTGGATTTCATTCGGAATGGAGGTCTGGAAGAATGTCCGCATGATGATGATGTTCCATACTGATACAGCGCCTGGAATGATCAGCGCCCACATGGTGTTGATCATGTGAAGATTTTTGATCAGCAGGTAGGTCGGAATGAGGCCACCACTGAAAAACATGGTGAATACCATAAAGCCTGTAATGACGTTTCTCCCTGCAAAATCGCTCCGGGACAGCGGATAGGCCGCAAGAATGGTCATTACCAGATTGATGGACGTGCCGACGAAGGTGTAAAGCAGCGTGTTGGCATATCCGGTCCAAATTTCCTTGTTGGCAAATACAAGTTCATATCCGATAAAAGACAGATCCGTCGGAAACAGCCACATTTCTCCCTTGGAGACCGAAAGCGGATCGCTAATGGAGGCACTGACTACAAAAATAAGCGGATAAAGCACAACAACAAGAATAATCGAAAGAAGCACATAGATGACGCCGAGCGTAATGCGATCCTGCAAAGACTCTTTCATCCCTTTTCCTCCTTACCAAAGACTGGTTTCGTTTACTTTTTTGGCAATCCGGTTCACGGTGACGAGAAGCACAAGGTTGATGACAGAGTTGAACAGGCCAACAGCAGCCGAGAAGCTGTATTGGGCGCCAATGATGCCTTGTTTGTACACATAGGTGGAAATGACTTCGGAGCTTTCGATATTCAGGTCGTTCTGCATCAGGTAAATTTTTTCGAACCCGACGCTCATCACCTGACCGACGTTCAGAATGAGCAGGATGACGACCGTAGGCAGGATTCCCGGAAGGTTGATATGCCAGATACGGCGGAGCCTGCTGGCGCCGTCCACCCGGGCGGCTTCATGAAGGGTGGGATCAATACCCGCGAGAGCAGCCAGATAAATGATCGAGCTCCAGCCCATGCCCTGCCAGACACCAGAGAATACGTAGATCGATTTGAACCATTCCGATTCGATCATGAAAGAAATGCGTTGTCCGCCAAAAAAATCAATGAGATGATTGATGATGCCGTTCTGAGGAGAAAGGAAGATCATGATGAGGCCTACCATGACAACGGTTGAAAGGAAGTGGGGTGCGTAGGTAACCGTTTGTGTGAAACGCTTGAATTTCTGGCTCCCGACCTCGTTGATCAGGAGCGCGAGAAGGAGCGGGAACGGAAAGCCGATCGCCAGCTGATAAAGACTGATGGAAATCGTGTTGAAGATGATTTGCTCGAAGTAGAAGCTCTTGAAAAAGCGTACGAAATGATCAAGTCCGATCCAGTCGCTTGCCCAAATTCCCTTGGCAGCCATAAAGTTTTTGAAAGCAATCTGGACGCCGTACATGGGCAGATAATCGAAGATAATAAAGTAGGCAATGACGGGTGAAATGAGCAGGTACAGCTCCCAGTTTTTGCGGAACGACTTGCCGAAGCGCGTCCTTTTCCGAGACTTTGCCTTCGGCGCTTTCACCTGTGTCGCCGGCGCTGAATTCATTTGAATATTCCCCCTTGTGCTTGACTTGCCTGTCTCCACGCCGTCAAACGTCCATAAGTCTTGGACTGGTCCCGGACATCCACGGTTCAGGCTCTTTTACATGGACTACGCGCCCTCCGGCGCGCATGGATTCCGCTGCCGCACAGCCGACAGCCACGCTCATCCGGCCTGCCAGCGGGTCTGCGACCGGCTCCTTGTTCAGCAGAATCATGTCGAGGAAGTCCTCACAGATGATCGGATCTGCCCCGTTATGCGAACCCTCTGCCTTCTTAATCTCATAGACACGATCTGAAAGTTCCCTCCAGGTTTTTGATGTACGCGTTTTCATAAATACTTTTTGCTCATACTCGCTGTTTTCGATACGTCCCTCGGTACCGATAATCGTATAATTCCGCTGGTAGTCAGGCGTAAAATGGCACTGCAGGTAGGACGCCTTGATGCCGCCTTCCAATTCCATCAGAACCATGCTGTTGTCCTCCACGTCAATTTCCTCCCGGAATGCACATTGAACGAGCGGGCCTGTACGATATTCCGGACAGATCAATTTCTCACTGCATTCAAGGCAGGTCAGATCATTTGGCTTGTTGCCGCCAAAATAATCGAGGCCGCCGAACGCTGTGACCTTTTTCGTGTACCGCCCAGTCAGATAGTGAATGATGTCAATATCATGCGACGCTTTCTGAAGCAGGAGCGAAGTTGTATTGGCAGAATTCCCATGCCAGCTGTGATAATAGTAATCGCTTCCCCGCCCTACGAAATGGCGAACCCAAACTGCCTTCACTTCCCCAATCTCACCGCTATCAACAATCGCCTTCATCGTACGGTACATGTTCATATAGCGCATATTGAAGCCGATCATGAAATGTCTGCCGGATTTCTGCCAGGCATCCAGAATACGGTCGCAGTCCTCCACGGTAATCGCCAGCGGCTTCTCGCAGTACACATGCTTCCCGGCATTAAGCGCTTCCACAGCATGTTTAACGTGTTCATTATCCGGTGTAGTTATAACAACGGCATCAATGTCCTTCCGCTGCAGCAGCTCTTGGTAGTCCAGTGTGACATCGGCATCGGGATTGACCCGCTCCCTGAATTTATTCAACCGGGCGGGATCGATATCCGCGCCTGCGACGACAATAGATCGACCGCCGTTCGGCTGATGCCAATATTTCGTAAACCCTGATCTCTGACCGAGACCAATCACTCCAATTCGTATTTTATCCATGACTTCCTCCTGCAAATTATATTTTTGGCCCCAAATCCCCTATGTTTTTCCCAAAAGGGCAAAAGTAAGGAGAGGCGCCTTGTGCACCTCGGTTATTCATTTCTATGGGCAGTTTATCTTTTATCCGGTAAACGATAGTCCGACGACTTTCGTACCAACAGCTTATGGGGAACAGCCAGCCTGAACGGCAGGGCGTTTTTACCTTCGATTTCGTCAATCAGCACCTTGGCAGCCATCATACCCATTTCCTGTTTGGGAATATGAATGGTCGACAAGGGAGGCGATGTATACTGTGACACCTCAATGTTATCCAGTCCGACAAATGCTATATCCTCCGGGATCGAAAGCCCATACTCCGTGGCCGCTCGAATAGCGGATATCGCCATCATGTCACTAGCCGCAAACACAGCCGTCGGACGCTCCTCCACCGGAAGCTCCATCAGTCTGCACGCCAAGGTATAGCTTTCACTGACGTTCCAGCCGGTGTTGACGACCAGACGGGGATCCAATTCAAGATCCGCTTCCTCAAGCGCCTGCCGGTATCCGCGATATCTCTTTTCCCGATTTAGCTCTCCGGTCAGGCCGGGTCCCCCCATGAACCCGATTCGCCGGTGCCCCATCTCGATCAAATGTTCTACCGCTGCTTTTGCCGCTTCTACACGGTTGTAATGAATAACCGGAACGTCTGGATCGGCAATGTCGATGCCGACTACTGCGGGAATGGCCTGTTTGATGAAATCATATATCTCGGGCGTGATGCCCTCAATAATAATCATGCCATTCAGTTTTTTGTCCCGGATCAGTTGGTGAATAGCTCCTTCGCCCTGCACCTCTTCCATAGTGGTGACATAAGCCAGCACGCTGTTCATCTCTGACAGCTTCTTCTCGATTCCGTCCAGAATCGGTGAAAAATAAGGATGATTGTATTTATTTTGAGTTACGGATACGATGCAGCCAATCTGCCGAAACGGCGCTTCCTGTACGACTTGAAGCTTAGGCTGCGACGGACGCTGTTCTTTCTGGGAGGCGTATCCCAGCTCCTCGGCCGCCGCCACGATTTTGGCTCGTGTTGCCTGGCTTATATGCCGGCTGTAATCGTTGTTCATAACTCGGGAAACGGTGGAAATCGAAACGCCCACATGCTGGGCAATATCCTTCAGTGTAGACATATGTACGCTTTGCTTCCCTCCAATGCCAGATTGAAATATTCATAAATAATGATGCATCCTGTGCCCAAAACTTTTGGTCCCAAAAATGAATTGGTTAATAATGCCATCATAGCAGGGACCTTCAGCAATTGTCAAAGGTTTATAAAGACGATTTTTCTACATAATACGTTATGAATTTGGCCCCAAATTACATTTGGTGCAATTCTTCTTTTGCCGTCACCAAGTCTGATATTCCTGACTTAAAAAGAAAAGTACCCTATAAGGCAGCCCTCATTGAGGTGTCTGCTTTATAGGGTACATTTTACTGTTCCACTAGAATTTTTTTCTGCAAAAGATCGATAGTTTAAAAGGTTACCCTTGTACCAACAGCTCTTTCAACTGCATAATCTGCTTGCGCTCTCCTGAGATAACAAGTGTTGAGCCTGCCGTTAGACGAGCGTCCGGTCCAGGATTGATCTTCTGCTCATTCTTTTTCACGATCGCAAGTACATTAGCTCCCGTGCGCTGACGGATCTGAAGCTCTTCAATCGTCTTATCGACTGTCGGATAGTGGGGATCGATTCGGAACCATTCGATAATCAGATCATCAAGGGACACCTCAATGGTCTCAAGGGCCTTGGGCTTGTACGTCATTCCCCCGATAATCCCTGCGATTTGACGGGCTTCATCGTCTTCAAGCGACACCATGGAAATACTCTCATCCGGATCATCATCTTCAAAATGATACAGTTCCCTGCGACCATCATCATGTATAACAATCACCAGTTTATCACCAGATCTCATATCGACTTGAAACTTTTTTCCGATCCCAGGCAGATCGGTTTCCCTAATCATGCTCATTCTTTGAATCCTCCTGTTCAAACAGCATTTATAATGCTTTCATTTATAGCCTTACCAAGAAGATAACATACTTTAGCACCCTCGTAGCAATTATTCTCCTATTTCTTTCACTTTTTCTTTTTCTTTTATTTTTTCTTTTGATTTTGGTTCGCTCCATTTAAACACCTTGTTCAGCACTTTGTAAATATGCTTGGACTCCTTGGTCAACAGCGGACCTAGAATAGCCAGTACCAATACATACAGCGCCGAGAACGGTTTTAAGATTGGAGCAAGCCCTGCTGAAATCCCGAGATTAGCAACAATGATGGTGAATTCTCCCCTAGCCATAATAGTCAGACCAATATTAGCAGAAGCCTTATGAGAGAGACCCGCATTGCGCCCGGCAATCATTCCTGCGATAACATTACAGATGATTGTTAAAGCGATGGCTCCTAGTGCCATCCAGGCTGCATCTCCGAGTGCCAATGGATCAATACTCAGCCCGAAGCTGAAGAAGAAAATAGCCCCGAAGAAATCCCGGAAAGGCACAACAAGATGCTCAATCCTTTTACTGTGCTCTGTCTCCGATAAGGCGAGCCCGAACAGCAGCGCTCCAATAGCTTCTGCTACATGCAGCGTCTCCGAAAAGCCGGCTATGAAGAATAACGAAGCGAATACTACAATGATAAAAATTTCACTTGATGTAATGTTAAGCAGCTTATTCAGAATCGGCGTTCCTTTTCTTGCGATAAAGAAGAACAGCAGCATATATCCGATAGAAATGGATACCGATAACAGTGTGGCTCCTACCGAAGTAGCTCCTCCAAGCAGCAGCCCGGACATAACGGATAGAAATACAGCGAGGAAAATATCATCAAATAATATCATCCCAAGAATCAGCTCGGTTTCCGAATTACCGGTACGTCTGAGATCAACCAGAACCTTAGCCACAATGGCACTCGATGAAACAGAGAGCATTCCTGCTATTATTAACGTCTCATATAACGGGAGCCCGAATAAGAAGCCGTATCCGAGTCCAAGTAAGAAATTTAACAGGACATAAACCGTGCCGCCAAAAACAATATTTTTACCCGACTTGATTAATTTCTGAACCGAAAATTCCAGCCCCAGATAAAATAATAGGAATAATACCCCGATTCTTCCTAGAAAATCAATAATAGGTTGACTCTCAATAAACCTGAAATCCAGGATTCCAATGGTTGGGGCGTGTGGCCCCACGAGCATTCCAAGTACAATCAGAAACGGAATAATGGAAAACTTGAGTTTACCTGCCAATACAGAAGCAAGGGCAATCAGCATCAGGGCCGTACCGACTTCAAAGATCATATGGTCCATCTAACATTCATCCTCCCCCTTAGTCATTTATAGGCAATCATTATCTATTATACATTTATTTTGCATAGAATTACATAGCAAGCAGCATTTAATTTCAATTAAATTATATTATATGTTCATATTTTCATATAAATAAAGTGCTTATTTATCAAGCAGTTTGTATTTACATTATATGTATGGAATGAGGCCTTAAGAATTTCTTTATCAGCCTTCCTTTGTTTAAATCTATTCATTTTGATGTATAAAAATTCATATTTAAAAATAAAAAACACCCTTTCTTAAAAAGGTGTTCTATCTTCCAAGCATACTTTTATTTAAACCAGCCTTTTTCCTTAAACCGGGTAATTGCCTCAATTCGGTTGCTTACACCCAGCTTATCCAGGATAACAGAGATATAATTACGAACGGTGCCTGTCGTAAGAAACAGCTCATTGGCAATTTCCTTCGTATTCTTTCCATCTGCAATAAGGCCAAGTACTTCCTTCTCTCTCACGGTTAACGGATTCTCCTCACCATAAGCTTCATCCACAAGCTCCGGAGCATATATGCGTCTGCCATCCATAATGCTGCGAATGGACGTTGCAAGCTCTTCACTCGGACTATCCTTTAACAGATAACCATGAGCACCAGCCTTTAAAGCCCGTTCAAAGTATCCGGGGCGTGCAAATGTTGTTAATATTAATATTTTGCATCCCGTACCTTTGAGTTCCTCGGCTGCTTCGAGCCCACTCTTGATCGGCATCTCGATGTCCATGATACATACATCCGGTTGGTGAAGCTGGACCAGCTTTACAGCATCCTCTCCATTATTCGCCGTTCCTACCACCTGCATATCGTCCTCCAGATCCAGCAGGGAGGCAAGAGCCCCGAGTAGCATTCGTTGGTCTTCCGCTATAACTACTGAAATCATTTCTCCGCCCCCTCTTCCAGCTGTTTCAGCACAAAAGGTACTTTGATCACCAGAATCGTTCCCTGATCTGACTTTATTTCCATACTTCCATTTACAAAATCAAGCCGCTCCCACATTCCTCTCAGACCGTTTCCACGGTTATATACCGCATCACTCGGTATGCCGATCCCGTTATCTTGAACGGTGACCGTAATGCCGCTTCTGCTTGATTCAAATGAAATGGAGCAGGCAGTGGCGTTACTGTGCTTCACAATATTATTAACCGCTTCCTTCAAGCACATGCTCAGTACATTTTCGTTCATAAGTGAAACATTATTGAACTCCGTACTTCCATTCAGTGTAAACTCGATCTGCGCCGCCTTTAAAATCTGTTTGATGCGGAAGATTTCATCCTCCAGCCGAGTGCCCCGCATTTGGGTAACCATCTCCCGTACTTCCTTCAATGCTGTTCTTGCCGTCTGTCTTACATCATCAATCTCCGCCTGAGCGCGGGATGGATCCTTCGTTATGAGTTTGCTGGCAAGATCGCTTTTCAAGCCAATCAGGGACAGCTTCTGTCCCAATGTATCATGAAGATCACGAGCAATCCGCTGCCGTTCCTCCAGCTTCACCATTTCCGATATTTTTTTGTTCGCATCCTCAAGCTGGTTTTGAAGCTTATCATTCTTATTACGGTTGTATGTCGTTACCGGCAGCAAAATCACCGCTACCACACTTATTATCACAAAGGGTAACTGCGTCATGAACCACGGGGTTTTGGATATAAATCCATAGTTAATCGTCATGATTGTCGTGACGAGATGAACCGAATACAAGGTGAAAAATCCGATCTTGTTCTTAATATTCCCGATAAAGAACGCCAGGAAAAGCGAGAAATATACATAACCGAACAGAAGTGACATCGTAACCGATATCAGAATTTGAACACTTGTCCAAAAATACACAAGCCAGCCTTTGGATACAAAGGAAAGCACATAACAGATAAAGAAAACCACAATCAAAAGAATTCCGATTACGATTTGATAGGTGGATGAAGAGCGAAATATAAAGTAAAAAGGTAAAATATAAAAGACGACCCATACATACGGATTCAGCCCTGTGTTTCTCTGAAAAATCTGATGCCACTTCTGCATAGGCCCTCACCTCGGTTCGTCTTTATTACCTAATATTCTATCATAATTCGTCCGCTTTAACTTTGCGTAAAATGAATCTGTATCTAAGTTTTCTTCGTATGTAATAGTAATTTATAAATTTGTTTAGGGGTGTGTCATATGAATGAACCGTTTGCAGCAAGGCTTGATTTATTCGCAGAGAATGCACAGAGGATCAAAAAAGCTTTCCCCTGGCAAAATACAATGATTAACCGTTTGGCGGGATTACTGTACACAGCCGCGAATAAAGAAGCAGATGTGGAAGCGATTCGTGCGAGCCACGAGCTTATTAAGAAAAATACCGGGCTGTTCTCTTTATTTAGAGGTGCGTCAGTCATCAACATTGCTGCAATGCTCTCTCTTTCTCCAGACAAGGAGCAGCAGTTTTCAAACACCCTAATCGTATACGACATCATGAAGGAGTCCAAATTTAGAGCCTCTGATTATCTGGTCGTTGCTGCTTATCAAATCGCAGCTCATACAACTCCAGATCGATATCAATCTACGGTAGAGCGCGCCAAAATGTTTTACGATCGTATGAAAGCCAAGCACCGTTTCCTCACACGTCAGGATGATTATATCTTCTCCGCTATGCTTGGTCTTTCTGATCTTGAGGTTGAAAGCGGAGTGGAACAGATGGAGCAGCTCTATTCTTCACTTAAGCCTGAATTTCTGTCGGGGAACAGTGTGCAAGCACTGACACAGGTGCTCGTTCTTGGTAATGAAGTTCCGGAAGGAGCGGACCGTGTACTGGTATTACGTGATGCGTTCCGCGCCCAAGGCATTCAGATGCATAAGGAATACACGCTCTCTTCTCTTGGCGTGCTATCTTTGCTCCCTTGCAGCAGTGAGGATCTTGTTACAGAGATCTCGGAGACATTTGAACATCTGCGTACCAAAAAAGGCTTCGGCAGCTTCTCCATTGGTAAACAGGAATTACTGCTTCTGTCGGCCGCGCTTGTAGCTTTCAAATATGTTGATGAGATGCGAAACGGTGTATTAACTACGGCACTCTCGACCAGCATTACCAATATTGTGATTGCTCAGCAAGCAGCTCTTGCCGCGGCTGCGGCTGCATCGGCTGCTGCTGCAGCTTCCTCTTCTTCGAACTCATAAGCTGATCCGTGAACACGGAACGGAAGTTCCGGTAACAAAATATCGGTCAAGACTGCGGATTAACGCCGCTTTGACCGATATTTTTTACTTATTATATTTGCATTAACACTTATTTCCCTTGCAGCCCAGGCTTTGGTCGATGCATCGCCTCTGCGACAGGTACTGTCCGATCAGCCATCGATTTCCCCTGCTTTCTCCGCTTCAAATCTCTAAAGGTGATAAACGACTTGCTCTCTTCATCCCACAGACGAAACCGGATTGCCTTTAGGCTGGTACGAACCGTAATCGTCGTTGCTTTCTGCAGAGGTGGTGTAGCATTATGCGCCTTCTCCAGATTGTAATTCGGAACCTTGGGACTCAGATGGTGCACGTGGTGGAAGCCGATATTACCTGTAATCCACTGCAGCAGTTTCGGAAGCTTATAATATGAACTACCCTCCACTGCAGCATTGATATACGACCATTCCTCATCGTGCTCAAAATAGGTGTCTTCGAACTGATGCTGTACATAGAACAACCAGATCCCCATCATACCGGAGAAAAAGAAGATCGGGGCTTGGACGAGAACAAAAGCCTGCCAGCCGATTGCCCAGATCAGCAGTGAATACAAAGCCACTAGAGATACATTGGTGATATAGGTGCTGACTCTCTCCTTACGTTTCGCACCCTTCCGGTTGAAGCGATACGTTATCAGAAATATAAAGATCGGACCAAGTCCAAACATGACCAAGGGATTTCTATAAAAACGATACGATAAACGAGTCCAGAATGAAGCTTCCTCATATTCTTCTACCGTGAGAACCCACATGTCTCCCGTTCCGCGCTTATCCAGATTGCTGCTGGTCGCGTGATGGATAGAGTGGCTTATTTTCCATTTTTGATAAGGAACGAGCGTGATTATACCGGTAATGGTACCAAGGATTTCGTTCGCCCGGCGGCTCTTGAAGAAGGATTGATGACAGGTGTCATGAAATATAATAAATGTCCGAACCACAAACCCCGATGCAACGATGGCGATCGGAAGCGTTAGCCAGTAGGATACGGATAAACTTAAATACGCGGCATACCACAACAGTATCAATGGCACTAACGTGTTAAAAAGCTGCTTGATACTCGATTTCGTCTCTATTTTTTCATAGGGCGCAACATTTTTCTTCAAACTCGACAAGCTGTTGGATTGGGCCATTGCAGGTTTCCCCCTCGATTTTCATGAAGTGCGTTGATGCTTGAGTACCTGTTATATATAAACCTACTTTTAATTATAAGTACCAGGTGTCATATGCAGTAGTCATAAACGTCAATTCGTATATATGACAAATGTCATATAGAGGGGTAGTAAGGGCTTGAATCTTCTTCTATAAACAAAAGAAAAACCCAAGCTTCACCGCAGCTTGAGTTATATAAAAATGATTGATAGACGCGCAATGTTATCATGCCAAATTCATAGTCTCTCATCCGCAGGATAACGAAGACCGATCTGTCGTCTTGCTTCCTCCGCAATTTCAGCAGTAATGATCGAGTTCTCCAGCGAGTTGATTACACTGTCTCTCTTGCCGGTTTCGAGCAGCTCGATAAATTCATTCACTTCATAATACATGGACTCATGTGTTTGGGACTGTGTAATATCCTCAATCGTTCCATCTCTATAATAAATCTTCACATCATAAGGCTGATTGATCTTGTCAATCACCATCGTTCCATTCTCACCCTGAATTTCGGCAGGAACATATGAATGGCTAATCTTTGAGTGCATGATGACAGCATCCATCTTGGGGTATTGAAGCAGTATGCTTCCTTCCCCATCCACCCCGGAGGACAGCATTACACCCGCAGCCTGTACCTTATCCGGCTTACCGAACAAAGCTACCATCGGATAAATACAATAGACCCCCAGATCCATGAGAGATCCATTGGAGTACTCAGGATTGAAGGCGTTGAGAATCGTCCCTTGTTTAAAAGCATCATAACGGGAGGAATACTGGCAATAGCTTGCAAAATAGCGGCGTATCCGGCCAAGCTTATACAGGTTGTCCTTGACCGCTTTGAAATTAGGCATGAGCGTTGACTTTAATGCTTCCATAAGCAGCACATCATTCTCCTGCGCGGCAGAGATCATTCTTCTCACTTCATCTGTGTTTGAGGCAATGGGCTTCTCACACAATACATGCTTTCCGTGATTCATGCATAGAATGGCCTGCTCGGCGTGAAAAGAGTTCGGACTTGCAATATATACGGCGTCCACCTCATCACTTGATGCCATTTGCTTCAGATCGGTATATACAGCGGGGGAGTGATCATATTTTGCAGCAAAAGCCTTCCCCTTCTCTTCCGTGCGGGAATAGACTGCTGCCAGTACGAATTGCTCAGTCTCCATAGCGGCCTGTATGAAACGTTCTGTAATCCAATTGGTACCGATAATTCCAAAGCGCACTTTCATGATTTCTTCGCCTTCCTTCCTGTTATATGCAGGCGCATCGCCGCCAGCGATTATTTCCAGTCCTCGAAAGATGCAATTTTGTTCCGGACGAAGTCAGGGATCGGCGTGCTCTTACCGCTCTTGGTGTCGATAAGCACAATCGTTCCGCGTCCTGCAGCCTTCAACTGGTCTTCCACCATGATGGCATACTGTACATCCATGGAGGAACGGCCAATCTCAGCAACCCTTACATGGAGAACAAGAGGGTCCTTGAGATACATCTGCGCCAGGTATTGGCATTCCAGATTAGCCACAATGGAAACCTTCTCCTCACTGAACAGCTCCTCCGTCAAGCCCAGGTTCTCGAAATATTCAATTCGTCCTTGTTCAAAATACATAAAATAACTGACATTATTCACATGTCCCAGCATATCTGTCTCGCAATAGCGAATTTTGATTGGAGTGGAAAAATGGAATGTATTCAACCAACTCTGAGGATCTGGTTTTACAAAGCTTTCTTTTTTCATGATGATTCCCCTTTTGCTGATGAAAGTCACTTCTACTAGAATAATGAAAAAATGTGATATTCGTCAATAATGACGTGGCAAAACTTAGTAACTCATCACTGCGAATGCAGATCAATCTTCCGATCGCTCTTGTTCCCGGATTTCTTCTGGATTAGTATTATTGTTGAAATCCGGGAAAGCTTATGCTTTCGATGCAGCTTTCCTCCGGAAAGCTTTTAAGGCGAACGCTTTGCTTCTCCAGATTAATTCTGCCTTCTCCGTTGAAGCTATAAATCTCAAGTGCGAGCCGCATAACGAAATGTCTTCTATTTGACGCTGCAAGTACGAATTCTTCCTTCCATTGCTGCCCCGTGTGCATTCATCAAAAAATATATAGATAAAGGAGCTGTCCTTCGTAGAAAACATTCTACTATGGGGACAGCCCCTTATAAGTGTAACACTTTATCGGATTATATTGGGATAGTTGATAGATTTCTTACTCTATCTTGAGCGAAGTCCCATCGTTTCCATCCAAGCATTCGCAATAAGAGCATGACCCGCAGGTGAAGGGTGTACACCGTCTGAAGCCCAGTAAGCTGGCTCACGCCGCGCTGCGGCTGCGGCAAACAAGCCATCAAGCGGTACGAGCAAGGCTTCAAATGCAGCAGCGAGCTCTCTGACCGCTGCTATCTTCGGATCCAGATCCTCCCGCCAAGCTTTACGGTCCACCGGATGCGGCAGAACGAACGGCTCAAGTAGAATTAACTTCGCGTCAAGTTTATCCTTTGTTTGGTTCAACAGATCACGGTAGCCTTCCTTGAATTGCTCCACACTGGTCGGGTCCTGATGATCGTAACGGCGCCAGCAATCATTAATACCAATATAAACGGATACCCAAGTCGGTTTGAGATCAAGGCAATCCTCCTGCCATCTTGCCTGTAAATCCTTTACGCGGTTACCGCTGATTCCCCGGTTCAGAAAGGTGATATTCATTTCTGGGTGCGCCGCACCTACCAGGCCGGCCGTCATCAGCGCATATCCTTTACCCAGATCATTCGGATGATTACGATCTCTTCCTGCGTCAGTAATGCTGTCTCCCTGAAAAAGCACAATGTCACCTTTACGCAATCGATTCATTCCAATTCCTCCTAAGAATCTTCCTAAAATGGGTTCCTATCCTTCCATTAACTATGTAATCGAAACAGAAAAATTGTCAATATAAACCTTGTATAATCTTGGACGATTTCAGAAACATCCAGGCCCAGCAAAAAAGGAGCTTCCCCACCCCCCGCCAAAACGGCCAAGTAGAGAAACTCCCTAAGTAATATAGATAACAAGTATGCACTCTAGGCAGAAGTGCCGATTGGGCGGGCAACCCAGTGCCCTTGTGACACCTCAACCAGTTCGGAGTGCTCTAAATTGTATTTGTCTGCACCGGTCCGCTCTTCCATCAAGACACGCTTCTTCTTCGCTTCGATCTTAGGATCCGGGACCGGAATAGCTGCCAGCAATGATTTCGTATAGTCATGCTGGGGATTCGAGTATAATTCTTCACTTTCCGCAAGCTCCACGATTTTACCCATATACATTACAGCTACACGATCACTGATATGCTTGACCATGGAAAGATCATGGGCAATGAACAGATACGTCAGTCCAAGCCGATGCTGAAGCTCTTCGAGCAGCTTGACGATCTGTGACTGGATCGAAACATCGAGTGCAGATAAAGGCTCATCACAGACGATGAATTTCGGCTCTACGGCAAGTGCCCGGGCTATCCCGATTCGCTGGCGCTGCCCGCCCGAGAATTCATGCGGATATCGCAAAGCGAATGCAGGGTCAAGCCCTACCATATCCAGAAGCTCTTCAACCCGTTTTCTGCGTTCCTGCTTGCTTCCTGACAGCTTATGCACATCCAGTGCTTCACCGATAATATCCAGCACCTTCAGCCGGGGGTTCAGCGAGGCATACGGATCCTGGAAGATCATCTGCATATAGCGTCTCATCGTTTTCATCTCTGAGGAGGTCAGACGGTTAACTGCCATTCCCTGATACAGCACCTCACCGCCGGTTGGCTGGTGGAGTCTTAATATCGCTCTTCCGGTTGTGGACTTGCCGCAGCCGGATTCACCAACAACGCCGAGCGTTTCACCGGCATTTATATGGAAGCTGATATCATTCACAGCCTTCAGTACGTTCCCTTTGCCCATATCGAAATACTGCTTCAGCGATTTCACTTCGATCAGCGGGCGTTCCAGATCTGCTCCGCTTATGATCAGCGGAGCAGGCTTCGGCTTCTTCTTCTCGTCCAGACGAGGCAGTGCGTTAAGAAGCTTGAGTGTGTACGGATGCTGTGGATTCTCAAATATCTCTTCCGTCGTTCCTGTCTCTACAATAACTCCATCCTTCATAACAGCTACACGGTCACACATCCCTGCCACAACGCCGAGGTCATGTGTAATCAGAATAATAGAAGTGCCGAAGCGCTCCTGCATATCTTTCATCAGATTCAGGATTTGAGCCTGGATGGTAACATCCAGTGCTGTGGTAGGCTCGTCAGCTATAAGCAAGGAAGGCTGGCAGGCAAGGGCAATCCCGATCATAACCCGCTGGCGCATCCCTCCGGAGAACTCATGCGGATATTGATTATAACGCTCCTCGCTGTTCGGGATTCCAACCAGCTTCAGCATGTCCATTGCCTGCTTCTTCGCTTCTTTCCGCGAAAGCTTCTGGTGCTTGATCAGACTTTCTGATATTTGTTCTCCGATCTTTATGGTCGGATTTAAAGAAGTCATCGGGTCTTGAAAGATCATACCCATATCACGACCGCGGATGCTCTCCATTTCTTTCTCTGTCTTACCGGCAAGATTCTCACCAAGGAAAATAACTTCTCCATCCTTCATTATAGAAGGAGGTGAAGGAAGCAGCTTCATAATCGAACGGGCTGTAACACTTTTGCCGCTGCCGGATTCACCTACAATTCCGAGCGTTTCCCCCTTGTTAAGTTCAAAACTGACTCCACGTACAGCATGAAATTCCGAGTCTCGGGATTGAAAGGATACGCTCAGGTTTTTCACTTGCAGTATCGGTTCCATCTAACTTCGCCTGCCTTATCCTATATAAATATCATTGAATTATGTTAACCTCTTAATCTATTGACTTTTAAAAATACCTAAAATAAAATATACTATATCACTCGGATTAATGCAATTTCATATAAAAAGGAGGATCGACATCTTATGGCGGGGACAGAAGCAGCCGGTAAGATCCGGTTAGCTAGCACAATTAGCAAGACTTACAGAAAGATCCTTCTGAATCCTTCATATAAATATATTCTTCTATTATTAGGAGCGCCTGTGAATCTGGTGGTGTTCCTTATTTATATGGTTCAGAGCAAAAAGGATGCTTATTCCACGCTCAGAACGAAAATCCAGGCTGAGCTCCTCGCATCGGACTTTCGGGACAAACTGCTATCAGATAATAAAGAACAGCTCCTTAGGAAGCATACTTTCTTTAAACAGAAGGTAAACGAGGGTAAATTGAGGCGAGAAGCAGAGGCCCTGACAGATGCCCAGTTCCGGGAAGTTGTAGACGAACGGACCCGCAAGGAAATGCAGCTAAGCGGAAGAAGCCGGATTACTTTTGCCGACACTTTCGCCTCACTCATAGAACGTCCGATTTTTCTTGCGATATCCTTACTGCCGGGCTTGCTCATGTATATCCTGATCTTTTTATACAGCAATCCTTATCTGAAATATATATTTGAACGCATTATCATGAGCGTCTTTGTTATATTCGGCGTTTCGGTTCTGGTCTTCACCATTCTGCACTTGTCCCCGTTCAACCCGGCTGCCAACATTCTCGGGGAAACGGCTACGAAGGAGCAGATTGCTGCCTTTAATCAGATGCATGGACTGGATCAGCCTTATCTGACTCAATTGTGGAATAACATCAAGGGGATTGCTACCTTCGATCTTGGTAAATCTTTTGCCGGTAATGAAGAGATCACGGCCTCGATTGCAAGAAAATTCCCGATTACGCTGACGTTAACCGTCATTTCGCTAATCCTGGCATTACTTATCGCTATACCGGTCGGCATTATTTCGGCTACCAAGCCAAACTCGTTTTTTGACTATACGTTTATGTTTATTGCCTTGTTAGGCTTATCCATTCCAAGCTTCTGGCAAGGGCTTATCTTTATACTTAATTTTTCAATTAAGCTGCAGTGGCTGCCTGCCACCTTTAACCCGCAGAACTGGCTGTCTATCATTATGCCGGTCATCGTGCTGGGTACAGGATTAACCGCTGCTGTAGCAAGAATGACTCGTTCTTCGACGCTTGAGGTTATTCATGAAGATTACATGATGACAGCCAGAGCGAAGGGACTGAGCAAGCGCCAAATCCTGCGTAAACATGCGGTTCGAAACGCCCTTATTCCGATTATTACAGTCATCGGGCTTCAATTCGGCGGTATGCTCGGCGGATCTGCAGTAACCGAGAAAGTATTTAATATCAGCGGTATCGGAAGTTATATCGTGGATAAGCAGTTTATCCCTGATATCCCTGCCATTATGGGCGGGGTTGTCTATACAGCCATCACCATCTCGCTGGTGAATGTCATCATTGATATTTTGTATGCATTCTTTGATCCAAGAATCCGATCCAAGATGAAACAATACTAAAGCAGGTGTACTCATGATCAAGAATCTACTTAACAAGCATCAAGCCGGGCATCAGCTGAATTCCTCGAAAGAGTATAGCCAGGCCGGCTTCACAACCGTTGTCTCTCTGGTACTCACCCTGATTCTGCTGTTGAACAGCTATGATTTCACTGACAAAACGCTTAAGCCGTTTGTTTTCTCTGCTTTTGCCGCCTACGCCTTATTTACCATATTACAAATCACCGCCACCCTCCTGATCCGAAAAGATCTGCTTCGTGACGGGCATATTCGCCGTTCTACCCGGGCACTGGGTTATGTATTGCTGCTTAGTATTGTTACAGGAAATATTTTTATTGTCACGTTTGCCTTCAATCTCGTTAAGAAGCAAAAAAATCCCGAATATACGATCGCGGTATATATGCTGCTGACGCAAGTGTTCGTCATTGCGCTCTCTGCGCTGAATATGTTTAAGCCTTATGTGGCTGATACGTTCCTGATGGGCATGGCAATCCTGCTGATCGTCGCTGTCTTCCATTTCATAGCCCTTCTTCTGGTGGCTAAATATGTGGAAAGGGATACTGCCCCTCCAAAATTGATCTGGCTGGCATTTCCGCTCATTCTTACGGCGGTTACCGGGAATATATTCGCCTTGGTTTTGGGCATGAACCTGTTGTCCAAGATTCGCAAGAGAGGCAATCCTGCAGTTACCCGCTGGTCCGATGTATGGGTACGGATTACGAATAACACAACCGCAATGCTGGGACTGTTCTTTATCGTCTTCCTGTTCTCCGTATCGGTGTGCAGTCTGCTTACATTTGATTACGGATTTGCTGTAGACAACAACTACTCAGCAATTCTGCAGCATCCAAGCCTTGCCTATCCGCTCGGCACAGATAACTTCGGCAGATGTCTGTTCTCCAGAATTGTCTTCGGTGCCCGTATTTCCTTAATCGTCGGATTCATGTCCACGGTGATTCCACTTGTGATCGGGGGGATCCTTGGTGCAATTTCCGGCTACTATGGACGCCATACGGACAACATCATCATGCGTTTATTGGATATCCTGTATGCCATTCCCGGCATTCTGCTCGCCATCGCGATAATCGCAGCTTTTGGCGCAAATACAGTCAACCTGATTCTTGCACTCAGCATCGGAGCTATCCCAACATACGCGAGAACGATGAGAGCCAATGTGCTGCTCGTATCTACCTTTGAATATGTGGATGCCGCCAGAGCATTTGGGTCAAGTAATCTGTCCATTATTTTTAAACATATCGTTCCCAACTCCCTTGCACCGATGATTGTAAAATCTACATTGACCATCGGGGGAGCTGTCATTTCTACAAGCAGCTTAAGCTATTTAGGACTTGGGGTAGAGCCTCATATACCGGAGTGGGGAAATATTCTGAAGATTGGCAGCACCTATCTTGAAACGAACTCATACCTGGCGATTTATCCGGGTCTTGCCATTATAGCACTCGTATTATCCTTCAACTTTCTGGGTGACGGCTTAAGGGATGCACTCGATCCCAAGATGAATTAATCGCATGATGCATTATATTTTCACCACATAAGCATTTTGATAAATGCTACAAAAACAGATCAGGAGGAACACATCATGAAAAAAAGATCGTTACTGCTTCTGCTGCTCGCACTTGTTATGGTGGTCAGCGGCTGCACAGTCAAAACGAAAGATGAAGCGGCTCCCAAGCCATCCGAACCTGCGGGCGAACAGCAACCTGTAAATCCGTCAGCAGTTACCATTGAACTTCTCGGCATGAGCTCAGCTGAATCGGATATGAATATTATCCGTGACCAGCTAACCAAAAACGGGTTCAATGTAAAGCTGAATATGCAGCCAGACTTCGGGAGCTTTAAGGCTCAAGAGGATGCAGGGAATTACGATGTTTCCCTCTCCAGCTGGACAACCGTAACAGGTAACCCGGACTACGCGGTCCGCTCCCTGTTCAAGACGGGCGGGGACTACAGCAAGCTCTCCGATGAAGAAATTGATAAATTGATTGATCAGGCCGCTACACAGACACCTGAGGAAGCTAAAGAAACTTACAACCAGCTGGAGCAGCGCCTCGTGACAGACAAGGCCTATATTGCACCGCTGTATATCTCGCTGAAAAGCCAGGCATTCAATAAGGATATTCTCGATGAGAATTCCGTAAGATTGTCCAAATCCCGCTCTCTGCCTTGGGAAGCTGTTGATTTCAAGGATCCGTCCAAGCGTGATAAGGAACCGCTGATTTTATCTCAATCGATCTCGGAGCTGACATCCCTTGACCCTATCAAGGGTAACGACGGCTCGATTAATATTATTAACACGAACATGAACGTACGTCTGATTAACCTGACGGATGATGACAAGATTACTTCCGAAGGCTCTCTTTCCTACAATCACAGCATTGCAGAAGGAAACTCCGAGTATTATTTCATTCTTAGAGATGATATCAACTTCGCTCAGGTGAAGGACAAGCTCGCTGCTGATTCCGGTGAGCGCGTTGGCGCAGATGACGTTATTTTTTCATTAAACCGTGCTAAAGATAAAAACTCTGTTCCGGATCACCGGACATACACGCTGCACGAGCACATCAAGGATGTTGAAGTGGTGAAAGACCTGGGCTCACTTGATGCAGTCAAGGTGTCCGGCAGCGACGAAACTGTAAAACAATCGCTTGAAAAAGGGCTGGATGCTCCAATCTCCTCCCTTGTGACAGACAAGAACCAGGCAAGCACAAAAGACGGTAAATATCAGGTTATTAAATTGACAACAACCGAGCCGTTCCCGCAAGTACTGAATTATCTGGCTCACCAATCTGCTGGTATCGTATCCAAAAAGCAGGTGGAGAGCATTAACACGTATGAGGTAGCCAAATTTGATGTGAATAAGGACATCCCTTATGGCGACCAGAACACAGTGACCGAAGGCGACAAGTATAACAACACACTGTATGCCAGCGGCCCGTACATTCTGTCTTACAAGAACGATTATGAAGCTATATTCTACAAAAACCCTGGTTACATGAAGGGTACAGAAAATGAGCCTAAGATCAATCAGGTAAGAGTCCGTTTCATTAAAGATGCAGACAGCACCTTGTCTGCTCTGCGCAGCGGTGAAATTCACTTGTATTACGGCGTTCCGGAAACGAAATATGATGTCGTAAAAAGTGACAGCAAGCTGAAGCTGCAGACCATTGAGAGCAACGCGGTATCTTACCTGCTCTTCAATACCAAGAACCGCGATGTTGCGAAGAATGAAGACCTGAGAAAAGCAGTTCTATACTCCATCAATCAGGACGAAATCCTGTCCTACTACGGCGGTAACAAGATCAAGGCATTCTCCACCGTCAGCCCGCTAGTGAAAACCGGTAATGAGCTGAAAGCCGACCCGGCGAAGGTGAAGGAACACCTGGCTAAATACCAAGAAGCTTCCAAATAAAGTCTGTTATGAAAAGAGGCTTCCTCCAGTCCATCGACTGAGGGAGGCCTCTTTCAATAAAAAAGACCCTCGAACCTGAGCTCGAGGGTTAAAATATAAGAAGGAAATGGTGAGGTTTTGCTATTAAACCGCAGAGAATTGCTTATCAGTCTCATGATCCATCCCAGCAATTTTCTTGGAGAAAGGAGCGAATTTAGGCAATAGGAAATCAATCACTTTACCAAATGTAAACACGGCAACCAATGTTCCCACTCCCCAAGGAGCTTTCATAAGCACACCTAAAGCAAACAAGATCACATAAGCTATAGTCAATCCTACTCCATAACTTTTCTTAATCATGTCCGCAGCTGTAAAAGCTAAAATATCACTGGTTTGATATCCCAAGTCAATCGGAATATAGTAAGCCAAAGAAAAAATGATGAGTATAGAACCAATTAAAATAAATAGAAGTTTCAATATAATACTCATTTCATCGGCAGCAGGCAGGACAGGTGTAAGGGCATCAGTCCATACATTGATAAATGGGCCAATTAAGAAACACCATGCAGCCGTACCAAAGTTAACAAGGTTCCTCTTCAAGAAGAAAAATGCGACAAACACTAATCCTTCAAACAGAAGGGCAGTTGTACCCAGCTGCAAACCGAGGACATTCGATAATCCGATTTCAAACGTAGTTAATGGATCGGAGCCCCAGCCTACATGTACAAACAATACAACACCCAATGCAGCAATAGGTACGGATGGAAGTATAGCCAAGCATTTTCTGAGGTAAGATTTAAAAAAGTCACTCATTATTAAATTTCAACCTCCATGGCAACAGCACGGACAGGAGAACCATCTCCGTTTACGATTTTAAGAGGGAATGCTGCTACTACCACATTTTCAAAATCAATTTTATCGAAGTAAGCCCAGTTTTCTCCGATCATCAATCTTTTTTCGGAGAATAAATCATGCACCGGGAATTCTGTTCCGCCCGTTTTGTCAGCATTAATGGTATCAATACCAATGAAGCGTACACCCTTGCTAACTAAATATTCAGCCACTTCCCCGTTTAAATAGGGATGATGGAAGAACTCTTCTGTTCCCCGTTTTTTATACCAATTTGTATTGAAAAGAACAATGGTATTTTCTTGGATTTTATCAAGGTATGGAGCCAAGTCTTCCATGGTGATTTCTTCTTCCGCTTTTTTATCCGTAACACGTACGACAACAGCTGATCCGATGAAGAAATCCAATTCCATATTATCAATGGTTTCACCCGTATTTGAGAAATGGTATGGAGCATCGACATGAGTACCTGTTTGTGTACCTACATATACTCCGAATAAGTTGTATCCTTCATTTTCAATCGTCGTAGCAACTTTGATAGATGGCTCTGGATCACCAGGATAAATAGGTGTGTTTTCATTTAAATCCCATGATAAATCAACCACTTTTTTTACTTTAAACATAACTAATGACCCTCCCTGCAGTGTAAGCCTTATTTAAAATATCCAAGTAGTCTTCTTTCGTGATATCTCTGGCATTGTCATCGGAAAGCATATTTTTTGCAGAACGCTCTGCGATCGCATCAAAATGCTCCGGTGTTATGTAGCTCAGATCTTTTAAGGCTGGAATGTTAAGCTGTTTGTTAAGCTCTGCTACTTTCTTAACACCAGCTGCTGCAATATCTTCTTTTGTCATTTCTGGAGTGACTTCAACTCCTAATGCAACTGCAACATCTGCAAATTTTTTGACATTGGCAGATACGTTAAATTCCATGACATATGGTAAGAAGATAGAATTTCCAACACCATGAGGTGTATCAAACCATCCGCCGATCGTTTCAGAAATAGCGTGAACCGCACCAACATTGGAATTAATAAAAGCAATCCCTGCAATCGTGCTGCCGATCATCATATTTTGACGAGCTTCGAGATTAGACCCATCTTCATATGCTTTCAAAATATTTTGACTAATTAAAGAAATGGCAGTCAGTGCAAGTGAATCTGTGATGGGTTGGGCAACTTTAGAGGTATAAGCTTCAATGGCATGCGTCAATGCATCAATACCGCAAGCAGCCGTTAAGGATTTAGGCAATCCCAGAGTTACTTCAGCATCACAAATCGCTAAAGCTGGGATTAATTTTTGAGGATCGAAAATGCTCATTTTAAATTGACGCTCTGTATCTGTAATAACGGATACAAATGTAACTTCACTGCCTGTACCCGATGTAGTAGGAATACAAATGGTTGGAAGCATTGGGTGATCCAGCGGAACGTTATCCCAATCTCTGCAAGTCTTTCCGTTAGTCAATAAAGCTGCTACTGCTTTAGCTTGGTCCATAGCGCTGCCGCCACCAAAAGCAACGATCAAATCTACATTTTCTTCTCTTGCCACTACTGTAGCTGCATCGCAATCTTCGGAACGCGGATTTGGTTTTACATTGGTGTAAACCATGTAGCTAAGTCCGGCATCTTCCAAGCTCTTCGTTAATGTAGAAAAAACAGGTGTTTTGCTAAGAAAATCATCAGTAACAACCATAACCTTCGTGGCACCCAGCAATTTGGCTTCATTACCAACTTCTTTTAGGGTTCCGTTACCTTCCAAAATTCTTGTTGCATGATAAAAATTATTCATAGTACACCTCCATAAGATTAAGCAGTTTTCTTCGCTGCCCAATGCAGGTTAAGCAGATTTTGAATCAAATCGTCCTATTACCTTATTGAATGTGAATTAATTCACTTAGTACAGCGGAGAAATATGAAATGTCATTGACTACACCAAAAATACTAAGGTATATACAAAATATATAGTCAATAACGATAACGCTCTTTTCTAAGAGGTAAATTATAGGGAGGAAAAATGGATGCAGGACGTAGAAAACCTCTTCAAAATTGGTGAGTTTGCCAAAATATGCGGGGTTAGTAAGCAGACCCTTATCTTATATGACAGATCAGGGTTATTTCCCCCGGAATATACGGATGAAAATGGATATAGATATTATAGTTTTAGCCAATTTGACATTATAGCTACTATAAGGTCTTTGAAGTCCATTGGACTGTCTTTAACCGAAATAAAGGAATTTCTAAACAAAAGAAATGTCGATTTAACCTATAGTTTATTTAATAAGCAAAAAAACGTGATTAAGAATATGATTACAGAATTGAACCTCATTGTTAATATGATGACCGTTAAGTGCTCGTTAATTGAGAAAGCAAGAAAAGTAAATTTAAACATGGTCTATGTAGAATATCATTCTGAAGTGTATATCAAACGCAGCGAAAAAATTACTTCACATGCTTCAGATTCCGAAAGATATAAGGTATTAGGAGAGCATTTTCAATATAGATTGGCTCATCAGTTACATTGCGGTCGTGCTATCGGGGGTATAGCCAGAGTACATAAATACAAGGATCAAGAAAAGAATTCAACTTTATATAAATATTATTTTTCTCAAATAGATCGTCCGGAGGAGATGGAGGAATATGTAATTAAACCTGCAGGTAACTATTTAGTCCTATATCATAAAGGGTACTATGGGGAAAGCTACAAATCTTATCCTATATTAATTGAATACGCTAAACGCAACGATTTGATCTTAGATGACTATGCTTACGAAGAGAGTCTAATTGATGAAGTTTCAGAGGCCAATCCGCAGAATTATGTTACTCAAATTTCTATCGGGTTTACTGCAAAAAACAATACAAAGATGCCAGGCTAAAGCTTGGCATCTTTGTTCAGGCACAACTATTAAAATACAATAAGCATTAGAGCTATCCCTCAATGGAATGATCTACTTTTGGGACAGCCTCACATTTTTATAAGCTGCTATTAAGCTTCAATGATGATTTCATTCAATTTTACATTAACCGGATTTTGAATCGTATCTCCTACCGGGCAGGTACGTTCGATGAATGCTACGAATTCCTCCACCCGCTCTCTTGGTGCATCTGTCTTAATATGTATGTTATATCTAATATCCGAATATCCACGGCGGACATCCGATTTATTCATAAATCCATCGGTGTCCAGGTTTCCTTCTGTCTCAACCCAGAAGTCCTCCAGATTGACATCAAATTGACGGGCATAAACACGAGCAACAATAGCTTGGCAAGCTCCCAAAGCACACAGAACCAGCTCTACCGGATTCATGCCTTCGTCTGTACCGCCTAAGTTTTTGGGCTCATCGATCGTGACCTCAAAGTTTCTTGATCTTGCCTTAACAACCATTCCCTTTTGCAGATGTGCAGTCGCTTTAAATGTCTCAACTGGCATAACAATCCCTCTTCTCCATGATATTTAAGTGATAGATATAAAATGATTATATCACACTTATTCTATAGGATTAATTATATATTTATTACTTCAAGTTATCTCGCCTTTAGAATAATCGATTTAGGAGGAAAATTATGTGAATATAATCACAAACTCAACAGTATTTATCAACACCATTACAGCAGCATTTATCAAACAATATAAACGCTTGGCTTGAATCTGTGAAATGTCCCTTTATTACTAAAGCCGTTGTTTCCCAGCTTCATCCGGACTGCGAAACAACGGCTTTCTTTATATAGATTAAAACCCATTAGCTGCAGCTTCAATCTTTTATGAGATACGGCTATTTTTCTATTGCCTTTACTGTAACTCCTGTCTCAAACATCCGGTTCCACGGCATGTATACGTCCATAATTTCTACCCTGATGTCATCGGTATCTACATGCCCGCGAACGAACTGTGCAAGCCTCTCCTTCACCAGCCCAGCGATCTGGCCGCGTTCTCCATCGATATTGAAATAGGAATAACCCATAGCCTGTACCTCGTTATCTGTTAAGCTTCTTCGGACAGCTGTACAGTAGCCCAGGTCCTCGGTGTAACGAAGAGCCAGAAAGTCCATATGGGCCTTTGTCTTTCCGTAACGTAGATACAGCATCATCTGAGCGATCACCGTTCCAAGCGTATTGGAGCTTGTATTCCAGCCGGCATACCCGGAAAGATCAAAGAGTATACCCTGCTGGCGGAGCAGCTTTAGAAGCTGCAGATCTCCACCGTTGGCATAGGCAACATCAGCAACCGCTACCGGTTTACCGAATCGCTTCATCATAAACTTGCCATACTCCACGAGCTCCACAATATTACGCAGTACTTGATATGAGCTGCCTGTCGATGGCTGATCATTCGATTCCACCATCTCCGCCCCAGGCGCATTGACAAGCAGGATAATGTCCGCTTCCTGTGCACTCGACGCCACCTGCCCGCCGGCTGCCAGGATCTGATATTTCACACTCTCGGACAAAGGTCTGTCTTCGTAGAGAGGAATCACAAAGGGCGAGCCTGCTCCAGCATACCTTGGGTACACCAAGGGCATGTCACCATTCATCTCATTGATCATTCGAATCGTGAGTGTACATCCCGCTTCATCTGCACCTGGATACATGAGCGCATGAAGCTCTGTGTTTCGATGACTCATTTCACTTCTTAGAAGCTGCTGATCCTTCGCTGTCCATCCATAGGGAGCAGAATCATCCTGGGGGACAATCATAAAATCAATAATGCCCTCCTCAACATAACGAAGCGCTAACTGATTCGCTGATAAATTCACCAAGCGTCTTCCCAGATAGTCATCTTCCACTTCCTGCGGCAGCACCGCTTCAATCGCGCGCAGCTCTTCAAGCTCCGCTTCCGAGGCCAAGCCAAGCTCCATCCGATGTGAAATGTATCCTTTACGAAAAATCTCACGTCCATAAACCCCGTAATATTCAGGCTCCTCATCTGAGCTGGAGTACTGCGGGCAGCGCATGATAAGATGCATCGCAAACAGCTTGAGATCTGGATTCTCCCTCTTTACTTCACGAAGTCTTTCCATTCGCTGCCGGATTGCCGCTTCATCCAGATCATGAAGCCGGGAAGGAACAATGCCTCCATACAGTAATGTGTCCAATGATACGACTGCCCCATAAGCATCACGGCATTCCTCCTGAAGCCAGGCACCGAGCTGATCCGTATTACCCGGCTGCTTCTTGCGTCCCATCCATTCCAGACTCGGCCGAACCATAGTAATCTTCGTATCCTTTACCAGCAGTGCGGGAAAATCATAATTACAAGGCCGCTCATCCAGCGGTAAATAGACGATCTTGACGCTATTCATACTCAACACAACTCACCCCATCGCCCGGAATAATGGAAAACTGCTCTATTATTTAAAACTTTATTAATGGAAATGCATCTAATACAGATCAAACATGCTTACCTGATAACCCAGCGTCTTTAAATAATTAAACATCTGTGCCCGGTGGTGCTGGGCATGGGTCACAATCTCAATTAACCACTTGGCCTGCACCGAGCCATGCTCCAGATAAAAAGGCTACGGACGGTACGGATACAAGATGCTGAACCAGCTCCTATAATGTCCTCATATTCTCAGCCGGCCTGTAATCGAATTGCTCGGATAATATTTTACGGATCAAGCCGGATGTCGTTCTGACGATAAGCACCAACTCCTCAAACAGCAGCTGTTTCACCTCATTCATACCGCTCATTCCATTCACTCCATTCATCAGTTTTGACATCATCATGGTTCTATGCTTGTTTCCTGTTTCAAACCATAACAGTTCCAGCTATTGTCATTATTATAACAAAAACAGCCATAAGTCCACATCTTTCAGCGGAAGAACACGAAGTCCAAATCGAAGCAAGTTAAAATAATAAGAAAATCGCCTCTTACCAGGGTGGATGTACGAACATCCTCCCGATCAAAGGCGACTTTCTTATTAATTCACTTGATCATACGAGTATGATCGGTGATACTTACTTATTCTTTTTCCGTCCTACCAGGATCGTAAAATCACAGGTAATTTCAGAAATGCCCAGGTCCAAAGCTTGCTCTGTCTGCCCTTCTGCTGCTCCCCAGGATAATGGCGTCATATGCACCAAATACTCCAGCTGCACCGGATTCAGGCGGACAGAATAGCTAACTCGCTCCTGCTTCAGCAGCTCAAAGCTGTGATCAAACAGCTCTATCGTCTGCTCGTTGGAATATTCGCGCCGATCACTCTCCGCATAGAATACGGAACGTAATTCAGTCAGATAATCTTTGTCTGGTATGACCTTAATTAATATCCCGTCATCTGAAAGCAGCCGTTCAAACTCCGCATAATTGGAAGGTGATAAAATACTCAAAATTACATTAAAAGCCCCGTCTGCAAATGGACATTTTGCCAGATCAGCAACACACCACAGGTTAGCATCGTCATTCTTGGCGGCCATCAGAACGCCTTCCTTAGAGATATCAATCCCCACTCCCAGGACGTCCGCTTGTACCTGCCGGCCTACCCTCTCCTGTAATGAGGCCAGATGAGATCCTTCGCCGCATCCTGCATCCAGCAGTGTAACCTTCGGTTTACTGGCGGCTTCCTGCCACTGGCATATCATTTCACTGACCCGGCTCAGCATAGGCTCGAAAAATTCTGCCTCATTCATCATTTTTCGGCCATCAAACATCCGTTTATCATACTTCGTCTTGGATGGAGCCGTCAGCATATTCACATAGCCCTGTTTAGCCAAATCAAATCGATGAGCATTTGTACAGAGCAGACTTTTCCCTTCGTCTACCTTAATTTCACCATGGCATATCGGGCACCTGAACAGAGATTCATTCTGCTCCATTAACCGGGCACGCGCTAACAATTTCCCGCTCTTTGTCATTCTAAGAACACTCCACTTCTCAAGCTGAAAATACACCTGCGGAATCACCTCTACCCGGCTATCATACCATACCTCGCATTCTCTTTACGACTGATGCAGAAGGCGGCTTAGGCAGCGCATAACAACATTGCGATGCGGTGGCCGTTCATTTCGAGCCCCAAATTCTATCCTTGAGCGGGCATAATATCAGCAGCATGATAAATACCCCGGACAACAAAAAGAAACCGCCCCTTGATAAAAGGGGGCACTTGCCACCATTTTATAAGAGCGGTTCTTTTTTTCATATTATACGCGTTAGATATAGGTGTCCATTACACCATGATCTTGCAAATATCGTTCGTAAACTCTACCGGATCGGAAATGGTCAATCCTTCGATCAGTAATGCCTGATTATAGAGCAGGTTCGTGTACAGCGCCAGCTTCTCTTGATCACCCTTGTACGCCTCTTTCAGCGACTTGAACACATCATGGTTGATGTTGATCTCCAGCACTTTATCTGCTTTCACATCCTGGCCATTCGGCATGGCTTTCAAAATCTTCTCCATTTCGATCGTCAGTTCACCTTCAGCCGTGAGGCACACCGGATGGGATTTCAGACGCTTGGATGCGCGCACGCTCTTCACTCTCCCGGCCAGAATGCTGCTCATGGACTCGAACAATTCCTTGTTCTCGCCTTCTTCCGCTTCGGATGGCTTATCCTCCGCATCCGGCTCGATGCCGAGATCGCCGCTCGATACAGATTTGAATTCTTTTTCTTTATAAGTCATCAGCATCTTGATTGCGAACTCATCCACATCATCGGTAAAGTACAGAATCTCGTATCCTTTATCAGCCACCATCTCTGTCTGCGGAAGCTTCTCAATACGCTGGGTGGATTCGCCAGCTGCATAGTAAATGTATTTCTGATCTTCAGGCATTCTCGACACATACTCGTCCAGCGTGACCAGCTTCTTCTCTGTAGAAGAGTAGAACATCAGCAGGTCTTGCAGAACGTCCTTGTGTGTGCCGTAATCGTTGTAAACGCCGAATTTCAGCTGTCTGCCAAAGGCACTGTAGAACTTCTCATATTTCTCTCTCTCATCTTTCAGCATGCTTTGCAGAGCGCTCTTGATCTTGTTCTTGATGTTCTTCGCAATCATCGTCAGCTGACGATCATGCTGAAGCATCTCACGGGAGATGTTCAGAGACAAATCCTCGGAATCCACCATACCCTTCACAAAGCTGAAGTAATCCGGAATCAGGTCACCGCATTTCTCCATGATGAGAACGCCGTTCGAGTAAAGCTCCAGACCTTTTTCAAATTCCTTCGTGTAATAATCAAATGGCGTATTCTCTGGTATGAACAAAATAGCATTGTAGACCACTGCGCCGTCAGCCTTAATATGGATATGCTTCAGCGGCTTATCAAATCCATAACGCTTCTCCGCATAGAAATTGTTGTAATCCTCATCTGTCAGCTCGTCCTTATTTTTACGCCAGATCGGAACCATGCTGTTGACGGTTTGCTCTTCTACATACTCCTCGAATTCATTCTCGGCATCTTCCTTAGGACGCTGTCCTTTAATGTCCATCTTGATTGGGTAACGAATGAAGTCCGAATACTTCTTAATGATCGCTTTCAAACGGTATTCTTCCAGACATTCATCATATTGATCTTCTTCTGTATTCGCTTTGATCTTCAAGACAATTTCCGTTCCGACCGAATCCTTCTCACAAGGCTCAATCGTATAGCCATCCGTACCTGTGGACTCCCACTTAAACGCCTGGTCGCTGCCCAGCGCTTTGGTTGTTACGGTTACCATATCTGCAACCATGAACGCTGAATAGAAGCCGACACCGAACTGACCAATAATATTGTGGCCGTCCTTCGCTTCATTCTCTCCCTTAAAGGCAAGTGATCCGCTCTTCGCGATAACCCCAAGGTTGTTCTCCAGTTCTTCCTGAGTCATTCCGATTCCGGAGTCGGTAATCGTCAGCGTGCGGTTCGCCTTATCAGCTGACACTTTGATATAGTAATCTTCTTTATTAAATACCAGATTTTCATCAGTAAGCGCTTTGTAGTAAATTTTATCGATTGCATCACTTGCATTAGAAATGAGCTCTCTTAGAAAAATTTCACGATGCGTATAGATGGAGTTAATCATCATTTCCAGCAATCGTTTCGATTCAGCTTTAAATTCCTTTTTAGCCATGGATGAATCCCCCTTCAATCGTAATGAGCTTTTTTAGCACTCAACTAACGAGAGTGCCAACACTTCTTTTATTTAACACGTTCTGTTTTTTTATGTCAATATGTTTAGTGTTATGGAGTACGGCTATTTTTAATGTATACTGGGTGAAAACAGGAGGTTTCATAGTGGTAATTATACTTGCGCTGCTATTTCTTTTAGCAGGAATTCTTTTGATTGTAAAATCAAAAAAAGATACAGAAAATAAACGTCTGATTATCTGGATTGGCATTTCACTTATCATAATGACTATATTTCTTATCGTGTTTGGTATTTTGCAGATCATTGATGCTCAGTCTCATAATGTAGGACACTAGTGTTGCTCAACCAAGTATATTCGGCGTAAAAAAGCACCCCTCGGGTGCTTTTCTATTTCGCGTTTCTTGATCAGGATTCAAACGATCGTATCCACTTAAACCGGTTCACCTTCACAATAGCTACGAAGCATTTGAGGATTTGATCCGATTTCAGGCAAATAAACGTGATCACCGGGGATAGGTGGAACACAAATGCACACAAGAACGAAGACGGCAGCACGATGAGCCACATAAATATCAGGTCATTGTACAGCACAAACTTCGTATCGCCCCCGCTCCGCACAATTCCTGTTAGCGACGGCATCTGGTAGGCGGAGCCGACCACCGTTATCGATAAAATCGCCATGAACTGCAGGGCAAGCGCCTTCGCTTCACCAGAAATCGTATATAAATCCAGCACATAATCCTTTAGAATAAACAAGACTGCGCCCGAAACCAATCCCAGGAACAGATAGAGGATTTGCAGCGTTTTGGCATAGGCTTTGATTTTATCTGAAAATCCTCCCCCGATTGTCTTCCCGATAACCACCGCGGTTGCACTGGCTGAAGCGTAAATCCCAACTGTGACGAGCTGGAACACCGTTGTTGCTATGCTGTTAGCTGCAATAGCCGATGCTCCCATATGACCAAGAATTGCTGTCTGCGCCCCCATAGCGAGACCCCAGATCGTATTGGACAATAATATCGGGGAGCCGATTTTTATATACTGTCTAAACAAACTCAGGTCAAGCTGGAAGAAATCCTTCAGCTGGATTAATATTTTGCGGTCATATTTCTTGATATATGTGATAACAATAACTGTTTCAATGATTCTGGCTAATAGCGTGGCTATCGCTGAGCCTTGAATGCCAAGCTCCGGAAATCCGAAATGACCATATATAAGCACATAGTTCAATACCACATTAATCACAAGCGTGGACAAGGACACAATAAAACCGATCTTCACTGTTTCTACACTTCGCAGGGAGGCCAGCAGGATGCTGGTGATCGCGAAGAAAATATACGAAAAGCATATGATCTGCAAATACTTAACGCCTTCTCCAATGACATTTTCTCCGCTTGTAAAGACAGATAATGTCGCATGAGGGAAAAAGAACACTACCGCCCATAATACCGCACTTAATACCAAGGCCATGCGCATACCGATGCTTGCCACCTTGCGGATCGACACGATGTCCTTCGCTCCCCAATACCTGGATGCCATAATGACAAGACCCTCAGCTGAACCCATCACAAGCATCTGTAAGAGGAACTGAATCTGATTCGCCAGTGATACACCAGAAAGGGCCGATTCACTATATCCGCCTAGCATAATGTTGTCTGATAGATTTACACCAAGAGAAATAATATTCTGAAGGCCAATGATCAAGGTCAACCAGAAAAAACTTTTGTAGAACTGCTTCTCACGTACAAATAAGCTCATGATAGGGAACCCTTCTTTTTTTGAAATAATGAAGCCGCTTTAACCAATATATACTAATTACTTGAAATAATCAGTACCTCCTGGTGCATAATATTTAATAGTTTCCCCTTCTAGTAGGCAATGGCAGTGACAAGCAGGTATGCCTCTTCATATGCTGTCAAAAAATGAGGAGGGTATCGTTTTACCATGTCCTATAAAAGCAGTACAATCAAAAGCAAATGGAAGAAAACCAAATGGCTTCTGGAAGAGTCTCATTTGAGACCATACGTACCTGCTACAATGCCATTCAGCCAAGGAAATCTGGCATCCATGCTCTCCTCCTATTCTACCGTTTTCTTTAAACCGACCAATGGCAGCGGAGGGTCAAGAATCATTCGAATCAAGAGACAAGGCCACGGTTATCAGATGCAGTATAATGCAGCGAAAACGACTTACAAAACACAAGAACAGCTGTATAAGGAGCTCAAGCGATTCGCAGGGAAGACAGACTTCCTTCTGCAAAAGGGAATCACCTTGGCAAAGAGTAACGGAAGACCGTTTGATATTCGGGTGATGATCCAGAAAACGAACAAGGGCTCCTGGGCAAGCCCAGGCCTATTCACCAAAATCGGAAAGCCGAATAAGATTGCTACCAACTACAATCAAGGCGGATCCATCGGATATTTTCATAAAACCCTCGCCGGTGCGGGATATGACAATCAAGCTATCCAGCGCATGGAGTCGCAGCTGAAGCAGCTTGGGATATCGGTAGGACAAAGCTTCGACCGCCATCACAAAGGTTTTAAGGAGCTCGGGCTGGACGTCGCTCTGGATAAGCACAGGAAGCCATGGATATTAGAAGTAAACACACGACCTCAATTCTATCCGGTGAAAAATTTGAAGGACAAATCGCTTTATCATCGGATTCTGTCATATGCCAGACAATACGGTCGAACCAAATAGCACCACCTCCAGAGCTCAGGCTAATCGCTTGGGTCTTTTTTTATATATCAGGTTTCAAAATTGAATGGTCACAGAACGTAGTAATATGCTAATGTTTATAGAAATAGGCTCACGAAGGATGCTGTTAACATACATAGGAAGGAAAGGTTGAGCAACTGTTGAGTGAATCAGAACAAACGATTAGAAATGATAAAGTAACGCAACAACTGGAGCAGTCGGAGAAGCGTAAGAAGCCAGGATCAGGCCGATTATGGCTGATTCTGATTTTGGGAGCTTTATCTGCTTTTGGCCCTTTTTCGCTGGATATGTACTTGCCTTCTTTACCGGAATTGGCCAAGACCATGCATACAACGACATCCCTGACACAGCTTAGTCTGACTTCTTGCCTGATCGGCCTGTCTGTGGGACAGCTGTTTGCAGGACCTCTAAGTGATGTACGCGGGAGACGTTTGCCTCTTATTATCGGAATGATTGTTTATGGAGTCGCATCTTTACTATGTGCCTTTAGCACGTCGATTGAAATGTTAATTGCCCTTCGCTTCATCCAGGGAATCGCAGGTTCTGCGGGAATCGTTATCTCCCGGGCTGTTGTAAGAGATATGTATTCCGGCTCTGAGCTGACCAAATACTTCTCCATGCTGATGCTGGTTAACGGAGCTGCGCCGATTCTCTCTCCGATTATAGGAGGACAGCTTCTGAAATTCACCTCCTGGAGAGGTGTGTTCATCGTGCTCATGCTAATCGGTATCGCGATGCTTCTTGCAGTACTATTCGGGCTTCCTGAGACATTGAGCCCCGAGAAGCGATCCAAAGGCGGGGTCATGAATACTCTTTCCACATTCGGAGCCTTGCTGCGGGACCGAAGATTTATAGGACTGGCTCTGTGCCAGGGTCTTGTTACAGCCGCCATGTTCGCATATATTTCCGGATCCCCCTTTGTGCTGCAGGATATCTTCGGTGTTTCGCCACAGACATTCGGCCTTATCTTCGCAGCCAACGGGATCGGTATCATTATCGCAGGACAAATCACAGGACGTCTTGCAGGCAGGGTCAGTGAGCAGAAATTGTTCTTATCCGGTGTTGTGCTGGCAATGATCGGCGGCTCTATGCTGCTGCTGGCTATCGCAAGCGGCGCTGGACTTGGGCTTATCCTGCCGCCGCTCTTTATCGTTGTTTCCTGTGTTGGTATTGTCGGTACAGCCGGCGCTTCACTGGCACTGCAAAATTATGGACATGCAGCAGGAAGTGCCTCAGCCCTGCTTGGTTTATTGTCGTATATTTTAGGGGCGCTTGTGATTCCGCTTGTGGGCATTCTGGGCAGCCAGACCGCTGTTCCGATGGGGATGGTCATCTTCGGTACCGATCTGGGAGCTGTATTGTGTTATGTCCTGCTTGTGAGGAGATCAGAACGAAGAAGTGTTGTATTATCCTAATGAAAGTAATGCAAAAACGAGGGCATCCCAATAGGTCTGGTCTGTTGACCTGGGATGCCCTCGTTTCGTGAGGTAAACCCGACAAACACAAAAAGACACGAAATCATACAATCATCCCGTGTCTTTGTGAGGTCTATTATGATGCAGTTATTTATTGGCATATTCTTTCGTCGCTGTATCCAGCATCGATTTCCAGTCCGGAAAATCCGTCTCTCTGGCAATATGCCGGTCAAACAGTTCATCTGGAATATTGTCGATATCCGCCTGCGTTTCTACTTGAAAGTTCCCCTTCTCAACAAAAGCACTAAAGCTGTTGAATTTAGAGTGCTTGCTCATGAACGATTCATTAAAAAGAACATCTAATGATACATGGTTAGGATCGTTCTGGGCTGCCTTCTGCCCTTGCAAATCTGCCAGCAGTTCTTCAAATGACATTGGTTTTTGTTTCCTCAAATGACCACTCCTTAATTAAGTTCACACCATATGGACTACATGTCCAATTTATTCTCATCAATCCTGGAATTATCCGCTTGTACACTGTCCTGATTCTTTGTGTTCTTACTCTTATATGGTTTAGGGGCACTCTTCGCTCTGTTGGCACTTGCCTGCCAGCGATTCCAGCCTTTCTTTCCTGTTCCCCGGCCTGTTCCGCCCTTACCCTTTGCTTTGCTCAAATCATCACTCCGTTATGTTATGCCTTTTTCGACTGGCTTGTCCGCAGCGAAGCCCATTTCTCTTCGAGCCACTTGTCGAAATCCTCGCCTTTGTTTCCTTCGTACGTGTCATATACGTCAATTCTCATCTTCTTGAGCTTTTCTTTGAACTCCTCGTAGGTATGCCCCGCTGGAAGACTCTTTTTAATTCTAACCAGCATTTTCGTTAGCCCCTTAACAGGTTCCTCCTGGCTTCTTGCAGGCTTTTCTACATTCTCGCCAATTTCCTTTAATTGTACATATGCAGCCTCTTGGACTTTATATACCGGGTCGTTCATCATCCGGTGCTTCAGAACATCCAGTGCTTGCGGGTTGTCGATCTTCCCCAGTGCCTCCACCGCTCTCAGACGCTCACGCCAATCTGCTGTACGGTTAGCCGCTGCCTTCAGTTCTTGATATGTGGCGATCTCTTCATTCACTTCGTGATTCATATCTTCTGTAGTCAAATCATTCATTCCCTTCTTCAATACACCCTGTAACTCTCAAAAAATAGCTCGGACCTTCATTATATCCTCTTTCCAGGATTATTCATACAAGCATGATGAAATATTGCGGTAGATGACCGATCCGAACCGAAACAAAAAAAATAACCCCTCCCTAACATAAGCGGCGGGATTATCCGTTTCATTTCTTATCCACCTGCAGCAGTGTGACCTGCTTAATTGAGTATGTATCTTTAATCTTCTCCGCGGAAATGACACCCAAAGTGACCAGGCTCGATATTTTCGTGGAATCTGCCTTGGAGAGCATTTGCCAGACTACAGGATCAGGAAGTGCTTCATACAGCTTCTTGTCATCGAATTCCTTCCGTTCCTGCAGAACAAGCTTCGCCCTGTATCCCCCTTGTTCGAGCTCTGTCACTTCATTGTTTCTGCAATGGTCTATAATCTCACTCCGTAATTCCGTTAATTCCTGCTCTATCTCTTTCTGTTTCTGCTTGAGGTGGTGGTATCGTCTCAGCTTATTGTCCATATGGATCACACTCCCTTTATACCAAATGTATGCGTGATCGCAGGAGTTTAGGATTTGAAAATCAATTACACTAAATTGTACACGAAGTACCCGGTTAGACCGTACTATATCCTATAGTTAAATGCACATGTCACTTGTTAAATGGAGGGACGGCATGATTCAGATCATGAATGGAGATATAGGGCAGATCAATGCATCCACGCTAACGGAGCTGGAGAGAAGCATTTTGCAGCAAAAACAGAACAGCCCGGTTGTGTACCGATATCCATCCCCTGACGCCTTGCGGTTTGAACTGAGGATGCGAAGCCACATTGTAGGGGCGGCCATAGCCCTGGATGCCAGCAATGCGGCCTTTGCCACTTTTAAAACATCCAAGGCAAATGAAAGGTTTTGGTACCGGAGAGAAGACGGGGGTTTACAGCAAAGACCGGATGTACGCAGCTCGGATGCACTCAACGACATTTTTGTAAATGGCCGCCTATACGGTTTCGAGTGCGCTACAGCCATGGTGGTTATTTTGTATAAAGCTGTGCTGGATACGATCGGAGAGGAAGCTTTTAATATCTATTTCCAGAACCTGCTCTTGTATGACTGGCAGTATGACCGCGACCTGCCGATCCGTATTATTCACAATAAGAATGAAGCCTACCCGGGGGATGTTGTCTATTTTGCGAACCCCGACTTTAATCCCCTGACCCCGCAGTGGCGCGGAGAGAACGCCATTGTGCTGTCGACGGACCGGTACTTCGGGCATGGGATTGGAGTCAGGAACGGGGAGGAAATGATCCTTTCCCTAAATAGAAGAAGAATTCCGGGCAGCACGACCTCCGCTTACTTAACCGATCAGATCAACTACCTGGACTTCGAATATTTACGCCGGCTGAATCCGTCCTATCAAGCGAGAATAGGAGTGCGCAGGTATTACCTGGTATAGCTGTTATGAATAAAAGACCTTGAATGCAGTAAGGCATCCAAGGTTTTGAAATATTTGATGAATGGTAACCTAGGGAGTAGTTGGCAAATTTCAATCCACGCACTCACGAAGGGTGCGACATTACTTACGATACCGAGTACGACCAGCACGCCGAATTTCAATCCTGACTTGAGAATGAATAATCGATATTTCATCCACTTGATATTTCAATCCACGCACCTACGAAGGGTGCGACTTTACTGCTCTCAACTTTTAGTTCAGGAGCATTGCGATTTCAATCCGCGCACCCACGAAGGGTGCGACTCTGATTTCTTCCTGTTTGATCCCATACCTATCTAATTTCAATCCACGCACCCACGAAGGGTGCGACGCAAAACGGCGGGCGGAGATGCGGCGGCAACATCGAAATTTCAATCCACGCACCCACGAAGGGTGCGACTGGATTAGATGACGAAGACTTCGCTGGTGATATAATTTCAATCCACGCACCCACGAAGGGTGCGACTTCACTTGAAAGTTCCTCTGTCATAGCATCAACCATTTCAATCCACGCACCCACGAAGGGTGCGACTACACTCGCTCCATACGAGGCGATTACGCGCGAAATTTCAATCCACGCACCCACGAAGGGTGCGACGCGCACCTTTAGCGATTCCCTTGCCGAGAGTGCCATTTCAATCCACGCACCCACGAAGGGTGCGACTTAGCTGGCTAAAATAGCATTGTGCGTCTTGAATATTTCAATCCACGCACCCACGAAGGGTGCGACGAGGACAGCATAAGAGCCGCACAAGATGCAAACATTTCAATCCACGCACCCACGAAGGGTGCGACCCCCATTTCTTTTTAGTGAGGTCTGCAGCGTATTATTTCAATCCACGCACCCACGAAGGGTGCGACCTAGGCTTCGAGATAGAGCAAAGAGGATCGTAGGAAATTTCAATCCACGCACCCACGAAGAGTGCGACCCTGTTCGGACACCCCTTGAGCTGTACCTCAAAACATTTCAATCCACGCACCCACGAAGGGTGCGACAGGGTCGATCCCCATAGAACTTAATTGAGCACGATTTCAATCCACGCACCCACGAAGGGTGCGACGAATAAGTTCTGATTCGAACTCATCTCAGCCCTCGATTTCAATCCACGCACCCACGAAGGGTGCGACATTATTCGATGGAAACGGATGAAACAAACGTAATATTTCAATCCACGCACCCACGAAGGGTGCGACCCATGGAAAGCCATGTTGGACAGCTATAACCCGATTTCAATCCACGCACCCACGAAGGGTGCGACTAACTATGAGAATGGGCACAGTACCCCTCCAAATATTTCAATCCACGCACCCACGAAGGGTGCGACCGGGTGACGCGCAGCCAAGAGATGTACGGCAGGATTTCAATCCACGCACCCACGAAGGGTGCGACTGGTTGAAACATCATTATTCACAGATTCCATACCAATTTCAATCCACGCACCCACGAAGGGTGCGACTCAATAAGCAAGCCGAGTATAACGCCCGTATGAATATTTCAATCCACGCACCCACGAAGGGTGCGACGCTGTATTTGATTAAGTCGATAGTATCACCCAGGGGAATTTCAATCCACGCACCCACGAAGGGTGCGACTTGGGGCGGTCCGGTGTATGCAGCTACCACATGGATTTCAATCCACGCACCCACGAAGGGTGCGACTACGTGGACGCCCAGTAATCGGCCCGCATAACGATTTCAATCCACGCACCCACGAAGGGTGCGACCGAAGCATATACATTTCGAGAGTTTTACCTTAAAATTTCAATCCACGCACCCACGAAGGGTGCGACGTTGCTTGTGATAAATAGCTCGCTCATAGTATATTATTTCAATCCACGCACCCACGAAGGGTGCGACTGCTTCATACGCTTCAGTTGGCGTAGCGAAAGAAATTTCAATCCACGCACCCACGAAGGGTGCGACCGATACGATCACAAGCGACAATCGTTTGTGGTATATTTCAATCCACGCACCCACGAAGGGTGCGACGAAGAACTTAATCAAAAACTATCTGAGTCCCCTATATTTCAATCCACGCACCCACGAAGGGTGCGACGCTTATAGAGGGACATTTACCAATTCCGGGGATGTAATTTCAATCCACGCACCCACGAAGGGTGCGACCGGATCTCGGCGATCTCTTTTACCTTCTGATGGTCGATTTCAATCCACGCACCCACGAAGGGTGCGACGAAGACGCATACGGGGAGGGGAAAGCCTTGAAAATTTCAATCCACGCACCCACGAAGGGTGCGACTCCGACTTTCAAGCAAATTTCACCGAAAAATCGGTCATTTATTCAATAATTTCGCTAAAATTGTCGAATACACATCAATATAAATTACTTATTTTGGTTTTAAATAAAAATTAAGTATATTATATAGTGCGAATCCCCCTGCAAAATCATGTGCACTTGACATTCGCACTACAAAATCAACGGACCTTCCATGTCGAGGGCTGCTTTTATGCCCACATGCTCAACCTTATTTTTGTAATGGTTCCCCAGCTGGTAAAATCTTAGGCTATCCTGTTCCTCATCTATAATGTCTATCAGCTGCATTTTTAATTTAGCAAATTGTGTAGCATCGACCACACACTCAAAGACAGAATGCTGGACACGCTGACCATAATCTTGGCATAGTTTAGACACTTTTCGCAGCCTTCTCTGACCTTCCCTACTCATTGTACTCACATCATACGTGATCAAAACGAGCATATACTGCACCTACTTCCATAAGAATGGAGGATACTCGTCTAAATCATTGCGCAAATGACGAGCCAATAATAATGCCTGTGCATGCGGTACCAACCCCCAAGATATCTTCTCACCTAGGTATGGGTGGGTTATCTTCTCCTGTTTTTTGGTTTGCCATGCCTTCAGGAACTTCTTTCTGCCGTCATCCGTCATGATTACAGCCCCGTTCTCCTTACGCACAAAGTCTTCCTTGTTCATTACCTTTTTGTTAATCATGGACAACACGAACTTGTCAGCATAGATTCCGCGTAGCTCTTCCATCATGTCTAAAGCAAGTGAAGCTCGTCCAGGCCGATCTCTGTGCAAAAATCCAATATATGCATCCAGCCCAACTCCTTCTAAGGCAGATGCTGTATCATTTGACAACAGCGTATAAGCAAGGGATAGCATTGCATTTACATTATCGAGGGGAGGTCTACGAGAACGGGTATGAAAATAAAAATCCTCTTGCTGCTGTAAAATCATCTGATTAAACCGTTGATTGTAGGCTAAAGCAGCTTGTCCTTCCAATCCCCTAAGCTGATCCAAGTCCTCACACTGTCTTATTTTCACCATAATAGAAGATAGCTGCTGGGAAGCAGCCTTGAATTCGGACACATCGATTCGCAGTGGGTAATCTCGGGTCATTCGTTCAAGAATCCACTTGTGATTATAAATTTTGCCGATAATAAAATTGCGTGCGATTCTCGCCGACAAAACCTCATCATCAGATACAAGGCATTGCTTTTTCCGAAGAACGACATTTCCCTTGCTTGAGCCCACCACCCTTGCCAGAAATCTACCGTTCATGGTTAGAAAGACTATGGATATGTTTCTCTCAGCACAATACCCCATAAGAGCCGGGCTTGCTCCTGTATATCCAAATGCCACAACAGATTCCAGATTATGCAGCGGAAGTCTCCCTAGCTTCTCCTGCTCTTTCAGCAGCACAATATTGTCCCCATCCAGCGACAGATATACATCCGGTAGCGTAACAAACAATGTATTCAAGAGCTTCTTCATTCTTTGATCTTCCCCTCAACATAGCTCCTCACCGTACGCTTGCTCATGACTTCAGGTAGGCAGATCTCTTGAAGAGAACAATTTTTGCAAAAAGATCCGGTTTTCACTTTGGGGGTGTACCTGCGCCGATAATAATCATGCATCTCAGCCGCAATGAACTTCACCTTATCTTTCATTTCTGTTGTTAGCTGAACCTCGACTCTGTGTTTAATCTCATTATAGTAAAAATAACCAACCCGGACCTCGCACAGCAACATTTCTTCCAGACACAGAGCTTGTGCAGCTAACTGTAAAAGATCAGCGTCATTCATTTTCGGCTTGCCCCGTTTGTACTCTACAGGAAAAGCTAAGTATTTTCCCTCGCTGCCATAGATTTCAACACCCTCATCACTTTGGATAAACTCTACGACATCGCAGATACCTGTTAATTTCAACGTCTCCGATTTCACAGGCATTGCTCGTACGGTAAGCTTCTCTCCCCGCTTCTCTCTGATAAAGGGTTGATCAGCCTTCCTATGAAGATATTGACCTTCTACGGTTCTCACATTCTCTTCCCACTGCTGTTCGATGTGAATGAGCGCCCATTGGCGCCTGCAAAATTCAAAATGCTGAATACCGGAAAGCATCAGGTAATGATCATCTTCATTAACGTCCATCTATAATCTCTACATTTAAACCTTCCAACTCATTCAGTTCAATTGTGTAGTCTTCAAATGTCCTAGGTTCTTCTACCCGAGATTCAACGGATAAAGAACGATGCACTTTGGCTGATGAGTGTTGGCCAAGTTTCGAGCTGTGCTCCCACCAATATACTTTATGCACTTCCATGCTTCCTTCCGGTCTAGCTGAAGATAAATCATTCTCGAATAGCGTTATCAACGCCTGCTTGATCTTATCTGCATCTTCGTTTGTAAACCCGGTCTTCTCGGCTAGCTGTGTGTTGATACTTCCGTAGAAAACATAAACACCATAATCAACGCGGTGTTTCATTCCCATCGTATCGGAGCCCCTGTCCTTTCCAGACTCGGAGTTAACACTTTTCGTAATTTGCATACTTGTGATGTCAATCGGATGAACGCTTTTCGCTGTATGAATGGAAACCGGTCCTCTTACGCCAACGGAGACTCCTCCGCCATTTCCTGTACCTTTAAAGGCAAAGACTTGACCAAAACTCCGAACATCTATCCATTCTTGGCATGCTATACTTGCAAACTCATCATTGGAACCTGTTTTCGATTTCAAAATTTTGTTCAGTTCCGAGTTTCCATCTGCCCGATCTCTTAAACTCTGATAATTATCCACCTTACGGTCATTGGATTGGACAAAAATAGATTCTCCCATATCCTGCAGACGATTTCTGATTTTACGTTTAATAGCCACATCAGAAATTTCACCGTATCCATCATAGTTTTGTCTTGGACGGTTTCCGTTTAGAGGATCTCCGTTAGGATTGGCACTCGTGACCGACAACACCACTGCAAAATCAATTTTATGATCCAGGCTGCTCATATTTTATCTCTCCTCATTTTCAGATGCTTCTACGGCATCCTCATTTTTATCTTTCGATTGGTAAAGCTCGTGACGTTGACTATAAAATCCTAATAGATATTTTCCGGATAAAGGCTTATTGTTAAAATCCTCAATCTCAAACTTGGAGGCGATCTCATCAATGATTTTGGATAAATAGATTGCTTTTGCTCCCATTCGTGCCTGATAAGGCTGCAAGCTCTGTTGAATGGTATTCCAGGTTCTTTCCGGATGTCTGGAAAAAGAATTCATAAATCTGATCGCATTTGTCGACCTCTTTTCGTCCGCTCCTAAGGCTCTTCTTTCCAGAACATCTGCTACGGCCAACAAGCGTCCAAACAGGTAATCACGATTCGTATTTTCCGTATCTAAAGCCAATTGGTATCCCTCCCGTCGGTTTATTAAGGCACATGTAATACTAAGTGTTTTTTCCCATTCCCACTTCTCCATGGATACCGGATTAGATGCCCGGTGAAATGCGCTATTTACAATATCTCCAGGAATTTCACGGTCATCTATAATGCACGGTAGCATTCGCTCCATAAGCCCCTTGACGATTTTGTCGCTAGCTCTAGGCCCGTAAGCTGCAAATGCAATATCCTTGGTCGCTGGAGCTCCATAAAATAAGGTGAAGCCTTCTGCATTTTTCCGGTATTTATGAAGCCAAGCGCAGGTTTTATGCCATTTAATCAGCTTTTCAAGATACAATTCCTTATTTAGATTCCTGTAGTAAAGAACCGCCATTCGACCTGTAGTCGCAGAATCAAGAACCATAATATTCACTTCAGATTTAAACACATCGCCTGACTTTGAGGTTAATTTATTCTTGTATCCATCCAGTGCTTTATCGAATTCATTTGCAAAAGTATCGTTTGTATTCGATTTCACGGGAACATTTAGAGTTAGATCAGGGTCTAAAGCAAAGGTGTCCTCCGTTGGATCTGGAATATCAAGTGCATCATTCCCCCACACAAGGAATACTCTTTGGTCTATCGTTTTACCTTGACGGTTAATCAACCATTTTAATGCATTATGAGCCTTCTGCGATACTTCATAACTGATGCTTGCCGCATCCTTGCTTTGGTTAAATCGGCCTCTGAAAGTAAATCCGCTGGTATCATTGGCCGAAATTAACTTGGCCTTGTCTGCCGCATTTCGTATTTTATTCGCATGCTTATCGGTGCTGGGCAGCCTTTTCCCTGTAACATAGCAAATGTCTTCATCCCCCAAATGCTCCTGGTAATATCGAATGAATGAATCATACATTTCTGGATCCTTCCACACTTTAGCCATAATAGATCGAGGTGAATAGACATTAAAACGGATAAAGGCACTGTCCTGTTCACCAGCAATTACACTAAAAATTGCAGGCTTCTCAGGATATAAAGATTCATATTTCTTATCCCATTTATCTATAAGGCGATTGTCCTCATCAACACAAAGCATCTTGTGTGTTACCAAATCTTTAATGAGGGTTCTTTTGCTTAAGTATTGATAAATGCTTTTTACTTTCGGATGTGCATAGGATGATTCCGCCCAGTTGTGAAGCTCTTGTATATACGTTGCAAAAGGTTCTTCCCCCTTGATCGTACCGCCAAATGCTCTGAAATCCCCTGCCACATAACTCAATTTATCGTGCAGCGGATAAGGAGATATCACTGATCCTGCTCTACTCGCCGACTTTTCCGTACTCGGAATCAATGTGCTCGCGTCACTCTTATCAATGACCTCAGCTGAATGAAATTCGCCGGCTTCCGTCACAGTCACTTCTATGTGCGCATTCTGGGTGGTATGTGATACAGGTAACAGTGTGAACTCACGACCGCCATACGTCCTTTCGATTTCACCTACACGATCCAGATTCGATTCATACGTTTCATACAAATTTAACAGCCAGCTCATACATCTCCCTCCTCTCCCCATCTGGCCAGCAGGTCATCAACGGCCTCAACATTGGATTCATTAAAAAGCTTTGGTTTCATATCTGAAACTTTACGAACCTGCGTACATTCTTCCGGCCTTGGAAATGTAATGATGCCGTTCTTCATTACTGGGTTCCACAATCTTACTTCCATTTGATCACGGCCTGTCTCATCCGGGTAGTTGATTCCATGAACCATATTTCCAAGATGAATATCACCATAATGGTCATAAAATCCTTCACCCTCGCCAAAAACACAAGGCTCCACATATCCCTGACACTCTCGTGCCCCAAGGAAAATATCCCTACGCCCTCCAGCTTGAAGAGATCGCTTCAATATATTGTGATGCTTATTTTCGTTACGGTCATATGCCATCTCCGGACGATTCATGTTGAATTCAAAATGACATTTCACTTGGTAACAAACATCTTGAAGGTACGTGTAATTAGCCAAAGTATTTCCTCCGCCATAATCGATAGGACGAATACCCTTTGATTCCATGCGGATAGGTTTCATAACGCGAATCATATCAATGTAGAATAAAATCGTCGGCTTCCAGTAAACGCTTTCAACAATTCCTTTCATTGCCTGGTATGTTGGCACTTGGTAAGAGAGTTTCTCACCGCCCAGCTTGGTTAACGGGTCTGTAAACAACGCATAATCGCCATAAACAACAAATTCAATAGCGTTTCTCATTGATTCACCTCCTTAACTGAAATAGGAATAATTTAACTAAATGTAGCATAAACCAACTTTATATATTTTGTAAATACATAATACATTATATGAATATTTAATTTGGAGTTTTGTTCATGATATAATGACTATCGCTATTGTCGCTGCCTAACCGTAGTGTGGATTGAAAAATATATTGTATGATGTGGAAACCTATCTTTAAAAAGATGGGTTTTTATATTATTGTCGATCCCGTCCAGCTATCATTCTCATGGTCCAAACCAAACTCTGAATTATAAGCCCCATCTTTGAGCACTAAGATCTGCCCATCCAAACAACTCTCTAATCCACCGTTTTTATCCAAATGGTCGAGCTCATAATGAAACAAGTTAATCGTATATTGCTGCGCTTTTCGCAATAATCTGCTCATATCCTCAATTCGGCTTGCCCCGTTTAATTCCGCTATAATTGTTTCTCCTTCTTCTCCATAAGGAACAATAACCGGTGTTGCAAGGGTTTCAATAACATGAAAATTCTCTGCCGCCGTCTTATAGCTGTTAGCCAAAAATAAAGGGAGACTTTCCTTTTTATTGGTGCAGTAATTCTGATAGAATATGTTGTCGACTTTATTACCAAATAATAACGCTGTCATATTTGTATTTAACTTAGGAAGTGAATAATTAAGATTCTCACTAAGGTCGGAATAGAACTCCTGAAAATATTTTTCCATCGCTTTAACGGACAGAAGATGCCCGCCATAACAGGTCGAATCTCGTTTCAGGTCGATCAAAATTTTCTTGGTGATGCGTTTACCTTTTTTTATTTCCTTCAGGTGATTTAAGTTTTCCTCTTCATGATCGATAATGTACACCTTCTGCAGCTCACGCTCACCATGCCGATTACATCTGCCTGCCGCCTGGGCAATGGAATCCAGTCCTGCTAAGGATCGGATGACACATTCGAAGCTCACGTCAACTCCCGCTTCTATTAATGGCGTACTAATGCAGATGATCCTGTTTCCATTCTTCAAATGATCCCGTACCTCATCCAATATATTTTTCCGGTGTGCCGCGCACATAGAGGTGCTCAGATGGTATACCGGAGTGTCGATCATTATCATCTTCAACTGCTGGTACAGTTCTTTCACTACGGATTTCGTGTTTAAAACGACCAAAATACTGCTCACATCCGTCATTCGCTCTGCAATAAATTCAGTCAAACTGTCATTGTTGAGCACTTCATCCGTCGCATGATCCCATATCTCCACACGTTTAAACGCATCAATAACCTCATCGAGATCATCAATCATCTCGGCGTCTGGGCTCAGATTCAACCGATGCTCCACAAAATCCAATGCTGGCTGAGTAGCAGTACATAGCACAAGACTGGAATGGCAATACCTGTTCAAGAAATTTAATGCTTCATTAAATAGAGACACACACGAAACCGGGACCTTTTGAACCTCATCAAACACGATGACCGATTCACTTAAATGATGAAGCCTTCTAATGTTCCTGCTGCCACTGGCATAAAACACATTCAGAAACTGCACCATCGTTGTGAATATAATGGGGCAATCCCAGTTATCCTTCGCCAGCTTCAGTTTTTGGCGTATATTGACCATGCCGTCCATGAACTCATCGTCATCGTAATTATCCTCAACCACATTGGAGTGATGTTCCAAAATATTTACATCATCTTGCAAAATACGGCGTACCTCTGCCGCATTCTGCTCTATGATTGTTGTATATGGCAGGACATAGATAATACGTTTTTTGTTATGAGTTATTGCATGTTTGAGAGCATATCGAAGACTCGCCAATGTTTTCCCCCCACCTGTGGGGATCGATAATGTGTAAATACCAGACGGCTTCTCAGCAAACCTATCACATTGTTCAGACATCCGTCTTCTGAGTACATTAATAGGATTCTCGGCGATTTTGTGTTTTGCTAAGGAATGGATCTCATTCATCAGTCTGTCGTAATAGGTACTGAAGAGCTTCTGTGGTTCTTGCTCAGTTTCTTCCTCACGGTTGTCTTCAAAACATCTCGTGTTCGTCCGGTCGGCATCAATCAAAGCGCTGAAAACAAACTTTGTAAGAAACATACATTTGGCCTCATAGTTAAGTGAGGAATTCTTAGTAAGATAGGCCTCCAGTTCTAGGGCAGCTTGATCAACATAGCGCTGAAAATCTTCCTCACCCATCACTTGTTTAAAAAAATGCTGCTTGCTCGCATCAAATTCATCTAAAATCTTGTCGCGTACTCGCTGTAAATAATTTGATTCAAGATCCGGATTTAGAAAGTCTTGCAGATAAGAGTGGTGAGAAATAATTGAGTTTCCGACAACCTCTGCAAGAATCCCTTTATATCGATCGATTTTCCCAGTATGGAACAGTGTATATAGCATTCGCCCGCCTGCCGTTGAATGATCTACACTTCCCCGTTTAGGTGGAGCATGCGGATTGCGAACGGCTTCGAGTATATAATCTCGGAATAAAACCGTATATTTGCCCATGTCATGCAGCATTCCTGCCAATCCCGTAATATGTTTGATGCCAAGACTTTCACCGTAAGATTCAGCTAAACCCTTCACGCCTAGCAGATGTTCTTCAACACTTTGGTGCGTCTGGTCGCTCTCGCGAATATGAGCAATATAAGTCATATATAGCCTCCTCTACCCATGCAGGTCTTATAACCCATTGCATATAGACTAACGGAACTATTCATGTAAAATTCAGTTCATACATCTAATTCTATAGACTCACTTCTATACCTTCCTAAATTATACAATTTCCGAATTTTATTTATATAAATTGAACAAATATCAACAAAAAAAGCGGCGGTTATT
>NZ_CDSE01000031.1 GCF_001373415.1 Paenibacillus dakarensis | reverse complement strand
AAACCCGCCGTTACAAGAAACGATAATTGAAAGCTGACATTGACGAGAAAATATGGACTCCACAAAAGCATCATCAAGGCAGCAGCGCTTAAAATATGCATCCCATCCTTCAGCAATCCCTTCCGGGCGGCGTATAAACCAATCATCCCCATCATGCCTGCCCGTACAACAGACGGGCTTGCCCCGGTCAAAAGCACATAAAGAGGTATCAAAAAGATCACTGCAGTCAATGATGTTTCCCGGGTCAAACGCAATCTCGAAAAAACAAATAACAATGAACCAACATATACCGCGACATGCATTCCGGATATCGCCAAAATATGTGTAAGACCCAGTCTGGAAAACTCGGCAAACGTATCCGGGTCCAAGTCCCCTTTCTCACCGATAATTAGACCTTTCATATATCCTGCGTTCACTCCGCTGAATACTTGATCAACGAGTCCGCCAATGTATTCACGCACCTCATCATTAAGACGGAGCACATAACTCCATTTCCATTCTTCATGCCCCTTAACCTTCACATTTTCAATACCTTTGGTCTTGAAGATCCAGTGTATCTCCTGGGTTCTCAGAAATTGGCGGTAATCGAACCCTCCAAAGTTCCGGGCAATGGAAGGCGTCTCTAATTGACCATTAATTCTCATATTATCTCCACGCCTCCACAGCAGAGCTGTATTCCTCTCCTCCTGGGTAAGCAGTTTGACTTGAACTTGAACCTTTTCCTTAAAGTCTTCCGAATAAGGATGAACACGATGGATCATAAACACGAAATCAGCCCGATCGCCATCCACCGTTACAGGAGATGCAAGGACACCTTCAGTCACTACAGATATTCCATCGTCTGCAGCTCCTGCATCCTCCAGCAGGAAACTCAGACTGCTGACATTGCGTTCATCATTCCACTCCCAGTATACGGATGAAAAGAGAAGCGCGAAGATCATACAGCCTGTATAAACAGCTCCTGCCCCCCGCCAAATGAGAGAAGCCACGAGCAGGATTGCCAGACCTATGATAATAAATATCCATTTCAAGCCTGAATACATACAAGCAGCCCCGCTGCCAAGAACCCAGCAGCAAGCAAAAACAAGCAGCGGTCTATGGGTCACTACATCCACATCTCCTCTTCTATCAATGACTTCAAAAAACAAAAAGACCTCCGGCTGCCTAAGCATCCAGAGGTCCTTCCTCAATCGTCATCCTATGTTCTTGTTGTCTATTCCATTATCCAATTCGTTAATCTGAAACCGTCATTAACGTTTCTCCCGGCGGTTCATAGCTAAGCAGCTGACGGAAGAGAATTCCCTTCTGTTTCATCATACGGCTTACTTTTTCAGTATCCTTCGGATAAGATCTATGAAAAACCACCTCAGTAATCCCGCTGTTTGCCAGCATGTTGGCACACGTCCAGCAAGGCTCGTCCGTCACGTAAACCGTACTGCCTTCCCGATCAATCCGATCTGTAAACAGCAGCAGATTCTGTTCTGCATGGATTGTTCGGATACAGCGCTGCTTCTTAATCATTTCCTCCTTGCCATTAAGCGTGACAAGCTCGTAGTCCTCAGCAATCATACATCCCGCTTCGGAACAGTCAGGGACCCCCATAGGAGCTCCATTATAAGCCGTTCCAAGCAGCTTCTTGCCCTGGACAAGCACAGCGCCCACATGGCGCCTTGGACATTGTGACCGAGTGGATACCATAAATGCGATATCCATAAAATAAGTATCCCAATCTTTTCGTTGATCTGTACTCATATGATCAGCTCACCTGTTTCCTAGTAGTTATCTGAATTCATTGTAGCACAGGGTTAAAGCCCAACGTAAGGCATCATTTTCTCCAGCATCTTAGGACCGATCCCTTTTACATTCATTAAACCCTCCACACTGCGAAACGGCCCGTTCTTCGTCCTGTAATCAATAATGGCCTGTGCTTTTTTCTCCCCGATCCCCGGCAGATCCATAAGCGTTGATTGATCAGCTGTATTGATATTGATCTTCCCTAACAGGTCAGATGTTGAAGCACGATCGTCTACTTCTGGCTCTTTAACCTCCGTAGAAGCGGCTACAGATTCCACCGCAATGGGTACTGAAACATTTTCTGAGGGCGTCGCTGCCTCACCACTCGCCTCTTTCACGGTCACTTTTGCGTCAGATGAATCTTTTTTTTTAACTTGCGTGGGAGCTTCCTTTCCGGATTCAATCCTTGGTGTGCCCTCCGTCTGCAAGCCAAGCGCTTCCTGGATTTCCGCATTGAGCGGTTCCCAGCCCTCCATCAGATGATCATTTCCTCCGGCAAACAGAATCAATCCGCAGCCAATGAATACAGTTATAATACTCCATCCCAACGGAATTCGCCTCATTCATATCTCTCCAATCCCGAACGAAATCTCCGTCCGATTATTATAAAAGCATAATATAGCAATCTAATTCTCGAATTCTTCTCCCAATCGGTCATGAATCAGTAATCCAGATGCATACATTAACGATATGAAACGGTATTTCTATGCCGTAAAGCACGAAAGGAGGAAACTCACACATGAAGGTCGGCTTTATCGGTACGGGCAGCATGGGTAACCTGCTGATCGATTCTTTCATACGATCAGGGGCTCTGCAGCCTGAACAAATACAGGTCAGTAACCGGACTCAACAAAAAGCGCTTGACCTGGCAGAACGCCATCCCGGGTTAACTGTATGCAGAAGCAATACAGAAACTGCATCACAGAGCGATTTGTTTTTTCTATGTGTTAAGCCCGGAGACTTTAAACCCGTCCTCGACGAAATTCATGAACATCTTCGAATCGGTCAGATCGCAGTATCCATAACGAGTCCCGTCCAGATATATCATCTTGAATCCTCTATCCCCTGCAAGGTGGCTAAAATCATTCCCAGCATTACCAACCAGACCGGAAGCGGCGTATCTTTATGTATCTATGGATCACGGATACAAGAAAAAGACAGGCTGCTTTTGGAAAGCCTCCTGTCTTTTATTAGCAGGCCTACCGAGGTACTGGAATCACACACACGGATTACTTCCGATTTTTCCAGCTGCGGGCCTGCCTTTTTGAGTTTTTTTGTGGAAAAATGGATTGATGCCGCGGTCGAAATGACCGGTGCCGACCGTCCTTCGCTAAATGCACTCGCCGGGGAAATGCTGCTTGGAACCGGCAGATTACTTACGGAGGAAGGTTTCTCTCCCAGACAACTTCAAGAGAGAGTGGCTGTACCTGGAGGCATCACCGCCCAAGCCCTTTCCCTGCTCGAAAATAGACTGGACGGCCTGTTTCACCAATTAATCACGACCACACACAACAAGTATGATGAGGATCTTGAAAAACTGGATAATACCTTCGGCAATGTAGTTAACCGGCCACAATATTGACCAGTTTACCCGGCACCGCAATCACTTTGCGGATACTCTTTCCTTCCAGCGCCTGCTTGACATTTGGAAGGGAGAGACTATATTCTTTCATCGCTTCCTGATCCATATCTTTAGCGATCTTGGTACGTTCTACGATTTTACCGCTAACTTGAATAACGATTTCAACTTCAGCATCCACTGTCCAGGCTTCATCGAACTCAGGCCAGGACACATAAGATATGCTTTCGCTATTACCTAAACGGCCCCACAGCTCTTCAGCCAGATGTGGCGCGAACGGAGACAGCAATTGTACAAAGTTCTCCATCGCTTTACGCGGCAGCTCATTGACCTTATAACCTTCATTAATAAAGATCATCAGCTGGCTGATCGCTGTATTAAAGCGAAGATGTTCCAAATCATCTGTTACCTTCTTGATTGTTTTATGCCAAATTCGTTTGAACTCATCCGAACCTTCGCTATTAACGATCTTGGAATTGAGCTCACCATTGTCACCGATGAAAAGACGCCAGATTCGTGACAAGAAACGGTGCATACCTTCAACACCATTGGTATTCCAAGGTTTGGTCGCTTCGAGCGGTCCCATAAACATTTCATACACACGCAGTGTATCTGCACCATATTCATTCACGATATCATCAGGATTAATGACATTACCGCGAGATTTACTCATTTTTTCATTGTTGTTACCCAGAATCATACCTTGGTTAACCAGCTTTTGGAACGGCTCTTTAGTGTCGACAACCCCCAAATCATACAGCACTTTATGCCAGAAACGGGCATACAACAGGTGCAGCACTGCATGTTCGACCCCGCCGATATACAGGTCGACAGGCAGCCATTCCTTCTGTTTCTCCTTGGAGCAGATCTCATCCGAATTGTGAGGATCGATGTAACGCAGATAGTACCAGCTGCTGCCTGCCCACTGCGGCATCGTATTGGTCTCACGGCGGGCTTTCATGCCCGTCTCGGGATCAACCGTTTCAACCCATTCCGTCACATTCGCAAGCGGTGATTCTCCTGTTCCGGAAGGCTTGATATGATCGACATCCGGCAGAAGCAGCGGAAGCTGATCCTCCGGCACGGTCTTCATCGTACCATCCTCCAGGTGGATAATTGGAATAGGCTCGCCCCAATAACGTTGGCGGCTGAACAGCCAATCCCGTAAACGGTAAGTTACCTTCTTCTGGCCTTTTCCGTTCTTCTCCAACCACTCATTCATGGCTTCAATTGCAGCCTCGTTGTCCAGACCGTTCAGGAAGTCGGAATTTACGTGTTCTCCGCTGCCGGCATACGCCTCTTCCTCTACGTTTCCGCCTTTTACAACTTCAATGATATCAAGCCCGAATTGCTTCGCAAACTCCCAGTCCCGGCTATCGTGACCCGGAACAGCCATAATTGCACCCGTACCGTAACCCGCCAG
>NZ_CDSE01000030.1 GCF_001373415.1 Paenibacillus dakarensis | reverse complement strand
TACCACACGATGCTGGCAGGTGTGAAGACTGAGAATGGCCGAATCGTGAGTATTACGGTCTGCAACAAGTCAGGACTCAGCGAAATTGAAGGATCTGTATTCATTGACGGCACGGGTGATGGTGACCTGTCTGTTGGGGCCGGAGCGGAATTTACGAAGGGAAGGGAATCTGACGGGGCCATGCAGCCTATGACCCTGAAGATGAAAATGTATAACGTGGATATCCCCAAGGTTAAACAGTATATCCACGAACATCCGGAGGACTTCCCTCTATATAACGGGGATACATCAATTATCGAGAAGGCACCGCGGCTATCCGTTGGCGGATTTGACAGCCTGTTCAAGGAAGCAAAGGCTAAGGGTGAGATTTCAATCCCGAGAGAGAACATTCTGTTCTTCGAGACGAACAACCCGGGTGAGGTCATTATGAACACGACCCGGATACTGGGTCATGATGCCACAAATGCGATGAGCCTGAGCCGGGCTGAGATGGTAGGGCGTAAGCAGTGCCGTGAGCTGGAGCTGTTCGTACGGAAGTATATTCCGGGCTTTGAGGATGCAGTTGTGGAATCGACAGGCCCAACTATCGGTGTCCGTGGTTCCCGCCAGATCAAAGGAGTGTATACGCTTACAGCTGAGGACTTGCTGGAGCAGCGTCTGTTTGAGGATACGATTGCCCACTCAGGATATCCGATTGATATCCATAGTCCTGACGGCGAAGGAACGAAGCATCAGAAGCTGGAATGGGGCGGAATGTACAGCATTCCTTACTCCTGCATGATTACCGAGTCTGTACGGAATCTCATCGTCATTGGCCGCTGTATTTCGGCAACGTTCGAAGCGCAGGCGGCAATGCGGACAACACCGACTACAGGTGCTATTGGCCATGCCGGAGGTGTAGCAGCAGCGCTGGCTGCGAAGGAGGGGCTCGATGTTCAGAAGGTAAATATCAAGGAAGTACAGCGGATTCTTAAAGAGCAAGGAGCTTATTTGGAAGTGTAATACACAGCAGTTACCTTTTTGAGAGGGGTTATTGAAATGACAACGTTAATGTGGTTTCAAGCCATCGGTATTTTACTCGTCTTTCTGATCTTTGTCGGATTAATGATGGCCCGGAAACTTCCGACGATACTGGCTTTACCTTTAATGGCTGTAATATTTGCAGTTATTGCAGGGGTTCCGTGGATGTCCAGTGATCCTGAAACGGCAACGATTGCTAAGACGATTCTGTCAGCCGGCTCCATGCGTTTGTCGGGTGCCATTGCCGGCCTCGTGTTCGGTGCCTGGTTCGGACAAATTCTAAACAAAGTTGGAATCACGAAATCCATTATCCGAAAAGCGGCTGAGCTCGCCGGGGATAAACCGGTACTGATCGCAGTCTTGTTCTTTGCTACGGCATCTATCATTTTCTCCGCAGCCGGCGGTCTCGGCATGGTTATCCTCGTGGGTACGATTGTTATTCCGATCATGCTTACTGCAGGGATTTCCCAATTTGTTGCTTCGATCGTTGTAGTCTCTGCAGTGGGTGTAGGCGCATTGTTCAATGTCTCGAACTGGGCGGTTTATGTGGATGTTCTTGGTCTCTCCGTTGCGGAGATTGCTGATTACACGCTGGTAGCAGCCCTTCCGCTGATTGCATTATCGGTTGCTATGATTATTTTCTATATTAAAAAAGACGGTAAAGGCCGTAAAGCATGGGCTATGCCAAATACTACAGGCGGGGGAGAAGGTAAAAAAGTTCCAACGATTGCGCTCATCAGCCCGCTGGTACCGGTTATTCTCGTATTTGCCTTTAAGCTCGATATTGTTCCGGCTGTAGTGATCGGTGCGCTGGTAACGATTCTGCTAACTTGGCCGAAACGCCCGATTCATGTGCTCTCCAGTGCTTTGATTGAAGGGATTCAGGACATCGCTGGTGCGATGGCGCTCATGATTGGTATCGGTATTCTCTTGAATTCCGTTATGGCGCCGCAGGTATCGTCTCTCATCTCACCGCTGATTGAAGCCGTACTGCCTACGAATCCGATTATGTACATCGTGTTCTTTACATTGCTGTCACCGCTTGCTATTTACCGTGGTCCTCTGAACGTATGGGGTCTCGGAAGCGGTATTGCCGCACTGTTCGTATCGGCGGGCATGACCCCGATTGCTGCGATGCTCGCACTGCGTGTCGTAAGTAATGTGCAGGCTGTATCCGATCCAACGAACTCTCACAACGTTTGGGTTGCTGATTTTACAAAGAGTGATATTAACGAAATATTGAAAAAGACACTGCCTTGGATGATGGTTTCCGTTCTTATTTCGATGCTGATCGGGGCTTTCATGGTCTTTTAACCCGGCAGGTAAACCCGGGCGGGAGACGCAGCTATTATGCGTAGTCCCGCCTGTTACTTCAGGAGGAGAATGATGGAGAGAAGAAAAGTAAGGGTAGGAATAGATGTCGGGGGGACTTTTACAGACGCGGCAGTTATTGATAACGAAACGTATGAAGTCATAGAGAAGATGAAGATTCCAACCACTCACCATGACGAGGATGGAGTGGCGAAGGGAATCGTACAGATATTGAACAAAATTTTGGCAAGCCGGGGCATTCTGCCGGAGGATGTTACTTTTATCGCTCATGGAACAACACAGGCAACGAATGCACTTCTTGAAGGGGACGTTGCTTCCGTTGGTATTATCGGCATGGGATCGGGGATTGATGGCCTAAGTGCACGCTCGGAATCGAACCCTGGTGATATCGAGCTTGCTCCAGGCAAGTATCTGAAGACATATCATATGTATTTGGACTCCAAAGACTTAAAAGATGATCAGATCGAGACAGCTATTGATGATCTTGTAAGACAGGGTGCCGAGGTTATTGTCGCTTCAGAAGCCTACAGCGTTGATGATCCGACAAATGAGCTGCGGATTGTGGAAATTGCGAATCGAAAAGGCATTTATGCAACAGGCGGGCATGAAATTTCACAGCTGTACGGCCTCAAGACGCGGACAAGAACAGCGGTTGTAAATGCATCGCTCATCCCGAAAATGATGGAGACGGCCAACATGACGGAGAAGTCCGTCAAAAATGCGAATATCAAGTCCCAGCTCATGATCATGCGCTGTGATGGCGGTGTAATGAGCATTGATGAAGTGCGTAAGCGGCCGATTCTGACCATGCTGTCCGGTTTGGCTGCAGGCGTGGCTGGTGCATTGATGTATGAGAAGATCTCGGACGGTATTTTCTTCGAGGTCGGGGGCACCAGTGTAGATATTTCTGTCATTAAGAACGGTAAGGTTATGATCAAGAATGCACAGGTGGGAGGCCACCGAACCTACCTTCAGTCGCTTGATGTACGTACACTTGGTATTGCGGGCGGCAGCATGATCCGGGTGTCCGGCGGTAAAATTACGGATGTTGGCCCGCGGAGTGCGCATATTGCCGGTAAAGCTTATGAGGCATTCGCGAAGACAGAGCAAATTGTGAACCCCAAGGTGAAGTTTGTTAGTCCAAGGGAAGGCGATCCGGCGGAGTACATCATACTTGAGTGTGAGAACGGGGAGGAGTATTCCTATACTTTAGCCGGAGCAGCGAATATTCTTGGATATATTCCGGAAGGCGACTATGCTCAAGGGAATAAAGAGGCGGCGATTCGGTCGTGGGAAGCTCTTGCAGCACATGTCGGATTAAGTGTTGAAGAGGCCGCCCGAGCGGTTATGAACATCGCAATTGACAAAACGATGAAGACGGTCAATGAAATGATTGAGGATTATGAGCTGGACCGCTCCTTTGTTACCCTTGTAGGCGGCGGCGGAAGCGGTGCGGTGCTTGTGCCGGCGATGGCTGAGCGTGAAAATTTAAAGAGCAAGATCGCGAACAATGCTCCTTATGTATCCACCATTGGTGTGGCATTGGCTATGGTGAAGGAGCAACTGGAACGGACGGTTGTCAATCCGACTGATGAGGATATCAAGCGGATAAGGTCCGAGATTGTTGAGCGCATCGTAAAATCGGGTGCCAGTGAAGAGACGGTTGAGGTTACGATTGAAATCGACAGCCAGAAAAATATTTTGCGTGCGGTAGCCACCGGATCAACCGAGCTCCGCTCCAAGGATTTAGGGCAAACAGCGATGTCTGATCAGGAGATGGCTGTCATTGCTGCCAAATCGGTGGACCAGCCTCTGGAGACAACGAAGCTTGCCGCGAGAAGCGGGCGCTGGAGCCTGTTTGCCAGTGAATATGTGAAGAAATCTTTCTTTGGGCTTATTAAGAAGAAATCGAATAGCATAAGTGTGCTGGACCGGGAAGGTGTTGTGCGCTTCAAGAAAGCCAATGTACAGTACAAGAAGCTGACGAAAGCTCAGCAAGGCGGACTGCTCAGCGAGTTCTTGGATGACAATACGATTTATTCGGATGCGAATGCGACCATCCCGAAGGTATTTGTATTTTATAAAGAGAAGATGCTGGATCTCACAGGCATGCAAACGAAAGAGCAGCTGATGTCAATCCTGGAAATTGAAACGGAAATGCTTCGTGCAGAAGATGAAATGATTGTGGTTGCATATCAGTAGTAAGGGGCGGGGGAGGACAATGATGACGACTCGTGAAGCAGTACAGTCTTTAGATGACGAGACGATGGCATGTGCAGAGCTGGAACAGGATCCGCTGTTTCATAAAATTCCCAAAGACAAGATCCCGTATTACGTGCGAAGCTCCCTTGCCAGAGGCCGGGAAGCAGCCGTCCCGTTTATCGGGAGGGATATTCGGGAGCTGTGTGAAGAGGCAGGTCTGCGCTATGAAATCACGAGTCGGTCCGGTACGTTCCACAAGGTGCAATTTCGTGCACAGATCGACTTTGCCAAGAAGCCGCCAGAGATTATTGTCTATTCTGATTCTCTGGCCGGGTTGAAGCAATCCTATCAAGCGGTGGTTGGCATGAACTCGGAGGGATCCGAGCTGGCCCGATTGATCGATATTCATTTAGCACATGAGTTCTACCACTATCTTGAGTATCAATCCGGGAAATTTACGAATGAAGAGCTGGAGCCCATTGAAGTGTTCAGGGTTGGAAAATGGTTCGTGAAGCGTTCCAGTGTGGTGAAGACTAGTGAGATTGCGGCCCATGCCTTTTGCAAGGAGCTTACGCAGCTGCCCTGCCTGCCGAATGTGCTTGATTATGAGTACCTGATGCAGAATAAAGAGCTCTCCAAGGAGCAGTTTTCAGGCCGGGTTGAGCATTGGAAGTCGTGGCTTTAGCGCTTTATCAATACCTTACGCGGTGTGATATAATGGGGTTTGCTAGTGTTCATTGGTAGGTAGGAGGAGGTATCATGTCTTCACAGGTTCCCGCTGTTATTGCAAAAATTGTATCGCAAACACAGAAATTAACATACGGGGAGAATCAGATTGCTAACTTTGTCATTCATAACCCCGAATTTATTACACGGAACACCATAACGGCGATTGCCAACGAAATCGGCGTGTCAGAGACAAGCATTAACCGTTTTTGTAAAAAGGTAGGGTATAAAGGATTTAACGATTTTAAGATCGCTTTTGCCCAGGATGCTTTCTATCGTGACATGCAGGCGAAGAAAAAAGAAAGACGGGAGATCAATGCAATTGATGCTCTTGCGCTTGACTATAATGAGCTGATCGTTAATACTTCGGCGCTGATTACGGAGGAACAGCTGCATAAGGTGGTTAATCTGCTGAAGGGTGCGAGAAGGATTTTCCTGATCGGGCTGTTCGACTCCTTCCTGGCAGCCACCGCGCTAAAGAATCGTCTTGCCATCATCGGCATTATGTCAGAAGCGATCAGCGATAGCCGGGCGATGAAGATAGCCGCTTCCCAGTGCAGCCCGGAGGATGTGATGATCGCATTCTCACGTTCAGGCTCCACGAAGGAAATTGTGGATGCTGTGTCTATTGCCCAGATAAATCAGGCGAAGACGATCGCGATCACCTGTTATGATTCATCCCCGATCACGGAAAATGCGGTTGTTGATATGATCGTACCGGATAAAATTTCGGTCAGCAACAGCGCCTTGATGTCCAATCATATTACGTTCCTGTTCGTTGTGGATCTAATCATGAATATTTTCATTTCCTCGGACAAGAAGTATTTGAAGAAAAAGCTTGATAGTGAGGCCATTTTGGCAAGTGATCAATCGATTACGAATTATTTTTTATAACCTAAGAGAAGCGCTCCTTACCGGTATTACGGTGGGGAGCTTTTTTTTGCGGCAGGAGCATATAAATTAAATGGAACAAAGTCAGTATTTTAACCTGAAAAATGTTGTATAACAGTTAATATCTGGTTTATTATTTGAGGAAATATATCAAAGATATTCATTCTTATTTATAAAAGCAGAAAGGAAGTTGATTATGTCCAGATATCAGTGCGGGAGTAACTTGAAACTACGCTCATTAACATTACTTTTGCTCCCATTTATATTCTTGTTTAACTATCATGTAAGCGCTATTTATGCTGATGAAAATAAACAGAAGATCTACTATGTTTCCACCTCAGGGGATGACAGCAATCCAGGTACGTTAAGCAGTCCTTGGAGAACGATTCAAAAGGCGGCCGATACGCTCAAACCAGGTGAAACGGTCTTTGTCAGAGGTGGCGTTTATTCAGAATTCGTATCCATAAAATCTTCGGGCAGTAAGGAATCGGGGATGATTCAATTCGAAAACTACATGGGTGAGGTGCCTGTGATTGATGGTACTAATCTTCAATTGGAGAGCTCCAACCCGGCTCTGGTGCTTCTCTCCAATGCACATTTTGTGAAAATTAAAGGGTTCGAAATACGTAATCTGGGAACATCAGACCATTCTGTCTTTCCCGCTGGCATCAGAATTTACAATGGGGGCAGCAATATACAGCTTGTAGGGAATAATGTGCATCACATCAGGAATACATCAAATCGTGGAAATGCTCATGGAATTCATGTTTTAGGGAATACAGCCACCCCCATCACTAACCTTATTATTGATAATAATCAGGTTCACCATTTGACCTTAGGGAAGAGTGAATCGCTCACTTTAAGCGGAAATATAGACGGGTTCGAAATAACGAATAATAAAGTTTACGAAAATAATAACATCGGCATTGAACTCGCTGGATTTTATGGAGCATGCTCAGAACCATGTGTGGACCAGACTCGTAATGGTCTTGTTTCAGGGAATACCGTGTATCATATTGATTCCTCCAATAACCAGGCATATGGAACCGGAGTGCACGCAGCTGCCGGAATTTATGCCGATGGAGCAGCGAATATTATTATTGAGAGGAATCACTCATATCAGAATGACTTTGGAATCGAGCTGGCTAGTGAGAAACAAGGAAAGTATACGAGTCACATTACGGTTAGAAATAATTATATTCATCATAATTATGGCTCTGGAATTACACTAGGAGGGGCAAGTTCATCAAATGGCGGAGCCGTGGGCAATGTGATTATAAATAATACATTTATCGAAAACGATTCTTTGAAAAGAGGCGATGGAGATATCACTTTGCAATGGAATAACCAGAATAATCAGTTTTTAAATAATATCATATATTCGAATTCACAGAAACTACTGGTAAACAAAATAAATTCCAGCGGTTCGGGAAACAAGATGGATTTCAACGTGATGTATTCACTTAACGGTACCAAGGGAAGCGTGTGGAAATGGAATGGAGTTAAATACACGGCCTGGGGCACTTATAAAAATGAGACTGGAAATGATATGAATTCCTTGTATGGAGATCCTCACTGGGTAGATAAAGGGTCAGGGAATATAAGATTAAAGCCAGGTTCAATTGCTATAGACAAAGGTAAGGCATACTCAGGACTTGAAGGAGCATATGATTATTACGGGGCTCCAAGAAAAATAGGAAAGACGGTTGATGCTGGTGCTTCGGAGTATGTGTTTACTCCCATGAACAACAGCAAAAAGCCATATGTTATTGACGGCAATGAGAAGGATTGGAGCAAGATACCCGTATTAAGTAAAGGAACCGGTAATATAAAAAGCTTAAAAGCGACCCAGGATGAACACTTTCTGAGTGTTCTTGTGCAGGGACAAAATTTAGAAGGGAAGAACCAACTATTTCTAAATACAGATAATAGTCTTAAAACAGGATATACAAATTCATATTGGTCTTCCAGCGGTGCGGATTATATGCTCGAAAATGGCATTCTTTATGTTTACAGCGGAGAGGGAGAGAATGACTGGAACTGGTCTGAAATCCGGAATTATGTTAAAGCACCGAATTATGTTCTAACAAAGACCACTATGGAAATGTCCATTCCCCTCACTGACTTGAATGTGAATCAGCATGTCTTAATCAAAATAGGGTATATAAGATCGGATTTAATTAAAGATAAACTTCCTGTTAGCGGCGGGTTGATTAATGTCGTAAATACGAATAATTTAGCAGATAAAATGAAAATATTTCAAGCCATTTTGCTAGAATCCTGGAAAAACTGATATTGTTCTTGCGCTATTCACTCGTATTATTGTGAACAAAGTAATATTTTGTCAAATAAATCAACTAAAGTAATTGTAGTCTTTTTATGCTTTTATTAGAAAAATCTAATAGTAAATTATTCCTACACGTGGTAATATCGAATCACTTACCTATATTTATCAAGTCACCATAGATTGATTAACTTCGTAACGGGGTGAACAATTTGAAAGTATTAATTACCGGGGGCTATGGATTTATAGGTTCCCATGTGGCGGAGAGATTTAACAAGGAGGGGTGGGAAGTATACATCATTGATAATCTGATATCCGGATGTTTAAGCAATGTAAAGTTTAAACATAAAGGCTATCAATTATCTGTAGAGGACGCGAAATGTGAGGAAATATTTCGTTCCAACCAATTTAATGCTGTTGTCCATTTGGCTGCTCAAGTCAATGTAACAGCCTCGATAGAGAATCCGAATTTGGATACAAGATCGAATGTACTTGGTCTGGTGAATATGTTAAGCATGTCGAAAAAGTATGGGGTTCAGAAATTCATTTTCGCTTCATCTGCCGCAGTTTATGGGTTAAATGAAGATTTCCCGATTGACGAGTCATCTTCTAAAGACCCAATCTCACCTTATGGGATAAGCAAGCTGGTAGGAGAGTCCTACTGTACGAAGTGGAGTGAAATATACGAACTGGATACCTTATGTTTCAGATTCTCCAATGTGTATGGCCCTCGGCAAGGAAATGCGGGGGAAGGCGGTGTGGTTTCCATCTTTATGGAACATATTATGCGGGGGAAAGACCTCGTGATATATGGTGATGGAGAGCAGACCCGTGATTTTATATATGTAGAGGATGTTGCGGACGCTATCTTTAGATCATCTTATTCCTCCCTTAAAGGAGTCTACAATTTATCCACCGGACAAGAATGCTCTGTAAACAGCTTGGCTGAAGTGCTGGTTAATATGCATGGATCAGCGAATGTAATATATCAATCCCCTCGTAGTGCAGATATTAAACGCTCCGTATTGAACAACACAAAAATCAAACGTGATCTCGACTGGATTCCTTTATACAGCTACAAAGAGGGTTTAATTAAAACCTACGAATGGTTCAAGGATAATAATGTGGTGGAGTCCGATACAGCTACTGAGAAGGTACATAGTGAAGCATCAACAGAGTTTAGACAATCTATACAAAAAGTAAAACCTTACGCTGAAAATATATTAGCCTTCGCAGTGACGGCTTGGCTTACACTGAGTCAATGGGACATCGCTTATGCCTTTATTGACGTTAGTATGTTTTATATCGTGCTAATAGGCATAATTTATGGGAATCGGCAAGCGATTACTGCCGTTTTTTTATCTGTAGGACTGCTGATTTATGAAAAATTGGCGGATGGCCGAGAGATCATATCTTTACTGTATGACACGAATTTCTTCTTCCATGTCGCAGTCTATTTATTCATCGGACTGATCGTAGGGTATGCGATCGAACGGAAGAACCACCTCATGGAAATGAAAGATAACAAGCTCAGTGAGATGGAAGAACGCTATGAATTTTTAAACAATGTATATACCGAAGTTCGTGAAGTGAAAGATGAACTGCAGCTAAGGATCCAGAACAGCGGTGACAGCTTTGGCAAGATTTATTCAATTACAAAAGAATTGGAGAGCCTTGAACCAGAAGAGATATTCACTTCTACGGTAGGTGTGATTGAATCGATAATGCAGAGTAAGGCTGTCTCGATCTATATGGTTAATACCAACAAATCTTATCTGCGGCTTGTTGCTCATTCTACTGAAGTCATAAGCACTCAATTAAAATCGTTAAAGGTGGAAGAACATGATTATCTTCGCCAAATGTTATTGGAAGGAAAAGTACATCTGAATAAAGAGTTCGCGGCGAATGTTCCAATGATGTCTGCGCCTGTTATGAATAACGGAGAAATCGTGGCTGTTATTGCAGTTAACGATATGAACTTTGATAAATTCTCACTCTACTACCAGAATCTCTTCAAAACCACCGTAGAATTGGTTTCCTCTGCTCTATCCAGAGCTTCCTCCTATATTAAAGCAACCGAGAGCCAGCGTTATGTTAAGGATACGACGATTTTAACAAAAGAAGTCTTTGCCATGATATTAAATAATAAGAAGTTAGCCAAAGAGAAACATAACATCCAATATATGCTTTTGACTCAAAGCGGGGATTCCATTTCCTTGAAAGAATTTTCGGACAAAGTGAAAGGTCTGCTCAGGGAAACGGATTACGTAGGCATTGGGGAGAATAACGAGATTATGTTGTTACTGTCGAATACAGGTTCTCAGGACGCAGACCAGATTTTAGATCGCTTCTCTAAGAAAAATATTAAATTAGCCGTCATGGATGGAGAAATGGCCTGTGGGTGAGCTGTTCTGGATGGTATACATGATGATATCGGGTGCTCTATTGCTGCTGAACAATCGCATTTTTTCAAGAGAGTGGTTGCTTAAGTGGATTCTAGTGAGCATATTCCCTGTCGTTGGATGGTTGTTCCCTGTATTCTGGCCAAAATTATGGCTTCAAAAGAAGGACTTAGAAACTTTGGAGAAGTTAATAGAAATGGATGACGAGCCTGATTTGCAAACGAGCGGGCTTTATATGAACTTGGAGAGACATAAAGAACTTAATGTTGTATCTGTTGAAGAAGCTCTGATCGTAAGTGATCATTCGGACAGACGAGCGGTTATGATCGACGTGCTTAAACAAGACGTGATGAAATACATGGATATTTTGCAGACAGCTGTGAGTAATGAGGATACAGAGACCTCTCATTATGCAGTGAGTGCGATTATGGAAATAAAACGAAAGTTAACTCTTTCTTTGCAGCAGTTATCTGTTGAATATGAAGTGAATAAAGAAGATGCCAATATCGTTAGTGACTATGCTGAAGTGCTGAAGGGGTACATGCAGAGCGGATTTCTAGATGCACGAACCTTGAGAAAGTATCAGTTCACTTATCTTTTAGTACTAGAGCAGCTGATATTAATAACTCCTAATAACGAAGCAGCCTATACGGAGAAGATAAACACAGAGTTGGATTTAGGAGACTTTCAAACTGCAGAAAACACGGCATTAACGAACTTGAAGGAACATCCTGATAGTGAAGAGGCTTACCTCTCCCTGCTGAAAGTGTATTTCTATATGAAATCCTATTTGAAGATTCAGGAAACGGTAGATTCGATAAAGAGATCACCACTCCGTCTCTCAAACCGCGCTCTGACATTAGTCAGATTTTGGTCGGAAGGAGCTTGATCTGATGAGAAATAGTATTCATTTTAAACGCGACGTATACATCATCTTGATCGCCATTGTGATATTGACACTGGTATTACAAATTGGACGGTCTGAATATGTCCTTCAGTCGAGTAAAAACAGCAGCCTTGCCGAAGATCGCAGGATATTAAATCAATCTAATGTTCCATCTCATATTGCTGATGATGAATTGATGTATTGCGTAATCTTCGACTCGATGGATGAAGAAAGTATTCTGGTGAAGAATAATGCAGTGAAGACGCTGGAATATATGAAGAAGAATGTAAAAACCACCGATGTTTTCAATGATTATCTGAAGTTGGAGAACTGCGTCAGCACGATTATTACCAATAGGCAATTGGACTCCCTAGATGATATTAGCTTGGTATCCGATTATGTAAATCGTGGTGGATACGTGATGTTTGCCAATATTTTGGAACAGGATTCTTCTTTCTATCAAATTTATAGGAAACTTGGTATTACTGCCACTGGTGAATGGAAGAGCACACAGGGCATTGAGCTTAATTCAAATGTATTAATTGGAGAAAAAGGATTTGTCATCGATGATCCGTTTATGTTGAACGTGGCTAATACAGTAGCTCTCGACGATTCAGTAGAACTTCTAGCCTCCAGTCTTGAGGGGATTCCGCTCATGTGGAAAAAAAACTACGGGCAGGGCGCCTTTCTAGTTTTTAACGGAACGATGCTGGAGGTGAAAATTAGCAGGGGATTATTTGCGGGCGGTATCAGTTTGGTAGAGCCGGACTTTATTTATCCAATATTCAATTCAAAATTGGTATTTATTGATGATTTCCCATCCCCTATTCGGAGAGGAACGATTCCTGCCATTTACGAGGCATATCAGAAAGACATCCCGCAGTTTTATCGTGATATCTGGTGGCCTGATATGTTGAAAGTGGCAAAGAGAACAGGTCTGAAATATACAGCGGTGCTTATTCAATCTTATAACGACAAGGTCGAGGAGCCATTTCAGAATCCGGATGATGCGGATCGGCATAATCTGATCTCTTATGGACGAGAGGTGATTAAAAGCGGTGGAGAGATCGGAATCCATGGCTATAATCATCAATCTCTGCAAACCAGCAGGGAGATAGCTGATTATTACGAATATAACCCCTGGGACAGCATGGAAACAATGGCTAAATCGGTGGCAGAGGCTCTTGAATTTACGAACAAGGCTTTTCCCAAATACCAGCTGTTAACCTATGTACCACCGTCCAACATGCTAGACGAAGAGGGAAGGAAAGCGTTGAAAAAGGCCTGGCCTGACTTAATGGTCATATCTTCGTTGTATGAAGAAGATATGAACAATGTGTCCTATATGCAGGAGTTTGAGGTGGCGGAAGACGGTATTATTGAGATGCCCCGAATCACGTCGGGTTATGTAGATACTCCTTTTGTACGTTGGGCAGAGGCAAGCACGATAACTCAACTTGGGGTTTACTCCCATTTTATCCATCCTGACGATATCTTGGACGAAGAACGGGGTAAGCAGATGTCTTGGGAAGAGCTATATAAAGGTTTTGCATTCAAAATGGATCGGTTGAAAACCACTTACCCATGGATGCGGGCAACAACTTCTGCTGAAGGGGCCATAGAAATGGAAAAAACACTGAACTCACAAGTGAAATGGACTCGTGATGATCATTCCATTCGCGGTGAGATCTCTAACTATCATGGTGATTTGTATTATATTTTGCGAACGGAACGAGCAATAGGCAAATTGAACAATTGCCTGGTTACCAAGATTGATCAAAATACGTATCTGGTTAATGCGAAAAGTGAAAAATTTGAAATCGGATTGGGCGATAAACGATGAAAATATGCATAATTGCGGAAGGTTCTTACCCTTATATCACCGGTGGAGTATCCAGCTGGATTCATAGCATGATCCGGGAAATGCCTGAAAATGAATTCATTATATACGCCATAGGTGCCCAAAGTAAACAGCAAGGAAAATTCAAGTATGTTCTTCCTGGTAACGTTATTGAAATCAAGGAAGTGTTTCTTGATGCCTATCTGGATGAGGAAGGAGCATGGGGGCGTCACTTCAGGCTGGCAGAGAAACAGATTACAGCCCTTCGTTCCTTGCTCGGTGGTGAAAGTGAAGTGAAATGGGAAGATATATTTGATTTGTTTCGTTCTTCAAGGTTTACGTCGGCAGCGGAGTTTCTGTCCAGCAAAGATTATTTTGATGTCGTTGAAGAACTGTGCCGTTCCAAATATTCTCTTGTCCCGTTTACAGAGATGTTCTGGACAGTAAGATCTATGATTATGCCTTTGATATTAACCATTCGCCATGATGTTCCTGAAGCTGATGTATATCATAGTGTATCAACTGGTTATGCAGGGGTCGTTGGAGCATTAGCTAAGCATATTCATGGTAAACCGTTGATTCTCACCGAACACGGCATTTATTCGCGTGAGCGTGAAGAAGAAATAATAAAGGCGGATTGGGTTAGGGGATACTTTAAAGATTTATGGATTGAATATTTTTACACTCTATCAGGCTGTGTTTACCATGCTGCAGATCAGATTACAACTTTATTTAGCCGAAATAAGGAAATACAAGTGGAACTGGGATGTGAAGCCGATAAAATTCGTATTATTCCCAATGGAGTTAATCTTCCTGATGTTTCTACCATTCCTTCAAGGCCGGTGGACGGAAAGGTGAAGATTGGCGCAGTCGTCAGAATTGTACCTATAAAAGATATTAAAACGATGCTTCAATGCTTCGCTATCGTTAAAAGAGAAGTACCACAAGCAGAATTAATGATTATGGGGCCGATCGAAGAGGATGATGAGTATTATGTTGAATGTCTGCAAATGGTGGAATCCCTGGAGCTTCAAGATGTGATTTTTACAGGAGAAGTTCAAGTGATGGACTACTTGTGGCAGATGGATATTTTACTGTTAACCAGCATTAGTGAAGGGCAGCCATTGGCTGTGCTGGAGGGAATGGCTTGTAGTAAACCATTTGTCACAACCAATGTTGGAAGCTGCAAGGAATTGCTTTATGGACTGAATGACGGTATTGGACCAGCGGGGATTGTTGCTCCGGTTATGCACTATGAAGTTTTAGCACAGAGCATCATTAAGCTATGCAAAGAGGAGACGCTCCGTGAAGAGATGGGACATAACGCACTGAAGCGAGTTTCCCGTCATTACAAATATGAAGATTTTATTAACAGTTATAAGAAGCTTTATGCATCACTAGGGGGGGTGGAAGCATGGCCGGAATCGGCTTTGAATTAAGAAAATTATTCAGAGAACAAGGCCTGATTAATCATGTGAAGGCATACACCTTCTCCACGCTCACAACCATTGGTCCGATGTTGTTATGTATATTTCTAATTATTGTCCTTCAAAGATTTATGATTGCGAGTAATGGGACATATCAGGATTGGGAATTGTATATTTCAACCATGCAATATGCTTTTATCTTCTCCATCATTATCACTGGCGGGATCAGTATGGTGTTGACCCGATTTATAGCAGATATGATTTTTGAAAAGAAATATGAACATCTTCTTTCCTCATTCTATGGGGCATTAATCATTTGTTTGCCTTTGACTGCACTTGCAGCTTGGTTGTTTTTACAGGGAGTATCTGCCGGGATTGGATATAAGGTTGCCAGTTATCTGTTTTTTATGGAGCTAGTCGTTGTATGGCTGCAGTCTGTGTATTTATCTGCTTTGAAGGATTACACCCGGATTGTTCGGTCATTCTTAATTGGAATAGTGATTTCTCTATTGACTGGCTTTATATTGCTCACCTTTACCTCTATGAATGCGACTACAGCAGCTGTGTTTTCTATTGATATTGGTTTTCTGATCATTATATTGATGTCCTTTTATCATTTTGAACAAGTGTTTCCTGCAAAGCAGCCCAAGCAGTTGTTTGCCTTTACCAGCTACTTCAAAAAATACCCGTCCTTATTTTTTATAGGGACATTTATGTATTCGGGGATCTACATGCATAGTTTCGTGTATTGGCTAGGTGAGAAAGGTGTATGGGTTGCAGAGAGATACGCAGTATCTTTTTATTATGATTTACCTGTATTTTATGCGTTTTTATCCGTCGTGCCGTCACTCGTAACGTTTGTAGTATCTGTGGAAACCTCATTTTATGTAAAGTTCAGAAACTATTATAAGTATGTTATTGAAGGGGGCACCTGGATTGAAATAGACCGCGCCAGAAAAGAAATGCAGCAAACATTAGTGCAATCCGTCAGCTTTCTAATGCAAGTGCAGCTTTTGTTTACGGTTGTTTCCTTGGCAATAGGGATGAAGATCCTCCCCAAGATTGGATTTACAATGGCCCAGCTCGATGTATTTACGATACTGGTCCTGGGTTACTTTTTGTTCATCATGATGTTTATATTGCTTCATCTATTACTGTACTTTGATGATCGAAGAGGAGTATTGGTTTTAAGTTCAGCATTCATCTTAATGAATTTAGGTTTCACCCTATGGTCAATGAAGACGGGCAGTGATGGACTTGGGATGCTTATCGCTTCCTTACTAGGGCTAATTGGAGGCATTATGAGACTTTTACATGTACTTCGTAATCTTGATTATTATACGTTCTGTTCCCAGCCACTTCACCAGGCGAAGAATAAAACGGCTGCACCATCCAAATGGATCGGAAAATCCTTTTCAATCATTGGGATGCTGCTTCTGTCTGGAATGGTTCTCTCGGCATGCACAGATGCAACAGGGAAAGAAGCAGAAACGAAGCCGGAGCTTAAAACTAGCTCTGCACCTGCATCTGAATCAGAGACGCACAAATTATCTGAGGATAAGAGAATATATTCAAAAGATGAAGATGATTCAGTCAAAACATTGTACATCACCGTTCTCCCTGATAAATCAGGTAAGACTCCAGAGCTAAATTGGTATAACTTAAATCGAAATACCGATCGCTACAGTGAAGAGAATTTAAAGGTAATTATGCAGGAGGGAAAACCGGATGGCAGGGGTCCTTCTGAAGGGATGTTTGGATACGGAGCAAGTGAGGCTAACGCTAAAATCAGTCTTCGGGGTAATACGGCCAGATATACTTCTCAAAAATCATACAAACTCCGCCTTTATGATGAAGCTGGATTATGGCTTAATCAGAGAACCATTAATCTGAATAAGCATTCATTAGACTTATCCAGAGTGCGAAATAAACTCAGTTTTGATTTGCTGGAGACTCTTCCCAATATAACCAGCTTGCGAACACAATTTGTGCATGTATATGTGAAAGACCTTTCTGAAGGTGGATCCGATTCCGTATTTAAGGACTATGGCCTTTATACACAGGTAGAACAGCCTAATGAAAAGTTTTTGAAGTCCCACTGGCTCGATCCCTATGGACATTTGTATAAAGTAGCATTCTTTGAGTTCAATCGATATCCGGACCAAATAAAATCCCAGTCTGACCCGGCTTACGATAAGAAGAAGTTTGAGACGATTCTTGAGATTAAAGGGCGGGAAGATCATGATAAGCTGATCCAAATGCTTGATGATGTAAATGATATGTCGATGTCAATCGATGAGGTCATGGAGAAGCATTTTGATCTTGATAATTATCTAACCTGGCTGGCATTTAATATTTTGTCGGACAATATGGATACGGACGCGAATAATTTTTACCTGTACTCGCCTCTTAATTCCAATAAATGGTATTTCCTTCCTTGGGACTATGACGGAGGGTGGGGATCGCAAAGAAACAATCGGAGTATAAGTGATTACCAGCAGGGATTAAGCAATTATTGGGGCGGTATACTACATAACCGTTATTTTCGCTCTGAACAGCATGTTAACCAGTTGAAAGATAAAATTGAGGAGCTGTCTAAAGTTATAAATGAGGAAACTGTGGCGAAGCAGCTACAGATATATCAGAAGCAGGTGGAGACTTTCTCGTTCCGCTCACCTGATCTGGATTTCCTACCGGGATTAAAGAGTGAAATTGCTAATGAGTTTGAAGAAATCACCAAAATACCGGAGCTTGGGAAGAAGCTGTTTCTTGAAGATCTGGAAAAGCCCAAACCATTCTATTTAGGTGATGTAGATCAAGACAATGGAAGTCTTTATTTTGTCTGGGAAAATGCATTCGACTTGCAAGGTGATGATCTTCTGTATGATTTGACGGTATCACGTGATCCTGGATTCACTCAGATCGTAGCGGAGAAGAAGAGCATCTCAACGACTCAATTTACAATGAAAGAACTCCCTGAGGGAACCTACTACTGGAAAGTTACGGTGCGTGATTCCAAGGGAAATTCCCAAATTGCATTTGATAGCATCATATATGATGAAGAAGGAACTTTTTTCTATGGATTAAGAGAATTTGAGGTGGAGTAAGCGTGCATATTCAAGGAAAAAGACTGAGACATGAATTTAAGTATTACATTCATCTGCACGAATATATTACTCTTCGTCATAAAATGACATCATATATGGGGATGGATGAACATTCAATCAACGGTGAAGGATACGGAATCCGAAGCTTGTATTTTGACGGACCGCATAATCATTCACTGCATGATAAGAACAACGGTATTTTTAATCGTGAAAAGTATCGAATTCGGATCTATAACGGAAGTGATAACCGAATCACGCTGGAACGAAAGAGTAAGTATGGGGATTATGTAAATAAGGAAGCTGCGCCCATCTCAAGGAATGAGTATGACGCAATTCTCTCTGGAAATCCTGAGGTGCTTTCTCATAGAGAGATTCCTCTAATCAGGGATTTTTACCATGCACTTACCCAGCGCGCTTTTCGTCCAACAGCTATTGTAGATTACATAAGAGAAGCATACGTTTACGAGCAGGGGAATGTCAGGATTACTTTTGACAAAAAACTATCAGCAGGCATCAATACTTATGATCTTTTTGATACAAATCTCGTATTAAAAGAGGCGATAACGGAACCTGTCACCATCATGGAAGTGAAGTTCGATGCATTTATTCCGTTTGCGATTCGCAAGCTGTTACAACCGGCAGAGCTTGTACGATCTTCGATTTCTAAGTATGTGATTTGTCGTGAAGTCAATAACAATCATTTTAAAGAGTAAAATCATTGGAGGAATCATGGGTGGCTGATAATTTTAATTTTCAGGATATTATCAAAAAAAGCGTGCTTAACCTGGAAGCCTTTCGCAACATCTCTTATATTGACGTTTTTCTGGGTCTATTATCTTCATTTATTGTTGGAATGTTTATTTACTGGATTTATCGAAAAGCCTTTCGCGGGGTAGTATACAGCTATAACTATAATGTGTCCTTTGTTCTGATGACAATGATTACGGCTTTAGTTATTATGACCATTAGCACAAATATTGTTCTTTCACTAGGTATGGTAGGGGCACTTAGTATCGTTCGATTCAGAACAGCGGTCAAGGATCCTTTAGATATCGTCTATATGTTCTGGGCGATTTCTGCAGGGATTGCATCCGGAGCGAAGCTGTACCCGATTGCCCTCTTGGGTTCTTTGATTATTGGTATCACGATACTGTGGCTATCGAGACGTAAGGTAAAAGAACAATTATTCCTACTTATTATTCGGCATTCTGACCAAGCGACTGATGAAGTAAAACTGCAGTTAAGTAAAGTGAAACATCGTCTCAAATCAAAAACAGTCCGAAAAGAATTTACAGAATTGACGGTAGAAGTACGGCTCGTCGATGATAACACGGCTTTTGTAGATCGTATAAGTGAAATTAGCGGAGTTCAAGACGCCTCCCTTGTTAATTATACCGGGGATTATGCACAATAAAGTGGAATATGATCCACAGCGAATAAAAAGCTCCTTCCTAAGCATGGCGAATGCTTGGAAGGAGCTTTTTAGTGATTAAAATAAGTTGATGGAAACACCGTAACCATAATAAGGCTTCACAAGCATGCCGAGACGTTCTGCGATGGCACGGGCAGGGACATAAACGATATCATCATAGATGATAGGAGATGCATCGAGGGTAATCATTTGTCCGTTGTATTTCATATCCATAGAGCCGACCTGCAAGACCATGGAGACTCCCTCATCCTTGATAATCACTTTTTGAGCTTCCTTATCCCACTGCACTTTGGCCCCCAGCAGGTCGCTGATCACCTGAAGCGGGACGAAGACTCTGCCTTTACTGACAAATGGAGCGGCCGATAGCTCGGAATATTTACCGAATGCGTAAACTTTTTTCGCTTTGTAAAACAGCATGATTTCCGGGAATGGGTCAAATGTGCTGTAACCAATGTCGGTGCCTTGCTTTGTTAATTGAGCTAGGATAGAAGCGGAAGAACTGCTGTTCACATCAATAATGTTAGAGTGCAGTTGAGCGACTTCCAGGTTCTCCTTATTCTCCAGCCCATTAAGGGAAACAATCCGATTGTCAATAAAATCCAAATACTTCAGGTGCTTCAAGTTGGTTAGTGGAACAAGGGATTCAATCTGGTTGTCACGGGCTTTGATGATCCGCAGCTCTTTCAGGTTTTCCAGCGGCTTCAAGGATTTCACCCGATTCTCCGACATGTTGAGGATCTGGAGCTGCTTCAAATCGGCAAGCGGTGTTAAATCCTCGATTCGGTTATAGACCATCGAAAGCTCCTGCAGCTTGTTCATTCCTCTTAGCGGCTTAAGGCTGGTTGCATCAAAGTAATCCATGTTAAGCTTTCGAAGATTGGTCAAGGTGCTCAAAGGCTGGAGATTTCCATTACCTGAGCCGCCCAGGGTCAATGTTTGTAGTTCGGTAAGGTGGCTTAGTGGTGTTATGTCTTCCATGGAACTCATTTGCAAGTTTAACGTTTTTAGCTTCTTTAGCTTCTTCAAAGGGGCTAGCCCGCTGGTTCCCTGATTCAAAGGATTCCACGACAGATTGAGATGCTCCAGCTTGGTCAGGTTCTGAAGAGGCTCCAGATTCTTGATTTGGTTCGAGCTGAGATCAAGGGAGGTTAGTCCCGTAAGTTGTTCCATTCCCCGAAGAGATTCAAGGGATACCCCGCTAAGGGTGAGTGTCTTTAGATTTTTTAAATGTTTAAGTTCGGATAAGTCCTTAATGGTGTGGCTTACAGTTGCTGTGTTATGCCTAAGTTGTATACGAAGGGTTTTTAAATTGCGCAGCTGCGAGATTCCTTTCAAACTCCTTATCCCAACTCGGTGAGTGCTGGCCCCGGGCTTCTTTAATTTATTTACAAGCATGGCATGAACTTTGTTCGTGTCGAGCACGGTAATTTTATCGACATCTTTTTGCGTGATGATGCCTACTGGCTTGTTAATATCGTGCCGGACGATCATTTCGAGCACCGGGTCAGGGAAGGATACTCCCTTGGACTCAGATGATGCTGCGGAAAAGGCTGAGCTTGGCAAAAGAACAAGGACGAGGAGCAGAAGAAATGAAGAACAGCTAATTTTTTTCATCAGATATCTCCTTTGCGAATTAATATTGGAAAAAATACTCATTTATATAAACGCTGAATTTTACAAAATGTTGCTGATGAGGTATTTGGTGTGTTAAAAACCAGGAGAATTAGAACGTTGTGTGAAGATGACTTCTTTTGAGGGTATGATATTTTTATAGGGCTATTTTTTTGTGATAAACTTGTTTACATGTTGCAATTAAGGGGAAATTCACTCGTAGAGTGGTAGATGGGAGTGGAAAGAGTGTCATTTGTATCGATAAAAAATGAATATAAACGTTACAAGATGGGTGAGACCACGATTGTAGCGAATGACGGAATTGATTTTGAAATTGAAAAAGGTGAATTTGCCATCATTGTTGGACCCAGCGGTGCGGGAAAATCAACGGTACTGAACATTCTGGGCGGCATGGATACAGCAGATGAGGGGCAGGTGCTTGTAGACGGGACGGATATTGCCAAGTTCAACAGCAAGGAGCTCACCGGGTACCGCCGTACGGATGTCGGATTTGTGTTCCAGTTTTATAATTTGGTGCCGAATTTGACGACAAAAGAGAATGTGGAGCTTGCTGCCCAGATCTCGCCTCGGGCCCTGGATGCTGAGAAGGTGCTGCGAGATGTCGGCTTGGGTAACAGGCTGAACAATTTCCCGGCCCAGTTGTCCGGCGGTGAACAGCAGCGTGTAGCGATTGCAAGAGCACTTGCCAAGCAGCCTAAGCTGCTGCTGTGTGATGAACCTACCGGGGCACTGGATTATAATACGGGCAAGCAGGTATTGAAGCTGCTTCAGGATACTTGCCGGAATACCGGAACGACAGTAATTGTAATAACACATAACTCGGCCATCGCGCCTATGGCTGACCGGGTGATTGAGATCAATAATGCCAAGGTCCGGAAAGTAGTGATGAATCCGAATCCGGTCTCTGTCGATAGCATCGAATGGTAAGGAGCTAACTATTTTGAAAAAGAAAGCATTATGGACTGATATTTTCCGGGAAATATGGTGGACCAAGGCGCGGTTTTTATCCATTTTTGCCATCATCATGTTAGGAGTAGGCTTCTTCGCAGGGATCAAGGCAACAGGTCCCGATATGCTGAATACTGCAGAACATTATTTTAAGGAACACCGACTGATGGATTTGAAGGTTCAATCCACTTATGGTCTGAGAGAGAAAGACATAGATACGCTTAGAACAGTGCCGGAAGTATCCGGTGTACAGCCTGGGTATAGTGCGGACGTATTTCTGGATAACACCGGACTCATTGCAAAGGTATTTTCCTATTCTGAAGACAATTCGCTGAATCAGTACAAGCTTATTTCAGGGAGAATGCCCCAGGCTACCGGTGAGATTGTCATTGATGAAGACGGAGAGATGGGAAGCGAGTATAAGCTGGGGGATACGATAACCTTTACGAATCCGGATTCAGAAGCGCTAAAGGATACATTTAAGACAATCAGTTACAAAGTGGTCGGGACTGTAAAAAGCCCGATGTTCATCAATAATCTTGGACGGGGCAGCAGCAGTATCGGCAAGGGAACGGCTGATGTATTTGTGGTGATTCCGCAGGCGGATTTTAATCTGGATATCTATACGGAAGCTTACTTAACCTTTAAGGATGCAGAGGCACTCGCACCATATACCCCTGCCTATGATGAGCTTATTGAACAGCATAAGGAAGAGGTAGAGCAGGCGCTTGAGCATCAGCCTGAGGAGCGGCTGAAGGAGATTAAGAAGGAAGGACAGGTTGAGCTGGATGAAGCCCGTCTAAAAATTACCGATGCCAAGCAGCAGCTGGCGGATGCCCGGAAGAAGCTTGCGGATGCCAAGGCTGAACTGGATGAGGGACGACGCAGCTATCAGGATGGTGTAGAGAAGCTCCAGTCTGAGCTTGCCAAAGGCCGGAGTAAGCTGGATGCTGCGCAGCAGGAGCTTGAAAAGGGCAAGGCTGACCTGGAACGGAACCGAACACGTATTACCGAAGGGAAAGCCCAGCTAAAGGCAGGACAAGCAGAGCTGGATAATCAGAAAAAGGCTTTGGAGCCGAAGCTTGCTCAAGGACAAGAGCTCGTGAGTTCGCTGAAGCAAATAGCGAAGCTGCCGCCGGGAGCAATTACTGAGGAGCGGAAGTCGCAGCTGGTTGCCGCAGCAGGCTCAGCGGATGAGAAGCTGGGACAGGTCGTTTCAGGTTATTTCAGCGGAGCTGTAGATGCTGCCGTTTTGAACGGTGCTGTAGGTTCTTTCGAACAGGGATTAAACCAAGCCTCCGGTAAGCTTGCTTCCGCACAGCAGACGCTGGATGCGAAGAAACAGCAGCTGGATGAGGGACAGGCCCAGCTTCTAGCCGGTGAACGCAAGCTGGAACAAGGGCAGACAGAGCTCGACAAGGGTCGAGCGGATCTGGCCGAGGCAAAACAGAAAGGCGAGGCAGAGCTCGCATCTGCGAAGAAGAAGCTTGAAGATGGCCAAGCGGAATATGAAAAAGGCAGGGCCGAGTATCAGGAAGAGAAGCAGAAAGCAGACCGGAAAATTGCTGACGCAGAGAAGGAAATTGCGGACGGGCAGAAGGAGCTGGATGAGCTCGAGCTGCCGAAGACATATGTTCTGGAGCGCAGTACCAATCCAGGGTATACCGAATTCGGTGATAATGCGGACCGGCTCTCATCCATAGCAACGGCGTTCCCGGTATTCTTTTTCCTTATTGCGGCTTTGGTCAGTCTGACCACGATGACACGGATGGTGGAGGAACACCGGCTTCAGATTGGAACGCTGAAAGCACTCGGGTACAGCAACGGGGACATTATGAAGAAGTTCCTGGTATATGCTACTCTGGCAAGCGTAACTGCCTCCGCGGCAGGTCTGGCCGTGGGCTATACCTTATTTCCTACAATTATTTTTAATGCTTACGGGTCGCTGTACAATCTGACTGACTTACGGATCAGCTTCTATCCTAGCTACAGCATTATTTCAATTATTGTTGCACTGGTGTGCACCACGATGACAGCGCTGATTGCTTCACGGGTCGAGCTGCGAAGTAACGCATCTGTACTCATGCGTCCCAGAGCGCCGAAGAGCGGACAGCGTATTTTGCTCGAACGGGTAGGCTTTATCTGGAAGCGTCTTAATTTTACCGGAAAGGTAACCGCGAGAAACCTGTTCCGCTATAAACAGCGGATGTTTATGACGGTACTCGGAGTAGCAGGCTGTGCGGCTCTCATTCTTGCCGGATTTGGGATGAAGGATTCAATCGGGGGAATCGCCCCGCTTCAGTTCGGCAAGATCATGAAGTACAATGCAGCGGTGGCTTTCCATGACGACAGCAGTGAGCAGGAGAAGAAGGATTATGACCAGCTGATTGCGAATATACAGGGGCTAACTGGTGTCCTGAACGTAACTCAGGACGCAGTTACGGCGACCGCTAAGGGAGTCAATAATCAGGAGGCGATCGTATTCGTTCCCGAATCTCCGGATCAGCTCAGTGATTTTATCCTGCTGAACGACCGGAAGTCGGGTGAAAATATACCGCTAACGGATCAAGGCGCTGTAATCACAGAAAAGCTGGCTCGATTATATGGTGTAGGTGTTGGAGACAATCTGACGATCCAGAACAACGATAATGATAAGTTTGATATCAAGATTGCTGATATTACAGAGAATTACACGATGCATTATCTATACATGACACCTTCCTATTATAAATCCGTCTTCGGTGATCAACCGGAAGTCAATGCGCAGCTTCTTACGTATAAGGATACGAGCGAGAAGTGGGAGGATGCCTTCGGGGAGAAGCTGATAAAAAACGGTGGAGTGGCTATGGTCAACTTCACGAGCGGAGTGAGCAGCGCGTTCGATGATACGATGGGCAGTATGAATGTGGTGGTAGTCGTTCTTATCGTTTCTGCAGCAGCGCTGGCCTTTGTCGTTCTGTACAATCTGACTAACATTAATGTTTCGGAACGGATCAGGGAGCTGTCGACGATTAAAGTGCTTGGCTTCTATGATAAGGAAGTCACGATGTATATTTACCGGGAGAATATGTTTTTGACTGTTCTCGGCATTTTCGTCGGTAATTTCCTCGGGATATGGCTGCACTCATTTGTGCTCAAGACCGCTGAAGTCGATGCGATGATGTTCAGCCAGAACATCAAGTGGATGAGCTACGGGTATGCGGCGGTGTTAACCCTGCTGTTCTCCGGGATCGTGATGCTGTCCATGCATTACAAGCTGAAGCGGATCGATATGATTGAAGCGTTAAAATCGGTAGAGTAGGGAAGTTGGGTACGAAAGAATAAATCTCATCTATAGCTTATTGAGAAAAGAAACAACGGGCTCCGCCATGATGCGGGGCCCGTTGTTGTTTAACCATTAATCAGCTGCCGGAATGCTCTGTTCAAAATGTGTGACATCTGCATCATGTCTTTTTTATTGCTGTAGATTCCGTTCAGTACCATCTCTCTCTCGGTCTGCTGTTTGAAATCAAGGAACATGTTTTGAGCCTGGATCAAGGCCCCCATGGTTTCAGCCTGATGACGGTTATCGTCTGATTTCAGAAAGTGGATCAGGTTGATGACCTTGATAATCTGGAGTGCAACAGCCTCCTGGGGAATTTGGCTCAGCATCTTGCCCACAGTGCCGCCGGCTATCGCACCAAGCAGGCTGCTTCCGCCGACAAGCACTGTCATGCCGCCGGCCATTCCAAGACCGCCCGCTGCAATCGAGCCGCCGCCAAGCATGGCAAGACCAGCCGTTGTAGCAGCGGCCCCGGAAAGGCCGAGCATCCCGCCAACGGCGGGGGCAATGACAGGCAGTGCCAGCACAGCTGCGACGGATCCAATGCCGACGAGGCCAGTGATGCCCCATTTCAGCATCTTCCCGCCTTCATCCTTGATATCTATGAAGAACTTCTCGGTGTTTTTATAAATCTTCTTGCCCCAAGGGCCGAAGCCGCACATCAATGAAATTTTATCGATATGAGCTTCAAAATGGGCCTCTTCGCCAACATTCTTAAAGTGGTCCATATCATAGTAAATCGGCGTATGAATAACTTCCTGCATAATGAGAAACAGCTGTACTCGCCCGTTGGCCGTTTCGCTGTATTGGCTGATCAGCATCTCGGTGGATGTGTTGCGGAGACTTTCCGGGAGTACAAGCAAATACTTCGCTTCCCAGTACGCTTTCCATTCCTCTTTGCGGCGGATTCGCTCCATGACCTTTGCGGCTGCGTGATCCTTATGGGCCTTATTCAGCGAGTGAATGAATCCGTTCTTCTGCGCGATATGCTGCTGCTTCTCTTCAATCAGCCTTAAGGTATGCTGTTCATACGACAGATCTTCTTCGATCCGGAAAAGCACCAATTTCTGGATCAGGGTGTATCCTTCTTCATTTAACGTAAACGTCTGCGGTAGATTCATGACATCCTCTTCTTTCTACATTGCTATATACTATATCGAAAAAAATGGGCTATTCATTTAGCACTTCCCCGAGCAAATTTCTATTTCTAAACGATTCAGCCTGAAAAAAAACGTTATAATGTACATATGTGGTTATGAACGAAATATTGATGTTATTATGGAAGGCCTTCGCATAACGCGCTGTTGCGACATCAAGGCCCGGAAGCCGGAGGAATGTGAATGGGAATCGTTTTTTCGTTTTTGAAGAAGTACCGGGTTGCCGCTTTAGCGGCGCTTGCGATGATGCTGATTGAGCTCACGCTTGAGTTAGTGCAGCCGCTGATCATGTCCAAAATTATTGATGACGGAATCCAGCATAATGATTTAACCGTAGTATGGATGTGGGGCGGGGTGCTCATGGGAAGCTCTGTCATTGCATTTGCAGCGGGCATAGCCAGCTCCTTCTTCGCAGCTCATACAAGCCAGGGGCTTGGATATGATATGCGGGACAGGCTGTATGATAAGGTTCAATCCTTCTCTTATGCGGTGTTTAACCGGTTTGCAGCATCTTCTCTGATCACGCGGCTGACTGGAGATGTGACACAGATTCAGGATACGGTGTTTATGGGTTTACGGTTTATGACACGGGTTCCGCTTGTCGTATCGGGAAGTATCATTATGGCACTTTTCGTTAATGTGAAGCTTGGACTGTGGCTGGTACTGACCGTGCCGGCATTATTTATGTTCATCGCCTGGATTATGAAAAAGGCTGCTGTTTCCTTCCGTCAAGTACAGAAACGTCTGGATGCAGTGAATGGAGTAATCCAGGAGAACCTGACGGGAATCCGGCTGATCCGTGTATTTGTACGAATGGGGCATGAGACCCAGCGGTTTGCCCGTTCTTCCGGACAGCTTATGAAGGATACGGTGTCTACGCTTCGGATGACCGAGCGGACGATGCCTTTTATTCTCATCATCATGAATGCGGCCATTCTTGCAATTCTATGGTTCGGCCGTAACGATATTGCGACCGGAAATGGTGCTTCCATGGGGGAAGTCGTTGCAGTGCTTAACTATACGCTGCGCTGTATCGGAGCTATGTCGGCCTTGTCGGGACTTGTCATGGTATTATCCAGAGCGCGTGCGTCTGCCGGGCGGATAGAGGAAGTCATGAAGACGGAGAATGACGCTTATGAGTTACAGATGACTACGGGGAACAAGGCAGTGGAAGGCGGAGTAGAGTTTACGGATGTAAGCTTCAGCTATCCTGGAAGTGATATTAAGGTCTTGTCGAATATTTCGTTTAAGGTGAGTCCAGGTGAGCGTATTGCGATTATGGGCGCCACAGGTTCGGGTAAATCTTCATTGGTCCAGCTGATTCCCCGATTGTATGAAGAGAATTCAGGTACAGTCCGGGTAGATGGAATAGAGGCGAGCAAGCTGAACCCGGATCATTTACGGCGAAGCATCGGTTATGTTCCGCAGGAAGTACTGCTGTTTTCCGGCACAGTACGAGACAATATCGCCTGGGGACAAGAGCAGGCAACGATGGAGGAAATCCGGGAAGCTGCCAGACGGGCTCAAATCCATGAGACCATTGAGGGCTTGCCTCACGGTTACGATACAATGATCGGTCAGCGGGGTGTGAACCTCTCTGGTGGTCAGAAGCAGCGCTTATCCATCGCGAGAGCGCTGGTTCGCAAGCCGGCCATTCTGATTCTGGACGACAGCACCAGTGCACTTGACGTACGGACCGAGGCAGCGTTGCTTGATGCACTGAAGGATTTGTCCTGTACGACATTTTTGATTACACAGAAGATCAGCTCCACGACATCGGCGGATCATATCCTGCTGCTAGATGACGGACGGTTGATTGCACAAGGGGATCATGAGGCTTTAATGGACAGCTCCTCACTGTATCGCCGCATTTATGAGTCCCAATACGGGGAGGAGGTACAGCATGTTCAAAGCAATCACTGAACCATTCCGTCACCAGAGGCCCAAATTTGAACTGGGAGAAGGCACGGGGATTTTCAGCCGGAAATCAAATGTTAAGGCAAAAAACTGGTCAGCGACACTTCGCCGCATCTGGTCCTATTTAGCACGCCGAAAAGGGAAGCTGTCACTCGTCCTGCTGATGGTAATGGTAAGCTCGGGATTAGCGCTGCTTGGACCGTATTTGCTGGGGACTGCTGTGGACGATTTCCTCATGGATGCGAGCAGGTCAGGCGGAAGCGGCGGACCGACATGGGTTTACTTCCTTATAGGATTGGCTATTGTATATGTTCTTCAGGCATTAACAACCTGGCTCCACAATATATGGATGATTGGTATTGCTCAAGAGACGGTATACCGGATGCGGATGGATCTGTTCACGCATTTGCACCGTCTTCCGATCCCGTTCTTTGGAAAGAGGCAGCAGGGTGAGATCATGAGCCGGTTAACGAATGATATTGAGAATGTCAGCTCCACCCTTAACAGCTCTGCGATTCAGATATTTTCGAGTGTGCTGACACTCGCTGGAACAGTATCGGTTATGCTGTGGCTCAGCCCGCTTCTGACTCTCCTGACATTTATCGTCGTTCCTTTGATGGCGCTGGGGATGAGGTGGATTACCCGGCGGACAGGCCCGCTGTTTAAGGAGCGCCAGCGGAATCTTGGTGAACTGAACGGCTACATTGAAGAAACGCTTTCTGGTCAGCGTATTATCAAGGCTTTTTCTCAAGAGGAGCGGGTTATTCGGGAGTTCGGTGAGCGTAACGCCAAAATTCGCTTGTCCGGCTTCTGGGCACAAACGATATCGGGCTTCATTCCTAAGGTGATGAATGGTCTTAATAACCTGAGCTTTGCGATTGTTGCGGGCATTGGCGGCATTATGGCCATTAAGGGGTATATTTCGATAGGGGTCATTGTTATCTTTGAGAGCTATGCAAGGCAGTTCACCCGGCCGCTGAATGATCTGGCGAACCAGTGGAATACGCTGCTATCTGCTATTGCAGGTGCGGAGCGGGTATTTGAGGTGCTGGATGAAGAGGTAGAAGCGAAGGATGAAGGTAAAGCGGTGAAGCTGGCGCAAATAGAGGGGGCAGTAACCTTTAAGAATGTTTCCTTCTCCTATGAGAAAGATGGTGACTCTGATACGCTTGAGGGGATCAGCTTTCAGGCCAAACCGGGGGAGATGATCGCTTTGGTCGGTCCTACCGGAGCTGGAAAAACGACACTCATCCAGCTTCTTTCCCGCTTTTATGATCCGAAAAGCGGAATGATTACGGTAGATGGCCGGGATATTACAACGATTCAGCGGGAAAGCCTGCGTAGTCATATGGCATTTGTGCTGCAGGACTCGTTCCTGTTTGAAGGAACGATCCGGGACAATATCCGTTTTGGCCGTCTGGACGCAAGTGATGAGGAGGTCGAGGAAGCGGCGAAGCTGGCGAATGCTCATTCCTTCATCATGCGACTGAATGACGGTTATGACAAGGTTCTGAAGGAGGGGGGCAGCGGAATCAGCCAAGGCCAGAAACAGCTGCTTGCTATTGCCCGGGCCATTTTGGCAGACCCTGCTATGCTGGTGCTGGATGAAGCAACAAGCAGTATCGATACCGTGACTGAGATCAAAATCCAGGAAGGATTGCAGCGCCTCATGAAGGGGCGCACAAGCTTTGTCATTGCACACCGCTTGAATACCATCCGGCAAGCTGACCGTATCCTGGTTTTGAAGGAGGGACAGCTTCTGGAGCAGGGCTCGCATGAAGAACTGTTGAAGCAGGGTGGATTCTACAGTGACTTGTACCATAGTCAATTGAAGAGGGCTGCGTTGTAACAGCAACCAGCTGTGTTTGAAAAGACAGCTTGGCCCCTCTACGGTATGAAAGTGAGGAGATATTATGCAGCAATTAATGTCACAGGAGGCAATTCAGCATGTAATCGAGGAGCAAAGGCTTGTTCTGTTCGTCGTAAAGACAGGGCAATGCGGCGTATGTGAATCGGTTCAGGCTAAGGTTGCCGTAATGCTGGAGTCACATCCTGATGTGACAGGCATATATGTTTACATGGAGGATGCACCTGAGGTGGCTTCAGCTTACCTGGCGTTTTCTGCGCCGACGGTAATCCTGTTTTTTGAAGGGAAGGAAGTATTCCGCGTTGCCCGGTTCGTCCGCTTTGATGAACTGGAGCACGTGCTGTCACAGTACGAGGAAGCGCTCAGGGAAGGATAATTATCCCATCAATGGAGGTGTCCCAAGAGATCTATGATCTTGCGGGATGCCTCTTTTTTCTTCCTTCAAGCTTGCAGTGTAATTCTCTCAAAAAACCTCTTGCCTATAATGGAATGTTCTGGTATTCTAATGTCCTTCTCTCATTTTCGCCTTGTCTGAAGTGGACGGATATGCCGTCAACAACTACTTATCGGAGGTGTTCCATGCTTTATTTCACACTGGCTTCCAAGGCCTATGCCCGAAATTTGCAGTACCGGGGCGCACATATGGTCCATAATATCGCGAGTGCGATGTTTGGCTTCATGTATGCCTGTATCTGGATTGGTCTAGGGGCAGACTACTCCCTAGGAGAATACGGGACGCAAGGGATGGTAAGTTATATTGCCTTTACCCAGTCTGCGTTATGGATCGCAAGCTTTGTTACGAATGGTCTGGGTATACCCCAGGCGGTCAGGACCGGCCACATTTCACTCGATTTGATGCGTCCTGTCCATTTGTTCAGCCACTTGATGGCCAAGGAATGGGGGCAAATTGCCTACCAGCTCGTGTATAAATCCATTCCCATCTATCTCGTCTATTATTTCGCCTTTTCACTCTCCTTCCCTTTGCAAAAGTCTTCCCTTCTTTACGCCGTTATTGCATTAGCCGGAGCCGCATATCTGTCGATTTGCATCAATTATCTGATTGGCGCATCTGCCCTGTGGACAACGGAATCTTCATGGCTCTATTGGGGAAATCACGCTCTCATTAATTTGCTTGCCGGATTTTTCATACCGATTGAATGGCTGCCGGATTGGCTTGAACGTATCGCCTGGTGGTCACCTTATCCGTACCTGCTATATGTTCCTACTAGATTCTATCTCGGCTTAGGTCATGCTTCGGCTTTATGGGGCACGCTGTTCTGGTGCGTTCTGTTTACCGTGGTATGTCTTCTTGCGACCGGATTCCTTCGCCGTAAAGTGGAGGTACAGGGAGGATGACGATGAAATCCTGGATTTCTTTATATGGACTGCTGATTCGAACAAGTATCAAAAGCCGTATGCAGTACAAATTCAACTTCGTCCTTGCATCTCTGCTCGCTGCGCTCATTCAGATTTCAGAATTTTTGATGGTTGCCATTGTGCTTCATAAATTCGGGGCCATTCAAGGCTGGTCTCTGTATGAAATCGGATATTTGTTTGCGGTGATGACACTCTCGAAGACACTATATCGGACCTTCGCGGATGAAGTGCATCATCTGGAGAAATACCTTGTTTCCGGCGAGCTTGACCAGCTGCTGACCCGGCCTATGCCCGTGCTGCTTGCACTGATGCCGCAAAACTTCCGCATCATGCTTGGTGAGGTGCTGCAGGGAGGATTCCTGCTGATCTTATCGATTAGCGGCATGATGAACAGCGGTCAGGTCGATTGGATTGCCGTGCCTCAGACCGTATTCATTATTGGTACAGGGGCTGTCATTCTGTTCTCGATCGGGCTTGCTACAGCAACACTCGGGTTCTGGACGACCCGGATCAATGAGCTGCAGACCATTACCGAAGATGCTGCACGCACCGCGGCGCAATATCCGCTGTCCCTGTATCCCCGATGGATGTCGTCTATATTGCTCATCGTTGTGCCTGTTGGTTTCGTGAATTATGTGCCTTCATTATACATACTGCGCGGGGAACTTGGCCCCTGGGTATTGCCGGCTGTCGCCTTCGTTGCAGTAGCATGCTTTGCCCTCAGCCTTCGGTTCTGGCGGTATGGCATTACTAAATACCAGAGCGCTGGGAGCTAAGGAGGAATAACGAATGATTGAGGTACATAACATACGCAAGGAATTTAAGACCCCGGTAGTAAGACAGGGGCGGTTTGCTGGTTTGAGAACTCTTTTTTCCAGAGATTATAAGATTAAAGAAGCGGTTCGTAACATTAGCTTTACCGTCAACAAAGGGGAATTCGTGGGATACATAGGACCGAACGGGGCAGGCAAGTCAACAACAATCAAAATGCTCACGGGTATTCTGCATCCGACTTCCGGTGAGGTTTCCATTCGGGGAATGAACCCCCATAAAGACCGACGCCGGGTCGTACAGAATCTGGGTGTCGTGTTCGGTCAGCGCAGTCAGCTGTGGTGGGATCTGCCGGTGAAGGATTCATATGATATTTTGGCAAAAATGTATTCGGTGGATAATAACGATAAGCAGCGGAGACTTGATCAGTTTACAGAGCTTCTCGATTTGAAGGCGTTCTGGGAAACGCCTGTTCGGAAGCTGTCGCTCGGACAGCGGATGCGCGCCGACCTTGCGGCAGCGATGCTGCATGACCCGGATATATTGTTCCTGGATGAGCCAACCATTGGCCTTGATGTGAACGCCAAGCGGAATATAAGGCAGTTTCTGACCCTGCTGAACAAGGATTTTGGCAAAACCATTCTTCTCACCACCCATGACATGGATGATATTGAACAGCTGTGCAGCCGGGTGATGGTTATTAACAACGGTGAGCTGACGTTTGATGGAACAACCCGTTCCCTGAGAGATACGATTGGATTGCCAACTCGAATTACGGTGACATATAAAGGGGCTATTCAAGTACCCGATTCCTATCTGAAGCATGGGATGGCAGCCCCTGGCTTGAAATTGGCCCATACCATAAAGACTGCAGCAATTCCTCCTACGATCCGCGTAACTGATGTGAATGAGAATGTGGTTACGATCGAAGTCAATCGGCGGGAAATGAATACGATGGATGTGATTAAAGAGCTTGGGGGCTGGGGAGATCTGGATGATATCGATATGGAGAATCCGGACTTTGAGGATGTCATTCATAAGGTGTATTGAATAAGAGGCTGGACATATGATTGTATTTTAGGGAAAATATGAGTTGAATCTGAGCAGGAGGGGAAGCCGCGAGGTTTCCCTGTTTTTTTATAAGATTATAAGCAGCTATACTTGGTTTGGGTAATGATGAAGTAATATAGTAAGCATGAGGAATGATTTGGAATCATAATGTCATACATACAAACTTAAAGGGTGAGAGAAATGCTTGTAATGGACAGAATCTGGCTCAAGCTCGGGCGCTATTATCAGAGTCGACAAGATCTAGAGAAGGCTCTCAGATATATTAGAAAAGGTCATAGAGCTATACAATCATTAACTGATCAGATTACATACGCTGAGATGCTGCATCATACAGGGCATTCGGAAGAAGCTATTGCCTATCTTGGACAGGTTATAGAATGGAAGGGAGCAGGAGTGGCTTACGAGCGGAGGGCCCATATTCTACGGGAACTGAACCGGGAAGAAGAAGCGATATCCGATCTGAACGAAGCGATTGAGCTTAATAGCGATAATTATATAACCTGGTATACGAGAGGTGTTACATATAAGGATCTTGGCAGGTACAATGAGGCGATTAGGGATCTGAAGGAATCGATCAAGCGAGAGGATAAGGATTCCGCAATATCCACTTATTATGAGCTCGGGATGGCGTATTATGAGAGCGGTAATCCGGGTGATGCGGTTGATTGCTTCAGGGAAAGCGTAAGAAATCCGGAACGGGCCATTCCGATGTATTATTGCATGCTTGCCAGATGTCTCGATTTGATCGGTGAGTTGGAGCATGCCGTATCCGTCTTATTACAGGGAGTGGTTTTGTCTGACCGATATGAAGCTGAGCCGGATCAAGGGTTCAGTTTGTTCAATGCAAGTACGAATTATAGCCGCGGAGCCTTCCTCACCTTTCAGAGACAGATGAAGGAGACCTTTTCATTCCGGCTGCTGCTCGCGGACATGTTCCTGCGGTTAGGTCAATATGAAAAAGGTGTTCATGCGGCTTCAGAAGGACTACAGATCTATACAGGTGCTGTGGATCTCTATTTGAAACGGGCGGAGGTTTATACAGAGTGGGGTAAGAAGTCGGAGGCTGTAGAGGATCTGGAGCTTGCCATCCACCAGGATATGAACGACTTCCGTGCCTATTTTGGGCTTGCCAGATTGTACCGGAATTACGATGAGGAGGACAAAGCTGCGGATGTAATTGCGAAGCTGTACCGTTTGCATCCGGAATCTCCGCTTGTGTGCTACTGGATGGCCGATGCCCTGTTTCGCTTAGGGCGTCATGACGAAGCTGTTAAATTGAATGATAAGCTGCTTGAGTTAGAAAAAGACGATGCCGCTAACTATACCCAGCGTGCAGATATTTATATTGAGAAAGGGAATTTGACTGCTGCTGAAGAGGCTCTGCAGGAGGCATTAAAGATAAATGACATATCCGAGATTCATAACAAACAGAGTTATGTGCTGTATTTACAGGGCAAGAATGAAGAAGCGATGCTGGAGCTGCAAAAAGCTGCTGAACTGGACCCTGAGTACGAACACCATCCTACTTATTTGACAGCAAGCGGTCATATTTATAAAGAGATGGGTTTATGGGATTTAGCGATTGACTCGTATACCAAGGCTATTCAAGCGGCCTCCGGTAATGCGAAACTGTATGAATTCCGGGCAGGATGTTTTTTTGAGACTGGCCAATTGGAACGGGCGCTGTCTGATTGTTCGCAAGGTATTGAGCTGGATGTCAATTATGCAGGGCTGTACAGTCTTCGAAGCGCTGTTTATTTAGCCATGATGGATTATGCGAGAGCCAGAATGGATATTATGAGGTTCCTCGAACTGCAGCCAGGCCATCCGGGAGCTTACTATCGATTAGGACAGATCAATTACAAGGATCATGATGAGGAGGCGGCTTTGGAGGCTTTTGATGAGGTGTTAAGCATCTTGCCTGAGCATGCAGAGAGTTATTTGTACAAGGCGCACATATATTTTCACCAGTTTGAATCCGAGGAAACAATCCAGAACATTGTGAACTGGAGTCTGCACTTAAACAAAGAGGATTCGCCTGCTGACAGAATTAGAGCAATTCAAGGATTAGAGGGTTTTGATGAAATGATCCTGGAGCGGGCTGTCGAAAAATTGTCCGCAATGTATGGTCATCAGTTGTATTTGTCCTAAAAAAGCAGATCGCCCAGGGGATCATCCCTTGAGCGACCTGCTTTTTTTACGGCTAAACATACCACTCATTATGCCAGCGGCAGCGATATCGTGAAGCTCGTTCCAGACCGGGGCTCGCTTTGCACGGAGACGGTTCCGTTCATGGACCGGATTGCTTGATAAGAATAAGTGAGTCCAAGTCCGGTACCTGTACTCTTCGTGGAGTAATAGATGGAGCCCAGGCGGCTTAGCTGCTCCTGATCCATTCCAATTCCATTATCCTCGATGACAAGCTGTACCCTCTGAAGATGAATTCTGAAGGATATTCCAACGCGAGCACAAGGGACATTCATACAGGCTTCGATCGCATTTTTGATGAAATTAACGAGAAGCTGTTTGAGTTCTGAAGGATTACCAAAGATTAGGATAGGAGAAGCAAGAGACTCTGTTTCCAGCGTAACATTATTCATAATGGCATACGGAGTCATCACTTCAACAACGGTTCGCAGCTGGCTTACCAGATCAATTTTCTGTTGAATACATTCAAGTGGTTTACTGATCGACAGATAGTCAGATAATATTTGCTCAGTTCGATGGATCTCTTCGATGCTGATATCTATGAAACGCTCGGTTTTTTCCTTGTTAAAGCTGTTCGAACGTATTAATTTGAGGAAACCAAGAACGGTGGTAAGTGGATTTCTGACCTCATGGGCCAGTGATGCTGCGACCTGATTGATCGCCTCTACCTTTTCATTCTGAATATGCTTGAGATAAAATTCTTTATCCTGGACGGATTTATTAAATAGAGTGACAAGCAGCCAGATACCAAGACAGTTCTGAACCGGAATGACAAGAATATTGAAAGATAAATTTGCGATGATGTAATCCGGGTGGTTTATGTAGAGCTCGATGAAAGGGATGAGAGAAAAGCCGATTCCCGCGACAAAAGTGATGATATGTCCATTTCTGATTTTGTGGTAGAGAGAGCACAAAAGAATGGATAAAGGAAAGGTGAATGCTTGAATAATTAATGCATCAAAGGTAGCTGCGCCACCGATGTAAAGGCGGTAAATGATGAATTCTCCCAGCAGGATCAGGCCTGTCGATATCCCGCCAAACAAAATACCAAAAAACATAATGACATACCTGCTGTCAAAGATAAAGCCTTCTTGTGTGCTGGAGGGAAAAGACATCGATACCAATAAACAGAATGAGCAGGTAATCAGAATAAACCGTTTGGAATAATTAATCTCAAGCTTACGGTAGTGGATGTTATATATAACAAATGGTGAAAGTGCAAACAAAAGCTGAAGGAGTATATCTTTGATTCCCCACAAAATATTTCACCCTCTAATTTAAATGTATATCTCTCCTCATTGAGGATTAATCTTTCGACATAGACAGAAGAAATCCCTTGGCATTTATATAAAACTTGAAAATTTTATGGATCAGCGCCAAAATACCCTAAGTTTTGGTACAATGGAGAAATGATCCTGGGTCAAGCCTGACTAATCGGGTCTCCAGGATTGATATTTTGGAACGAAGGAAGGCACACTGTGAGAAAGCGCAAAGGGTTTAAACTTCGGATTATACTTGGTTTACTCGTTGTTGGATCGGTATTAATAACCGCTGTCGTCGGAGGATATTTGGCGATCAGTGCCAATATAAGATCTTTAACCTCGAATTATTTGGACAATAATCATCAGTACGCCAAGAAACTGGCCTCCAACACGACTGATATTCTGAATATTATGCAGGATAACATGAACGGCCTGGCTCAATTGGCCGGAGAGTCTTCTTTTAGTCATCAGGAATTGGGGATCTGGTTTAAAGCGAATGAGCAGTATTTCAATTCGGTTGTTATTACGGATTCAGACCGGTATATTAAGTGGATGACGCCTGATCAGTCATATAGCTTGAAAGGGAGCCAGCTTACATCTGAAGCATCTATTCAAGCGATCGAGAAGAGGACTTCGTTCATATCGGAGCCCTACATAGCGGCAACGGGGCGCCTGATCCTGCTGATCTCATCACCAATCTATGACGCGAATGGTCAATATAAAGGCTTCGCAGGCGGAACGATTTATTTGCAGGAGGATAATGTTTTGAGCCGGCTGCTGAATGAGCATTTTTATGACAACGGCTCATATGTCTATGTCGTGGATGAGCATGCCCGCCTTATTTTTCATCCGGATCCCAAGCGTATTAATGAGCAAGTGCAAAGTAACGAAGTTATATTGAAAGTGATCAGTGGAAAAAATGGATCATCCGAGATTATGAACTCCCAAGAGAATTCTTTTTTTGCAGGCTATGCTTATGAACCGAAGGGCGGGTGGGGAATTGTCTCGCAAACCCCGGTTTCTGTTCTTAATGAACCGCTCAGGAAGCTCGCCTTAAATATTATACTTCAGGCGCTGCCCGTTTGTATCATTATTCTGTTCATCGCCTTGCGTGTTGCACGTTATATTGCATTACCTTTATACGAGCTGGCAAGATTCTCGGAAGAAGCTGTAATGTCGAAGAAATCCGTTCCGCCGCAGATGCCGAAGGTCGCTTCCCTTATTTATGAAGTGAAACAGCTGCACCAGAGCATAGGCAATCATTTGAATCTTCTTAATGATGAGATCCAGATCGATGGGCTTACAGGGCTTGCGAATCGCAAGACATTTGATTTGACACTTCAAGAATGGTTAGAGGACCGGGTGTCATTTGCACTTGTTTTACTGGATATCGATTTCTTCAAACGGGTTAACGATATGTATGGTCATGCGGTAGGCGATGAAGTGCTCAAGCATCTTGCAGCAGAAATGAGGTTGACTGCAAGAGAGCAGGACATTTGCTTCCGCTATGGTGGAGAAGAGTTTGGTATCCTTATGAAAATTGAAGATATTGAGGAACCATATGCTATTGCTGAAAATTTAAGACAGAGGATGGCGTCAAGTCCCGGTCCGGATGAAATCGTTGTAACGGTATCGATGGGGATTGCACTTTATCATCCATCCGAGCTGATAACAGCCAAGGAACTGTTAGAGCGAGCGGATACGGCTCTATACAAGTCTAAGCTTGGAGGAAGAAACCGGATTACGATGTATTCCGAAGAGAAAGAAACAATCAAAATATAATCATATACGAACTCTCTTTAAACAGCTGATGGTGCTATAAAATCACGGCTTAAGTTAAAGAGAGTTTTTATATATAACATGGAATAAACGCGGGAGTCGTATGATGATCATGGATGGGTCCCAGCCATTAAATGGGTATAAAACTGTAGAACAAATTTTATGACCTTAAGGAGTGTTGAAGCTCATGATCATTGGAGTTCCGAAGGAAATAAAGAATAATGAGAACCGTGTTGGAATGACACCGGGGACAGCTATAAGCTACAGAAATGGCGGGCATGAGGTATGGGTCCAGTCGGGAGCTGGCGAGGGGATCGGATTCACCGATGAAGACTACAGAACTGCAGGCGCCCGAATTGTTGCAACGGCAAAAGAGGCTTGGTCCGCTGATATGGTCATCAAGGTAAAGGAACCGCTGCCTGAGGAGTACGGCTATTTTCGGGAAGGACTGATCCTGTACACATATTTACATTTAGCTCCGGAGGCGGAATTGACCAAGGCATTGGTAGATACAAAAGTAACAGCGATTGCTTATGAAACAATTCAACTGGATGAAGGGAGTCTGCCTTTGCTTACACCGATGAGTGAGGTAGCAGGAAGAATGTCGATCCAGATCGGTGCTCATTTTTTGGAAAAGGCCCACGGCGGCAAAGGGGTGCTCCTTAGTGGAGTCCCTGGTGTCGCACCGGGGAAGGTTGCTGTCATTGGAGGCGGCATAGTGGGAACCAACGCTGCACGGGTTGCACTTGGCTTGGGTGCAGATGTCAGCATAATGGATATTAATCCGAATCGTCTGCGTCAGCTCGATGACCAGTTTCAAGGCCGTCTCAAGACGATCATGTCCGATCCTTTTCATATTGCAGAGACGGTTAGAGAGGCTGATCTTGTGATCGGTGCTGTACTCATACCAGGCGCTCGCGCGCCCCGGTTAGTGACCGAAGAGATGGTGAAGGGGATGAGCCCCGGCTCTGTTATCGTAGATGTGGCTATCGATCAGGGAGGTTCCATTGAAACGATTGACCGCATTACAACTCATGATAATCCAACCTACGAAAAGCATGGTGTTATTCATTATGCCGTGGCTAACATGCCCGGAGCGGTTGCCCGTACCTCTACGCTGGCACTGACCAATGCAACTACTCCATATGGGATCAAGATCGCAAATCAAGGAATTCGGCAGGCATCTATGGAAAATCGCGCACTGGCTAAGGGGATTAATGTGATCGGAGGCAAGGTAACTTATCAAGCGGTTGCTGATGCTCATGGCTATGAGTTTACAAGTTTAGAAGCTTACTGGTCCAATCATGGCTGAATAAATTATTGATCTTCATATCCATCATAAAATTCAGGTTCGCCGCGATCTTCATCTGCAACGGCCTGAATTTCTTCAGATCCAATGCTGAGGTATTGATAGCCTTCTTCCATATGCTTTTTCAGGGCGCGCTCCTTTACGTATTTAGGACTGGCTTCACCGGAGTCTTCGTCATATACAAGTAAAATTCCATCTGTTTTTCGGAACAGGAGCTCGTCTCTGGCTTTAAACTGCCAGCTTCCTTGGTATGAGTCTTTGCTGACAGCAGCGTAATAATCAATGCCCCTGAGAATTTGCTGGTAGTATTCTTTTTTCTCATCGCTCCACTTTTCTTCCGGGTGTGTATAGGCTGTAATAATCGAGCATTTCAGATGAGGGTATCGGGATTTTAACAAGATGGCTGCTTCACATGCCCAGAGATCCACTCCGTATTGCCCTGGTGTAATGACCCACTCCAGTCCCTCCTCAATCAGCGGGATGAGTCTCGCTTCGATCGCTTTGCGGATATATGGGATTCCCTTATGTTTGTTATTATAAATGCCGAGTTCATGAGCTCGATATCCGGTAATCAGGAGGTTTTTCAACTTGAGGCACATCCCTTGATGAATATTTTGATGCAGATAAAATCATATCATATTTTTGAGTGTTACATTCTGTTGCATATGGGGTAATGACATTGGAATACATATTTTAGGAGGAAATTGTTTTGAAAAAATGGATGGTTGCATTATTAAGCATGACTTTAGTTTTAGGAATCACAGCGTGTAGCAAAGAGAAAGAGACGGGTGGAGACACAACGGGCACAACTCCTACGGAGCAAAAGTCAGGTAACAATGAAAAAACGAATGCAGAAGCGCCGAAAGAGGATGCACTCCCTACAGTGGATGAGCTGATTCAGAAGTCAGCAGAAGCCAGCCAGAAGATGAAGAGCTTCGCACTCGATACCGACATTAAACAAAATATGGTATTTGGTGACGGCGAAAACAAGCAGGAGCAGGACGTTAGTATAGTAATGAATGTGGAAACTACACTCGATCCGCTGGAAATGGTTCAGGAAATGACAATGGATATACCAGGTGAGGGCAAGCAGGATATCAAGCAGTATATTACGCAGAATGGCGTTTATTCTTCTGTAGATGGCCAGTGGTTCCAGCTTCCGGAGGAGAATGTCAAAGAAATTATGGCTAATATGGAGATGACCAAGGAAGGCCCAGAGAAGCAGCTGGAGCAGTTTAAGACAATCACCAAGGATACGAAAATTGCCGAAGAGGGCGATTCATATATTTTGACGGCTGATGTTTCTGGTGACAGTTTGAAGGAGTTGGCCAAATCCTATATGAGCCAGGCTGGCGGTTCTAACGATCAGACGGCTGCCATGCTGGAGCAAATGGATATCAAGAGCATGAAAATCATGTATGGAGTGAAAAAAGACACTTATCTGCCAACCAAATCCGATGTGGATATGGTATTGTCCACGAAACAGGATGGTCAAAGCCTCACCATAGATATGAAGATGAAGAGCGAGTATACGAAGCATAATGAGATCGATAAGATTGAAGTTCCACAGGAAGCACTCGATAGTGCGAAGGCCTCTGGCAACGCGAAATAATTAATTTATTCTTATCAAAAAAGAGCTTTCCTTAAGTAGTTATTCTACTCGGGGAAAGCTTCTTTTTAGATTATCAGCCTGCTTGAGAAACTCACATACTATTCAACTTCTACAATGACACTTCCGTATAACCTCTCGTCGATTGATACCATGAGTCTCCATAAGCCGGGTGTTGGCAGGCTCATGGTAGTTGGAAGTGCAGCATCTGCATTATTCAGTTTGCCTGTTCGCAGGCTTCCTTCAAACACGTCGATAATTTCTGATGAATTTTGCTTCACCGCCGTAATACGAAGGTCACCATTCAGCTCCTCTTCAGAACCCCAGAAATGCCACATGTATTTATTCGGTTGGTTTGCTTTAAATGGAGGATGGATAAAGCCCAGCCGATTCTCTACTCCTGTCATCTCGTAAACGCCGGATCTGAATGAAGGACTAGGCTCCCAGCTGCTGTCAGGCACATCGAATACTACATCCCCAAACTTCTCTTCGCCAATATAGACATCAAATTTCCATAATCCGCTTAGCGGAAGGGCGAAGGAGGAAGAGACGCGAGTGAAATCGTCGTATGCCATGTCTGGTGTAATGGTTGTACTGGTCAGTTCCTCGATTTGCATACCGGTATCCTTATGAACCGCCGTAATACGAATGCTTTGTCCTTCAAGTGTACTTACGGGAACGTATAAATTCCACCAGCTGCCTGCCGGAGACCCTGCCTGATATTCACCGCCTGGAAAGGCATGGAGCTTTGGATTTCCCTCTGGGGTCATATATTCGGAATGAGGTGCCCAATTGCCTGGAACCGCTGAGGGCTGCTGCACAGGATTGGCCGGATTTTGATGAAACGGTTCTGCACCGAAAATCCAGATGGCCCCGAGTATAGCGAGAGTGCTTAAGCCAGCGGCAGCAGCACGAACCATGCGGTTCTTTTTTCGCTTGCCTGCCTGGCTGTCGTTCATTGAGCGATTCAGAACTGAAGTCATAAGCTCGGGTGTGAAATTATTCTTTTCAAAAGGTGGGCTGCTTAGCTCCTCCATCCACGCTTGATCATTTTGATTCTGTTCGCTGTTCATTCAGCTTCATCTCCTCTCAGCAGCGCTTCCATACGGACACGGGCACGATGAAGCCTTGATTTAACTGTACCCTCGGAAATATGAAGAAGAGCAGCAATCTCACGCCTCGGCAGCTGGTAATGGAACTCGAGAAGGAGGACTTCTCTGAACTTGACAGGCAAACTCAAGACATGCTGCCATGTTCGGGATACATCCATGTTCCCGATGGCTTCCATTTCGGCGGATCTTTGATGATCCTTGGCAGTAACCCGATCGACAAGCGTTACCTTTCGGATAAACGAGGACCTAAGGTAGTTCATCGATAAGTTGCGGGTAATGGCGAACAGCCAGGTCTTCACAGTGCTCCGGCCTTCAAATTGCCGGATATGCTGAAACGCCTTAAGAAAAACATCCTGGCTGATATCATCGGCTGCATCACGGCGCTTCGTCAGAAAATAGGCGTAGTTCCATACATCCTGTCCATAAGTCTCCATCATCTCGATCAATGCCAGATTTGGATTATCTACGGACACCATGGTTTTTAAGTACTTTAAACCCACTCTGCTCACCTCTCTAACTATTAGACAACGGACCTGTTGTTTGGTTCCAGAAATTTCTCCAAAATAATAATTATAGTATCGCAGATCATTTCTCATGGTGGAATAATAGGTAGCAGGACGTATAATAAAGTCAACTTATCTTTACACCAACAAGGCTGGCACAGGAGGAAATTACAATGGACGAAGTTATGGATCATCTGGATTATGGTCTCTCTGTACTCTTCATTGGCTTTAATCCAAGCCTGCGTTCCGGTGAAGTAGGTCATCATTATGCGAATCCCCGGAATAATTTCTGGCGTATTCTGTATCAGTCGGGATTAACTCCTCGTCTGTATGACGCTTCTGAAGACGGAGATCTCATCAAACTTGGGTACGGCTTCACGAACATTGTGGCCAGACCAACGCGGGGAGCCGAAGATATAACGCGGGAGGAGTATGAGCAGGGACGTGAAATATTGAGAGCCAAGCTTGAAAAGTACCGTCCTCGAATTGCCTGTTTCGTAGGAAAAGGAGTTTACACCGAATACAGCCGCAAAACGCAAGTGAACTGGGGCTTTCAGCCGGAATCGGTCGTTCAGGAGGTACTGGAGTTTGTAGCTCCGTCTTCCAGTGGTTTGGTGCGAATGAAGATGGATGATATTATCGGAATTTATCGGCAGCTTAGCGATTATATCGCGAGCGAAAGAGAAGATGAGTGGTGAAGGAAGGTATACAGTGGGGATTATATAAAGAGGAACGCCATAGGTTCACCGTGATGAACCTCTTGGCGTTCCTCTTTTTTTATATTCTCCCCGCCTAACGCAGCTTAGCAGGATCAATACGAGGAACAAGCCCTTCGTCTGCAGCACGATTCAGCAGGGCGGATACCGCCGCATACCCATCATCACCGAGTTCCCCGGTAAATGAATTCACATACAGGCCGATGTGTGCATCCACTACTGCCGGTTCCATTTCCTGTGCATGAGTCAGCACATATTCACGGGAAGCCTCAGGATGCTCCCAGGCATACTGGACAGAAGCGCGTGTCCAGGCTGTAATCTGGTCCAGATCAAGGCCGCGGCGTGCGATGATAGCACCGAGCGGGATCGGAAGCCCGGTATCTGCTTCCCACCAGCTTCCCAGATCAGTCATCAGATTCAAGCCGTAGGAAGGGTACGTAAATCGGGCTTCATGAATCACAAGCCCTGCGTCCACTTCGCCGTCCCGGACAGCAGGCATAATCCGGTCAAACGGCATGACAATAATCTCGCCGATACCGCCGGGAACGTTCTGAGCGGCCCACAGCCGGAAGAGTAAGTACGCGGTTGAACGCTCGCTTGGTACAGCGACTTTACGGCCTGACAGAAATGCTGGATCAGCAGGTTTCCCCGATGAGTTATCAGACGGGGAGGATGCTCCGTTAGTCAATAGAAGCGGGCCGCAGCCGCGGCCAAGTGCTCCACCGCAAGGAATGAGCGCATATTTATCAAGCACCCAAGGCAGGGCGGCATATGAAATTTTGAGTACATCATGGTCGCTTGGGTTCGCGCCGGAAGCCCAGTTGTTCGTAATGTCAATGTCGGCATAAGATACATCCAGCTTAGGTGCGCCAGGGATAAGGTTATGTACCCAAGCATGAAATACAAACGTGTCATTCGGACACGGAGAAAAGGCGATTTTCATGTCAGTACCTCCGGTAGTGTTGAGCTTACGGCTTCTAATACCCGCAGCGCTTCAGGAATATTCCATGCATCACGGTCGCGCGGACCTACAAGATTTGATATTGCACGGATTTCAAGCACAGGCAGTCCGAAATCCTGTGCCGCTTGTGCCACGCCAAATCCTTCCATACCTTCAGCTGCAGCTTCAGGGCTCCGGGAAATCAGCGCTTCGGCAGATTCTCTGGTTCCGGTCGTTGTCGATACACTCAGTATAGGGGCAAGAACTGCCTGTAGACCTGCGGCTTGAAGCCGTACGGTTAACAATTCTGAGAGCTCAGATAAAGGATGGATATGTGACGAACCGAAGCCGAGCTCGTCTACACTAAGGAATCCGTCCGGTGTTTCAGAGCCGAGATCTGCCGCAATGATCGCACTTGCTGTAACCACGGACCCGACAGGAGCCCGTCCAGGAAATCCGCCGCCTATTCCTGCGCTGATGACGTATTTATAATGGCCGGATGCGAGTGCCATGGCTGTTCGGGATGCGGAGGCGGCGGGTCCGACACCACCGGCGATGACATCATACTGGTCATTGCCGGCTAATCCGCGAAGAACAGCTTCTTTCTCTGCATCAACGGCTGTGACAACTAATATTTTAGGTGAAGAATCATTCATTAGCTTTCCCCCTCAACAAGCAATTACATCTCTCATTTTAACTTAACGTGAAATCATTCGCGAATCAATGTTTAGTCAGGTGGAGTTCAGATACAGAAGCTTGGCTTCGTCTATCAAGAGATAAACAAGATATTGTTCTGACATAGGATGATACATATAATGGTAGCCAAGAGAATGACCTGTAAGGTTAGGGTGGGTGAATAATGACTAAGAAGTATGCAGTGTTGACAGCTTCTATTATAGCGGTTGGAATGGTAACTCTTTATTTGGAGACAAGCCCGACGGTGAAGCGTGTTTTGCCGTTTGCAGATGACGGGACGATCCATTTTCTTGGAAGATCTGCAGTAGTACATGAGAATGCCGAGATTTTACTGGATTACGAGAGTATTGAGAGAATCGGCTCACGAATGTTGAAGGAAATCTACACAAATGATGGATTTGAGGTATATGGATCATCCCGGGAAAACGATAAACTGTTGGCGGTATATGATGTGAAGGATTCGCTTCCCGCTGCCGTTGATCGGCATCTGGAGAATCATATACTGGATAAACGGTTTGGTCCTGAAAATGCGAACATTACCATGGATCTTAAGGGATACTCTGTTTTCATTCTTTACTCTTTGAGTGACGATGGAGGCCCTTTAGAGATTCATAGAGTCCGATGGTTTCCGTCCCACTTACGGGAGAATGAGCTGCAGTATATACGATATGAGGAACAGCTTGATCTTGGGGTATGGCCTTCTGAATCGATTAATCCTGAATATGTGGATGAGGCCGCACGGTCAGATATGGAGCAGCAGAACAGGGAACAGCGGCGGGAGCGAATCTATAAATTACGGGATAGATATATGGAGTAGATAATAACGGAACAGAACCCATCTTTATCATAAAAGGGCAGCCCCGTCATCGCCGGGACTGCCCTCCTATCATTAAATAAATAAAGCCCTTTATTTCCCCGCCTCCAAATGCTCATATGATTCCAGCGGAGGACGTTTACCTCGCTTCAGCTCCCGCAGGGAGAGGCCGAAGTCCATCTGTAAATGCGGGTAGTCCGGGAAGTTGGTCCAGTCGCCGCCCCATTCAAAGCCGAGATCCTTAGCAATGGCGACGACCTCCATCCAGTCGGATTTGCCGTTTTTGTTGCCGTCATACTCCATATCCCAGATCACACGTCCATCCTTCAGACGCAGAGCAAAGTCTATCGCAAGCCCGTAATTGTGCAGGGATTCACCGGCTCTGGCGTTCGTTACAATATTCCCCTCGGTGCTTCTTCCTTTATTGTATAACCGGTTCTGTTCCTCATCACTACGATACCCGTCTGTTATCATAATTCGAATTCCGATTTCCCGGGTTTTCGCTACAAGTTGATTCTTCTGGGCGAGTACAACGGGATGAATATCGGTAAGCGGCGCAGCATCCTCTTGCTCCACATCCGGAACAATATCAGAAATGGACGTAGATAACTGCATATATAGAATTGCCAGCAAAACAGCAAAAACGATAAACAATGTCGGTCTTGATCTTCTGCGTTTAACCTGTACCATGTCGCTTTGAAGTTACCTGCTTTCCTGTATGATAGTCTTATAACGATTATATCTGTAATTTAGTTTGCATTCCAATAGAGTGATTTTCCAGTCTCATGCATAATGATGTAATGATTTCTGCATGCTAATCAATAAGCAAATTATTGATACATACAATTGTGAAAGGGGAATACCAACATGAGTGATGTCCAATCCATCGCCAATAAACTAAGCCAGGTGTCAGGAACGCTGTCACAAATTCAGCAGAATGGAAATGCAGAACAACTGGATGCGGTGTTAAATGACCTGGGACAGTTAGATACAGACCTCAAGACTGCACAAGCTCAGTTCAGTGCCTCAGCAACTGAATCCACGAGGCAGGATCTGGTCAACTGCCGGATGGAGCTTCATCGTATGGCGAGCTTTGTCTCCGATATTCGCTCAGAGACAGCCGAGCGGTACCGTCAGGCACTCGGGGATCAGAAGGCATCCTTTGAGCAGATGGAGGAATCCATGCAGCAAAGCACCTTTCCCGAGGCATACCAGCACAGACAGATGTTCAAGCAGATGGATGTTGTGAGCAGCCATCTTCATCAGCTGAACGGAGCGATGATGGATGCAGGCTATCAGGCAGGGAGAGACCAGCAGAACGGGAATGAAGCCGCTTATACCGGGGAACACGAACCGAATGTGATGTCAACAGAAACGGATCTGGACACGAACAGCTTCTCTTGATGAGTAAACAAATTAATAAGGCATTAACCGAAGAGGGTGCCCCTGGTTTGTTCATACCAGGGGCACCCTCTTCAGCTTTATTGTTCTTTTCTCCACTGATCCACTGCTGCATGCAGGCGGGACATGGCTTCTTGTGCGGTAGCATATGTGCAGGCGACATTCATGCGCATGAAGCCTTCAGCCTCGGTTCCGAACATGATTCCGCTGTTCATGCCGATTTTTGCTTGTTGAACAAGAAACCGGGTCAGCTCTTCATGAGTCATGCCAAGCCCCCTGAAATCGATAAAGAGAAGGTAGGTCGCTTCTGGCAGGTTAACCTTGATCTCAGGAATATGCTGTTCCAGATACGATTGAATATACTCCATATTTCTCCGGATATAGGCGAGCAATTCATCAAGCCATGCTTCTCCCTCACGGTAGGCGGCCTCCGTAGCGGCTGCACCCAGCGGCGTAATGGAACCGAGTGCATACTTCCTGAGTGTTTTTTCGAATCTTTGGCGGCGCTCTTCATTCGGAATAATTATGTTTGCAGTATTAAGCCCTGCTATATTAAATGTTTTGCTTGGGGCTGTGCAGACAAAGGAACGGTTCGCTGCATCCTCGGAGAGAGAGGCGAATGGCGTATGCGAGCCTGTCTGAAAGAGAAGGTCAGCATGTATTTCATCTGATGCCACAAGTACATCGTATTGTTCACATAAGGCTGCAACACGGGAAAGCTCATCCCGGGTCCATACCCGGCCCACCGGGTTGTGGGGGCTGCACAGAATAAGCAGTTTTATCCCTCCGCCGGACAAGCTGCGTTCCAGGTCGTCGAAATCCATTATATAATCGCCTTGCTCCGTTACCTTTAGCGGGTTATGTACAAGCTCACGGCCATGATCCTTCACCACGCTGTAAAAAGGCGGATAGACAGGAGTCTGGATGATGATCTTATCCCCGGGATCCGTAAAGGTTTCCACGATCAAACTGAGTGCCGGTACAACACCGGGACAGAATTGAATCCATTCGGGTTTAATGCTCCATTGATGGCGATTTTTCATCCATTGGGTGACTGCTTCACGGTAGGAATCGGTTTGAAGTGTGTATCCGAATACGCCGTGCTCAACCCGCTCCTTCATGGCACGGACAACGGCTGGAGGCGCTTCGAAATCCATATCTGCGACCCACATCGGCAAGGCGTCTTCCACGCCGAATACAGCAGGTATACTACCCCATTTCACTGAAGCGGTGCGGCTGCGGTCAATATTTTTATCAAAATCAAAAGTCATAATATCTCCTCCTAGCGGGTACAGTGGGATCAAGCTACAAGTTTGGCCAAGGATATTAAGCCGGTAATTGTTATTACATTCAGTATGGTTGACAAGAGCACAGTCTGTGCAGCAAAATCCGGTTCATTCTGATATTCTTCAGCAAGAATGGATGTATTAACACCAACCGGCATCCCTGAGGCAATAATAAGGGCCTGAGCTGGAATTCCTTTCAGGCCAAGTGCAAATACAATCAGAATACCTATGGCAGGTGCAGCTAGCAGACGAAGTACTACACTAATATATACATCCAGTCTGCGCAGACGAAGCGGATATTTAATAATTTGGGCACCAAGCGTCAGCAGTGCGATCGCGACAAGGGATTGGTCGGCATAGATTAGCGGCCGGGAAATGAACACAGGGAGCGGCACTGCTAAAGCATGCAAAAGCAGCCCAAGAACCAGCGCATAGGGAACCGGCATTTTTAGAAATCCGATAATCGCGTGCCGGTATAAGCCTTGAGTCTTTGCACCCTGAATGGAAATGACGCCAAAAGTAAATGTAAGCAGGCTTTGCAGCGACATAATCAGCGCTTGAACAGAACTGGCGAGCGGATCACCTTTAAACGCAAGGTCATTGATTGGCAATCCGTAGTTTCCCGCATTGTCCAGAATAAGACTGTTCGTAAAGGCGGCTCTCATGCCGGGAGTGAATTTACGACGCGCGGCAGTCAAACGTCCAATGAGGTAGAGAGCAGATACGTATAATGCATAGAACAGGGTTACCGTCCCCAGCAGCCTGGGCGACATTTCAGATTCGTACATACTCATAAATACAGCAGCTGGGGTGATGTAGTAAAAATTGATTTTGGCCAGTGTGTATAAATCGAGTTGAAAAGCGCGCTGCATAAGGATTCCGAAACCGATCAGGACAAAAATGGGCAGAACTACTTCCAGAAGGATGTCAGCGATCATGGGAGGTTATTCATCTTCTTTCCATCAGCATAAGGTTATTTTAGATTATAGCATGCCCTTTCAGATTGCACACCGCTAACTAGGAGAAGAAGTGCTTCCGCTTCCCTCGGCGCTGAGGCTTACAAGAAAAGCCGTTCTATCTCAATAAGAAGATAGACGGCTTTGGTCAATTATGATGGTAGATACCAATCCTGTTTATTGAGGATTCGTTGTCCAAATTCCGGCTGTTTTCACGAACACACGAGGAGGAAGCTTCAATGCAGCAAGCGCTAATTCGGCAACATCCTCCGGCTGCATCATATGATCTTCAGCACCGATTTTCAGTCCTGCATTAACTGCGAGATCGGTATTGACCGTGCTTGGCGTCAGCGCAGTTACACGGATGTTATGCTTGCGGACCTCTTGCAGAACAGCCTCAGTCAACCCCATCACGGCAAACTTGGAAGCATTATAAGCTGATCCTGTTGCAAAGCCGCGTTCTCCGGCCGTAGAGGAGATATTGATGACATCCCCTTTGCTGTGTTCGATCATTCCAGGAAGTACAGCACGCAGCATATGATAAGTACCCATCAGGTTTACGTCAACGATACGTTTCCATTGTTCCGGTTCCATCTCAAGCAGATTTCCGAATTGGGCAATGCCCGCGTTATTAATAAGAATATCAATAGCTCCGAGTTCCTGGTTGATCGTTGCAAATGCAGCTTCTGCCTCGCTTTGGACCGAAATATCGGCGATGGCAGCAACCGCTTTGACTCCGTATTGCTCTGTAACAAGTTTACTGAGTGCTTCCAGGTCGGAAGCTGTGCGGGCTACAAGACCAAGATGTACGCCTTCCTTCGCAAGAGCAATTGCGATTGCCCGGCCAATTCCTTTACCTGCCCCGGTTATAATGGCTGTTTTATTTTTTAAGCTCATAATGTCTCACTCCTATCCTAGAAATAGTAAGGTATTTCGTATACCAGTATACCTCGCAGATAACATGGATTCCAAATCTTGAGCGCTGCATCCGGCCTGTTCTGTTATAATCAATAAGATGAAAATACGGATCGGCATAACATATTTTTCCTGAGGGAGTGTGTGAGAAGGATGTTAGATTCACTTCACGCTATATCTGCTTACAGGCAGGGGGATTTCTCGCTGCTTGAGAACAATGAGTGGCTTAAACGGATCGTGTCTGCGGAAGAGCGAATCGTGAACCTTGAGAGAATTACGTCCATCGGTGAATTAACCAAAGCTAATCCGGTACTTGACTATACGGAGAGAACGCTGCGGGTGTTAAATGATCTTCCTGTTTCGTTCTGGATCAGGGAGCTGCTGGAGGAGGTGCTGGCTTGGTCTGAGACGGCTAAGGGAGGCACATTGCGAGAGCGTATACAATGGCAGGAATCCGGTGTGAATCTATTTGTACATAACCTCGGATCAGGAGAGCTATATGCGAGGTATATTCAGGAACGATATGGACAGATGAGCTTGCGCCACAAGGTAGTTCATACGTTGATTATGACACATGGACTTGTAGGGCAGTATATTCGGGGTGAAGTCCGTTTTCACGAGAATTATGCTCTAACCGAACTGGTTACAGCAGGTTACTTGACGTCTGAAGAGCTCATCAGGCTGCTCCTTCCACTGAATCAATGTATCATGAGCGGCGTATCTGAGTCTTTATGGAAAGCGGCCAAAATAGAAACGGAAGAGATTATTGCTGCTATTGCGGAGGGAAGAGAGCCTAAGGAGTGGAACTACGCCCATCGGCTGGAGCGTTTACGTACAGGAAGTATCCGGCAGGGTGAAGCCTTTCACTCGGAAATTTCCCATATTGCATCGGAGACGAATCTTTCCGCTGCCTTGGCCCCCATGGATCATCTGACATTATGGTTCGTGGAGGCTGCTCTGCAGGATTTCTCTGTAGACGAATTTGTTAAGGTGCTGATGATCAGCCTTCATGGACAGATTGAGCGCCAAGACCGGGATGCAGACACCGAATATGATTCGGTTACGTCACGTGCTGAGCGGAGCCAAAGGGACGAGATTCATCATTTAAGCTTCGAGCCGCTGATGAATGAGATGTATTACGATTATAAAGGCGTTAAGAAGCTAAATGTGTATAAAAAACGGATGATTGAGCAGTATCTGCATCAATTGGATTGGGATGCTTGCCTTGAAGGAGGAGCTGGCAGCAATCCGCATTTACGTTATCGATTAGATCAGAAGAATGGACTTGAGGATACCGTCTTTTTTACATTCGAGTTCTCCCGTGCTGCAGAGCGATTGATTGAATTTTGTATTGAAGCCGAGAAATCACCGCTCTATGAAAAGGCTGTTCTGATGCTCTTTGACCTGTTTGGTCTCCGAAGGGATGCTTATGACCGGTTTCATAACGAAGAGGCCTATTTGCAAGACATGAACAGCTCCGGCGATTATAAGAGTGTCATATTGGATTACATAACCGGCTCCCGTGCTGTGGATATCGGTCCTGGCGGTGGTATTTTGCTCGATCTGATTGAAGAGAAGCTGCCTCATGTCCATGCGGTCGGAATTGATATATCGTCTAATGTAATTGAAGCACTGGAGAAAAGGAAGCGGCTCGAAGGGCGCAGCTGGGATGTCGTGAAGGGGGATGCTCTGAAGCTTCGGGAGGAGCTTGGACCAGAGAGCGTGGATACCGTGATCTTCTCATCTATATTACATGAGCTGTATTCATATATTGAGTATGAAGGCTTCCGGTTTAATCCGGCTACAGTAAGAGCTGCGCTCAGAAGCGCTTACGATGTCCTGTCACCGGGCGGCAGAATTATTATAAGAGACGGAATTATGACTGAGCCGGTGGATCAGCTTCGGCGGATTCGTTTCCTCGAAGAGGATGGGATGCTGTGGCTGTCAAGATACGCCGAGGATTTCAACGGAAGAAAGATTACTTACGAAGCACTGAATGATCACGAAGTGCTTATGCCGGTAAACGATGCGATGGAGTTTCTATACACATATACCTGGGGGGAGGAGTCCTACGTTCATGAGGTCCAGGAGCAGTTCGGATATTTCACACCGTCACAGTATGAAGCTGTCATCCGTGAAGTGCTCGGTGACGCTGAGATTGTGACAAGTAAGCATTTCCTGCAGGAGGGTTATACGGAAGCATTAGCAGGTCGGATTGAATTTGCAGATGAGTCGGGGACTTTGATCTCTCTTCCAGACAGTACATGTCTGATCGTCATTGAAAAACCTTTAGCTTCAGGGGTTCAGCAATAAAAAGAAGAATTACGTTATAGATGGAGCGAATATAGCTGGTTAAAAGGAACAAGAGGACGAAGCCGAATAAGCTTGTCCTCTTGTTAGTAATACAGGTTTATTATTTTTTCTCCGGTTCCGGGTATTCTTTGCCGAGGGTGTCGACCGTTACCTTCTTCATCGTTGGCAGTGGATCCTTGGGACGATCATTAAGGTCTGTACGAAGTCCCGCAATTTCGTCCACAACTTCCATTCCCTCGGTTACTTTGCCAAAAGCAGCATAGAGAGTATCCAAATGCGGGGCATCAGCATGCATGATAAAGAACTGAGAACCGGCTGTGTCAGGGAGACCGGTTCTGGCCATCGAGAGAACTCCCCGCGTATGCAGCAGATCATTCTGAATTCCATTCTCTGTAAATTCCCCGGCAATGTTGTAGCCTGGACCGCCTGAACCATCACCTTTTGGGTCCCCGCCTTGGATCATAAAGCCCGGTATTACCCGGTGAAAGACCGTTCCATCATAAAAGCCCTTATTTACTAATGAAATGAAGTTGTTAACCGTATTCGGAGCAACCTCCGGATACAGCTCCGCCTTAATGATCTTGCCGCTGTCCATTTCAATCGTTACGACAGGGTGGCTTGCTTCGGGATCCGGAAGGACCTGCTTTCCAGCGGCAGGTTCTTCATTTGCCGGCTCTTCTGCTGCAGGTTTCTCAGTTGTAGTTGATCCGCTTGCGTTACTGCTGTTATTGCTGGTCCCACTCCCATTTCTCTCTTCGTCCACACCGCATCCGCTCAAGATAAGAATCAGTGTCATCATAGATAACAGTATGAGCATCAGCTTGTTCTTTCGATTCATCAAATAATTCCCCCTAGACATATGGTTCATGGTTGTTATCTTAACACATGTTCTGAGTTACGGAAAATGCCGCAGAGGGACTATATATATTGGTTATTTCGCCCGGTAGATTCCTTCCACCTTGTTTAAGGGAAACAAGATCCGGGAAGGGTGCTTCTCTTTTCCCAGAAGTTCGATAAAGTCAGTCCCGATCCGGACGAGACGAATTCGACTGAATGCCTTGCCGCTTGGAAACACGGTTCGGACTCCTATGAGAAGAGTTTGACGTGGAGGCTTCGTATCGAACACCCGAATTGAATTTAAGCTCGAAGGAATGAACAATTCCCCATTTACCTTGATGAAATTAGATCTAGAGACCATCTCCAGCCGTCCAGGCTCCAGCCCTGTATTTGGTGCATTAATCTCAACGAGATGCCCTTTAAACATGGACAGCCGCTGCTGAAGTGTGATAGGTCGGCTTTCTTGTAAGGTCAAGATTTTCTTCATGTATACCATCCTTCCAGGATCATATGGATTATTTATGGTATGATGCAGGGTTTGTTTAAGGTGCGGATGCTCGGTTATTCTGCTATCGCATACATGAAGAGCAAAGAGCCGCTTCTGACTTCAGAAGCGGCTCTTTGCTCTATTTATATATACAATTACATGTCGTCGGGGAGTTTACGGTCATGCTCGTCATCTACACCGCCAACACCATTTAGCAAATCGGTTCCATGCTGATCCACACCTTCAGGAACAGCGGGATCAACAGGGCTTCCAGCCTGAAGCTCGTCTGCATCCGGTACATCTTCCAACGGAGTTTCTACTGAATTCGCTGTTCTGGATGGGAGGCGAGGCTCATAAAAGGCTGCTTGATTTCTTGAAGTTACTTCTTCTTCATGAAATGCCGGATCAAATTCGGGGGCTCGGCGTTGATAAGTTTGATTTGCATCCGTTCCGAGTGAAAAGGATGTATCTGCAGGAACATGATCCAGCGGAAGCTTGCCTGCTCTTACAGCCTCATCTCCGTGTTCGCCTTCGTTCCGGGTGAGGTTTTGCCCATCAAGCCCATTCATGTGAACTTCATCGCCCAGAGTACGGTTATCAGGCTCTGCGCCTGTTGCCCGCCAAGCTTCCAAAGCACTGATATCTGGATCAATTCCTTCATCATCTTTCTGTGCATCAGCCGGTCCGGCTGTATTTTGGCTGAAGCCGCTATGGTCGGCTTCTTCGCTGCTCAAACTTTGACTTGTATGTGTACCTACATTTTTTAGTTCATCTTCGGGAATATCGGTCATCGGTTCAAGAGGATTCATCGTCTCATACTGCCGATGCACTAAATCTGCATAACTATTTCGGTTCGAATCATCACGCATTTTATCCATCTCCCTTCATGATCACCTTGCAAAAGGATCAATGATAACAGCATTAATCCCGTATACTTGGATTTACCCTGTGTGTAAGGATTGAATCCATGCTTAGCCCTGTAACTCCATACACTTTTTTATGTTTTCCCTTGGAGAGTTTCTTTATGAAGGAAACTTGCTTAGTTACATATCCATTCCAGAATATAAAAAGGAGCTGTCACTTCGTAGATAAAATCTACTTAAGCGACAGCTCCTTTGATCTAAGGAAGATATAATTTACTTGTATGACAACCCGCTATTTAGCGGAAACGATGCTTTTTCCTGTTAACATGATCGATTGTTGTACGAGAACCTCCATAGCGTCAATAGAGCATTCTCTGTAGAAATCGCTCAGAGGGATACAGGACAATTCTGTGCATGCGAGAATAACACACTGGCATTGCTCTTCATAAACAAGGTGATGAATGAGTGATTCCAGTTTGGCAGGATCCACATTCTTACGGCCTTTTACATCATTATAAATAATGTCCATTACTCTCTCCTGAAGAGACGCTTCAGGCTCATAAAGCTTCATGTTGTAGTGTTCACACGTGTCACGGTATATGCCGGTACGGATCGTCCCGTTCGTTGCCAGTATGCCGACTTTGCTGCCTTCACCGTAACGTTTGCAGATTTCTTTGACCGTTTCATCAACCATGTTGATAATATTGATCTTAGTCATTTTCTGCATTTCGTCATAGAAATAATGGGAGGTATTGCACGGAATAGCGATGTTCGAGACTCCCGCAAGCTCCAGGAGCTTGAAGTCTTTCTCGACGGCGTCCAGGAACAGCTCACCGCGTCCTTCCAGTATGACTTTGGTCCGGTCGGGCAGGGTAGCATGATTCAGGATGATGATATCCATATGATCCTGATCGCGCTCGGCCTCCGTGTTCTCAATCAGCTTATCGAAAAAGACGGAGGTTGCCTGCGGTCCCATACCGCCGATGATGCCTAATTTTTTATTATCCATTATTCAACAACTGCCTCTTTTTGAAGTCATTCACGATCTCAGCCTCATTAAAAGGAATCTCGGTTTTCCCGATCACTTGTGAGGTTTCGTGGCCTTTCCCGGTGATTAGAACGATGTCATCTTTGCGGCTGATTGAAAGAGCATATTCGATCGCTTCCTTGCGATCTACGATAGCTTTGTAAGTGCCGCCAGCCTCCTCCATGGAAGCAATGATATCAGCAATGATTGCATCCGGGTCCTGGTCTTTAGGGTTGTCCGATGTGACCACAGAGAAATCCGCATGCTGAGCGGCTACTTTCCCCATAGAGCTGCGTTTGTCATGTCCCAGCTTACCTGCTGCTGCATAGACCCCGAATACGAGAATGATACGGCCCTTCGCATAAGGACGAAGGATTGTCAGTGCTTTTTCCAGACTGTCTTCGGTATGAGCAAAGTCAACGATAACCAGGCTGTCATCGTCTTTGTACACCACTTCCATGCGGCCCTTTATACCTTCAACGGCCTGTATACCGTCTTTAATGATTTCCAGATCGATACCGCTTGAGTATGCACAGGCAATTGATGCCAGGCTGTTCAGCACATAGATTTTTCCCGGGAGATTAACCTTGATTTCGATATGTCCAGCCGGTGTATGAGCAACAAATATCGTTGAATCGATCGAATAACGGATATCTGTAGCGTAAACATCGGCCTTGTTGTCGATACCGTAAGTAATAAGCTTAGTCTCGTAATGCTGAACTTTATCGATGAGTCTTCTGCCGTAGGGATCATCGGCATTGATGATATTGTAATCGGTTGTCAGGTCGAACAACATGGCCTTCGCTTCAAAATATTCTTCCATATTTTTATGCAGTTCCAGATGATCCGGGGTTAAATTGGTGAATATCCCGGTATTGAAACGGCTGTATGCCACTCGTTTGAGACTAAGCGCATGGGAGGATACCTCCATAACACAATCACTGACATTCGATTTAACCATCTCAGCAAAAATCTCCTGCAAGTAGAGGGATTCCGGCGTCGTGTTTTTGTTCTTCTTAAGCTCGCCGCCGATCATGGTACCGATCGTTCCAATAATACCTACGTTTTTGCGGGCATGCTCAAGTATGGATTTCATGAAATAGCTGATTGAGGTCTTCCCGTTCGTTCCGGTAATCCCGATCATGTTCATCTTATCCGTCGGTGTTCCATAAAAGTTAGAGGATAGAAGCGCCAGTGCGTCACGCGTGTCCTTAACTTTTAATACCGTAACTTCTTCAGTGACTTCAACATCCTTTTCCACAACAATGACTGCAGCCCCCTGAGCGATGGCCTTAGGGATAAAGTTGTGGCCGTCTACAGTGAATCCCGAAACGGCGACGAAGACACTATGGGGAACGACTTCCCGGGAATCGAAGGCTACGGCCTTCACTTCAATATTCAGATCACCTTGTACGAGCTCAAACCCAAGATTTTTTACGATGGATGATAATAGCATGGGATAGCTCCTTTCCGGTTTTTTTATCTTCTAAATACTTTTAATAACCTGACGAAGGGTTAATTGCTTCGTTCTAAACAGCTGCTTTAATCAGATAAAATTGTATGAAATAAGATATACATAAGACTTTATCAACTAATAATAATACTTCTTCACAAACTAGATTACAAATAGATTTGACTCACTGGGATTATTTGAATAACAGCAAGCTGATTTCATGATATATTTATAGAAACTTGATTATACATAAAATAGCATCAGAATGAATAGTTGGTTTTGAACTACGAATTGGGGTAGAGGTGCTAACCGAATGAAGGCTGTGCCTAAATATTTCGCCGTATTAATTATGATTATTGTTCCGGTACTGCTTCTGCAGCTTTTATTACCCTCCATTGCTGCAGGAAATGAATCGTATTCTTTGGCCCCGGATTGGCAAGTCATGTGGGAGTGGAAGAAGCCGGATACCATTACACCTGAGGCGGTGAAAGAATCACAGGACTGGCAGAGTATTGAAGGAGGCCTTTCTAAACCGGAAGGTGCTGTATCTGCCTGGTTTCGGGCTTCTCTTCCTCATGATGTATTAAATCAGCCTGCAATTTTACTTGGTCAAGTAACCGGAAAAGACGTTATTGCTTTTGTAGAGGACGAACCCCTGTTTGAATCTCATCGGGATTATATGTATACCAAACATCGTTTGCTGCTCTCACTTGCACAGGAGGATATGGGAAAGACATTATACATATGGATTGAAACACCGCGCGGGGCGACGGGGATTGAAGGGTTTATGAGCATTGGGGAATATGAGAATTTACAGGGTGAGTTCATTCAGGAGGATCTGGATGACTTTGTTATGGGCAGCTCCTTTTTATTTATTGCTCTCGTTATGTTCTTCTGCTGTTTCTTTTTGCCGAGACATAATGTAACAACCTGGATTTCGCTTAGCCTGGTGATTTGTGCAAGTGGAATTCTGCTAATTACGTACTCTCCCTTTTTATACACCTTTTATAGTGAATATGGGGAGCTATGGCTGACATTATTCGATATATCCATGCTTGTCCTCGTTCCTGCGTTAACCTTTTATTTTGAGAAAATATATGGTACGGGGCCATTTGGCGTGATTCGATATATGAAGAACTTCTTATTCATCTACTCCATGATCTGCCTGGTGTTCCTGTTCGTGAATCAGTTATCCGGAGACCGGTTCTATAATGCCTTTTATATCATCTCAGTGAGTGTCCTGGGTATTATCGTCATCATTGAGATGTTGATTCTGGTAGGTATTACGATCATGTATACGATTAAACGCAAAAAGGACGCGTATATTTTTTCGATCGGATTCAGTTTGCTGACTGCTGCGGCAATAGGTGATCTTATTACCTTCTATACCAAAAATGGACATTACTATTTCTTTCTTTGGAAATGGGGAGTGCTTGCCCTCATCATATCATTGATTGTTATGCTGGGAAGGAAGTTTGTCCGAAGCCATGAACAAGTAGTCAGATATTCGAAGGAATTGGAATTGTTCAATAACGAACTTCAGCGTTCCGAAAAGATGGAGATCATTAGTGAACTGGCTGCATCCGTGGCACATGAGGTTCGCAACCCCTTGCAAGTAACCAGAGGATTTATGCAGCTTCTTGGAGAGCGTTCCAATCCATCGCAGCAAGAGTATTTGGATCTGGCCCTTAAAGAGCTGGATCGTGCCTCGGCGATTATTACCGACTTCCTTACATTTGCAAAGCCAGAGCTTGAGCAGGTATCCAAACTTAATCTACCCGATGAGCTCCGGCATGTGGCAGGAATTTTAATGCCTCTGGCGAACATTGGGGGAGGTACGATTGTGCTTAATGCTCCTGAAACGATACATACTTTGGGGAACTCATCCAAGCTAAAGCAAGCGATGGTCAATCTTGTTAAGAATAGTATCGAGGCTCTGGATGGAGAAGGGACCGTAAATATATGGGCTTATAAGGATAAAGAACAGGCTATTATTCATATTCGTGATGATGGGGTGGGTATGGAAGCGCAAGAGCTGGTAAGGTTGGGCGAGCCTTATTATTCGAATAAGACCAAAGGAACAGGGCTTGGATTGATGGTTACTTTCCGAATAATTGAAGCCATGAAAGGAACAATTGAGTTTACGAGTCAAAAGGGGATAGGAACAGAGGTTATAATCCGTTTTCCTCTCGCAGACTAAACAGACTTACGATCAGATTGGATAGGCTGCTCATGGATGAAATCCTTGAGCGGTCTTTTTTTTATAAATCGGGAAGGTTTACCCGCTTATTCGATGAAAGTGGGGACGCAAAGCCAAGATGTCACTTCCGTCAGCTGTATGTTTAAAAGCTGCGAAGGTAAACGGCTCGTCCCCATTTTTCTTACGATTAAGAGGCAGGATAGTTATGTATGTATTACCAAACGGCTTTTTCCTTAGCTTCGGACTTGATTACTCCTGATGGATTCGGAGGGATTACCAGATACAGCTCGTTCGACTGCTCCTCAACCGTTTTCACTTGGATGTGATCAGGAATCCATACGCCAAAGACCTCTTTAATGGCGGATTTGGGATCTCTCAGCAATTTAGCTTTAAAAGCTGGATCCTCCCATGCTTTCTGAATCAATTGTGTTTGAAAGATGGCTTCTGTCGTCATAGAATCACCCTTTCAAAAATGGTTATTATTTACTCCAAAAGAATAACATGTAATATATTTAAAATCTATTATATTTTACTCAAAATAGACAAGTAATAGTTTAGTCCGCCACGCTCAAGCATTTTTCGGCCATTTTTAATATGTTCAGCTTCTATTAAAAGCTCATCCAGCAATGCTTTATGAAAGGATATGACATGGGGAGCATTGAGACTGGAGTTCAGTATTCTTGAATGGGTTGCAGAAGCAATATCAGCATATGAATCGAGAACTTCATAGAGGTAGATTGCACGTTGAACTTCTTCAGTGTTAAGCCTGTAGTTGTGGGGGAGGTTGTTCACTGACTGGATGAGAGACAGCAGGCAATTATAACTCCCGTCAGCCAGATCCTGTTCATAGTCAGCCCAATCGTCCATCATTTGCAGAGTGAGAAGGACGTTATTTAGGAGGTCGGCTGCTTCCTCGACGAGATCATGCCGGTCGGCCAACAGCAGAACTGCAGTGCTTCCCAGTTTAACGGGGGCTGCTTTTTTTGAAATATGTATTGGATTGTGGTGGAAATAATTATGCTGGCTTTCGTGAATGACACCCTCGGACCAATCCTGTATATAGCTTCTGAAATAGCTCCAGAAAGGATGATGAGACGGAAAAAAATCAAGGTAGATATGAATGAATTCGGTATACAGGAGATTTGCCAGTACGAGCTGATGCTTCCACATACCCGGAATAGAGTCCTTGGGATGGGTGTCCATAATGTCGTCTTGGATGAAGAAATAGAGCATCCCGAAGATATTGGCGGCGGAAAGACTGCGGTACACATCCGGGGAGAGTGATGTCTGGTCTTTCATCCAGAAGGGAAGAAGGTAGCAAATATAGTTCTTGGCGCTGCCTTGCTGAAACACATCGAACTTCCTCATGTATTGTAGTCCAATATCGTTTAACGGGGGAAGGAAACCGTCAATTCTGATGCGGCACTCCGCAAAAACCTCTAATAATTCATGTTCATACGGTTTGAACCATTCCATGGCAGCACCAGCCTTTTAGATAGTTTACAGTTCTTCTAATACCGGTAACTCGAAATTCCTAACTTGCTGTCTTATCGTATCACGTATTCAGGGGGAGTTAAATATTTACAATTAAAATAGTAGATATGTTGACGGACTGATGTTTTGTGAAAAAATATATTGACAAATAATTTGAAATCTGCTTATTCGTGTTTGACAAATCCGGCATAAGTTTAATGTAGAGATGAGCAAGGATACAACAGACGAGGCAAACATTAACTCTAGGAGGTAATTTATATGACTCAGAGAATAGTTGGTGCATTTAGTACAGAACAGGAAGCTACTCAAGCTATCGAGGATTTGAAGCAGCAAGGATTCGGAACAGAGGAAATTTCGGTTATTGCAAAAGACCGTGATGATGTGACTACAATTAATGAAGAGACAGGAACCAAAGCCCCTGAAGGCTTGGCATCGGGAGCTGCAACAGGCGGGATTCTTGGTGGAGTAACTGGACTTTTGGCAGGACTAGGCGCTTTGGCTATTCCTGGTATTGGGCCGATCGTAGCAGCAGGTCCTATTGCGGCTACACTGACAGGTGCAGCCGTTGGAGCGGGAGCTGGCGGCTTGGTTGGCGGCCTGATCGGACTTGGTATTCCGGAGGATGAAGCTAAGGAATATGATGAGTATGTGGAAGAAGGACGTATTCTGGTGCTCGTTGAAACAGATGAGGATCGGACAAATAAGGTGTATGATACATTCCGTCGTAACAATACGTTGAATGAACACCACTATAATCAAGGCGGCAGCTATACGGGGAATACCGGATTGAATTTAGATTCCCGTACTGAATCTGCAGCCGCTGCAGAAGAAACTGTGCAGGATCCGAACCTCTATCAAGGATATGGCGCAGGCATGGGTAATGCAGGTATGAATAATGCAGGTACAGGTGGTGCAGCAGGCACTGGCACCGGAGATATTCCGGAGCATTATACGAATCGGCAAACCGATACAGATCTCGATACAGATCTTTCGGACAGATTAACTATGGAAAATGACATTGAAGATACAACCCATCGCACGATGCCGCTTCGTGAAGAAAAGCTTGATATTAACAAGGAGCGGGTGCAAAGCGGAGAAGTAACACTCCACAAGGAAGTTATTGAGGAGCAAAAAACGATTGAAGTGCCAGTAACCCACGAAGAGGTTGTTGTGGAGCGACGGGCGGTATCAGACGGATCGACGGCAAACGGTACAATCGGTGAAGACGAAACCATTCGTATTCCGGTAAGTGAGGAACGGGTTGAGGTGAACAAGCGCCCGGTAGTTACGGGTGAAGTTGAGGTCCGTAAAGAAGAAGTTCAAGATACAGAGCACGTTCAGGATACTGTGAAAAAAGAACAGGCTCATGTAGATAAAAGCGGCAACCTCTCTGTTCGTGGATTAAATGAAGTGGATGAGGATTCAACCGCTGTAGATGGAACAGATCTCTCCATGAACCAAAACAATAGTTCATTGAATACGAAAAAATTCTAAAGATAAGTATTTAGCAAATAGAAACAACGAAATGGCGGTGCCAGGGATGAATGAAGTGCTCCCTGCACCGCCATTTCTGTTTCTCAAGAGAAAATCAAGGGCTTTATTTCTGTCCAGGACCGCCTTTTTGGATCGGACGGTCATGCCTGCTGTATCCTACCGGTCTTCGATGGCCCCAGCCTCCCCAGTGTCCGCCAAAGTGTCCTCCATAATGCGGGTAATGTCCGTAGTATGGATAATACGGGTAAGAGTAAGGTGGATAAGGATAAGGATAAGGATAATAAGGATAGTAACCGTAATAAGGATAGAGGTAACCGCCAATATTACGGTAGCTTCGGGGTTCTTTATTGACATGGATCATACCGATTCCCCTTTCTTTGTAATAGGCTAAGTTATCTTATGCAATATCCCAATACAGGGATACTTGCCTTTCAAGAATAGGTGCATATTCCTCACAATGAGAAAGCCCCAAGCTATGAGCTTGGGGCTTTCTCATTGTTTTAAAGGGTTAATAATTAAATGTACTGCAGACCTGCTGTATACGGTAGGGGAATAGGACGCAGCATAAAGTCCTGCCCTCCCATCTCCGATCCTGCTGCTGTTACCCGGTGTGGAGATTCCGGATCAAACAGCAATGATATCAAGCCTTCATCATCCAGCTCGATGGTATTGCTTCCTTGTTTATAAAGATAAGGACCGTGATCGCCTTCAGCTTGCAGCATACCGGCTGCTTCTTCGGGGATAAGGGGAGCAAGCTGGCGCAGCAGCTCTTGTCCGTTCACAAGGAAGATCGTTCCTGAGTTCTGTATATGATTCTTGGCGGCGCCGGCAGATTCTAAATAATCCGATAACTCCTGATCCTGCCAGGCAAGCGAGATCAGAAGTTCCGTTAGGCCATAGAGTGGAATAGCTTCACTTAGAATACTGGCAGCCGCCTCTGCCTCGCCGGCCCATTCAATGAGTGTCGCCGGTGCTGATGTTGTCATTCGATTTCCAGGGACGCCGATAACCGCAAAAGCTGCAATGCCTCCATTCTGCTCGGCAATCAAAACCTTTTGATCAAGCTGCAGCACATTCGCATAAGCACTTGCATCAAGCAGCCTGCCGAGTTCTGATACCGAGCTCATATAGGCGGTATTACGTTTTGTCAGCAATTCATGCATGGCAAAGATATCTTCAGACTTCATTTCACGGATCTGATATTCTGCCTGTAGCTTGTTTTTAAGTTCCTGTGCCCCTTCAGGCATAAGGCGATGTTCCATTACTCGGCCAAAGTGACGGCAGCCTGCACGTGTATATAAGGAACGATCGCCTGAGACGAAGATCAACGATGCGCCGGAACGTTCGGCATGAGCTTTACAAGCCTCCAAGAGTTCTCCAGCTAACCCTTTTCCGCGTTGGTCTGGATCCGTACAGACAGAACCAATCGAAAATACCTTTAGTTGAGCTGCTTCTGTACGGATGGTGAAGGGGACTAGACCCATAAATGCAGTCACGTTTCCATGTTCATCAAAAGCCCCATAGGAGTGACTGAATCCAGGGTCAAATATTAAGGGAAACGAGCTTCCCATAGACGGCTGTTCTGAATTAAGAAAGACCTGATCTGATAAGTCCACAGCTTGCTTTAAGGCATGAGGTTCCATTAATTTGATATTCATTTTGTCTTAATGCCTCCTAAAGGTATTTAATATTCTCAGTATAAGGTTTGTTTTTCTACAAAACCAGTAAGCGTTTTCCTTATACGGGATGAAAGCCCTGTTTTAACGCATTGACTTGCCTATGTATTTTTGGGGTAATAATATAGCAAGTCTTCAAGTCGGAGGGATGAACTTGCTAAGTTTTGTGGATTCAGTCATTTTGATGGCTGCATTACTCTTATTAACTGGTGTATTGACTACCAAATTTTCAAACCGTTTCGGGATGCCGGCCCTTGTGCTGTTTATTGCCCTCGGGATGCTTCTAAGTCGTTATATTTATTATGATGACGCAGAAATTACTCAGCTTGTCGGGATTTTTGCTCTTATTGTTATTCTATTCCAGGGAGGGATGCAAACCGATTTTAAGGAGATAAAGCCAGTTCTAGGACCGGCTTTGTCTCTAGCAACCCTGGGTGTCCTAATAACTACGGTCGTGGTTGGCATAGGTGCGAGTTACATATTGGATATACCGTTAGAAAGGGGGCTGCTGATCGGCGCTATTGTGGGATCAACCGATGCAGCTGCTGTATTCTCTGTCCTGCGAGGACATAACATTAAACAAAAATTAACGTCGACGCTCGAAGCGGAATCGGGAAGCAATGATCCTATGGCTGTTTTTCTTACCGTTTCGCTGATTGAATGGATTCAGACCCCCGATACAAGTATATTCGGAATGATTCTTTCCTTTTTCATGCAAATGGGACTGGGACTCATTGTAGGTATTTTAATAGGTTATTTGGCCGTATATGTAATTAATCGTATAAATTTTGATTCTTCGGGACTTTATCCTGTAATGGCACTAGGGTTTGCAATAATGACCTACGGAGTTGCAGCGCTTTTACATTCCAGTGGATTATTGGCTGTTTATGTAATCGCATTGGTTCTGGGGAATTCAGACCTGACATACAGACGTACCATTCTGGCTTTTAACCAGGGATTCGCCTGGATGATGCAAATTGCGATGTTTATTCTGTTGGGTTTACTTGTATTTCCAAGCCAGCTTTCGGGAATTTCTTGGCAAGGGTTGTTATTATCCTTATTCCTTATATTTGTAGCTCGTCCAATTGGTGTTTTTCTTAGCTTGCTGTTCACGAAGTTTGCATTCCGGGAAAAGATATTAATTGCTTGGGCAGGTCTTCGCGGGGCGGTGCCTATTGTATTAGCTACATATCCTCTGATTGCAGGCATTGAGGGTGGGCAGATGTATTTTAACGTTGTATTTTTTGTCGTATTTACATCAGCTATTATTCAAGGGACCACGATTTCCCCGCTGGCGGTGAAATTGAAGCTGTGTGAGAAAGATCAAGCAGAGGGCCCTTCCTTGCAGGAGTTGATTGCTCTGGGAAAAACCAATTCGGAAATTAACCATGTTCGGGTTCTCCCCAATATGCCTGTCATCGGCCAAGAAATTCAGAACCTGAACTTGCCGGATGATATTTTGTTCACTGCAATCATTCGCGGTGATAAGATTATTACGCCAAAAGGAAATACTGTTATTGAGCAGGGTGACACCTTGTATGTGATGAGTCCAAAAACCAAGCGAAGTCAAATGAAATCGATTCTTGGAATAGGAATAAAATCAAACAGTGGTACCCCAAAATAGGTGAATGATGATGTACTTCATTGCTTATCCTAAAGTATTGTCCATAAGATGAGGATAACAAAGTGTTGAATTATTTTGCCAACATGGAACAGGTATGATATACTTAAAACAAAGATTTAGAATAAGTCTAAATCTAATAATTAAACGGGGGGATATCAATCATGAGTAATGTAACAAGAGAAACTCAAACAACAAATAAACTGCACGCCGTATTAAATGAACAATTGGCTAACTGGAGCTTGCTTGGTGTAAAGCTTCATCATAATCACTGGTTTGTACAAGGTCCTCACTTCTTTACCCTGCATGAGAAATTCGAGGAGCTGTACAACATGGCTGCAGGTTATGTAGATGAAATCGCGGAGCGCTTGTTGGCTATCGGTGGGAAGCCTGCGGCAACCATGGCGGAGTACTTGAAGCTTGCAGCGATCCAAGAGGCTGCTGGCGAGAGCAGTGCGGAGCAAATGGTTGAAACTCTGATTACAGATTTCAAAACGATTGTTGAAGGTATGAAAGCCGGTATTGAAGCTGCTGATGAGCAGGGTGATAATCCGACTGCAGACATGCTGATTGGTATGAGAACTGAAGTTGAGAAGCTGAACTGGATGCTGAGTGCATATCTGGGTAAATAATATTTCTATTATTGACAACCGCCCATATCGATTTGGATAGGGCGGTTTTTTTATGGGATAAAAATATAGCCGTGCCCGAACGGTAGACAATTGCAAAAAACGAGCCTTTCTCTTCGATAGACAACAGCTCGAAAGTGGGAGAAGCGCTGAATGAAGCCGGCCGCGAGGAAGAAGAAGCGGAATACAGCGGTGGCGATACCCAATATCTGCTTCAAGATGCTGCAAGGCTCCCGATTCAGGTTATGGATGCAACGCCTGACCGGATTACGGAGAAAAGAGGAAACTTGCGGCAGAGCAGGGGGCGACAACGGGAATTGGAGGGGTGTTTACGATTGCTGCTCGGGATGAAAAAACTGTTTCAGATGATCCTGATTTCCTTATTTTTCATACCACAGTTTGAAGACACGCCCTAATTAAAAATCTGACTTTTTCAGTGACTTTCAGGTATGAAAGGAACGTATTTTCAATGCTTAATTAGCATTTGAAATGTATTTCTATGATTTTAATTTTTCTTTTAATACTTCAAAGCGAGCATGAATTTCAGCACCTTTTTCTTCGACTTTGCGTTTACGTTCTTCTGAGCGCTTTTGTTTCATTTGAACGCGAGCTTGACGTGCAAGCTCTTTTTGCACTTCATCTGCATACTCGACTTCTTCTTCAATAACATTTGCATCATAGCGAATAATCGTAGTATCAAATTTAGCAAAATAGTTATCCAGCTGTGCTTCATTTTCTTCTTGAACAACGGCTAAAATAGCGATGTCATCCTCTTGCAAACGGCTTACAACCGATTGTAGTAATCCAGAATTTTCTTCCGTATCATCGAGAGATGGGAGTGAACCGATTGCAGCCCCCACGCCCATGCCAAGTAATACACCTAACGGGCCACCTAAAATACCAATGAGACCACCGATAATTGAGCCAATTGCTACGTCCTCACCCATGTTTTTCTCATTATTATAGAAATCCTTCGCAATAATAGTACCGTTTTCTCTCTTAATGAGGGATGCTTGCTCAATTATAATAGAGTTGCTTTGAGAAAAAGTATGTTGACGCATTTCAGTAAATGCTTGATATCCTTCACTCTCAATATTGAAGTAAATAATTAATACGTTTTCTTTTACCATATATTGTCCTCTCCTTGAGAATTAGTTTTATTAGGGCGTGTCTTCAAACGGTGACATAAAGGAATATTGGTAAAATGAAAGTATGCATAGGCAGATTTGTAAATGAATCATAACTATGGGTTACCCTAAATTTAGTTAAACATTTCACAAGTTGTTGAATGTAAATATTTCCGGTTTCTTTTGTCCGTTTATATAAGAAAAAGGCGGCAAGGAAAATCCTTGCCGCCTTTGAAGCACTCCATTTTATTCGCTTGCTTATCGGTTATCCACCTTTTCAGGATACATATCATGGTTCATCAGTCGATGGGCAGCCATTTCTTCGTACTTGGTCCCAGGACGACCATAGTTGCAGTAAGGGTCGATCGAGATCCCGCCGCGAGGAGTGAACTTACCCCATACTTCAATATATCGCGGATCCATCAGCTTTATCAGATCGTTCATAATAATGTTAACACAATCCTCATGGAAATCTCCATGATTTCTAAAACTGAACAGGTACAGCTTTAATGCTTTACTCTCAACCATTTTAATATCGGGGATATAGCTGATATAGATGGTTGCAAAATCAGGCTGACCTGTGATCGGACACAGGCTTGTAAACTCAGGACAGTTGAATTTTACAAAATAGTCCCGGTATGGATGCTTGTTATCAAAGCTTTCGAGTATGCTCGGATCGTACTCGAAATGGTATTTAGTACCCTGATTCCCGAGCAGAGTTATGTCTTCCATTTCATTGCGTTGTCTTCCAGCCATAGTTTAAACTCCTTTATTTATCATAATCGTTACGACAGAACGGTTTATACGCCTCGTTTGTTGCTCCATACCAAGGTATGAAGCTGTGGAAGTACACGGACGTCATTCAACCGATCTGATTTCATCACAGCATCTATCAGACGTTCGTAGCGCTCCAGTAAGTTTGAAATATGTGAAGAAGCCTCGGTGGTATTCACATCCGGATTTCCTGCTTGAATATAGAAAGGAACATTCGGATAGCGTTCATGTACGGTCTCGGCATAAGCAAGATCAACGTTATCAAATACAACGACTTTAAGGCTGAATGGACGCCCGGGCACACGTGCCGACAAACGTGTAATTATGTCATCCAGCTTTGCCCAGTTGGTTTCCATCCCGGAGCTTGGCGGCTTCGGAGAAATAGTCACCTCATCAATATCGTTCAGCCAATCCTGCCAGCGGGATCCTTGTGTCTCGACAGCCACGGTAATGCCATGAGCATGCAGGGTGTTAACCAGTCCGCCCAGCTGAGACAGCAGGGCAGGATTGCCCCCGGATAGTGTAACATGATCAAAACGGTCTCCACCAAGACGGTACAGCTCTTCCCAAATTTCGTGTGGATTCATGCGGGAAATGGAATCAGCCCCGCTTCCGTCCCATGTGAATGCGGAGTCACACCATGAGCAGCGGTAATCGCAGCCCGCCGTCCGGACAAACATGGTTTTGCGGCCAATGACCATACCCTCTCCCTGGACGGTAGGTCCGAAGATTTCCATGACAGGGATAGGCCGGTCAATAACGGCTGCACCTGCTGGAACTCCGGATTTGGCAGGTGATTCAACTACATGACTACTCATTTACCATCCACTCCCGTCTAACTTCAGCATAACTCGTAGGTGTCTCGTACAGACGAACGAACTCAGTTCTGGTTTCCTGCTCTATAAAGGCTTGCTGCTCCGATAAAGCATGCTCCATCTGTTCGTACAGCCATACGACCATATTCTCGGCAGTTGTATTCATCGGAGGCAGTGTTTCATTTAAATATCGATGATCGAGAAAGGGTTCAATTGCTGTTTTCCAGATGTTCTTGATTTCTCCGAAGTCAACCGTGATCCCAACCTCGTCAGGTTTACCGCTGATCCCGAATACCACCTTGTACGTGTGACCATGCAGGTTTTTGCACTTTCCTTCGTACGCATGCAGGTGATGGGCAGCGTCAAAAGTAAACTCCTTGGAAACGAGCACTCGCTTGCGGTGATAACGAAGACTTCCTGCATCGATATCCTCACCCAGCTTTTGTAATTTGTCGACGATGCGAAAAGCTCCAGGCTGGCGTACCATTACAGCTCGCTCCCTTCTGGATGGGGAGTCCGGCGGCTTAAATATTTATCCAGTCCGGCTTGTCTTAGTTGGCAGGCAGGACATTCACCACAACCGTCACCTTTTACTCCGTTATAGCAAGTCAGTGTGTTCTGACGGATATACTCCAGTTTTCCCATTTGGTCAGCCAGTTCCCAGGTGTCGGCTTTATCAAGCCACATCAGCGGAGTATGAATAACAAACGGATAATCCATCGCTAAATTAAGCGTGACATTGAGTGACTTAATAAAGCTGTCCCGGCAATCGGGATAGCCGCTAAAGTCAGTTTCACATACACCGGTAACCAGATGCCGGGCTCCCTTTTGTTTGGCAAGCACTGCAGCGAAGCTGAGAAACAGATGATTGCGTCCGTCTACGAAGGTGTTCGGGACACCCTGGTCACCCTCAGCAATCTCTATATCGCCTCGTGTCAGTGCGTTGGGGGCAAGCTGGTTCAATAGACTCATATCAAGCACCGTTTGCTGGACCCCTTGTTCCTGCGCAATCTGAGCTGCACATTCGATTTCATATTTATGCCGCTGACCATAATCAAAGGTTACAGTCTCCACCTCGGCGAAATGCTTCTTAGCCCAGAAAAGGCAGGTCGTACTGTCTTGGCCTCCACTGAACACGACAATCGCTTTTTCATTTTTAAGCATGTAAAAACCCCTCATTCTTCATATGTTAACAGGCAGCATTGAAGCATCCTGAAGAAAGAGAGGTTCTGAACTTTAGTCCGTAAAAAAACAAGCCTTATTACGAGGAATAAGGGCCGTATAGTTTTTTATAGAGGGAGTTCACGAACCTCTCCCATGCAGCAGGTGCATGGATTGTATTCAATTGATAACAACGATTTATAATCGAATAAAATTCATTATAACACGATGTCTTCATTTGATAAATACACCGCCAAACGGGATTACTTCCCTTAAAAACCGCTTTATGATGCCATCATCGTTCATATCCCGTTCAAGCCGCTGATTCTGCCGACCTGCCTGGAACAGCACAAATCCCTCGCCGGTGAGCTTCCAGTGGTAATTCATATGCTGGCTTGCCAGATTATTACCATACACGGTTAATTCCAGATTTGCGTTTTCCGGATACGCTATAATGCTGCTGGCATCCACATATAGAGGCTCGGTAGGGTGGAGTTTAGCTTCGCACACCGGGCCTTGTGTCAAAATACCGATGCTTCCCGAACCGCTGAATTTCATTTTGACGGCATCACGGGTGATAAACATATTTCTGATTTTTAGAATGCGGGTCTGCATGTTTACACCATTCGTATAAAAAAATACATTCTTAAAGTCATACAGCATATCCTCCTGGCCTTTAAGCTGGATTTCTCTCATGCTGAAGCCCGGCGGGAGAGCTGCGGTAAACTGGCTTGGTCCGCTGATGTCTGCACGAATCAATTTATTCTTACGGAGTATTCCCTTTACTTCCATAAGCCGATCACTTCGGTTATGTGATCGACCGCGGAAAGCAACAATTTGATCAGGATGCAAAATATGAGCCAGATCTCCCTCCTGAAGTGAAAATGTGACAGCCTGACCGCTCCCATTCGTGAAAGTATTCTCCAAGCGGATGATCATAATTGTCTCCTCCTTTATAGATACAGCACTAGCTGCAGGGCTTAGAACCGCTTATTTCGGCTTCTCATACCATAACGGAGGACCCTTGTGAATATGAAGTATCCAGCTAAAAGTATTAAAGCGGTTATGACTGCTGTCTTGATGCGCTCTGCTCTTTGTGATCTTGCAGTCTCAGCTTGCTGAAGCTGTTCTACCATTTTAGTGAGCTGTTTATTCTGTTCAGCAAGCTCAGCATTTTGTTTCTGGTACAGTTCAGCATCCAGACGGGCACGATCTAATTCCTCGAGAGCTCTTTGGTAACTGTTTTTCATTTCATCTATTTCACCCGGCAGCTCCGAGAATTCCTTAAAATTGTTATACACGTCATCAAAATAACCTGCATGAGCGGTTTGGCTGCTGTAATAGAAGGATGTGTTACAGGTTAGTAGAATGAAAGCTAGCATTGTTTTTGTGAATAATCTGGGTTTATTCAAAGCGTCACCGCCTTTATTAAAATGTTCACCCTAGCTTGGCGTTTAACTAAATGTTGAACAGGGTAAATGTAATGTAGGAACATGCAGGGTACTGACAATTTATTACCCATAAAGAACACAGATTTAAGCCCAATTATGAATTAATGTTCTGTAATATAAAGGAGAATACAAATGATGAAGCAAAATAACTTGAAACGCATAATGATTACGGTAAACGGCAAACCGGTTGGCAACGGTCTTTTGATTGATAAAGTAACTTATGCTCCGGTAGCTTCCGAATCTGATGCTTATATCAATGAACAGAATCGAATGTCTAAAACGGGCATGAATTAAAACTTGAACTAAAAATAAGGAGCAGTCCCTTAATGTGAAATTTTACAGGGACTGCTCCTTTTTTTGTTGCCTTATTAAATTTTAAATGTCAGAGGCAGGCTCTATTGGGGTCATGTCTCCGACATTTTTATCTTTTGTTTACCAAAAAGTAGTTTTTTGTCGAAATCTTGATAGAAACATATGTTCCATGACAGAAAGCTGTCCTTCCATATTGGTACATTAATAGGGGAATAGGAAAGAGGTGGGCATTTTGCAGTCGAGCTTGTATACGGAGTTTACATGGAGCCGGAACCATGTCGCCGCAAGCGGTGCCAAAAAGGTCTATTTGCTGGTGGAATACCACAATACTGTGGCAACGACTAGTAAAGATATTGTACATTCCAGGCGTATTGCAGAGCAGGTTCAACTTCATCTCCAGCTAGGGACCGGAGTTCGACTCAATGCCTGGTATGGATGCAGAGCTGAGGTGTTGAACGAGCTCAATTATTCTATATGGCTCGGGTCTTTGCTCGAGGGAGAAGCCAAACACATGGTATTAGAGTTTGATTGTGCTCCGCATCCATCAGGAAATCATCCTATTGTAACCGTTTTATGTACCTATAAGGACGCAACGCATAACCAGATTATTTTACCGTCGCAAACGATTTCCCTGCAGTTCAGCAATCACACGTCAGTGTTTGTTAAAAAGATGGATCGGCGCGTTGAGAAATGCTTGAAGCTGCTTCAAAATCCGTTCGTGCTTGAAAAAGCTTTACGGGCATTTGAAGGGGGAAATCTTAAACGTGGTGAAGAAATGATCCGCCGCCGGGCAGATGAGATGCTTACACAAGCCATACGGCTGGAAGATATTGATTATTTAAGAGAAGCTGAAATTTTATATGCATTAAGTCGTACCTTTTTAAGCACATATTTGGTTGATCGGTTAGCAAATGTTTAACGGTATTATCATGGAGGCCTTTAGACTTATTAACTTTTAGGTGAAATGGCATAAGGATCGTTCTTAATTAATTAGTCGGTAAAGAAGGAATAAGAGATATGGGGGTCGAATGTACTAGTATAATGTCTTGATGTATAAGTCTAATTTACTAGATTGATAGGGAGAAATGCATATGACAGACCGTCTGATCCGACTAATGAGAATTATTACACTTGTGCAAGCGAGACCAGGGATATTAGCTAGGGAACTTGCTGAACGCTGTGGAACAAGTGAAAGAACCATATATCGAGATATGGATGCGTTAAGTGCAATGCATATACCAATTACTCATCAGGGCCGGGGTCGGGGATATACATTTATTGGCCATTTTGCAATGTACCCTTTAGGGCTGACGGAAGAGGAAATTCTGGCATTATTCAAGTTCCTGCCTTTGCTGGATGAGATGAAGGATATTCTGCCGGAAAGCTTTGAGGGCGCTTATGAAAAAGTGTTGGCTGCTGTTTACAAGCAAAGCACTGAAAAAGATGAATTACAAGCGGAAATTTAGCTTCTCCTCAAGGGGCCTGATATATCGGATTTAAGAAAAAGCGTCTTCCTTACGGAAGACGCTTTTTCTATATGATTCGCTGCTTGGGCGAGCATTTTATATGGCTCATTGTACTGGCCAGCTTCCTGTATTCAGAAGATACCGCGCAAATGCCATAGGTTTTCGGTAGGTTTCTTTCCACTCTTCGTCCATTCCCGCTTCCCGGAATCCATATCGCTGGTCCCGGCCATTTGATTCGATAAAATACAGCCGTCCGTCTGAAGTGACGGCTACATCCAGGCCAAAATCTGCTGCGTACGGCATATGCACGGCAAGGGTATTTGCAATACGTTGAGCAAACTCAGCTGTACGCTCTGCCATAACCTCCGGAGGAATTCCCGGCAGGGAATGATAAAAGACTTCGTGAACCGAATGAGCCGATCCGCCCTGGGCAATATTCGAGACGAAGGTGCGTGGCGATGACGTCTTGGCGAACATTCCACTTATTTCCCATTGTCCAAACAATCCTCTTTGTATCGTTATGCGGATATCATAAGAGCTTCCCTTGTATGTCGCTAATGGAATGCGCTGCTGTACAAGGTAAGGGGACCTCCGGACTCTGGAAGCCACCAATGCAGGTATTCTGCTCCTTGAGATCCGCAGTGTTCTCCAACCTTTTGATGAAGGAGCAGACCGGGAGTATGTTAAATAGTCATGGAACGGGCCGCGGCGAAGGCGCATAATCCCGCGGCCTATGCTTCCTGAGCACGGCTTCAGAATAATGTCTCCGTGCTGGCGAAGCATGGAGCGGATCGAGGCCGCGTTTGCAGACGTTGTATCAGGAAGAGCAGCTTGGAGCAACGGATCATTATACAGCATATGATGAACATGATATTTGCTGTACCTTGTGTTCGCATTATAAACGAAAATCCCTTGTGATATAAGCTGACTGATCAACTGCCGGTCGCTGCTGCCCCGGTTGAAAGATCTGTTGTGTATGACGCGGGGCATAGGCAGCATGCTTCTTTTATAGCCGGATGGATCACGGATATAGCCGGCAGCTGTACCTGTTTCAGGGGATAGATCCTGTGTCCTGAAAAAGCAGGGAACCAACCCGAATATTTTGGCCGCTTCTTCATAATTGTCTAAAGATTCCGTACCGGTTTTCCTGTAAGGAATGCCTCGATACATGCTGTCGTTGATTAGGATACCGACATGTTCTGGCGGCATGTTCGTCCTCCTTCCGCAGCTGTTCATGATTGGCTGTTTCTTATATCAGTCTATGCGGCATCGAGCGTTGCCCGGGTGGACGGGTGACACGCGGTTGGTGCCCTATTCTGCTAAGAAAAGAAAGGAGGCGTATTAAACTGCGAAAGGTTGCGGTAGTGACACCTGGCTCCTTCGTTATACCTTCAGGAAGAAGCAGTTCGGTCGAACGGGTTGTAGAGCAAACCGTGCCATTGGTTCAGAAGACCATGGAGATCCGAGTTTACGGAGTGATCGGAAATGGCCTTCCGGGCGTAGGGGACATCAACGGCGTGGCATGTTACCGTTTGCCAAAATCGGCTTACTATCCCGCTTTAAGGCAGCGTCTCAGCCATTGGAATCCTGATGTGGTAGAAATCCACAACAGACCTCTCCTGGCTAAGCGGCTGAAGCTTCATTTTCCGAATGTAAAAACTGTGCTTACGCTGCACTCAAACACCTTTATCAGTCCTCCTTATATGAACAAACAGCAGTTTGGAAAAATAGCTGAAATGATGGACGGTCTCATCGTAAACAGCCGTTTTTTGTCGGATCATATTACTTTTTATCATCCCTCAATTAAGAGCAAAATCACCGTGAATCATTTGGGCGCGAGCCTGGAGCATTTTACACCTCCGTTCAGTCCGGCAGCGAAGGCTCTTAAAGAGGCCAAGCTGAAGCATTACGGATGGAATGGGCGCCGTATTGTTCTTTATGCCGGCCGTCTCATCCCCGATAAAGGAGTTCACTATTTAATCGATGCTTTTCCCAAGGTCATAGAAAAGCATCCCGATGCACTCCTGATGATCGTCGGAAGCTCTTCTTACGGAAACGACAGGGAGACTCCATATATCCGGAAATTAAAAAAGATGGCCAGACCGTTTCAGGCCTGGATCACATTTCTGCCTTTTGTGCCTTATCCCGGCATTGCGGAATGGTATGGAATTTCAGAGATCGTCGTTGTTCCTTCTTCTCCAAGAGAAGCGTTCGGTCTTGTCAATGTAGAGGCTATGGCAGCGGGAGTTCCAGTTATTGCTTCCCGTGCAGGAGGGATTCCTGAAATTGTTCATGATGGAGTGAATGGATATCTAATACCTCAGGAGCATTTCACGAGTGGATTGGCAGAGCGGATCCATATTCTGCTCGAAGATGATGAACTCCGTACCAGGATCGGGATGGCGGGACGAGAAACGGTTCGCCAGCAATTCAGATGGGCGTATACGGCGGAGAGATGGGCCCAACTTATGCAAAATATATAAGGTGTGACGGGAATGGAATCTGTCGAATACGATGAGTTGACGAATGAAAACAAAAGGGGAGAGCAGTCAGTGAACAAGGTGAGAAGGAACGGCCGGGGCAGGAAAAGGTCTCTGCGGCGGTATAACAACTGCCATAAGAGAATGGCCTTAAGAGGGATGGGGCACATCCCGGTGGATGATGATGCCGAGCAAGGAATGGCGGATGACAGCATTAGTGCTTCCCATCTTCAGAACCGCAGTGTAAGAAGCGAAGCGATCGAGGACAATACGGTCTACAGTATCCACCTGACCCCGGAATCGGTAACCACCCCGAAGCTGGCTCCCCAATCGGTGACCTCCTCGAAGCTGGCTCCTCAATCGATTCTCCCCGCCCACCTTGCGTTTACTCCAGTCCAAGGAATGCTGCAAGGGGGGGATATTATACAGCAGTTTGGGCATAAGGCTTACTCTTTTACGGAAGAGCAGGAGGTGGCTTATATCCATATCCCGCTCAGTTCACCCTACACGGATGCTTCCTATGTCATTATCGCCACGTGCAGCCATCCGGAATTTTACGCCTGTGTTATGAGCCGGAGAGCGCATGAAGCCGTTATTGGAATCTCACGCCCGAAGAGCTGTTTAGTGACGAAAGGAGAATTGTCTTGGTTGGCCATCGGCGTAGCAGCACCATAAAAAAGAAGAGGTAATGCCATGAATCTACGGACTGCTCATCCAAATGCAAAGCCGGCGCAGCTTTATAAAACCGGATTTCAGGCCGGTTATGATTTGGGCTTTCGAATCGGCAAGGAAGATAGGCAGCGTTCATTTGACGGGACCAGTATCATTTTAACTGGCTGCACTTCAAGTGAAGATTTTATAGCTGCGATTCAGAATATCGAGGCTTTAACTCCTCCTCCCTACGAAATGCTGGTTGCCGATAATGAACTTTCCGAGAAGACCAAACAATATATACAAAAGCGTACCGGTGCTATCAGGCATATTATCGATAAAAGCGATAAAGGAGCAGGCAGTGTTCTGAATAAGGCAGCTTATGCTTCACACGGCCGGGAAATAGCCGTATTGATCGGCTCCTCACCCAAGAAAGATGGCTGGATAGGTCAACTGCTAACCATATTGAAAGAAGACTCACTAGCCAAAATGATTTGCGTTTACTCTGGTCTAATTGATCCTTCTCTGGAGTCTGGTTCCCTTAAATCGGGTGCCCTAGGGATGAAGGGTCAGGTGAATATTCACGGTCTCTTGTTTCGAAGAGAGTTATTGTTCGAGATTGGCGGCTGGGATGATAAGCTTCCATCATTGAAGGAAAGTGTGCGCCAATGGATTCAGAAGGTTCCCAATGAAAATAGACGGATGGTAAGCTCCTCCGAAATGTTTGAGTAATCTCCTGTTGTGGCTAGCGGGATCCGAAGTCTTGGCAGATAGCACCGCCAATCTTAACCGTGCATAAGCTGAGTAAATGCGATTAAGGAGGGTTCCAGTTGGAGAATAAAATTGATGAGATGATAGAACATCTTTCGTATTCCCAGCAGCAGATAGCACGGATCTTTGAAGCACAGAGGCATACGTCCGTTCACATGTCCCAGGTCATACATTCGCTGCCTATGGATCAGGTTGAATCAAAGGATGATTTGGTATCGCCAGGCGGGCAAAGAGGCCCGGATAAAATGAAATCGGCCGGAGGTCATGTGGGCCAAGTAAACGGGAGTATCTCATCTTATTTGAATGCCATGGCCGATCTGCAAGAAATAATAGCGGACAGTCTGGAAGCTGCAATGAAAGAAATGAGGGTGAATGATCAGGGAGAAGAATAATCAAAGTTTGCAGCTGTTGGAACAGGAGGGGATATAAGTGAGCAGAGAGTCGTCTTTCATTCGGATTTTGGATGCAGCTGTTTCGGTTCAGTACAATACCTATTTAATTTTGCAAGGCAAAGCTATTGAAGCGGAGAAGGTTTGCCAATGGATTATGGCCCAGTATCCACATGCTAAAGGCGATTTAAAGGGTTCGTTAACGATTCATGAGCAAATTGTTGAGCAGATTGAGGGTTTAAACAAAATCGGATCAGGATTGTGCCGTAATTTACGTATTGCTCTCGGAACCTCTGAAGATTCAGATGCAAACAATATAGGGTTTGAAGGCTTTAATTTCGGAGATCAGAATTTATGAACGAATTAATATATAAGGAACGTGCAGCCAAAATCGCAATGATTTCATCTATCGCTAAAAGTCAGGAAGCCTTGGCTCACATCTTAACAAGCATAGCACATATATCAGCACACTCCGATATTACTGCACGAAGCCTTTTCGAGAATATTCGGCTGCTCAGCGAATACCAATTGGTGATGACCGAGATGTTGACAGGCATTCAGGTTTGCCGTTCGAGGTTGGGAAAACCGGCACCTCCCTGGGTAACCTCAGAGTGTTCGATATGCGAAGAAGACCGATTATACGAGGAATCACGGGAGAATATGGTATGAAGAGGCATTATCCTAAGACATCAAAACAGAGAGCCCCCCGTGCTGCCAAACGGAATTATGGGAATTACAAAAGAGGTCAGAAAAAAAGTTCAGCAAGTCGGAGGGGATGTCGACCGCAATATGATCATAACTACATTGAAGCCTTTAAAGCCGGATTTGCCAAAGGTTATGAAGATGGAAATCTGGAAGGTGAAAATCCATGATCACCGTACAAGCGGTCAAATCCGGTATTGCTTTTAAATTGAAATGGAGTGAGGTCTAGTGAGTCAGACCTGTACAATAGATAAGGATTTCATTCTCAAGACATGGCATCATAAAGAATTTTTTAGAAAAATTCAACATCATTCAAGGGAAAACGTCCTGCTTGATCACAGCAAAATGGAGTGCTTGAAAGACTCCTACAAGAGCAGTATCTGGAGGCTCCAGATGAATGCCGGCTCCAAAACGTATCCTATTATACTGAAAATTTCTAAACAATTAAAAAAAGCACGGTCTGAAAGCACGGTTGAAAAAAATATATACCGTAAAGCGCGTAAAGTGCTGCAGCCTTTTATGCCGCAGGTGTTGTTTACAAAAAAAAATGTAAACGGCAGAGACTTATGGGTGTTCATGGAAAATATTGACCCTATTAAAGAAAGGGTCCAGTATAATCCTGATCACTTTGGCAAGATTATTCCCGCATTGGCTAAACTCCATGCCTCTACGATGGGCAAACGATTTAAGCAGCAAGAACAGTTATTCTCAGGATGGCTGCCCCGGTTTAATTCCAAAGAAGCACTTCAAGAGAACCAACGATTAAATCAATTAAGCCTCTTTTTTCTTGAAGAGGCTATGAAGATTAGAGATTTAAATCCTATAGTTCAGCCGTATTACTCCCTTATTAAGGATATGCTGAAGAAGGGGCCTGGTTATTTTCCGGAAGTAGCACAATCCGGATGCTGTATTATTCACGGAGATTTGCATACAGCCAACATTGTTTGCCCAAATGTTAATGAAGATATATGGGACGTAAAGTTTATTGACTGGGAAGGAGCGAAGTATGCCCCTTGCTGGCTGGACCTCGTTAATTTGGTGGGCCTTTTTTTAGCATACCGTAAAGAATGGAAAGATCAAGAAGATGAGATCACCCATCGCTGTGTGCGTTTGTATGAAGAGGAGATGCGGAAAAACGGAGTGGTTTTTAACACGAATCCCATCATTTTATATGAGAAGGCGTACTTAAAAAAGATACTTGAGAAGGGTTTGTATCTTCAGCTGAATTGGGCTGTAACCGGAAAAAAAGAAGCTAGGCTGCTGCATTGTTATTTAGAGAAAGCGAAAGTGCTCGGGGAAAGATACGTACTGAATTAATCGATTAACGTTTTATGTCAAGCGGAAGGTCCTCGACATAAGTTGTAAAAAGGAATATGGAGTGGAGGACTGGATATGACAAATGTACGCGGTTCCGGCGGATATGAGCGAGGCAGAAGCGAGGGGTTTATAAAGGGAAAGCAAGATGGATATGCAAAAGGATTTGAGGACGCAAGGGAATTTTTGGAAAAACCTCCTCTTCATGATATAAGCCTGAAATGGCGAGAGCTTCATTGTGCCGATCAGTTTGGGCCGCATTTTGGTTCAACAGTTGTGTTAAACGACCGAAATATGGAATGTTTAAAAGAAACCGTGAAGAGTACGATCTGGAAGTTAGAAATATCAGCTAAAGATCAGACATACCCCGTTATTTTGAAAATTTTCAAGCCGCCGATGATTGATCAAAAGCTTGTTGAACTGAATATGTATCGAAGAGTAAGTTCGTTAATTCCGGATTTGATGCCGGCCATCTATTTGGTATTAGAGGGAATCAATAATGATGAAGTATGGGTATTTATGGAGTTTGTGCCTCCAATCAAGGGCCAGGTTATTTTCACCCCGGATCATTTTGACAAGATTATTCCTTCCCTTGCCAAACTTCATGCTCAAACTTATAACGATCATTTCTATAATAAATGGGATATATTTGAGGATTGGATTCCCCGCTATGACTCCGACTCCGTATCTGCCGAGCGAATGAAAAACCATAAACAGACTATAGAATATCTGGATAAAGCCATGGAATCTCCGGAATTAAAGGAGAAATTACGTCCCGGCTATAATGATTTGCAGCGAATTTTACAAAGAGGACCAGTTTATTTTCCAGAGCTTATCCAGGCAGGCAAGAGTATTATCCACAATGACCTGCAGACTCCGAATATGGGTTGTCATAATATCGCTGAAGAAAGCTGGAACGTTAAATTTTTGGATTGGGAGGGCGCCGGCTTTTCTCCCTGCTGGTTCGACATGTTTAATCTGATCGGTGTATTTTTTGCCTATCGTAAAGATTGGAGAAGTGATGAAAATGCAGTGATAGAGCGATGTGCACCTCTATATGCTGCGGAAATGCTGAAGTACGGTATTACTTTTGACACAGATCCCGTTCAGCTTTACAAAATGGCATATTTGCAGCGAGTGCTGGAACGAAGCCTGTATCAGCAGCTTCATTGGAAGTTAGATAACGTGAAGCCTGCCTTTTTGCTTGAATGCTATTTGGAGAAGATCAAAATCTGGGGAAAAGAACTCCGCCTGTACTGAGGAAAAGAACTGCTGTAATCATTGTGTGTATCATAAGATCAGCTATCGAGTTCAGGCTCTCTAAAATCACAAAAAGGAGGGATGTATATGAATGATGTTTTAACCTATCTGGATATGTCAGATTCATTGTTATGTTCGTTTCCTACTCGGGCGCTTATCAACGGAAGTGTGAAACGATCCACCCATAAACGTATCCAGATTAGAGTGGACAGAACGATGCCCTTTGAGTTCATCGCGAATTTGATGTCTCCTTTTTGCAGATTGTGGGAAGCTGATATAGAGTTCGATTACTCTGATTATGATGCGGCTCTGGCGAAACTGGGCGGCAAGCTAACGGCCGATGTATATATTATCTGTGTTGATTGGCGTATCATGTTAAAACGAATGTCAGCTCAGGAAGCGGTTCATTGGCTGCATGAGAGGATTAAGAAATTACGGCTATCCACAAATCAACCGATTTTTGTCAATAACTGGCCGGAATATTCGGAAATACATGATATTTTATTCAGTTATTCCGTAAGCGATAGAGGATGGATCCGGAAATTAAACTACCACCTTTCAGAGATGAGTGAACAATTGAAGGGCACCATTCTGATTGATTTGGCTGTATTATCTCAAGGAGAGGCGGCATCCTTTTACGATTACCGAAACGAAGCTACAAGCAGCTATCCGTTCTCGAATAAGGCAACGATCAGCATTGCCCGTCACCTGGGTGTGCATCTGCTCCCAGCTGCGGTTTCCCCTCGGATAAAAGCGATTGCTCTGGATCTCGACGATACACTGTACAACGGGGTGCTGGGGGAGGATGGCTTCAAAAAGATCTTACTTACGGAAGGGCATCTGATGCTGCAGAGGCTTCTGCTTCGTCTCAAACAGTCAGGCATCCTGCTGACGCTGTGCAGCCGCAATCATGAGGAAGACGTAAAGAAGCTGTTTGCCGAAAGAGATGACTTTCCATTGAAATGGAACGACTTCGCAGCAGTTGCAGCAAATTGGCGATCCAAAGCAGAAAACCTGGATCAGTTAGCACATATGTTGAATATTGATCCTTCTGCTTTTTTATTTGTGGATGACAATCCGGCCGAATTGGTCAAGATGGCAGCAGAGCGTCCTGATGTACATCTGTTTCGAGCCAGGCGAGATGGTCACGAAACGATGTATGGATTAAGTCATTATCCAGGATTGTATCAGCTTCAACACGATGAAATAGCCGCATCCAGAACCGTGGACATCCAGGCAAATCAGATACGAGAGAAAATGAGGAACAAAGCAGCAGATGATTATGCTTATTTAAAAAGCTTGGAGATGCGCGTAACCATTTATGAAAATAATCCTTCTCATGTAAGGCGGCTGCATGAACTAAGTCGCAAGACAAACCAATTTAATTTGGCTTTAAAACGGATGACAGAAAATGAAATTAACGAGTTTATAAAAAACAGAAATCATTATTTAATCGTAACGATAGCTCTAGAGGATGTATTGTCGAGCAGCGGCATTATTGGTGCCTTTGTATGCCGGATCGAACAAGAAAAGGCTTATTTGATGGAGACCTTGTTCAGCTGCAGAGCACTGGGACGGGAGATCGAGACGGTGACATTTTCCTGGCTTTTGGAGAGATTGCAAGGCTTGGGTGTTCAGTATTTATATATTGATTCAATCCAGGGACCGCGGAATGCGCCTGCATTGGACTGGTTGGGGCGCTTTGCAGCAGGAGATCTATCGAAACCTCAGATCCTCGGTGATATGCTGGGGCGTGTGAAAGCAGCGTGCAAGAATCATCCTGCCAAGGTGGAGGTGAACCCATGAATGATAAACTGCTCGATCGGTTACGGACGATTTTATCCGAGGTGTTGAATACCGGGGTATTGCCGAACGAAAGTCCGAAAAGAGAAGAATTACCCAGCTGGGATTCATTGAAGCATATGGAGCTCATTTTACGTCTTGAGGAGCAATTTGATATTCGCTTTTCGATTGAGGAAGTTGCAGGAATAACCGGATTGGATGATCTGGCAAAGATTATTGAGGTGAAGTCGTGAAGCATGACATCATTGTGGAACGCTTTGGCATTCGATTAAGACCGGTTACGATGGATGATGCAGAATTTATTTTCAAATTGCGGAGATCTCCTGAATTGTCAAAATATATTGGGGAATTGGATTCCCGTTATTCGGTGCATGAATCCTGGCTGAAGGAATACTTTCAGCGAGAGGGCGATTACTACTTCTGCATCGAACTGTTATCAGGAGAACCGGTCGGTACTATAGCGATCTACGATATCTCAGAACGGACTGGTAATTGGGGCAGGTGGATTATTTTGCCCCGTGTTTTGGCAGCGCCAGCCAGCGTATGGCTTATTTTTCATGTAGCGTTTGATATTTTAGGACTCAACAGTGTTTATTCGAACACGGTTATTGAGAATGAAAGCGTTGTGTCTTTTCACGATCATTGCGGACTGCCGCGGACCCGGATCGAACATGGTGGTTTAACCATCAATGGTATTGCCTATGATACGGTGATCCATACGGCAAGCAAGGAGCATTGGCCATTCATTCAAAAAAAATTGGAGAAACCGGCTGTTTTGGCGGAACGTCTTCTAACAGAGAATACTAAACCTTGAACTGCTCAGGACAGTGACCGGTCGCTGTCTTTTTTATGAGTATAAACTGCACAAAAATAGAAAGGCCAGCCCATTGTAAACTGTACCCTTTGTAAAGGACATTTTAAAAAGCTAGGCAACTTGAAGGAGATGCTGTCTGTACTTTGCAGGCGGCATCTTTTTTAGGTTCCACTGTCCACGATAATGATTGTAATAGAGCATATAACTTCTCACTTCATGTTTCACATCGTCTAATGTCTCACAGTTCTTTAAATCCATTTCATCTTTTAAATGACCAAAGAAAGATTCTTGTGGTGCATTATCCCAACAGTTCCCCCGGCGTGACATAGACTGTCCTAATCTCATTTCCTTTACAAGCTTTTGAAACTGGGGATTCGTATAGTGGAATCCTTGGTCTGAATGAATAAATGCATCTTTTACGAAATGCGTATGATTGCGTTTTAGATTGTGCAGTGTATTTAAAGCAATATCTAGGGTGATCTTATCAGAAACTTCATAGGCTAAAATCTCATTCGTTTCGGCATCTTTTATCGTCGACAAATAAGCACGTTTACCGCTAGCGTAAGATAGATAAGTAATGTCCGTTAATAACACCTTACCTGCGACACCTTGTTTAAACTGACGCTGTAGGAGGTTTGGACATGTACGGTGTTCGTGCGTTGCTTTCGCCATCCGTCGATAAGGATTGGCTTTTCGGATTGGACAAAATATATTGAATTTCTTCATGATGCGCCGAATTCGTTTTATGTTGTAGATGATATGATATTGGTTCTCTAATGTCATTTTAATTTGACGAGCGCCTTTTTTTCTTCGACGGAAATGATAGGCTTTTAAAATAATGTCTCTAACTATTTCATCTGCTGCATTACGTGCTTTACGCTTTCGAACTGATTTTTCGTGGAAATAATTATAGTAGCCAGAACGGGATACACCAATAATTTTGCACAAATAGCGCACTTGGCGCTTTAACTGATATTTTTCAATCGTTTGACGAATTAATTCAAACTTCTGTTTAGTTACGAGTTTAATTTCTTCTTCAACATCTGCCTTTCGAGTAGATCGAGCTTTTTTAACAGTTCATTCTCCGCCTGTAGTAATCGGTTTTGTGCTTCTAGTCGTGAAACCTTTTCTTCCAGACTTAATTCTCGCTTTAAGGGGCGACCAGAGTTTAATTTTCTTGTATCTTGTAGGCCTTCAACTCCATGTTCACGATAAGCTGCACGCCAACGCTTTCCTGCTGATTCAACACGTTTTAAGCCGATTAACTCAATGTCTAAACCTGCTTCTTCAAAAATAGTCCTGGGTAGCTTTCCCTTCTCATTTTCAGCAATAAATAGCTGTTTAAACTCATCTGTATATGTGATGGCTTTATTGCTAATGGCTTGAACATAAGGATTACACTTTAGTTGAGTTTGTTCTTTTTCCGTAAATAATCGTTTAGTCAATATAATTCACTCCGACACATTTTTTCTTATTATAAACAAAAGTACCCCACAGGGTAGACTTTTTTCAAAGTGTCTACTCTGTAGGGTACAGTTTATTGCGGACTGGCCCTTCTTTTATAATTAATCTAAACCTTCATACCCAATCCTGAAAATCAAGCGTGAGATTTGCCTCCGTTGCTGTCGCCGCCGGTTGCTTTCACAGAATCAGAATCTACATTAAGCAATTTATTATCACTTTTGTTTGTAGGATTGTTTTCGATATGAATTCTGATGCGTATTTTGCTGATAAGTTGATACAATTCTTCTACTTTGTTTTCAAGTTTGCGTATTTTTCTGCGATATTTTCTATCGCTGTCAGACATTGGATGCCCCCCCTTCGCTGCCGCTGCTTTCCAAGTGTAAGTTTAATCTACGCAAGGGCTTGGCGCTGGTGGATAACCCTGCGGGTTGCTATCGCCACCCTTAGCTTTGATATAATCCGGATCAAAGTTGACCACTTTGTTACGGATGATATTTTTTGGGTTGTTTTTGATACGGGTTCTGACGCGAGCATTGGATGATCGTTTAGATTTTGAACTGACTTTGTTTTCGCTCATTTCATTTTCCTCCCTTTTTTGAGTTGCTGTATTGTATGAATCTTTTTAAGGCCTTGTATACACTAATTCATTGATTAAATTGTACAAACTTCTCCAAGTCTACTGGATTTAAGTGATGTCTACTAAAAAAGAAAGGTCAATCGGTTAAACCGGCTGACCTTTTACCGCCTCTCAGCCGCCGTTACGCTTTTGGATACCAAGGGCCCCCATTGCCGCCATTAGCATCGCCGCCGGTAGCTTTCACGTAGTCTGGGTCAATGTTGACTACTTTGTTGCGGATAACGTTCTTTGGATTGTTTTCGATACGAGTTCTTATAGATGTCTTGTCTGAACTCTTGGATTTGTGTTTACCCATCTTGTTTCCTCCTTTGTTTGAGATAATGTAATATACGAAGTTTTCTATCATCTTGCGTATGCTATTACACTGAATCAATAGCACAAATATTCATTCCGTAAAAAAATGAAAATAATAGACAGTGGTTCAATAGTTCATACGCCGTGCCGCATACCAAAATTAGAAATATGATGTTGTAGTATTAACCAGAGGAGGGATGGTAGCTAGATTATGAATAAATTCACTTCAATCTCAGTTGAAGGCATGAATTGGATTATTGATCATCTCAGGAATGGCCGCTCATCTGATTCATTGATTCATGCCATGGTGAAAGACAATTTTGACCAAGCAGCAGCAAGTCAAATCGTGTCCAGGCTTGCCGGGATCATGAAAGCCAATACGGAAATAGGGAGCCTCAGAGATGATTTCATATATGAAACTCCCCGTTTCCCGCAGCGGGGGCCAACAATCCATACCAGTGACAGGGATATACATGTGACTGTTCGTATTAACAAACCGGTCATAGCAGTTCTTGATCAATTATTGAGTAATGAGGAGTGCGACGAGTTAGTAGAGATTGCAAAAAAGAGAGTAACCCGGTCAACCGTTGTTGATCCCGACACGGGTAAAGCAACAATAGATAAAGCCCGCACGAGTTACAGCACGTCTCTCAAAAATAACGAAAGTGAGTTCATCCGCACGTTAAACCAGAGGATTACAGAAGTCATGCGTTATCCTATTGAACATGGTGAAGACCTTCACATCATAAACTATCAAGCAGGTGCAGAGTACAAACCTCATTTTGATTATTTTCCGAAAATAAATGCTGGAAGTGAGCTCCACCTTGGAAAGGGCGGCCAGCGGGTGAGCACTTTGATTATGTATCTCAATGATGTAGAATCCGGCGGAGAAACCATTTTTCCGAAATTGGGGTTATCCATCCTGCCTAAAAAAGGATCAGCTGTTTATTTTGAGTACTGTAACAGCCTGGAGCAAGTCGATTCAATGACATTGCACGGTGGTGCTCCGGTGGTCCTTGGGGAAAAGTGGATTGCGACAAAATGGATGAGACAATCGAGGAGATATTAATATTTATATAAGCTGCTCAAGGAAAAGGCAGGCATCCAAGTCAGAGGATGGCCTGCTTTTCTTATTTTGAAAATTAATGTCTAATTTGACCGCGAATAACTCCGCGTCTTACGGTTATGCCGAATTTGGAAGGTCCGAACAAGAAGGCGACGATAGGACCATTTTGTCCGACTCTTCCTAAGTGGATATGGGCTTGAGTAACCTGGGAAATATTGTCCCTAGTAATAATGCTCTAAAATTTCTGATAAGTCTTCGCTCCCTTGCTTTAGAATACTGCAGTTTATTCGAAAAGAAGAAAATGGTTAAGGTACGAACGCCGTTACAGAAAAACAACCCATACATAAAATGATGGGAGAAGTTTCTTGAAAATAAATCCTGACAGGTGAGAAACATGCCGAAACGAATTCCTGTGCCCCCCCAAAAAAGATTAAAGATAAGGCCGTTTCCATTCGTGATCAGAAATGCGGAGAATCCTAAGGTGTCAGTTATTATTCCTGCTATGAATGAAAGAAAGACGATTGCCTCCGTGATCAAGCAAGCTTTTCAAGTGCATCCGGAGACGGAGGTCATTGTCATAGCCAACGGTTCAACAGACGGAACGGCGGAAATCGCACAGAAAATCGGTGCGAGAGTCATTCGCTTTCCTAAGGCTCTTGGACAGGATACAGGCCGAAGTATTGGAGCAGCAGAGGCGAAAGGTGATATCCTGCTGTTTACTGATGCTGATATTGTTATAAAGACGAAGGATTATGCGGCTTTAACGAAAGCGGTGGAACATGGCGTGGATGTGGCTCTAAATAAATATTTGGGACCTACGGGCAAGACGCATGTTCATAACGTTGTTCTTGCCAAACATGTGTTAAATATATTGGTCTCGAACCCCGATTTGAAAGGAGCTTCCTTAACTTCCATACCGCATGCGATGAGCCGGCATGCACGAGACCTGATTGGTACAGACAATTTAGCCGTCCCTCCGAAAGCTCAGGCTATAGCTATTTATAAGGGACTGCATGTACGCAGTGTTCATGAGATCGATGTAGGGAGAAGTAACCGGAAAAGAGGAAGAAGCAGAAGAAATGATCCGGTCGAGGCGCTGATCGTAGGCGATCATTTGGAGGCGCTTGATTGGTTTATTTCTCAGTCTGGCGAACGAGGCGGCAGGTCAGATCATACACGTAACAGAGAGAGTATGTGGTGATTGTAATGATGCATAAAAGACGACGAAGACGAACAATAAGGCGTTCTCCGTTCTCTTATAAAGGAAGATCTAGAACGCCCGGAAAATCAAAGTCAGAATTGGCCTACTGGAAGGAACGGGCTTATGTTGCGGGAAATGAGGCGGCTGCTGCGGCAGAGAATTTCCGTAGGGTTTCGGAAAACCCATATCACTCTGAAGCATCGATGAGGGGCCTGTATCGGCAAGTCAATGCGAGCTGGAGTCGCTGGTACCATTCCATAAAACCACTGTCTTGGCCGGTTTACTATGCCTCTGCTGCTAAATTTTCAGAAGGATACCGAAATCATTCAAAGGTATATTTTGACCATCGTATATGGCTGCCGACAGATAAAACCGTAGCCGCCATTGTTACAGTGATGAATGAAAAAGATACGATTCTTCAAGTCATGGAACAACTGAACCGGATGCCGCTGCACGAAATTATTTGTGTGGTGAACGGATCGATAGACGAGAGCTTTGAGATGATTCGAAATCAATCGGATGCCATTATCGTTCATTATTCGCAGGCGCTGGGGCACGATGTTGGAAGAGCGGTTGGAGCAAAATTGGCCGATTCAGACATCTTACTATTTCTAGACGGTGACTTTCCGGTAATGTCGGAACATCTGCTTCCTTTCATTGAAGCTGTTGAAAGAGGAATGGATATAGCATTAAACAACATTTCTCCATACATCGGGATATTCGCAAATCGAGATTACGTGACTATGGTAAAAGAATTTGTAAACCGGTCCATGTTACGAGCCGATCTCGAAGCGAATTCGCTTACAGCGGTTCCCCATGCCATGAGGAAAGAAGCAGCACGTCTCATCGGCTACGGCAACCTGGCTGTGCCTCCTAAAGCACAGGTCATTGCCATCGAACAAGGGATGTCCATATGCGCTCCCGCCAGTGTGGATGTCATATCCAAAAATCGGATCAGATCAAGAAATGTTGGTCCGCGTAACGCGGTCTCCGACATGATTATCGGTGATCACATCGAAGCATTAAAAACGGCAATGGATAGAAGAAGCTCAAGACTATCGTTTCCGGATCAGATTAGAAACCGCCAAATCATCAAGTTGTGAAGGTGGAAACATGAAAAAAACGAGCATTATTATTCCGACCTATAACGGCAAGGACCTGCTTAAGGATTGTATTTATTCTATTAAAAGATATACAGAAGAGCCGTATGAAATCATCGTTGTCGACAACGGATCAACCGACGGAACCGTTGATTTTTGCCGTCAGGAGGGGGTTACTTTTATTTCCCTGGCAAGTAATGCCGGCTTTCCGGCAGCTTGTAATAAAGGGCTGAAGATTGCAGCCGGAGACACGCTCCTTCTCTTAAATAACGATGTGATCGTATCACAAAATTGGCTCGGCAATATGCTGAGATGTCTGAACAGCCGTAAAGATATTGGCATTGTCGGGCCAATGACGAATTTTGCAAGCGGAAAGCAGCAGATGGATATGCCATATACCAATATAGAGGAAATGGCAAAGGAACTAAATGAACCCGACGATCGAAAGTGGAGGCAGGCGGATCGCATTGTCGGTCTATGCTTCTTGTTTAAACGAGAACTGCTAGAACAGATCGGACTGCTGGATGAACGGTTTTCTCCCGGCCATTTTGAAGACGATGATTATTGCTATCGGGCGAGGCTGTCTGGATACACGTTTAGAATAGCGGGAGATGTATTTGTCTTTCATCATGGAAGTGCCAGTTTTGGTAAACAAGATACTAGACAGATCGAAGAGCTGATTAAACGAAATCGACAGCAATTTATAGATAAATGGGGAGTCGATCCGGCAATGTACATCTAGGTTAATTTTATAGCAGAAAGGAAGGGTTATATGAAGGGCGTCATACTGGCAGGAGGAACAGGCACCCGTCTTTACCCGTTAACGAAAATTATAAATAAACATCTGCTGCCTGTGGGTAATGCTCCGATGATCTGTCACGGGATAGAAAAACTCCGCATCGCGGGCATAAAGGAGATTGTGTTAGTCATCAGCAAGCAATCGGCAGGATTATACACCGAATTGCTCGGCGGCGGGAAGGAATGGGGAGTACGTCTTACTTATAAAGTACAGGAGGAGGCCGGAGGGATTGCTCAAGCCTTGTCATTGGTTGAGTCTGTCCTGGAACCGAAAGAAAAGTTTGTAGTGCTGCTGGGTGATAATCTGTTCGAGAATTCTCTAGCTCCTTATGTTAAGGCTTTCCAGGAGCAGGAAGCAGGTGCTCGGGTACTTTTGAAAGAGGTTAAGGATCCAAGGAGATATGGGGTTCCCATACTGGAAAACAATAAGATTGTGAGTATTGAAGAAAAACCTGATCAGCCTAAATCAAATTACTGTGTCACCGGGATTTATATGTACGATACTTCTGTGTTTGGTAAGATTCGAGAAGTAAAACCGTCCGATCGTGGTGAGCTTGAAATCACGGATGTAAACAATGAGTATGCTTCCGAGGGACAACTCATCTATGACGTATTGGATGGATGGTGGACGGATGCGGGAACTTTCGAGTCCTTATATCAAGCAAGTGAGCGGTTTATGAAATGAAGCCGTATGAAGAAGGATTTAGAGATGGCTTTGAGCAGGGGCGCACCGAGGGGTTCCGGATCGGATTCTCCGATGTTGCTTTACGCAAGCTGCCGCAGGATAAAGCGCCTGTTAGAAATCTCCATGTGTTATATGTGACGGCAGGTATTGGTGTTCCTTATCCGGCATTGGATCAAGCGATTATTGACGCTTTAAAAGATATCGTCCGCAAGCTTACGGTTGCCAATCCTTCGGAAGATGTAGTCGCGTTAGCTAAAAAAGCTCAACCAGACCTTGTTCTCGTTCTGAATGGAGTTGTTGTGGAAGCTGATACGGTTAGGAAACTCAGACAAAGCAGATTTCTTACTGCAGTCTGGTTTACCGATGATCCGTACTATACGGATTGGACAGTATCCATTGCCCCCCGGTACGACTATATTTTTACACTCGAGTCCAGCTGTCTTTCATTTTACAAAAAATTAGGGTGTGAGCATGTTTACCATCTTCCGTTTGCGTCGAATCCCGCTGTATTTCGCCCGAAATACGTACCCGGTCCCTATCGATCTGATATTTGTTTTATTGGGACAGCGTATTGGAATCGGGTGGATCTGATAGATCGTCTGGCTCCGTATTTAAAAGATAAAAAAGTAGTGATTTCAGGATGGTGGTGGGACCGTCTCCAGAGCTATTCTCTCCTTTCCGATAAAATCAGGCTTGGCGATTGGCTCACACCAGAAGAAACAGCCAGCTATTATAACGGAGCAAAAATAGTAATTAATCTTCATCGCGACGCAGAGGACGATACAATCAATGCGAACGGCCCCAAAATTCCGGCTTTCTCCGTTAATCCGCGAACCTTTGAAATAGCGGGCTGTGCCACACTTCAATTGACAGATGTTCGACCCGATCTGGACCAGGTCTATTCCACGCGTTCTGAAATCGAAACCTATAGTACGCCTGAAGAGTTAATCGAAAAGATGGAATATTATTTGCAGCATGAAGAAGAACGGATGAAAATGGCTTTTAACAGCTTGCTGAAAACGAGAACTAATCACACCTATCATAAAAGATTAAGCTCAATGCTGGACATGATTTTCCCTTCACAGACCCATGAAAATGGATAAGTATCCCCGTTTCTTAATTAGTAGCCAAGAATATATTGAGTGTAAGTTGGGGTGATCACCATACGACAGCGCTTAAGGAAACTAAAATTAAGGCGAAAGAAGAAACACTTTTTTAAGAAAAAAGTGGCCAAATCCAAAAAAGTAGACTCAAGGGACTTAAATGGCTTGCCGGAGAGTAGTTGTGAACAAAAGCTGCTGAAACAGGCTTCCGCGTCATATAACCAAGGTTATGATGCCGGGTATGACGAAGCATGGATGAAAGCGATGCAGACCATACCGATCATCGAGCAGCCGCTTCCTGAAATGAATCGGGCTCATAGAGCGGAAGAGGAATACAAAAGAGGAGTGTATGACGGAGGAGACAGGATTGTAGACTCGATTCTTTCAGAACTGGATATCCTCCCCGGAATCTCCATACAACAGATTATTGAAGCTGGGATTAATCAGATGAAACCATACTATTTTAGACTCCTTGGGGCTCCGGAAGTCGCCGGAAGACTTATAAATGCTTTGGAAGCTCGTTCTCCACTATCCGTTGTTCGTTTGGGGGACGGGGAATTGCTTACCCTGGCGCAGAAGGTCGTGATGAATGAGGAATTGGTACGCAAGGAAGGGCATTTTTTAAGTTACTCCGGTGTGGATCTGCCGGATCTAGAGGCCAGAGATATGCTTATAGCTTCAATCAAAGAGGCAGATATTGTGGGCGTACCCAAATTACGGTTAGCCAATTTTCAGCCGCTGGCCTTTTCTGTAATGAAAGCTCATGGAATTCCGTATCGCGATCTCCAATTGACTTTATCAACGATTAATTATGCGCTGTATCTCGAAGGCTACCTAAAGAAGATATTAGCCAGCTACCGCGTTCTTATTGTGGGGAACTCAGCCCCGGAGTTTTCAAAAATATTGGTAAACGGCGGCATTCATGTTACTGGAGTTGTTAGCCCGGTAGAAGGCATGCGTGATATTTCCAGAGTAATGGATGAGATCTCGGCAGCCGGTGACTTTGATATCGCTCTAGTAAGTGCCGGCATACCGGCTGTCGTGATTGTCCAGCGCATTGCCACCGTGCTGGGGAAGGTAGCCATTGATTTTGGCCATCTGGCAGATTCCTTTGTTTCAGGAGATGCCAAATTATGAGTGATCACCTGAACCAGAAAGGTTACAACGATGGCTATCATAAGGGATTCAGTCAAGGTTATGCCGAAGGGTACAGCCGCGGAAGAGCGGAAGGAATCAATAGGTATCCGGCTTTATTTGAAGGTACAAGTATCATCATTCCGACATACAACCAGCTGGGCTATCTGAAAGAGTGCATCGAGAGCGTATTACGATATACAAACAAGCCGTACGAGCTGATCATTATTGATAATGCGTCTGCGGACGGGACTGCAGAGTACCTTATATCTTTGCAAGGCATCCGCTTCCGGATCAATCAAGAAAATTTGGGATTTGCGGGAGCTGTCAACCAAGGGCTTATGATGTCCAGGGGAACAACCATGCTGATCTTGAATAATGACGCTGTAGTAACCGTTAACTGGCTCTCCAACTTGCTGGCCTGTTTGCACAGCGATTCAACAATCGGCATCGTCGGACCCGTAACAAATTATATCAGCGGGGAGCAGCTCATCGAGACTTGTTACACCAATATCCATGAAATGCACCAATTTGCTCAGTTATATAATCAATCTGATGCCCGGCGGTGGTCCGTTACAAACCGTTTAACAGGGTTTTGCATGCTGCTTCGGCGCGAGGATTTTATCCGGTTAGGGTATTTTGATGAGGGCTTTGAAGTAGGAAATTGTGAGGATGATGATTACGGGCTGCGTGCCCGGCTATTGGGGATGCACCTTGTGATCGCAAGGGATACGTTTATCCATCACTATGGAAGTGTCAGTATGAAATCACTAAATGACAAATTCGATGAAGTGTATGCCAATAATCTCAGCTTCTATTCCCAAAAATGGAGTGATCCTCATGGCTTGCTGCATCTTGGTTGGCAGCATAACATGACTCGGAGCCATCTTAAAATGATTGATTTGTATCCAACATGTATTGTTGTGCAGGGAGCAGGATCGAAAAAGTATTGGATCGAGAACGGGAACCGCCATCTGATTGTCGGCGAACATCGTTTCCGAGCTGTTCGGATATCCCAGGTTGATCTTTGCAGCTGGCATCCTGCAGGCGAAATTTCAGCAGAAGAAGTGGATCGCAGAATGAAAGAAGGGTTTTGCTCCTCTGACAATGGCATCATTCCTGAAGGCAGGCTTATTCAAGGAAGTGATGGCAGCTTTTTTCAGTGTAAAGGGAGTACATTACACCGGTTTATAAACAGGCATTCCTTAACGGCGTGGCAGCTTGACTCCTATAAATCATTGTTGGCCGATTCTGCTGAGCTGCGGAAATATGAAGAGGGCACCCCGGTCATTCCGCCGCCGGTAATTAAGGCAAATAACATTTAATAGAGGGTGGTTCTCATGAGAACAACAAAAAACAAACGTAGTGTCCGTCCGAAATCAAGAAGAGCGATGAAAACGAGAAAGCCAATCCGAAAGAGAAGAAGAGTGACTGGAAAAAGAATGAGTAAAGGAATCACAGTTATACCGAAGCATCAGTCTGACAATTACAACGAAGCCTATAACAAGGGATTTGATGAGGCTTACAATGAAGGATTCGATGTTGGTTATGCGGAGGGTGTGGAAGCCGGCCACCAAGAGGCTTATAAAGGAGAAGGATAATATGGTTCTGAGAAAAAAACAGCGGACCCGTATTAAACTGCGCCAAAGAGAACAGCCGACGGTTTCGTTAAGAGGTTATCAAAAAGGACGTATCGATGGTTATCAAAAAGGGAGAGAGGAAGGTTTTCAGCAGGGGCGCACAGCAGTTCAAGTCATTTCTAATAGCGCTGTGGCGGTTTTAGAGCCGGAGCTGCCTAAGTTAGATTTACTAGTGATCACAGCAGGGATCATTCCATCACTTGAAATCGGAGTTATTCAGCCATTTAATGAATTAAATAAGCGCGAGAACTTGCAGTTTGAAGTGAAACTCGAACAAGAGGTTAGTCCCGAGATGATTGCCGCTGCTGGAACTATCGTGTTTGTCCGCAATGTTGAGCCTTCTGCATATGCGCTGTTAGAGTTAGCTCATCAACTGAAAAAGCAATCGGTATATGTCATAGATGATAATTTCCTGGAAATTCAGCCAACAACCCCGGTGGGGCAATACTATTGCGACCCGGTTCGGAGAGAGACGTCTATCAAGTTTTTAAAAAACGCCAAAACTATCAAAGTAGACTCGCCCGAACTCGGCACCTATATCCATGAGCGTTTCAATAAAAATGTTATCTATTTTCCGGGCAGCGTGGATCTGGAGTGGCTGGACCGGCAAAGCCGGTCTGACACGGAAGAGGAACAAATCGTAATAGGATATGCCGGTGGCGAAAAAGTGGAGGATTTTGTTCCTGTCATACCAGCTCTGCGCGAAATTCTTGATTACTACGGGGGTTTTGTAAGGTTGGAATTTTTCGGATATCTCCCTGCAGATTTGGCTAATCATCCAAGTGTTAATTATGTAGGCGGCGGAATGGAATATAAACAATTCTTGAAAAGACTGAACCGGTGTAACTGGGATATAGGGATTGCCCCTCTTGCTGACAATTTATTTAACAGGGGGAAAACCAACAATAAATTCCGAGAATACGGTGCATGCCGGATTCCGGCCATTTACTCTAATTCTCCTGTCTATACGCCATGGGTCACACAGGGGGTATCCGGTTATCTTGTTGAACACAATAAAAAGGCTTGGTATGAAGGAATTAAAGCTATGATCGAGGATCCACCGATGCGGCAGCGCATTAAAGAAAATGCGGAAATGTTGGTGAGGCAGCATTTTTCACTGAGCACGTGTGTTGACAGTTGGAAGAAATATATACTCAAAACTTGAGGCGGTGACAGGGGGATGAGAAGGAAAGGAGATCTCAATGTTCTTATTATTGGATCGGATAGAATCGCTTCCTATAAAATCGGGTTAGAGCAGCCGCTCCGTTTCCTTGAAAAAAGTGGAATTTGCAGCTTTGAGATCAGGCCGGACCATGAGGTGGATAAATCAAAACTGGCAGAAGCAGATATCATCATGTTTTTTCGCACCGTTCAACCGGAGACGTATAAACTTTTTGAAATGGCCCGCGAGATGGGGAAAAAGACGGTTTATGTCATTGATGATCACTTTTTGGCAATAAATCCGGGTTCGGATATGGGCAGATACTATCATGAGTCATCACGAAGAAAGACATATGTGAAGTTTCTTAAAAATGCTCAAATCGTGAAAGTTGCTTCAGCCTTCTTTGCTAGGCACCTGGATACGCATTTTAAACCGAATAAAATTGTTTATTTTCCTGGCAGTGTAGATTTTTCTATCATATCCCGAGTGAAAAAAAACAAAAAACCGGATGACAAAATCGTTATAGGTTATGAAGGTGGAAGAAAGCCGGTTGCCTTTGAACCCGTAATTCATGCGCTGGATAGGATCATGCAAAAGTATGGGGATAACATCCGGATGGAATTTTACGGATATGCTCCAGAGGAACTTAAAGACAGCCCTCAAGTATATGCTGAGCCTCATGATGAAAATTATAAAAAATTTCTGAAACGTCTATACCGCACCAATTGGGATATTGGATTGGCTCCGCTGGAGAGAACACTGCTGCACGACTGCAAGAGTAATAATAAATTCCGAGAATATTCAGCCTGCCGGATTCCTGGCATATATGCTTCGTCCCCGGCTTATGAAGAATGGGTGAAGCACAAAGAAAACGGTCTGATTATTTCTGGGGGAACTGAAGAATGGTATGAAGCTATCGTCCAAATGATCGAGCATCCGGAACTCCGCCAGAAGATTGCGGATCAGGCAGAACAAGATTCATTAAGAAATTTCTCTGTAGATGCATGTGCGGATAAGTGGAAGACGCAAATTCTGCTGGCCGAGTGATTTAGGTTTTTCAATTAACGAAAGGAGAGGTTCTTTTGGAACATAAACTGATCCCCGTTCTTCAACCATGCATCGGTCAAGAAGAAATTGATGCGGTATCAGAAGTACTGCGTTCCGGATGGCTTGGTCTCGGTCCCAAAACCGAGCAGTTTGAACAAGAGTTTGCCCGTTTTGTTGGCAGCCGTTTCGCGGTAGCTCTCAATTCAGGCACGGCGGCGCTCCATTTGGCTGTGGAAATACTAGGAATTGGACCGGGAGACGAGGTTATCGTACCGTCCATTACTTTTATATCCACGGTTCATGCTGTCAGTTATGTTGGTGCAACTCCGGTATTTGCGGATATTGATAAACATACAATGAATATTTCTCCGGCGGATATCGAGCGTAAAATTACGGATAAGACCAAAGCCATTATTGCCGTTCATATGGGAGGACATCCTTGCGATATGGACGCTATTCATGAACTGGCAAAATCAAGGGGGATTAAAGTTATAGAAGATGCGGCGCACGCCTGCGGGGCAGAATACAAAGGAAGCAAAATCGGTTCCGTCAGTGATCTTACTTGCTTCAGCTTTCATGCTGTCAAGAATTTGACCAGCGGGGAAGGGGGAGCGATCACCTGCAATACAGAGTGGATGAACCGTAAACTCCGTGAGAAGCGATGGGTTGGAATTTCACGTGATACGTGGATACGGTCATCCAATGAAAGAGTTTACGCATGGCAATATTTTGTAGAGGGTGTAGGATACAAATACCATATGAGCGACATGCAGGCGGCCATAGGGCTGGTTCAGCTCCGCAAGCTGGATGCCCTGAATGGAAGACGACGGGAAATCGCGCAGTGTTATCTTAGAGAACTCAAAGATTTGGAATGGATTGAGCTTCCGGAGGAACAACCGGAATCCCGAAGCTCATGGCATTTGTTTCAAATTAAATTCAAGGAAGAAAGCTTTAGGGATCGTATGATTGTTCATTTACAAGAACACAATATTGCTACAGGAGTTCATTATTATCCTTGTCATCTTCATCCATGCTACCTTCACTTAAAAGCGGTTGTTCCTCTCTCCTCTGAAATCTGGAAAACGATTCTCACCCTTCCTATCCATCCGAATATAACAGAAGAAGATCAAGAACGGATCATAAACCGTATCAGGGAGTTTAAACCATGAAAAAAATAATGATATTAGGTGCGGGCATCTCCCAATCTCCGTTAATCAAAACGGCTAAAGATATGGGGTTTTACGTCATTGTCTTGAGCCGCAAAGGAAACTATCCTGGCTTCACTTTGGCGGATAAAGTTTATTATGAAGACACAACAGACATGGATAAAGTAGTTGAGATTGCCCGATTGGAAGATATTGACGGGATATGTACAACCGGTACGGATGTGGCAGTAAGGTCTATTGGAAAGGTAGTTGAAGAGTTGGGAGTCAGCGGGCTCAGTTATGAGTCCGCCCAGCTGTCATCAAATAAATGGAAAATGAAGCAGGCTTTCATGGATTTTGGTGTAAGAACAGCCAAATTTGTTAAAGTCACCAATAAAGAAGAGGCGATGAATGCTTTTAAATCCCTGACGCCGCCTCTCATGTTCAAAGCGGTAGACGGCGGAGGAAGTAAGGGAATTGTGAAGGTTACCGATCCGTCTAAAGTGGAATATGCGTACGAAATAGTGAGAAAAGATACAAAACTTGATTTTTTTATCATAGAAGAATTTATAGAAGGAACGGAGTTTGGTGCCCAGAGTTTTGTGTATGATGACAAAATTCAGTTTGTGATGCCGCATGGTGATTTAGTGTTTTATGGAGATACAGGCGTGCCTATTGGTCATTCTGTACCTTACGAATTGCCGGAGCATGTGCAGCAGGATCTTGTTTTTCAGTTAAAACAGAGTGTTCATGCGCTGAAGCTCAATAATTGTGCGATCAATGCAGATTTTATCCTTAAAGATGAAAAGGTGTATGTGCTTGAGATCGGAGCGAGGGCTGGGGCTACATGTTTGCCGGAACTCATATCGATTTTCTATGGTTTTGATTTTTATGAACAGATTATTAGGGCTGCTCTTCATATGAATCCTAAGTTTCCTGCCCAGACACTGCAGCCCTGTGCCTGTGAGCTTTTGATATCCGGTTCGGAGGGAGAAATTACTGGAATTGTGAATGGAAATGCCCCTCATGAAGATATTATACAAATTTCGTTTGATTATAATATCGGAGATAAAATCAATAAATTTCGGGTCGGCACGGACCGGATCGGACAAATTATCGTCAAAGGCACTAATATTAACGAGGCTATGAAACGGTTAGAGGAAGTAAAAAACAATATACACATTCAAATAAAATAATGAAACTGTGGAAGTCTCGATCCGTTAATGTGATCGGGATTTCTTCTGTATCGGAGGATGAATACTCAAATTATCCGGCATAGAGGCCGCTTTTATTCAGGATAATTATTCCCTATCGGATTAAGAAGCCAAACATCCGCCTTTATCTGAAGCGGAAATCAATTTCGATTACATGAGGTGAGCGTATTGAAAATCATGGTAACCGGAGGAGCGGGATTTATAGGCAGTAACTTTATTCGTTATTTTCTCAAACAATACCCGTACGATGAAATCATAAATGTAGATTTATTAACGTATGCGGGGAATTTGAACAATCTTGCGGATATAAGTGAAGGGCTGCGTTTTATAAAAGCAGATATTGCGGATAAGGCATCGCTAGAGCCTCTTTTCAAGGAGGGGCTGGATGCCGTCATCAATTTTGCTGCCGAATCCCATGTGGACCGGAGTATTGTTCAACCTGAATTATTTGTAAAAACGAATGTGCTGGGGACGCAGACAATTTTGGATTTATCCAAAAAATATGGAATTCATAAATTTATTCAAGTATCTACGGATGAAGTATATGGATCGCTGGGGAGTACCGGATTATTCACTGAAGATACCCCGCTCCAGCCGAATAGTCCATATTCCGCAAGTAAGGCTGGTGCAGATTTACTCGTCCGCGCTTATTATGAAACATATGGATTGCCGGTTAATATTACACGCTGCTCAAATAATTACGGTCCTTATCAATTCCCAGAGAAATTAATTCCGCTTATGATTTACAATGCCATGAACGGCCGCCCTCTTCCTTTATACGGAGACGGAATGAATGTTCGAGATTGGCTGTACGTGGAAGACCATTGCAGGGCAATCGATATAGTCTTACGCAATGGCAAGAACGGAGAGGTATATAATATTGGCGGTAATAATGAAAGAAATAATTTGCAGGTTATCCGTACAATTTTGGAATTGCTTAATAAGCCAGAATCCTTAATAACACATGTTGCGGATCGTCTAGGGCATGACCGCCGTTATGCTATCGATTCGAGCAAAATTCGTACACAGCTCGGTTGGGTTCCAAAGTATAGCTACGAAGACGGAATCCGCTGCACCATACAATGGTATCAGGATCATTTGGATTGGTTGGAACAAGTGCTCACAGGCGAATGCGATCATTCTGCCGGGTGACTAGCCTAAAGAAACGGCTGAGTGCCAAAACCTTTCAGCATACCTCAAGCTGCGCGCGGTCATCCTATAAGGTGTCAGAACATCACCTATTATAGAGATGGAGGATGAATTATGATCAAATCAAAAGCCCTCAGCTTGACTCTGTCGGCAGCAATGATCGCAAGCTTAGCTGGATTGGTGGGTTGCGGCTATAACACTAACGGGAATACAACCCGGACGCACAATGTTGGCATGAACAATAATGGCCGTATGGATGGGAATTTGCTGCGTAACAACAGTTATGGCCGGACGGATGGAAATATGCTGCGTAACAATAACAATAACAATGTTGGAACACAGCATGATTTAACAAACGTGAAGTACAGTAAAACATTGTCTGAAAAAATCTCAAGAGTGAAGGGCGTACGTGATGCGCATGTTTTTGTAACTAAAAATAACGCTTATGTATCCTTATCCCTCGATGGTCAAACCAAGAACCACGTGACAAATCCCAATACGACAAGCAATATGAGAAGTATGGGGACGGACGGCACAACGCTAGGTATGAACGGCCGTTATGATGGGATGTACGGCAACTCCGTAACAGGTGGTGGTCTTCTGCGTGGGATGAGTGATCCGCGTGGTACACTCGATAACAATACTGGCCTGGGTACAAGCGCAGGTACTGGCCGATTTGGAGTTAGCGGTAACACCATGAGAGGAACTGGTCTAATGGGAATGAACAATACGGGTACCTTAAACCGTACAGACGGAAGATTTGGAACAATGAACAATCAGTCTGCAAATGACAATGTTAATACTGTAAACAGTGTTCCAAAGCATGTACGTGATGAGGTAAGCACTAAGATCCGAAAGACACTCCCTAATGTAAAAGAAGTGTATTGCTCCAGCGATACAGGTTTTTATGAACATGCAAGAGGATATAGCGGGAACAACATTGGTGGAGGTGCCGGAAACCGGGATGGTAATATCGTCGGTAACACGATCGGTACGCTTGGACATGATCTGGGTGCATGGATTAACCGCCTTTTCCCTTTAGGGAACGATGGGATGAACACTTACGGAACGGGTCACCCTAACCGCGTGAATGATAATGGTTATAATGACGGACTTTTTAATATGAACAGAAACAGACGATAGTATATGATTAAATAAGGCTTTTGCCAAATGCATGTGGTTATGCATGGCAAGAGCCTTATTTCTGCAAACCAAGATAAAGGTGATTATTGGTATGTTCCAACGTAAAAACACCTTCAAGGTTGTCTCCATATTTTACGAGATGGTTTTGTCTCACGTTATGGTGCAGTTCCGTCCCCGATAGGAAACGAAAGATTTTTTACGTTTATTTTTTTTGCTATTAAATGTATATTATGCCTTGCGGTTACCCTGAACCCATACGCTATTAATATCCAGGTTGGAGTTAAGCAGGAGTACGTCTGCCTGATAACCAGCTTGTAACGATCCGGTACGGTTATCGATGCCGATTCGTTTAGCCGGGTTGCGGCTCGCGATTTGCGATGCTCTTTCGATATCCAATCCGATTTCCTCAATGAGGAATTTGAAGCCCTTGATCATGGTAAGTGTGCTACCTGCAAGACTGTCACGATTACTCTTCAGCGTTGCAATACCATTCTCAACAACAACGGGCAGGTCACCGAGCGTGTATTCTCCGTCTGGCATTCCCGTTGCAGACATCGCATCTGTAATGAGGATTAGATTATAGTCCTGCTTCATTCGCGCCAGGATACGTACTCCGGCTGGATGGACGTGAATACCGTCAGCAATAATCTCGGCACTTAAACGGTCATCGCTAAGCATAGCGCCTACAGTTCCCGGCTTCCGGTGGTGAAGTCCAGTCATGGCATTAAACGTGTGAACACCGTGGCTGAGGCCTGCATCAATGGCTCTCAATACTTCATCATACGTAGCGTCCGTATGGCCGAGAGCGGCTACAATATCATGGTTCTTGAGCCATGTAATAGCTTCAAGAGCACCCTCGCGCTCCGGTGCCATTGTAACTTGCTTCACCAGTCCTGGATAGGAGGATTCCCATTCCTCCAGCCAGTCAATATTTGCATGAACGATATGCTCCGGATTTTGGGCGCCAGGCCATTTAGGACTGATAAACGGACCCTCCAAATGCACGCCTTCAAGTCGGGTAAACGGCATTTCGTGCTGCTTATATTCGTTCACTTCTTTAAGAACGGAATCGATCGCTGCTTTCGGTGCAGTCATTGTTGTAGCGAGCATGGATGTCGTACCTTGAGAGCAATGATAGGAAGTGATGGTATCCAGCACTTCCTTGTTCGAATCCATGAAGTCTTCACCATTACCACCGTGAACATGGATATCGATAAAGCCAGGAATAATGTAACCATCGTTCTCGCGGATCGTTTGTGCATCTGAAAGGTTCAGATCTGATGGAAGAGCCGCAGCATCGCCGGCATAGACGATATATTCGCCGCGCATAGCGAGAACACCGTTCTCTTGAAGCCCTTCAGGAGTCAACACTTTACCATACAGCAGAGTCAATTGGTTATCTTGGTTGTCTGTTAATTTACTCATTTGAATAATCTCCCTGCTCCTTGATCTAGAAGTACAATAACATTCGGGTGACATTGCAGTAAGGACGCTGGACAATCTGTAGAAATCGGACCGGTCAATGCACGTTTAGCAATTTCAGCCTTATCTTCGCCGCGGATCAGCAGCATAATCTGACGGGCTTTCATGATGGAGCCTACACCCATGGTAATCGCATGTGTCGGAACATCATCAATAGAAGGGAAGAACCGTGCGTTAGCTTCACGAGTCTTTGCCTGCAGCGTCGTAATATGTGTGCCGCTGGTGAGGCTGTCTCCAGGTTCATTAAAGGCAATGTGTCCGTTGTGGCCAATGCCAAGCAGCTGAAGGTCTACAGGACCATTCTCTTCCAGCATTTTATCATAGGCACGGCATTCTTCTTCAGGGTCTGCTGCATTCCCGTTCGGAATATGAGTATGATCGATATTGATATCAATATGATTGAACAATTTCTCGTTCATGAATGTTCGATAGCTTTCTGCATGATTCTCAGGAAGCCCAACGTACTCATCCAGATTGTATGTGGTTGCCTGAGCGAAGCTGACAAGACCTTGACGGTGCATTTCGATCAGCCTTTTATAAAGCCCAACAGGTGTGCTGCCTGTTGCCAGACCAAGCTTAGCATACGGATTAGCATTCAATAAGCTGGTAACCTGACTGGCAGCGGTCTGAATGAAATCTTCTTCGTTTTTAAAAATATGGATGTTCATTGTAACTATTGACCTCCTCGGCTTTTGCGATAATTTTGTACATTCAGATATGACTGCTCCAGACGGGGAACATAGGTGGAGAAGTCCCGGCTGGCCATTCCCATAAATAAGATATCAATGATATGAAGCTGGGCTATGCGTGAAGCCATATCTCCTCGCCTCATTCCTTCTTCAAGTGAAGAAGAATACAGCGCAATATTGGATAAGGATGCCAACTGGCTGTTTCGATATGAGGTGATGCTGATTGTAAAAGCTCCTGCATTCTTGGCACAAGACATTGCGTCAATCGTCTCAGGCGTTTCCCCTGAGTAGGATATAGCGATAGCAGCGTCATTTGACGTGAGCGTTGAAGCAGAGGTGATTTGCATATGGGAATCGCTAAATGCAGTACAGTTTTTGCCGATCCGAATCAGCTTCTGATAAAAATCCTGAGCAACAATCGATGAGGTAGCGATACCGTAAAGATCGATCCTTTTAGCCCGGCATAAAACATCCACTGCCCGTTCCAGCTGTCCCAAATCCAGCAGAGAAGTTGTATCCTGGATGGAAATCAAATGATTGGCTTCAATCGCCTGCACGATGTCTGTCAGCGGATTTCCGGCTACGATATCCTGGTATTTCGTGTTACCGGAGCGGGAGGCCATTTCAGCTTGTGCCATCTCAGTTGCCAGTTTGACCTTAAAATCAGGGTATCCTTTACAATCAAAATGTTTGCAAAATCGGGTAACGGTTGCGGCACTCAAATCGCATTGTTCTGCTAATTCTTTAATACCCATATGAACGATTTCTGATGGGCACTCCAGAATAAACTCTGCAAGCCGCCGCTCCTGGCGAGGCAGACGTTCCTTTTCTACGGCGATAATATGCAGAATAGGTGCCATTACTAACCTCCTTTGCAGTTGAATCCTTCAACTTATCTGGAATAATCTGTAGTGAAAATAATTTTGTTATTATTCCACTTAAGAAGAAAATTATTTTTATATTTTCATCATAGTTGATGAGAGTGCAGGAATCAAGGATAAAAACGATTAGTCCGATTTTTGCCCAATTTCTATATGCTCCGCACCTTCATTCCTTCATTGACATACTATGATTTGACTGTATCCCTATACCTTGTTAGACCACACATACCCGGGCAAGGAGGGGTGACACATTGAAGGGGAATGATCATAACAGCAAGTTTTTGCTAACCCACCGTGAACGCGAAGTGTTTGAACTGCTTGTTCAGGATAAAACCACTCGCGATATCGCCGGGCAGTTGTTTATTAGCGAAAAAACAGTACGGAATCACATCTCCAATGTCATGCAAAAGTTGAACGTCAAGGGCCGTTCTCAAGCTGTTGTAGAATTGATTAAGCTGGGAGAGCTAAAGATCTGACTTCTCTTTTTGCAGATGAAAACTGCACGACGAAAGCCTTCTTTCCCCGCAGGTGCGGAGGGGGAAGGTTTTTTTATGCACTAAAAAATCCCGCTCAAAATGAGCAGGATCAAATCGGTGAAGCTACTCTTCTTCAGGTCTTTTCACTTGCAGCGGTGGAGGAATAATCCAGCCTTTCTCTTTTAACAATTTAAGAATACGCATTCCCAAGGCTGCCATCTCGAGATGGTATTTGGCGAATAAAGCACCAACATCTTCCCGAAGAGATTGTCCCATCACCTGACTGCATGCTACCAGGCTTAAAGAGGTCTCTGCCGCTATTTTTGCAGCGATTTCCGGATCTGTAAACCGGGCACCCACCGGGATATCTGCAAGCTCAGCTGGCGGTCTTTCGGGTAATACTGGTGCCGGTGTAATACCGTTGCTTATGAGCAGTTCATCACATTCTGCAATTTCTTTCTTAGCCTGGTCAATAAGGTCTTCAAGAATTTTCTTAAGATCTTTGTCGCCAGCATGGTAAAGGTAAGCCTGGTAACACGATACTGTACCTTTAGCTAATGTAGATGCTTGCCATACACTATAAATTTCTCCATAATGCATTGGTTCGTCTTTTGGATTGCCACTTAAAATTCCCATGATCTGGTCTCCTTTTGCGTTATGAATTTTCTTGATGATGTTAGGTTCAAGGCGGTTCAGGTATCATAAATTATGATTCCCATCACCCGGGTAACTATCCGTAAAAATCAATAGCCTTCTTACCGCCGAGTGAATATCCATACCCGTTACACCACAGCCAGATCATTTAGAGGTTACATCGTTTTTGTTAACATGAGTTGTCTTTGGGTTGCAATTCATTGATTTTAACAGTTAAATATTCATTCTTATCTAGGGTGGAAAAAACAGAAAAGTATACCTTTATTTACTTTCCTGCTTTCACGAAGCTGACATCCTCATCATTCACTTTATTGTGTATAGTTTAATTACACAGCAGTATAAAGAAGGGGGAGTGTTGGGATTGAACTGGCTAGGCAGATTGAACACGCTCCGAAATCAAATTTTTATCGGGTTTATGCTGGTTATGATCATTGTTCTCGCCTTGGTGGGAACTTTAGTATACGATCAGGTATCCGTATTACTGCGTAATAGTGCCGAGAAGCATATTCAGCAGACCGTAGTGCAGGCAACAGGTAAGTTGGACGCATTGCTGCAACAAGTGAATACGCTTTCGGCTCAGATTGCAACGAATGCGAAAGTCCAGAGTTTTTTGGCACAAGAGACGCGGGAGAAACAGGTCAGCTTTGAAGAGCGGCAGGGACTCCAGCAGGAGGTTCATAAATATGATGCATTTGCAACAGGCATTCGCTCGTTTGAATTGTATACAACGGATTATCAGAGGCTGCTTCCGCTCGACGATGGTAGTCTAAGAAGTCGTGTATCTGATAAATGGATTGCCCGTGCAGACGAAGGGATGGGGCGTCTTATTTGGTTTGGGCTTGATCCCAAAAATCCCGATGTTGTGGTTGCTGTTCGTAGAATTCGTCTGATCAATCACTCCTTTGCACATGGGGGATATCTGCTTATTCGAATGGACAGGGAATACTTTGAGCTTGCTGATTCGTCTGTCGGAAATTCGGGTGAAGTGCGCGAACGTATAGGGCTGTTTGATGAAAGTGGAAGAGAAATCTCATCTGCTTTTGCAGGGTTAGTGGACTCGCGAACACTCCTGGATAACAGGGGGCAAAGTATTAAAGTTGAGGGGGAATCCTACATTCCTATCCAGAGACAGTCAGAAGTGAACGGCTGGAGGCTGGTTATTTTGACCCCGATGAACTATACGGCTGAAAGCATTTCTATTCTTCGAACCGCGATATTTATATCCGGTTTGGTCGGTGTTTTATTATTTCTGGTTTTCAGTTTCATTTTGACGACCATGATCACAAGACCAATACTGAATATGATCAAGGCGATGCGCGGCGCAAGATTCGGAACGCTGAAGCGAAATAAGATGACTTCAAAGACGATGGAGATTAACGAACTGAACAATACATATAATCAGATGGTAGATACTATGAACGAATTAATAGAGGTCGTCTATCAGAAAGAGATCATTCAGAGCAGAACCGAGCTGAAGGCACTGCAGGCTCAGATCAATCCACACTTTCTGTTCAATACGCTCGAGGCATTCTATTGGGCGCTGGATGATAAGGGGGAGGAGGAACTCGCACAAATCGTTGTGGCGATGTCCGGGTTATTCCGTTATGTCATCAATCGAAAAGATGAAGATGAGTGGGTGAGCATCGGTGATGAGCTCGACCATGCGGAAAGATATTTGACCATTATGAAGATGCGGATGCTAGACAGGCTCTCCTGGCAAATTGAATCAGATGAGAAGAGTCGAAGCATTCCGATACCGAAGCTCTTGATTCAGCCTATCGTAGAGAATGCTATCCTGCACGGTGTGGAACAGAGGATAGAAACAGGAACGGTAGTTTTGCGTGTAGAACCGGCAGAACGGCCTGGATATACCCGAATCTCAGTCACGGACAACGGTCCCGGCATGAGCGCAGACAAAATAGACTCTCTGTACTCAGCAATGAGAGAAGGGCATGCAGCTTCAGCCAAAGGAAGCGGTGTGGGGATTGCAAACGTGGATCGGAGAATCAAACTGTATTACACGATGGAACAAGGTCTTTGCATTACGAGCGCAGAGGGAGAAGGTACAACGGTCTCTTTTGAAATACCGAATGAGTACAGGAGGTTATGACAGATGAAGACAATATTAGTTGTTGATGATGAACCTAGAACAAGAGAGGGAGTTCGAAAAACACTTGAGGCATGGTCTTCCGGTCAATATCACATCGAGACTGCATCAAGTGGAGTGACAGCTCTTGACTGGCTGCAGCATCATCATGCGGATATTCTGTTGACTGACATTCGAATGCCCGAAATCGGAGGTTTGGAACTGCTTGAAAGATTAAATAGCTTGAGTCATCAGCCGGTCGTTATTATCATGTCTGGCCATTCTGAATTTGATTATGCACGTCAAGGGCTTCGATACGGGGCAGTTGACTATTTATTGAAGCCGCTCGATAAACGAAAGATGATTGAGGCTGTTGAGCTGGCCCTGAAGCGCGGGGATAAGCTGGGACGAATTGAGCAGATGGAGAAGCTTGTGGATCCGAAGCTGCTTGAAGCGGTCCAGCAGGAGAAGGTGTGTAATGTACAGGTTAAAGAAGCGCTTCGATATTTGGATGATCATCTGAATGAGACGATATCCCTGAGAGATATCGCTGACCATCTGCACTTGAATTCAAGCTACTTCAGTGTGCTGTTTAAGGAACAGGTAGGACTTACATTCAGTGAATATGTAACCCGGCGAAGAGTGCAGCGTGCCAAGGAACTGCTTGCAAACACAGCGTATTCCATTACTGAAATCGCAGAACAGGTCGGGTATTCAACACCTAAGTATTTTGTAAAGGTATTTCGAGACCATGAGAATATGAGTCCAGGGCAGTACAGACATCATGTTGCTTCAGATGCTCAGGAGAAAATCTAATAAAAGTGGTATTAGTCCCAATCAGCATGGCCTTACGGTATAATCCCTGCACTGCTACAATTTAAATAAAGCGGTTACATTACGCGAATACATCCTAGAAAAGGGGTTGTAAACATGTTCAACAAGAAATGGACGATTGTGTTTTTAACATTATGTCTTGCTCTGGTCACTGCTGGGTGTGGTCAAAAAGGCGAAGGAACCGGCGATTCTCAAGGCAGCAGTGATGGCGGAAAAGTTACCGTAAACTTTATGCATCTATGGCCAGCAGGTGTTTCAGCCGGTCAGAATAAAATAGTCAACCAGATTATTGAAGAGTATCAAAAAGAAAATCCGAATGTAACGATTAAACAAGAAGTGCTTGATAATGAGCAGTACAAGAACAAGCTGAAGGTTCTCTCTGCTTCCAATGAGCTTCCTGATGTTGGTGTAACATGGGCCGCAGGCTTCTTGAAGCCTTATGTTGATGGGAATTTGTTCGCTCCAGTAGATGATCTGCTAGAGGGTGACCTGAAAGGGAAATTTGTAGCCGGTACAACAGAGGCTTACGCGGTCAACGATAAGACTTATGCACTTCCAATTGAGTTTAACATCGCTCCGGTTTATTACAATAAAGCGATTTTCGAGAAATATAATCTTGAAGTGCCAGAAACATATGAGCAATTTAAGAATGTTGTGAAAACATTGTCTGAGAATGGTGTTGCGCCAATCGCACTGGGCAACAAGGATCGGTGGACCGGCTCACTGTGGTATATGTACCTGGCAGACCGTATTGCTGGTTCGGAAGTGCTTTCTAACGCAATCAGCGGATCCGGGTCCTTTAAGGATGAATCTCTGGTCAAAGCAGCTTCTGAAGTCCAATCGCTCGTAGATGGTAATGCCTTCATCAAAGGCTTTAACGGATTGTCCAACGAGGAAGCAAAATCCGAATTTTTGAATGAGAAAGCTGCAATGTACATGATGGGAACATGGGAACTGCCAAACTTTACGACAAATGAAGAAATTCCTCAAGAGTTCCGCGACAATGTCGGATTCTTTAAATTCCCAACGGTTGAAGGCGGCAAGGGAGATATCAACAGCTGGGTAGGCGGCCCTGGCGTAGGCTTGTTTATCTCGGAAAATTCCAAAGTTAAAGAAGAAGCGAAAGCGTTTGTTGAATATTTCGTAACCAAATGGGGTGAACAGTCGGTAACGGGAGCAGGTGTCATACCGGCAACGAAGGTGGATACTGCTGCAGTTGAACTTCCTCAGCTATACATTGATCTGTTCAACGAAATGAACCAGGCGAGCAACATCACCTTGTTCGCAGATGTTCAAATGCCGGCAAATGCTGCGGAAACACATCTTAATATGATTCAGGCGCTTTTCGGAAAAGCAGTAACACCGGATAAATTCTCAGAAGAGCACGATACAGCGATTTCCAAAGATAAATAATAGGCTTCGACAGCGACATGGATAGGAACTCAATTTATCCGGCAGTACTGCCGGATAAATTGTTCCTCTATACATATATGAAAGGAGTCGGACACTTTGGATAAAGTGATGTCTAACAAAAAAGTAATTGCGTTGTTTGTGCTCCCTGCTCTGCTTCTGATCCTTGGCATCGTATATATTCCGATTATTCTTACCGCTTATTATGGATTAAACAAATGGAACGGAATCGGTCCAATGACATTTATCGGGCTTGAAAACTATCAGGCTTTGCTGAAGGATGGGACATTCTGGAGCAGTGCCTGGCACTCACTTTTATTGGCGATTTTCTCGGCTTTAAGTCTTGTGGTCTATTTGATCGTGGCGATGGTGCTGGCTACCAAGATCAAGGGAGCCAATCTGTTCCGTAAAATATACCTGATTCCGATGCTGCTGTCTTCGGTTGCGATTGCCCAACTCTGGCTTCGAATTTATCATCCGACGAACGGGATTATAAACAGTATGCTGGAGTCCTTCGGAGTTACGAATCCGCCGGCATGGCTGGCTGAGCCTTCGCTGGTATTGTTTGCTTTATTTATACCGATCCTGTGGCAATATGCAGGCTTCTATATTTTGATTTACTATGCTGCGCTTAAGAATATCCCGACTTCTCTGGAAGAGGCGGCAAAGATCGATGGCGCAAATTCTGTGCAGATTGCTTGGAAAATCAAGCTTCCTCTTGCCATGGAGGTAATCAAGGTTACGATCGTACTTGCTGTGGTCGGCTCCTTGAAGTATTTCGATTTGATCTACATTATGACAGATGGGGGACCAAATGGTGCGAGTGAGGTAATGGCTTCATACATGTATCATGAGGCTTTCAGGGCGTATGATTTCGGTTATGGCAGTGCAATCGGATTCTTCCTGCTTGTCATCTCTCTTGTCGTTACATGGCTCATTCGCAAATTAACCGCATCAAAAGATTCGATCCAATACTCATAAGGAGGAATGCCTCATGGTGTCAGGGACTGCAGGACAGATTCAAGATACAAGAACACACAGCGGGTCGGGTATAGCCCGAAAGATCGGCTACGTGCTTCTGTATGTTGTACTTATTGCCGTTGCGGCATTTCAGCTGTTCCCGCTTGTATGGCTGATGTTGTTTTCGCTTAAGAATAATCAGGAAGTATTCAACCTTCCTCCGTTATCGCTTCCGACATCTCCACGATGGGAGAACTATGAGAAGGTGTGGAGTGCAGGGAATATCAATGTGTACTTTTTTAATAGTGTGTGGATTACGGTTGTGTCAACGCTTTTGACTGTTATTCTGGCCAGCCTCGTTACCTTTGCCATTACAAGAATGAAGTGGAAGGGAAGCTCCTTTGTACTTGGTCTGTTCATGGTGGCTATGATGATTCCGGTCCATTCTACGCTGATTCCTTTGTTCAGTATCTTTAACAATGTTGGCTTAACAGATCATCCTTTGTCACTTGTATTGTCATATGTAGCGTTTAACATGCCGATTACCATTATGATTCTGCTTGGCTTTTACTACGCTTTGCCGAAGGAAGTTGAAGAGGCTGCTGTAATCGATGGCTGCTCTGTTCAACGGGTGTTTTTCCAGATTGTATTCCCGATGACAAGCTCGGTATTGGCTACAACCGCCATCATCAATATGATTTATAACTGGAATGAATTTATTTTTGTAAACACGTTTATCAGCTCGGATGTATACAAGACACTTACGGTAGGGGTTCAGAATTTTATCGGACAATATACTACGGATTGGGGTGCGATTGGCGCCACACTGATGATTAGTATTTTGCCAATCCTGATCATGTTCCTGTTCCTTAGTGACCGGATTGTTGAAGGAATTGCTGCCGGTTCGGTAAAAGGCTAAATCGCTCAATTTATCGATGCTATGAACTTATAAAGGCCTGAAATCCTCATTGTTCGAGGATATCAGGCCTTTATTCTTCCAAGGGGTGCTGCTAATCAAGACATGCTTTTATATATGAAGTAATCGAAGTCGGCATGTAAGTTTCGTCCGGATGTGTCCTGACACTGCATCCCAACAAAAGCACCGGTAAAGAAGCCTCCGCCTTGAATATAATCATCGGACAGCTTGTAGGATTCGAACGTTACCGGAAGGGTGTTCCAGTTCGTTCCGTCAAAGGAATAAGAGTAACGGTACACCTCTGTTTCCACATCGACACGCAGATAGACATCATCGACATGATCAGGTATTACAATTTCCTGACCTTGAAGCGGCTGGGAGAATGTGAAATTATCGCAGGCTGTCAACTCAAGAATTCTTCCTTTCTCTTCATGCCATGAAATCTGGCAGGCCGTCCAGTTCTGAGTGTTGTAGTAATTCACGAGACCAGCTGATTGCTGAAAGGTTGTTGGGTTAAAGGAAACCTTGGTCTCCGCTCTAAAGTTAAAATGCTGCCAGCGTCTTGCAATGAAAGCTTGTGTGAATTTAGATGTCAGGGATTCCTTGCCGTATAGACGAAGATGTCCTGGACGGTCAGTCAAAGATACGGTATTGCTGCCGAGTGGAATACGCAAGGACTGAAAGTGGAGGTTCAACGCCTGTTCATTAAAGTCATCTTTCTCAGGGAAATCCGGTTCCCATGCCGTCTCCGGAATGTTAGGGCCTTCAATACTCAGCGAAGGTTGATTGCCTCCTGCTACGTACGGCCAATCGTTTCTCCACTCCAGCCGCTGGATCGCAGTTTCTCTTCCAAGCGGACAATAGCCGCGCGGGTCAAGCAGGGGCTGGCCTGTTCTCGGCAGTGGTCTTCCGGTAAGATGAACCAGAAACCATTCGTCGGTATGTGTTTTGACCATGGAAGCATGACCTGCCTTTTGAAGCGGGTTCCGCGGTGATCCAAAGGACGAGATAAGCGGATTGTCAGGGTGAACCTCATACGGTCCGCGCAGCTGCTTGGAGCGGGCAATGGTTGCTTGATGATCATATTTCGTTCCGCCTTCTGCGGTAAGGAGATAATAGTATCCGTTTATTTTGTATAGATGAGGAGCTTCGGTTAACATGACATCGGTGCCTTTAAAAATAATCTCTGCATCGCCTATAAGCCGCTCCTCCGCAGGACTGTATTCCTGCAGTACGATACCGTAAAAATTGTGATGCTTCACGCGGTGGTCCCACAGCATGTTGACGAGATATTTCTTACCGTCATCGTCGTGGAATAACGACGGATCGAAGCCGGAGCTATTTAGACGAATAGGTTCTGACCATTCCCCGTCGATCGTGTCGCAGGTCACCAAGTAGTTGGTGCAATCCTTCCATTGTCCTTCTGTTACTTTTACATCGGTAAAGATCAGCCAGAATTGGTTGTCACTGTAGGACAGGTGAGGGGCCCATACACCACCGGAATCCGGGTTGCCCAACATGTTCAGCTGGCTGAGACGGTTCAGTGGTCTGGAAACCAGGCGCCAGTTCTTCAGATCCTTGGAATGATAGATGCCAACACCGGGAAACCATTCGAAGGTAGAAACGGCAATATAATAGTCTTCACCCGCACGACAAATGCTGGGATCGGGATTAAAGCCAGTTAATATCGGATTTTGTATTACGCTCATGCTTTCTCACTCCTCTAGTAATAGTTGGTTCTCTGGCAGAGAATTACCCATCTATAGTAATATTGTAAGATAGGCTATAGCTTAATAATAACAACATTAACCCGCTAATCACATATCCATAGTTTGTTAGAATTTACCCAAATCAATCATGTTATTTAACAGAATAGATTATGTAAGGATAAGGGGGACTTGAGTTTGGTGACATTATCAGATCGAAAGAGAAAAGAGTTCATGCTTCCGGACGTGGATTCTACCTTCCGGATGTTTGCCGCCCACTGGCGTACTGTTGAACCTGACTGGAAATACCCGGTCCATAAACATTCCTTGTTCGAGGTGAATCTGGTATTGACAGGAACGCAGGAGATGCGGGTCAATCGCCAGATATACAAGCAGGGACCAGGAGATCTGCTGCTGCTAAATCCAGGGGATGAGCATGAGAGCCGGGTGATCGGTGAAGAAGAAATGACTTATTATTGCCTGCATTTCGATGTGGATGAACGCTCTTTCCGAGAACTTCTATGTCGTAATCAAGAGTGCTATCATGCAGAGGAAAGCCAGCTTGCAAAAGCGATCCGCCCCGCGCTCGATAAGCTGATTGCATTAACAAGAGAAGAGTCGTCAGTGCGGGTTGAATCGAGGATGAGTGTTCTTTCTGCACTGTTTGAGCTGTTTGCCGGAATCAGCGGGACCCTATCCTCCTCCGTAAACGGTGAGCAGGCTGCTTTGGGAATGGGGATAAAACAGTCAGCTTCGCGTATCGCCTCCCAGATTGAACGCTCCATTGAGGATAAGGTAGAAGGTTATTCCGAGGCAGGGGAGCAGGATACGATAGCAAGAATAGCAGCGGAGATGGGATACAGCACTTCATCCGTCAATCGGATGTTTACCCAGGTTTACGGGATGTCACCGCGGCAGTATAAATCGACCCTGATGCTAAAAAAATCAAAGCTGCTGCTTATGGACCCCGAACTATTAATCGAGGATATTTCAGCCAGGCTGGGATATCAGAATATGGCTCATTTCAGCCGGCAGTTCAAACGATGGACCGGCGAATCCCCCAGCAGCTTTCGCGGAAAATTCTATGATTAATCCGGGTACCTATCCCTATACAAAAAGCAACCATATCTCCGTAACCGGATACTATGGTTGCTTTTATTATTGCTAACGATTAGACCCAGCCCAATGCTCTTACAGTCTGGGCAACGATAAAAGTTACAATGATGGCAATGGCCGTTGGTATAGCAAAGGACAGGAACGTCCATTTCTTACTCTTGGTTTCCTTATAGATATTAATAAGCGTTGTACCGCAAGGATAATGCAGCAGGGAGAAGAGCATCATATTCAGAGCCGTCAGCCAAGTCCAGCCTTGATTCAGAAAAATTTGCTTCAGGGCAAACATATCCTCAACCTCAGTTAAAGAACCGGTAGCAAGATACCCCATCAGTAATATCGGCAGTACAATTTCGTTGGCCGGCAGACCGATAATAAAGGCCATCAGGATGAATCCATCCAGCCCAAGCGCCCGAGCGAACGGATCAAGGAAGCCGACAAAATGAAGCAGGATGCTCGTGTCGCCAATATAGATATTAGCCAGAATCCAAGTAAGCACACCTGCTGGAGCGGCCACGATCACGGCTCTGCGGAGAACATACACCGTTTTATCCAGCGTTGACCGGATGATCGTGTTCAGGATTTTAGGCTTCCGGTAAGGCGGAAGCTCGAGCGTATAGTGAGAAGGAACTCCTCTTAAAGCCGTCTTGGACAGCATCCAGGACACGCTTAATGTAACGACAACCCCGATCAGAACCATACCCATCACAACGGAAGCTGTAACAAGTGTTTGCACTCCTCCGGCAAATCCTGCAGCCATAAACAGGGAAGACAGCAGGATTAATGTTGGCCAGCGCCCGTTGCAGGGTACGAAGTTGTTCGTTAGAATGGCCAGCATACGCTCCCTGGGAGATTCAATAATTCGGGTTGACATGATTGCGGCTGCGTTACAGCCAAACCCCATCGCCATGGTCAATGACTGCTTGCCATGGGCACCGCTTTTCTTAAAGAGACGGTCCAGGTTAAATGCCACTCTTGGCAAGTACCCATAGTTTTCAAGAAGGGCGAATGCAGGAAAGAAGATAGCCATGGGGGGCAGCATAACGCTTATTACCCAGGATGTACCTCTGAACAGTCCCAGAATTAGTATGCCGTGAAGCCATGCCGGTGCATGCACAGCCTCGAAGCCGAGTGTTAAATATCCTTCGATCCAGCCGAAGAAGCTGGCCAGCATGGAGGACGGGACGTTAGCTCCCGCAATTGTAAGGTAAAACAAGATGCCAAGCAATCCGAGCATAATAGGAAAACCCCATATTTTCGAGGTGAAGATGCTGTCCAGGCGTTCTGAACGATACAGGCGGTCCTTGTCTGTGATCGTAACGGCTTCATTACAGAGCTCACGGGACTTTTTGAACAATTCTCCAACCATGCTTTCCCGTACTTCATCGATTTGATTAGCAGGTATGGTGGCTGTTAGAGCTTCTAAGCGCTGCAGCTGCTGGCTCAATGGACACACCTCCCTTTGCTTGCGATGTGATTCTGGTCTGAAGTGTAGACATCAGCTTCTGATCTCCGTCCAGAAGGCGGATTGCCAGCCAGCGCGCAGGATATTCATCACCAAAGATGTTTACGATTTCCGATTCCAGCTTGGAGATATCCGCTTCCAGCTCCTTATTGTATTTCATATGATATGGAGTCGTGGTGATTTCGCCCAAGCACATTTGGAGCAGCTGATCTAATAAGACATCCAGACCTTCCTTGTTTCTGGCCGAGATTGGAATGACAGGAACGCCGAGTTTTTTTGACAGTTTACCGGAATGGATTGTGATCCCTTTCTTTTTCGCTTCATCCATCAGGTTTAAACAGATAATGACCCGGTCTGTCATTTCCAGAACCTGAAGCGCAAGGTTAAGACTTCTCTCAAGTGCTGTGGAGTCGAGAACAAGCAGTGTAACATCAGGCTTTTCGAATACGATAAAATCACGCGCGACCTCCTCATCAGCAGAGTTGGAGAAGAGGGAGTAGGTTCCGGGCAGATCGACAAATGTAAACCGTGCATCCTTATACTCATAATGGCCGCTGGCGAGACTAACGGTTTTGCCTGACCAGTTGCCTGTATGCTGCTTAAGCCCGGTCAAAGCGTTGAACAGTGTGCTTTTGCCGGTATTCGGATTTCCTGCTAGCGCAACAGTAAATGACCTCATGATGACAACACCTCCCCATAAATTAACTGACTTTCTTCTTTCCGTAATGCGATGACTGTGCCTGCGACTCTATATGATGTGGGGTCTCCGAGCGGACTTGTTTTTAGCACCTCAATGATAGAATTCTGTACAAACCCGAGATCCAGAAGCCGGCGTTTTAATTCGCCTCGAATGGCTACTTTTTTCACCAGAAATTTATCACCGATGGTTGCCTGATGTAGATTTTGAAAATACTTTGTCTCGTCCATAAAGTTTAACCTCTCCCTATTTAATTGGTCCGAGCTCATAATGTTTCCCTAACGCAACTTTAAGGTTATAATATGCTCAACCTCATTTAATGTCAACGGGGAAAATGCATTTTTACTAAAATTTGTTTGTGTGTTTGGTAAATACATGTTATACAATACGCGCGAACATTTATTTTGAATTGCGTTTAAAAATCCTTTACTCTGGTTAATCCGGTTGAAATATAAATTTTCCGGATAACTAATTAATAAAGATAAGTCTTATGAACACCATATAAAGATCATTTGAAAGACAGGAGGGTGAAACAGATGGCGGAATGGTACGAAGAAAGCTTTGGCGAGGACTACATGCTCATCTACAAACACAGGGACGAACAAGGAGCTGCGCTTGAAGTGCAGAAGATGGTTTCTTGGCTTAAGCTGCCATCACAATCGAAGGTTCTGGATTTATGCTGCGGTGCGGGTCGTCATTCTCTGGCCTTATCGGATGAGGGGTATCAAGTAACAGGTATTGATCTGTCCGATGTTCTGCTTGAAGAAGCCAGGGAGCTGGATCAGGAAAAGGCAGTTACATGGATCGCCTCAGATATGAGGCAGCTGCCAGTAGAGAATAGTGTTTTTGATGCTGTGCTGAATTTATTTACTTCATTTGGTTATTTTACGAGGGATGAGGAGCATATCAAAGTGCTGGAGGAGATTTACCGTGTTCTGAGGCCGGGAGGACGTTTTATTATTGATTTTCTCAATCCTTCATATGTAAAACAGAATCTTGTGCCGGAATCCTCCCGAGAGTCGGAAGGGCAACAGATTCATGAACGACGGCAAATTGAGAATGGTTATGTCAAAAAGGAAATAACGATCACGGATGCAGACGGTGGAGAAGCACGTCATTACGAAGAACGGGTGAAGCTCTATACGCTGGATGCATTTAAATTCATGGTAGAAGAAGCAGGTCTCTGTATTGATCAGGTGCACGGCAGCTATGATGAAGATCAATATGAGCCTAAAACGTCTCCGCGAATGATTTTTGTCGGCCATCGTCCGGTGGAGCATTAATTATGGGACAATGGCTGAACGGAAATCATATGGCGGCACTGCCCTTGAATGAGGATGGCCTGCTGCGGATTAAGATTACACTTGACTCCCCGCTTCGGTGGGTCAACAGCTACCTGCTGCAGGACGAGCATGGAATTACCTTGATCGATCCTGGTCCGAGGACAGAAGTCACGGAACAGGAATGGAAGGAGACGCTGGCCTCCCTTCAGATTAACGAAGAGCATATTACGTCGATTGTGCTGACCCATCATCATCCGGACCATTACGGTCTTGCCGGCTGGTTCCAGGAGCGCACAGGTGCGAAGGTGTGGATGTCGGAGCGGGCTCATAAGGAGGCTCAACTGATGTGGGGAGGCGGCGGACATGCATCGGATATGAATGAGAAGCTGCCTGCATTTTTTGCCGAGCATGGCATGCCGCATGAATGGCTTCGGCAGATCCCGGAGCATTTGAACCGTTTTTTCTCCCAAGTAAATCCGGAACCCCAAGTATCGTATATTGACGAAATGATGCCTGTACGTATGGGAGGCCGTATTTGGCTCCCCGTACAGACTGCAGGTCATGCACCCGGACATCTTTCCTTCTATCAAAAGGATAGCGGTGTAATCTTATGCGGAGATGCTGTATTACCGCAAATCTCACCGAATATCAGCCTTGTTCCGGGCAGCGACGATGAGCCGCTTCGATTATACCTGGACGGGCTGCGCCGTCTTCGGGAACTGCATGTCCGTGCTGCATATCCCGGACACCGCGGTCCATTCATGCATTTCAGTGAACGGATTGACGCCCTTCTTCTTCATCATGAGGAACGTCTGGCGGAGATATCGGGCATGCTGTCTGCAGCCGGTGGTCTTACCGGATATGAAGCTTGCATAGCCTTATTCGGTAACAAGCTTGGTGTTCACCAAATGCGATTCGCCATGTGTGAGGCGCTTGCCCATCTCGCTGAACTTGTACGTCAAGGACAGGCAGAGCTTGAGAGAATGGATACCGAAACGTTCCGTTTTAAACCTGCGAAGTAGATTCTCTTCTTACATACCCTTCTGTTTTTCAGGCTCCCGTCTTACAGAAATGGAGCCTGGGGGCAGATCCAGCCATCATCTTATATTTTTTACAATCCCCTCCATTTTCATCGACGGCTTACACCAATTTTCTCCTTCAGGATTATGTAGTAAATTTCCCGTTTAAATATAAATAGTAGAAGTGTGCATTTACCCTTTTTTTGATGAGACGCATCTTTGCCATGACATCCGCTGATCCATCTCAATTGGGTATATTCGCATGGTTTAAGGATGAGCTGTCTTATCCTTACTATGAGAAAAGGAGGATTTGCCGATGAAGAGAAAAGAGGTTGTGGCGATGCTGCTTGCCGGTGGCCAGGGTAAACGTCTTAAAGATCTGACAAAGACGCTTGCAAAGCCTGCGGTTTATTTTGGAGGTACATATCGGATTATTGATTTTCCACTTAGCAACTGCTCCAATTCAGGCATTGATACGGTCGGCGTGCTGACACAATATGAACCACTTGTACTGCACTCCTATATTGGAGTCGGAAGCGACTGGGATATGGATCGAAGAAACGGAGGCGTGTATGTCTTACCGCCATATGAGCGAGAGGACGGAACAAGCTGGTACCGGGGGACAGCTGATGCGATATACCGGAATCTGAAATTTATTGAACAGTATGATCCTGAGCATGTGCTGATCTTATCAGGCGACCATATTTACAAGATGGATTATGAACGAATGCTGGAATACCATAAGGAAAAAAACGCTGATTGTACCATTTCAGTCATCAATGTAACCATGGAGGAAGCGACGCGTTTCGGAATTTTAAACACAGATGAGAAGCTTAAAATCTATGAGTTTGAAGAGAAACCGGCACATCCGAAGAGCACCCTGGCTTCTATGGGCGTGTATTTATTCAAATGGGATATGCTAAAAAAATATTTGCTTCAAAATGTGAAAAATCCGGATACGAGCCATGATTTCGGCAAGGATATTATTCCACTTATGCTTTCCGAGGGAAAGACCCTGTATGCTTATCCGTTCCAAGGATATTGGAAAGATGTTGGTACGGTTGTCAGCCTGTGGGAGGCGAATATGGATCTGCTATCTGAGAATCCAAAGCTGAATTTAAATGATCCGTCCTGGCGTATCTTCACCAGAAACCCGAATCAGCCTGCTGAATATATTGCACCGGGTGCAAAGGTACACAATTGCATGATCAACGAAGGCTGCTCTGTTCATGGCGAAGTGAGCCATTCGGTCCTGTTTTACGGTGTTGAAGTAGGAGAAGGCAGTAAGATTACAGATTCGGTGATCATGCCTGAGGTGAAAATCGGGCGCAATGTACGGATTCACCGCGCTATAGTTATGGAGGACATGATTATTGAAGATGGGACCGTGATTGGCAACGATCAGGATCCTAACAGCGAGATACAATTGATTTCGAACGACTGTGATAGCGCATCGAAATTCAAGATATCCTCTTCAGCTCCTATTATTTAAGAAAAAGGGCGGTGCGTTTTATGAAGAAACTCATGGGAGTTATTAATCTGGATCATGAACTTGATGTATTGAATGAGCTGACGTATTTCCGGTGTGGTGCAGCAGTACCATTTGCAGGCAGATATCGGTTAATTGACTTTGTAATGTCGAATATGATGAATGCAGGCATACCGGATATCGCTCTGTTTGTCCGGCGTAAATACCGTTCCTTGATGGACCATCTTGGTGAAGGCCGTCCATGGGATTTGGACCGAAAAAGAGGCGGGTTGTTCATTCTTCCTCCGGACTGGAATGACCCATCGGATGTTTCCGCCGGGGAACTTCAGCATATCTATAATAATCAGGATTTTTTCGAAAGAGGATCAGCTGAGTATATCGTATACACCGGGAGTCAGCATTTAAGCAATGTTGATTTTACTAAGGTCTATAAATACCACTTGGAGCAGGGAGCAGACATAACCTTAATCTACACAAAGGTTGATCAGCTGAAGCCCGAGCATCAGCCGTGCACACGTATAGATGTAGATGAGGGCGGCTGGGTTACGGATATACATCACGAACGCGACCATACCCATATTTACATGGATATGTTTATAATGGGGAAGGAAAGGTTCCTCCAAATGGTAAACCAGTGCATCGCCCATGAAGAGAGCCATTTCTTCCGGGATGCAATCCAGAAAAATCAGCACAGACTGAAAATCGCAGGCTACGAATACAAAGGCTATCATGCTGTTATCAATTCAATTGAGAGTTACTATCGCAACAGTCTAGATTTACTTAATCCCGAGAAGTATCACTCACTGTTCCGTGAACAACAAGTCAACACGAAGATTAAGTATGAGGTTCCAGCCAAGTATCTTGAGACAGCGGAAGTAAGCAATTCTTTAGTGGCGAACGGATGTCAGATTGGCGGGGCTGTCGAGAACAGCATCTTGTTCCGCGGCGTGCAGGTCAAAGAGGGTGCCAGGGTTCTCAACTCGATCATTATGCAAAAATGCGTGATCGAAGAGAATGTTGTGCTTGAAAATGTCATTTTAGATAAAGATGTAACCATCTCTAGCGGCCGCAAGCTGAAGGGCGACGTAAAGAAACCGTTTGTTGTTGCTAAAGACACTGTTATTTAATCTTTTGAATCGGGAGGACATTGCTTTTGTTCTACAATAAGGAGTTATTTAAATTTACATTCAAGGAACAATTGGTCAGTCGGTTAGGAATAAGTGTTGAAGAGGCTACAGCTGAAGATATTTACAAAATCCTGGGCTCTCTTATTCGTGAATACATCGGCCGGGAGTGGGCTAACACTAATTTCTCTTATAAGGAACAGAAAGAGAAGCAGGTATACTATTTTTCGATGGAGTTCCTGATCGGCCGGCTGCTGGGTAATAATCTCTTGAATTTGGGTATGCTTAAGACGGTTCGTGAAGGACTGCAGGAAATGGGCTGGAATCTGGAGGATATTGAAGAACAAGAGCCGGACGCTGGTCTTGGGAATGGAGGATTAGGACGCCTGGCTGCATGTTTTCTGGACTCTCTCGCTTCACTGGGATATGCGGGCCATGGCTGTGGGATCCGGTATAAGTATGGTCTGTTCGAGCAGAAGATTATCAATGGACATCAGGTAGAGCTTCCGGATGATTGGCTTCAGAAGGAATATGTCTGGGAAGAGAGACGGGCTGATAAAAGAGTTGAGGTTCGCTTCTGGGGAAATGTCGAGGTATCGGAGGAGAACGGAAGAACGATCTTCAAAACGGTCAATTACGAGAAGATATGGGCTGTCCCTTATGATGTGCCGATCATCGGCTATGGCGATTCTCATGTGAATACGCTTCGGTTATGGAGTGCTGAATCTGCCATGGACCCGTCCAGAATTAAAGTAGAAGTACAGAATAATTATTATAACTTTTTGAATTATAACCGCTCAGTTGAATCAATCTCTGAATTCCTGTACCCGGATGACTCGGGATATGAGGGCAAGCTGCTGAGACTGAAACAGCAGTACTTCTTATGTTCCGCCGGATTACAAAGTGTGCTGCGTACATTTGAGAAGCTAAAGCTTCCGTACAGTGAACTGCCTGAGAAAGTAGCTATTCATATTAATGATACGCATCCTACACTCGTTATCCCGGAGCTAATGCGAATTCTGATCGATGACAAAGGATTTGGCTGGGATGAGGCATGGGAACTGACGACCCGTACTGTATCCTATACGAACCATACCTTGCTGAGCGAAGCGCTTGAGAAGTGGCCGGTTAAAATGGTTCGTGATCTTTTGCCAAGAGTGTATATGATCATTGAAGAGATTAACAAGCGCTTCTGTGGTATGCTGCTGAAACGTTTTCCAGACCGGCAGGATCTCGTTTCACAGGTGGCTATTATTGAGAGCGGACAATTGAAGATGGCTCATCTGGCGATTGTCGGAAGCTACAGTGTGAACGGAGTGGCCAAAATCCATACCGAACTGCTGAAGACGAATGTAATGAAGCCGTTCTATGAACTGTTTCCGGAACGGTTCAACAACAAGACAAACGGAATCACTCATCGGCGGTGGCTGATGCATGCCAACCCGGAGCTCAGCGAAGCGATCTGCGAAGCGATTGGAACGGACTGGATCAAGCATCCGCATCAACTGCTTGGGCTGAAGACCTTCAAGGATGATCCGGCGTTTCAAGACAAGATCATGAATATCAAGCGCGGCAACAAGCTGCGATTGGCGGCTTATATTAAAGAGAAGCAGGGGATTTCAGTTGATCCCGATTCGATCTTTGATGTTCAAGTGAAGCGGCTTCACGGGTACAAAAGACAGCTCATGAATATCCTGCATGTCATGCATCTATACAATGAGATCAAGGATCATCCAGAGGCAGATCGAATTCCGCGGACATTCATATTCGGTGCAAAGGCAGCTCCAGGGTATTATTTGGCGAAAAGTATTATCAAGCTGATTAATGTAGTTGCAAACGTTGTGAACAATGATCCGCAGGTAAGCAGCAAGCTAAAGGTATTGTTTCTGGAGAACTATTCGGTGTCTCTGGCAGAGAAGATTATTCCGGCTGCGAATGTCAGCGAGCAGATCTCTACAGCAGGCAAGGAAGCTTCAGGAACAGGTAACATGAAATTTATGATGAACGGTGCGCTTACGATCGGTACGCTGGACGGAGCGAATGTGGAAATGCATGAGATGCTTGGTGACGACAACATGTTCCTGTTTGGCTTGCGCGCGGAAGAGGTGCTGAATTACTATCAGTACGGCGGGTATCTGGCTCGAGAAGTATATAAGCAGGACCCGCGGATTAAGCGCGTTATCGATCAATTGGTTTCTCCTGGTCCGTTTTGCTGTCATGAAAGGGAGTTCGGGATGATCTATCAATCCATCATGGAACATAACGATGAATTTTTTGTGCTCCGGGATTTTGATAGTTATACCAGAACGCACGCCTCTATTGATCAGGTATACTTGAAACCGCAGGAATGGGTATCCAAATCAATTGAGAATATCGCCCATTCCGGTAATTTCTCCAGTGACTGTACCATCAATCGCTACGCGACAGATATCTGGGATATTCGCCCGGTGCGTTCTTCACTGCATATACGAAAATAATAAAAACACCCCATTTGAATGGGGTGTTTTTTATATTGCTTTATAAGTTTTTATCTTCTTCTGTTGTTCCGGTTACTTCAATTTCCAGATCTGCTTGCTTTCGATGAGCTATTCTGCTGCTTGCTGCAGCCGCGACTGCTCCCACGATATCGTCGAGGAATGTATTGATAACACCGCTGGACTTGTCGTTCAACCGCTCCAATACACCGGGCTTCAGCTTATCAATATAGCCATAGTTCGTAAATCCGATGCTGCCATAAACGTTGACGATAGAGAATGCGAGGATTTCATCTACACCGTATAACCCTTCATCATTGGCGAGCATTTCCTGAAGCGGCGAGAGGAGATTGCCTTCTTCTGCAAGCTTGTCCAGCTGTATGCCTGTTAGAACAGCATTCTGGACCTCCCGCTTGCTAAGTACTGCATCAACATTTTCAAGACATTCTTCCATGGTAAGGTTCGGGTAGTATTTCTTCTGGAGGATCATAACCAGTTCGGCAATCTCCGCCAGTGTAACTCCGCGTTCGTGGAGCAGACTTCTAGTCGCTTCTGCGACATGCTTACTGTTCAGGCTGTAAGGTATATTTGCGTCAGCCATGATCTCACCCCGTTTTCTTAGTTGTTGTAATGCCCTACATATAGATTGTACTTTTTTCATAAGGGCTTTGTCCAGAAATCGTAAAAGAAGGGGCATGTTTTGGAAAAGAGCCCGTATACATAAGAGTACAACCTGTACAAAATGTAGGGAGGAACAATTCAATGACACGTAAACGAAATATTCGCGGGATTTCTGCTGCCGGACTTCTGGCTGTTCCGATCATGTTGTCCGGCTGCGGCCCTTTGGGCGGGAAAGAGTCAAAAGCCATTGATCCGCCGCCGGCTCAAGTGGAGAACCAGATGCTTAATACGGCTGCAGGCAAATCATTGCAAGGGCAGATTGGCTTGCAGACTACGGTATACTTATCTGATCAGAATGGAAAGCTCGCACCTGTTACACTTGGTATTCCCCAAGTTGAAGGAAAAGACCCTGTTGTAAGTGCACTGGAAGTGATGATTGAAGGCGGCTCATATTCCGGTTATATCCCTGTCGGCTTCTGGGGTGTGCTGCCAGCTGGAACGGAGATCAAGCAAGTAACCGTTGATAAGGAGAACAAGCTTGCTGCTGTAGAGTTTAATAAATCCTTTAGTGAATATAAAGAACAGGATGAACGAAAAATCTTAGAGGCTCTTACATGGACTCTGACAGGGCACGAGGATATTGATAAGGTACAGTTGTGGGTGGAAGGCGCCAAATTAAATGAAATGCCTGTTAATCATACTCCGCTGGATCGTCCGTTATCCCGTACGATGGGAATCAATCTGCAAAAAGCCGATGATACCCAGTATTCTCAGTCATCCCCAGTAACGGTTTATTTCTCGGGTCTATCGCCGTCAGGTATTCAATATTATGTTCCGGTAACACGGCTGGTAGCCTCCGGCCAAGATACAGTGACTGCAGCACTGCACGAACTGATCCGAGGACCGCAGCACGGGGACGGGCTAGAGCAGGTTATGACAAGCGAAACATCTGTGGCGGAGATTAAAAAGAATGAAGACGGGTCACTTACGGTTTCCTTAAATGAAAGCATGTTTGAGCAAGGAGACGAAATACCTTCAGAAATGCTGCAGGCTGTTGTTCTTACGGTTTCTGAGAATTCCAACAACGCTAAAGTAAAGATCCATATGAATGACCTGGCTGAAGTTAAGGGAGATGACGGTCGTAATTACAGCGAACCTGTCAGCAGACCAGAGCATATTAATGAGATTCCTATATAAGTGAAGGCGTATCCGGAAGGGTGCTTTTATGCCTGTACTTTGGTAGAATAGGGGTTGCTAAACAGGACGCGATAAGAAGTAGGAGGCAGAAAACATGAGATCTAACGGACGCAAGAGCCACGAGCTTCGCCCGATGAATTTATCGACCCATGTGAATAAATATGCGGAAGGCTCCGTGTACATCGAAATGGGAGAAACGAAGGTGCTGATCACAGCTACCGTAGACGAGAAAGTTCCCCCATTTCTGAAAGGACAAGGAAAGGGCTGGGTAACAGCGGAATATTCCATGCTGCCGCGGGCAACGCAGTCTCGTAATCAACGGGAAGCGAACCGGGGAAAACTCAGCGGCCGGACGATGGAAATTCAACGGCTGATCGGTAGAGCGCTAAGGTCTGTTGTGAATCTGCATGCACTGGGTGAACGCACGATTACGCTGGACTGCGATGTCGTTCAAGCGGACGGCGGTACCCGGACCACCTCTATTACGGGTGCATTTGTGGCACTCGCTTTTGCAGTGAATAAAATTGCTGAACAGCATAAACTGGCGGTATTCCCCATTACCGATTATCTGGCATCGGTAAGCGTTGGAGTGGCCGGAGGGCAGGCACTTTTAGATTTGAATTATGAAGAAGATTCCAAGGCTAAAGTGGATATGAATTTGGTTATGACTGGCAGCGGTAAATTTGTTGAGGTTCAAGGTACCGGTGAGGACAGTCCTTTTTCACGTCAAGAGCTTGATGAGATCCTGGAGCTTGGTGAAAAAGGAATTCGTGAGCTGATTGTCCGCCAGCAGGAGGTTCTTGGACCTATTGCGGCCAAGATTGGCACCGTTAATTCCAGAAGCGGAGTGTAAACGATGAACCTTCAAAGTAATGTTGTTATTGTCGCTACCCGGAATAAAGGAAAGCTCAAGGAGTTTTCCCATGCATTTGAGCCGTTCGGAAAAACCGTTGTAAGCATGTTTGATTATCCTGAACTTCCGGATGTTGTGGAGGATGGTAAGACTTTTGCCGAGAATGCGATGAAAAAAGCCAAGACTGTCGGCGACGCCCTTGGTATGCCTGTCCTTGCGGATGATTCAGGTCTGTGTGTAGAGGCACTAAACGGAGAGCCTGGTGTTTATTCAGCGCGGTATGCGGGGGAGCATGGCGAGGATCACGATAATAACCTCAAGCTATTGGCAGAGCTCGCAAAGCTGAGGCTTGGTGAGGATACTGAGCAGCCTCTTCTGAGTCCGGCACAGTTCGTCTGTGTACTCGTTCTGTATGACCCGGCAACGGGACAGCATATCGAGACAAAAGGGACTGTTGACGGATGGATAACATCCCAGCCCTCTGGGAATCAGGGCTTTGGATACGATCCATTATTCTATCTCCCTCACTTGGAGAAGACCATGGCGGATCTGACACTGGAAGAGAAACAGGAGATCAGCCATCGTGGTGATGCCCTTCGCCAGCTGGTGGAGAAGCTCCAGACCGAGACTTAATAGAAGCAGGATATCTTTTGGCCATTCATAATTGAATGGTGGAAGATATCCTGCTTTTTTTAGTGAGATTTTTGACCATGGATATCTGTACTTGTCAGCGGATCGCTACATTGTAATCCTTCAGCCAATGATTCACCTGAGTCAAATATGCAAACAATTGGGGTCCCGACATCAATTGACCAAACCAGGGCAGATTGGAGGAAGCCTCCGGAGAGGAAGCAAGCTCCCGGATTTTAACGGTATCCACAAGCGGGATAAGAGGGGATGAGGAATCATCCAGAATGGAAAGCAGCTGCTGCTTTACGGCTGCCAGGTAGTTTGGATTGTGGGTTTTTGGATAGGGACTCTTTTTCCGATACAGCACATCATCCGGAAGTACACCTTCAAGTGCTTTTCGGAGTATACCCTTCTCTCGGCCTCCGGCCATTTTAATATTCCATGGTATGTTCCAAACGTATTCGATCAGACGGTGATCTGTATATGGAACGCGAACCTCAAGTCCAACGCCCATACTCATTCGGTCCTTCCGATCAAGCAATGTAGGCATGAAGCGGGTGATATTCAAATAGGACATGACTCTCATTTTCGTTTGCTGGTCGCTCTCTTCCTGCAGAATTGGAGTTTCCGCGACTGCATCACTGTACCGGTCACCCAAATATTCAAGCGGAGAAATCCATTCTCTTATTTCAGAAGAGAGCAGCCCTGCACGCATGCCCGGGGCGACAGACCAGGGGAATGTTCCGGAATTCAGCATCTCTTCCCTGTGGAACCACGGATATCCGCCGAATATTTCATCCGCGGCTTCACCCGAAATAGCTACCGTTGCTCCTTTTTTAATCTCCTCACAAAAGAGAAGCAAAGAACCGTCAACATCGGCCATTCCTGGCAAATCTCTTTTTTGTGTGGTTAAATCAAGGGCTCGAACCAGCTCCGGGGTATCAAACTCAATCCAGTGGTGCTCGGTTCCGAGCTCTTCATGCATTCGCTTGATCCAGGGAGCGTCAGCCCCGGGCTGGAATGAATGAGACTGAAAGTGCCGGTCGTTATCTACATAATCAACGGAGTACGTATGGATTTGACCCTGCCCTGTCTGCCGGTAGTAGTTTACAGCAATGGCCGACAGAGCGCTCGAGTCCAGTCCTCCTGACAAAAGAGAGCAGACAGGAACATCCGATACTAACTGTCTTTCGACAGTATCGAACAGCAGCTCCCGAAGATGGGCTGCAGTTTGCTCAATATTATCCTCGTGGAATCTGCTTTCAAGCTTCCAATAGGTATAAGTCCGAAGCCCTCCACGATTAAATAACATGGCATGCCCTGGTTTTAGTTCAGAAATATCCCGGTAAACCCCGTGTCCCGGAGTTCGGGCGGGCCCGATGATGAACACCTCTGCCAAGCCTTCCGGTCCGACTACAGGCTCTACCTTAGGATGTTGAAGCAGCGCCTTAGGTTCAGAGCCAAAGATGAGCGTTCCATCCAAATAGCTATAGAACAGAGGCTTTACCCCGACCCGGTCCCTGGCTAAAAACACCTGCTCCTTTACACTGTCCCAAATAGCAAATGCAAATATGCCATTCAGCCGATCCAGGCAGTCCGGACCCCATTCGATATAGGAGACAAGGAGAACTTCAGTATCACACTTCGTTCTGAATCGGTGACCTCTCTGGATCAATTCCTCTTTCAAATCTGCAGCATTATATAGCTCTCCATTATATACAATGGCGTAGACGTCTTCCTCCTGATGAATAATCATGGGCTGAGCGCCGTTCTCTGGATCAATTACACTTAGTCTCCGGTGTCCAAAGGCACAAGGATTGGATATCCAGGTGCCTGAGCCGTCAGGACCACGGTGTGCAATGCTCTCTGTCATTCGGACCAGCAGCTGAGAATCCTGGGTTAAATCACGGTTCCATTGTATAAATCCGGTTATTCCGCACATGACGGTTCATCCTCTCTCTTGTCTATATCGCACGTTGTCCTTCTATTTGATCTAAATCGCCAAAGTGATACAGATATATGCTGAAGCAGGGCATAAAATGTATGTCCTTTACCGAAAACTAAGGACGAATTCAAGTGTGAAGGGGTGAGAACGGCATGGATAAGTCAAGATACTATGTCTCCGTTCAGGGTCGCTCCGTGTTGAATGAAAGGGGAGCAAGCTCATATGAATGGGAGATTGAAGCGACCCCGGAGGAAGCAGACCAAGTACGGATTGAGCTGGATTTAATGCAGGAGAAAGAAGAGGAAGCTTTTCCGGGCTACGTTTTTCCGTGGCCAGACACACCTGAACAGAGTACGAATGCATTATTTCAAAATGCGCTTGATCGGGTATATTCAACCATTTACCGCTTGGGGACGCCGGGTACCAAACATCAAATGGAGCAGCTCCGACTGCTTTCCCATTTTACAGATCAATGAAAGGAGGAGAAAAATGTATTCAATTAAGGATGCTAAGATCCGGCGCATGACGAACGTAAATGGAACACCTTGCGCCGAAGTGGAAGTCTATCCTGCTTCCGAAACGGACAAGGTGGTTCTTGCCTATCTTGTGCCATCAGCACGTCTTGGTGGTTATGATCTCGTCAAATTGGTCCGTAGCGACGCATCCTTGGAGCATGATTGGTTCGATAACAGCATGCATGATGCTTTTGAGAATGCAACAGATATCGCTTTTGAAAGCAGTGCCCTGGCTACAGCAGAAGAGGAACGTGAACATTTCAAACAGCAGCTTTTGTCCATGGGGACGCTGAGCCAGCAGTTAAACGGGCGTTTTTATTGCTAGATTATTAATTGCCAGATCACATGGTCTGGAATGTCAGGAGACCTATGTCGATATAGACAGGGCCTCTTTTTTTGTGTCGATTGATGTCTTGTGTAGCGGGAATTGTTCGTTTATTCGCAAGTTAGTCAGGAAATCAGGCCTTTTTTTAATTTTAATATATGGATATATAAGTGGGTTGAAGGTAACAGGAATGAACCTATTTACGAAGTTACCGGAAATAGGCCTTCGACTCTATATGCTTATTGGTTAAGCATCCCTATAATATTGGCTTAGTGTTACAGTGCTAACCAATACTTCGTGAGGAGAGATGAGATTGAACAAGCGTTTTCTTCAAATGATCGGGGCAGGGATGCTGGCGGCAGCTATGGTATTCGGTCCAGTACAGCCATCAGTTATGGCTGAGGAATCCAGTATTACTGTAGCAGAAACATCACACGAATTAGTCAGCGGAAAGATGAAAGTCAGTTTTGATGTTCGTAATGGAGGGTCAAGCACAGTAGCTGGCTTTGTAGTGGTCGGTTACGATGAAAAAGGCAAAGCACTCGAGGTTGTGGGCGATTCAGCTTATCTCATTAGTAATGAGATTGAAACTTTTGAAGTGAATCTGGAAAGTGGAAGTAAAGTGAAGGATGTAAAGGTATTCCCGGCAAAAGCCGCTGGCAGTCAGGCTGTATTGCTGGAATCCGGTTATAGGACAGAGAAGAATAGCATCAAAGTCACGGGTGCTGTTCAGAATGCAGATGCGTCAGGCCGTGTAGGCATGCTGGTTGTAGGTTATGATGGAGCCGGTAAAGCTGTGGAAGTAAAATCTGCGAGCAGTTATTTAACAGCAAGTGAAGTCGCTACTTTTGAGATTCCATTAACAGCGGTAAAGCTGATTAAAGATGTGAAGGTTATGGCTGTTGATTCGCAAGAGGATGCGGTCAAGCTTCTGCAGACAGGAAGCCGGGTGGAGAATGGGAAATTGGTCGTTTCAGGGGCAATTCAAAACCGGGATGCAAACGGCAAGGTAGGCGTTATTGTTGTTGGCAGCAATTCCAGTGGAAAAGTGCTTGAAGTGAATACGACTAGAGGATATCTGACAGCGAAAGAGATTGGAAACTTCGAGGCAAAGCTTGATTCAGGAAAGGCTGTTACTAACGTAAAAGTATACTTAACAGGTTCTAGCGAGATACCTAAGATTATAGCAGAAGGCAGAACGCGCATTAACAATAAGCTGGTTGTGACCACAGGTATCGAGAATGGTGCTACTATGCAGAAGATTACCGTGAAGTCCACAGCTTATGATGCGAAAGGCCGTTTATTGGGAACGCAGACAGACTCTCTTTTTATGTCGGATCATGATACAACAACGTTCAAAATTACCTATGACAGCCGTGTAAGCAGTGTAAAGCTGAAGTATTACGATGAATCCGGAAACGAGATTGGCACAAAGCCAATTCGTATCAAAATCAATGGTCAATTGCAATCCTATGCACAGGCACCGGTAATGGTGAATGGAAGTGTACTCGTTCCGATGCGTCCGATCTTCGAGTCTCTTCAGGCATCTGTGAAATGGGATCAGAAATCCCAAACAGTTACTTCTGTAAAGGGTGCTGCCAATATAAAGCTAAAAATGGGATCCAAGCAGGCGACAGTGAATGGAAAGGCTGTAGCGCTTGATTCCGCACCGCGTTCCGTTAAAGGCACTACTATGGTTCCACTGCGGTTTGTGGCAGCGGCACTCGGCTGTGAAGTGAAATGGGATAAGAATGAACAAATGGTGTTAATTACGACGAAGTAATGACACAAAAAAGGATCAGGCTAAATACGCCTGATCCTTTTATTCATTATTTCGTTAGACTTTTGGGAAGTACTCGGGTGATCAAGCATACTCCCGTAATACCTGGATACCTTTCACTACATTATAGACAAAAGCACCAAAGTAAATGATTGCAAAGAGGATCACGTATCCTATAACCGCGCCGAAGGAGCCTGATCCGATAGCCATGAATAAGAGTATGATCCCGGCAATCACGGGGAATACATGAGATATCAATGCTCGCTTTGCGTGTAGTTCCACATAGTTATCGTTAGAGACGATCCACACAATGACCGGAAAAATAAATGGTGCGAAAAATATACTGAAATATGATAGTGAGGATAATAACTGCCGCATATAGAGGGCCCCTTTCTTATCTCATGATGTGTTATACATTACCCTTTAGCTTGCTTGCTGATTCACTAATTATTGTATTCCTATAAATTGTTCTTTGAAAATTGACGAAGATGTTATATAATATATTTCGTTACTGTTTTACATAGCCATGTCCCAGTAGCTCAGCTGGATAGAGCAACGGCCTTCTAAGCCGTCGGTCAGGGGTTCGAATCCCTTCTGGGACGTTGAAAAAGTCGCCATGCTGGCGACTTTTTTTCGTATTCCAGAAGGTGAGAACCCTAAGGTGGGGGTTCGTCGGAGCATACACTTCGAGAGCCTATGCTTCGCAGTCGGTCCGAAGGACCGTATCCCGACCTGGGACGATAGCATCCAGTATGGCGACTTTTTTTCGTATTCCAGAAGGGGGAGAACATGATGCCAGAAACAAAAATTTCACAGCATACCGCGATACTGTTGGAGCATGCACGAAAATGCGGGATTCAGGAAGATGCGCTTCTGCAAGCGATCCGCACAGGTAAAGTCGAAGCATTCCAACCGGCACAAAACGGTCATTTTGATTATGCAGAGCTGTTTAGTTATGCCCAGGAGCATGAGGAAGATTTAGAAAAGGCCGCCCAGGAAGGCTACCGAATTACTTTTAACACGCGAAATGGTTTGAAGATCTGGCTTGAAGAAGCATTCCGTTTGAGCTCTGAATCGGATTTTACAGTCGGAGAAGGAGTGATCGAGAATCTATTTTTGCAGGAAGAGCAGCTGGATAAGTTAAAAATGACGCTGGCCGTCAACTGGACGATCGCTGAAATTACTCTGGACGACCAGGGATACAAATTGAAACTGACCCTTCGTGGTTTGAAATCTTAATATAGAAGAATTAAAATCCCCATTTCTCATGGTTAGCGAGGAATGGGGATTTTGTTATAACGGATTACATTCTGCTAGGTGTCGGCAGACCAAGAACTTCTAATACTTCACCTAACGTATCTTTATAGACTGAGGTCAGCCATACGCGGAAATTCAGTGCTTCACCTTCAGCTTTGAGAATTGGACATGCGGCATAAAAATTGTTGAACAGGGAAGCCAGATCATAAGCATAATTGCATAATGAGCTCGGCGTAAGCTCCTTGCTTGCCGTGTAAAGTGCATCCTTCCAAGTGCTGATATGTCTTAGCAGGGCATGCTCGGCTTTTTCAAGCTCGGGGAATTGCTTTGGCACTACTGGCAGAGCTCCCTTCTCTTGAGCTTTGTTCAGAACACTTAGAGCCCGTGCATAGGAGTAGAGCAGATAAACACCCGTATTCCCGGATATTTCTGCAGCCTGCTTCAAATCGAACACGACCTCGGTTTGCAGAGCAAAACGCAGCAGATAGTAGCGGATGGAGGCGATTGCGATTTCCCTGCTGGAGAGGCCGTTTTTGTCAGAACGTGATTCCTCGATAACATTTTCCATCAGGTCGATCAGCTCTGTGATTTTGATGCCGATTCCTTGACGACCGGACATGGCGTAAGAGGATTTACCGTCAGAGATATCAATACCAAGCTCGGCTGCCGCCGAAGGACTTAATGATACGACTCCATAACTGACATGACGGAGCTTCTCTGCTTCTTCGGTAAAGCCGAGTCCTTCCAATGCCTGCTTAACCATCATTTGAGGATATTGCTGTCTGTAATCGATGACATTGATCACGATATCGGCTTTTCCGAAGGACTGTTGTTTACCATGGGAGCCTGTTGTCCACACCTCATCCGTAAACTTTTTATATACAAAATCATTGGGAAGCAGTCCGTATTTCCATAAGTGGTACGCGATATCTTTGGCTGTGTAGGTCAAAATGCCGTTGGAACGAACCAGCACTTTATCGATGCTATGCTCTGTATCCTGATCATCTGCAGAGTCATTGCTTGACTGTTTTAATACCCAGCAGCCCGCAAGCTTGCCATCGGTTTCTTGATGGAACAGGGATGTCTGCTTCAGCAGCCCAAATGCGGACTCCCAGAATCCTTCTCTAACGATGCTGCTCTCCCAGACGAGAAGGTCATACGAAATACCGAACTGCTTCATCTCTTCAACATGTTCCCTGACGATCCGCTCCGCAACGAGCAGGCCCATCCATGAAAGATTTTGATTGCCTTCTTCCAGAGCATGAAGAACTTTCGTTCTTTGCTCTGTCAGGTTTGGGTCATCTTGATAAGCCTTGTTAATGGCGGCGTAAATATCCCAGCAGTAATCACCGAAACGGAGATGCTCTTTGGATAAGGAAATGTTCTGAATGCCAACCACGGTATCTGCCAACTGATTACCTAGATCATCTATGTAATTATGAACCTCCACCTGGTATCCGATTTTTCTCATCAGCCGGACGAGAGTATCTCCGATACAAGAGTTTCTTAAATGTCCGATATGTGCAGATTTGTTCGGGTTGATCGAGGTATGCTCAATGACTACCTTGTGCGAAGGAATAACCGGCAATTCAAATTTCATTTGAGCCCAGGCAGACCAATCAATATAGAAGTTAATAAAGCCTGGCGGCACCACTTGAATGCTGTGAATAAGCGCTGTGAAAGAATCATTTTGCTCAAGCTGGGCTTTGATTTGCTCTGCAATGTGCAGAGGTGCTTTACGCAGTGTTTTGGCAAGCTGCATCGCAATATTTGTGGAGTAATCCCCATGCTCCATATTGGCAGGCTGCTCGATCCTCACCTGAATGCCTTCCGGTGCATTCGCTCCTGGCGCGGATAAAACCGCTTGCTCGATTCCTGTAATGATGAATTGACTTAACATGTGTGAGTTGCCCCCTTTTTAGAAAATAAAAAAAGCCCTCATCTCATAAGAGACGAGGACTATAGCTCGCGGTACCACTCTCGTTGCCAGACCCATTGGGTCCAACCCCTTGATTACATTAACGGTGTAAGCCGGGACTTCCTACTGTGAAATTCAGAAGACCATCTCATGGGTCCGCTTCATGATCGCATCCGTACCGGTTTCCACCCTCCCGGCTCGCTTGGACATCGATGTCTGATCATTACTCTCCCAATCATTGAGCGTTGTTATAAGAATTTTTTCATATTATACATGAATTTATTACAAAAGCAACGCTTTATTTATAAGCAATGATTCGAAGTCTTTTATAATCTGCATAAAAAGAATCTTCCTTCCATAGGGTTCGTTCAGTGAGCTGACTTATTTTTTCGAAAGCGGTAGTCTTCTCCTCGGGTGCAAGTTTTGTAAAGAAGCTATCCCCAAAATGAGTAAGCCAACCCGTGATCCCGTTTTTCCCGCCATGAAGCCGAGTGGGCCGGTTAAAGTGATGAGCTAGAGTGACACGAAATCCTTTACTCTCGAGCAGTGAAGTATATTCGCCGATGCTTGGAAAGTACCATGGATTATGGGTCAGTGCATCCATGTTGTAACCGGTTGAGAGGACTTCATATATGCTGTTCACAATCGTTTCGACATTTCCTTTTCCGCCAAATTCAGCTACAAAACGTCCAGCCGGTTTTAGAGCACGATAGATTGATGATACAGCATCCTCGGCATTTGTCATCCAGTGCAGCGCTGCATTTGAGAACACGGCATCAAATGGTACCTCTGTGCTGAAACTCTCTCCGTTTTCTTGAATGAACGTGAGAGAGGGATGTTTATCCTTCGCTCTGAGAATCATCTCCTTGGATTGGTCCATCCCAACAACAATAGCACCGGATTCAGCGATTTCACTTGTCAGGTCGCCGGTGCCGCATCCGAGATCCAGAATGCGTTCTCCTTGGCGAGGAGCCAAGTGCTCGATTAGTCCTTTCCCGTATGCCGATACAAAAGAGAGCTGGTTATCATAATCTTCGGGCTTCCATACTTGGATTGAGTTCATAACACCACTCCTTGACGATTGATTGCTTTATTGTGGCATGACCGGAGCTATAAGTGAAATATTTAATCATTATGCATTTTATAGGAGTTATCTATGAAGAGCGGAGAAAAAAAGACCGTCTTAGGACGGTCTTGCTGGTATATCATGTTTACTTTACAGCAACGAGCAGAGCACCAACAGCTATCATGGCCACGCCAGCTGCATTAATCCAGGAGATTTTTTCTCCAAGAAATACAAAAGCAAGGAGGACCGCAATGACCACACTGAGCTTGTCAATCGGGCCGACCTGCGAGACTTTGCCGTATTTCAAAGCTAGAAAATAAAACAGCCATGACAATGCGCCGGCCACACCGCTGAGTACGATGAAGCTGAGGGCTTTTTTCTGAACTAAAATCTCACCCAGCTGTGCAAACTTACCCTGAACTGCCACGACACCCAGCAAAAATAAAGCCATAATCACAGAACGGATCGCCGTTGCTGAGTTCGCATCAATATTTTGCAGGCCAATTTTACCGAATATGGCTACGAGTGCAGCAGTTCCGGCTGAGAGCAGGGCGTATATGAGCCATAAAGGCATTCCGGTATCCTCCTGAACCTAAAGTTATATAATCTTATATGTAGTATAGAGCAAAATAATAAATCCTAATATAGAGAAGCCTATGCTCTCGAAGTGTATGCT
>NZ_CDSE01000029.1 GCF_001373415.1 Paenibacillus dakarensis | reverse complement strand
GGGCCGGCTGCACCGCCCCGGGCCGCTGCTGCAAGAGGTGGAGCTGCGGCTTGCGCCGCCCCCTCCACCGGAGCAGCTCGGGCCGGACGGAGACTGGTCCGGCCTGCTGCCGCAGGTGCGCGGCGCATCCAAGGCGCTCGGACTTATTGTTCGCCAAACGGCGAACAATGCCGAGCGCCGGCGCCGCACGCTGAAGAACCCGGGGAAGCTTTCGGATCAGGAGTGAAATGCCGAAATAACGACTTGATGGCCGCAAGGAGGGTCTTTTTTCGTTATTTCTGACATATTATGTCGATATATGATTTGTCCCTCCGCCTCAGAATAAGGTACAATGGACCTCTAAGAGATACAGAAAGGAAGAGGCGGACAATGAGCGGACATAGAGGGACAAGAACACGGCAGACAAGCCTGCTGTTATCCTCTTTAATGCTTGCAGGAGCACTGCTGGCCGGATGCCAATCCGAAGGATCTGGTGAGGTAAAGGGGCAAGCGCTGCAGGCACAGGTTGAAGGAGAGCAGGGCGGTACCCTGGCGGAGGAAACGGGTAACGGAGGACAAGCTGACCCGGTCATGGCAAAGCGCAGTGAGAACTCCCTTCAAGCTACAGCTCGTGAACAGAATGGCAAGACGGTGGTGACAAATGAAGAGTCGGTTACGGTAGTCGTCAATAAAAGCCGCAGCTTGCCTGACGGTTATGAACCTCCCGATTTGACGGAACCGAATGTGCCGTTCTCATTCGAAGAATCGCATGAGAAGCGGAAAATGCGGAAAGAAGCAGCCGAGGCGCTGGAGACATTGTTCAAAGCTGCAGATTCGGAAGGGATTGAGCTGAGGGCTGTATCTGGCTATCGATCCTATTCTAGACAGAAATCGGTTTATGAGAACCATGTAGCCACCAAGGGTCAGGCAGAAGCGGACCGCATTAGTGCTGCCCCGGGTACAAGCGAGCATCAGACCGGGCTTACCATTGATGTGTCCAGTCCGAGCGCAGGCAATGCGCTGGAGCAGTCCTTTGGCCAAACCAAGGAAGGAATATGGCTCGCGGAGAACGCTCCGAAGTATGGATTTATTATTCGTTACCCGGAAGGTCAGGAGGGTATTACCGGCTATGTGTATGAGCCATGGCATATTCGTTATGTCGGTGAGGATCTCGCTCCTGATATTGCTGAAAGCGGCTTGACGCTTGAGGAATATTTCGATGAAGCAAACCTGAAAATATAAATTTAAGCAATGCTTAAACCCGGAGCCTTTCAAGGTCCCGGGTTTTTAAGTGTATTATGGGCTGCTTGCGGGTGTTTTTTGGTTTATTCCCCTACTTGTTAAAGGGGGATTCCTCGTACCCCGGATGATCATAACCGGTGTCATCCATTTTAGGGATGAGGTTCATATCTTTGATCAACTCTCTCGTTTTTTCATCCCCATATTGATAAAGATACGCATACAATTCGATGGTGCGCTCATCGAATTCCTCGGCGGCATCATCATGGTCAGCTGATTTGTACGGGACGAATGTGCGCTTGAAGGCATACTTATCACTTTGGCTGACTTCATTCATTAAATCCCGGAGCTTGGTAAGCTGCTCATCATTCATGCATACGACAAATTCGTTCGAGTCATTGGGTACATCCTGAATCAGGTTATGGGTTACAGAAACATAATAGATCTTTTGGTCATTCTTCATTTATCGAATCCCTCCGTTTTCGGGTGTGCTTGTAGGGCCCCCGGTGTAATATAGAAAGAATAAAGTCATATTTATTGACGAATAGTGCCGATTCGAGCATGATTATGTTGATTGTTTTTACTAGAATCACTTATTGTCCTTCCAAAGGGGAAGGTGCTTGGAATAATTTTCATTTATCCTATGTTTACACGGTCTGTGGAGTCATGAATCAAGCAACCCGGATTGGAAGACTCTCCCTTTTTCCATCAAGCTAGTAAATTTGGTATGATAGAATCACCTTCCCGGGTGGTTAAAAGGGGAAGGCTATGCATGGAAGCTATGCGATCTGCATAGGATGTGTGACAATGAGGAGAATTACGTTTAAAACCATTGAAGAAACGAATTGCGGGTATAAACCGGCTAACCGGAACATTTGCTAGGGGAATTGAGGAGGAGACACGGATGAATTTTTTGCAAAAGATTAAAGATGGCGCTAATAAAGCAACTGAGAAAGCACAGCATGTGGTAGAGATCAATAAACTGAACGGTCAGATTTCCGATATCGAACAGAGAAAATATTCTTATTATATGGAAATGGGTAGAGCGTTTTATGAAGGATATCGTTCTCAGGATATGTCTATTGCCGAGAAGGAAATGATGGACCTGGCCAAATCGTGTGATGATCTGCAGGAGCAGATTGATGAGCTGCGTAACCGTATTGCTATTCTGAAGAATGAGCGGATATGTAAGTGTGGACGTACCGTAGCGCTCGATGCGAACTTCTGTCCATATTGCGGTAACAAGCTGGCAGATTTAACGGTTAAGCAGGAGCAGTGGAATGAGCCTATGGAGCCTGTGGAGCCGAAGGAACCGAAGGAACCGAAGTATGAGCGCGAGCTGTTCTTCTCTGAAGAGAGTGTGGCCACTGAAGTGGACGAGGGTCCTTATGTGTACAAACCGGAATACGAGCATCATGAAGCTGAAGCAGAAGCAGAGGTTGAAGAGCTCCCGGTCTATAAGGCGGAGGACGAGGAAGGACGCCGTTATGAGGAAGAACAGCGGGAGAAAGAGCGTCGCCATCTCGAAGAGCTGGAGCGTGAGCGTGAACGTCAGCTTGAGCTTGACCGCCGCATTCGTTTCTGGCAGGAGAACAATCAGAGCCAGGACAACCTGCCTAAGAACGGAGAGGTTCGGGATATGGTGAAATGCCAGATCTGCAGCGCAGATCTGCCGAAGGGCTCTAAATGGTGCCCTCGCTGCGGTGCCGAGCAGATTTAAAAGCGCCGCATGATCAAGGACACAACCATAGTGCGCGGGGGAAAGCGGACAATTGGATGATGATTCGTTCAGGCAGCTTTGGGAGGACAGGAGAATGGAACAGTTACTGAATCATTTGCGCAACTTGGGCTTTACAGAAATTGAATCAAAAATTATGGTTGACCTTGCTGAGCACGGTCCGGCAGGTGGTTATGAGGTCGCGAAGCGTCTGGGCGCATCTCGCTCCAATGTATATGCAGCGATGCAGCGGCTGGAGCGGCAGGGGGCGCTGCATCGCGGAACCGGGGAACCTGTGCGTTACATATCGCTGAAACCTGAAGAGCTGACGCGGATGATCTCCAGCAGGGTGGAGGCATCCCTTGCCTATGTGGAGAAGAGCCTGCCAAGACCGGAAGGAGATGCAGCGCCGTTTCATAGTGTAGAAGGGGATAAGGAAGTTCTGGAACAGGTTGTTCGTAAGCTGGCACAAGCGGAGAGTGAAATCGTCGTTGATGTGTGGCGTGAAGAAGCGTCCCTGCTGCGTGAGGAGCTTGAAGCCGCCGAGAAACGCGGGGTTCGGGTGCTGTGGGCCTGTGATGGGCCGGATAATGGCTTGGCCCGCACCCTTGCCTGGAAAGGCTGGAAGGGGGTTGGAGAGCGGAAGCGGGGCGGCCGGAAGTTCTCATTCGTTATTGATCGAGAGTGGTGCATGCTTGGCATGCGTGGCGGAGAAATGAACACGCAGGCTGTAGTTACGGCACATCCGGTGATGGCTGAGCTTCTGCTTCACCATTTCTCACAGGAAATGGTGCTTTATGAACTGGAGCAGGATATGGGACGCGAGCTGGAAACAAAATATGGACCTTATTTCGGTCGTATCCAGAGCAAATATATAGCTTCGGATGCTGAGCTGTCAGAGGCAGAGGAAGCTCCGCGGGATGAGAACACTTTAGAATAAACGGTGAGCTTTATCATTCCATAAAGTAAGGAAATGTAATACATTGGGTATACTGTATAGGGGATAAAGCCGGGATTTCACTCCCGGCTTTAATCGAAATGATTGCCTTGTCAGACCAGCTTGATACAGCTGAGAGAAGGGAGATGCTGAGAAATGGAGTGTATTGTTCATTTTACGGTGATGCACAAGGAAGGGCCCAAGAAGCTGAGAGGACTGACCTTTGTAGATCCAGGCGAACTGCCGGATTCGAATCAATTGCTGGAGATGTTTCATGAGATGGAATATAAAGTGGTTCCGGATGAGAATGAGGATCTGGTTTACAGACCACAGGATCCCAGCGCTTCTTATAAGTATATTCGGGTAAATGAGCTGGATATCGGAGAGGATAAATATACGGAGGATCGCCACTTGAAATCGATTGTGGGCAATCTTCTTCCGAAAAGAACGGGATTGTAAGAATTCAGGCGATAGAGTGAGCTGTTGCAGATTGATTCATTCCTTCGCTAAAACTATAGGTTTATCTAAAAGGCTGCCCTTGGGCGGCTTTTTTAGTGTCTTAGCGGAGAAGGGGCGGCGTACATTTTTGATAATTGGTAAATGTATCTTCCTGAAATTTTCACTTTATTTTTTCATGAAGAATAGGTATACTTCTCTTTATTCGTTAAACTAAAACTGTATATTATAAGTTTCTCGTATATGTGCAGGAATTGGCCTGCATGTTTCTACCCGATCACCGGAATGATTGGACTACGGGATGACACAAGGCTGATATGTATCCACGCCATGATTTATGGCGGGTGTATTAACGCTATTGTTGTTCAAGCCCGCTTGTTACCCAGATACCGGTCGATTTCGGTAGAAGGAGCAAGCGGGCTTTTTTGGATTACAGTGACAAGGCGTACTTATAGACACAAGAGGAGGGGCATCATGCAATTACTGCAGAACAAGGTCCGGGAGGAAGGCATCGTATTAAGTGGACAAGTCCTTAAGGTGGACTCATTCCTGAATCACCAGATGGATCCAATTCTAATGAAAGAGGTAGGACAGGAGTTCGCACGCCTGTTTCAAGAGGAGAACATCAATAAAGTCTTGACGATTGAGTCGTCCGGTATTGCTCCTGGAATCATGACAGCACTTGAACTGGAGGTTCCGATGATCTTCGCCCGGAAGCAGAAATCATTAACCCTCCGTGAAGATATTTATGTCGAGAAGGTGTACTCCTTTACGAAGCAGGAGAGCAACGATATTACGGTATCCAAAAAGTTCATTCATCCTGGAGACCGGGTGCTTATTATCGATGATTTTCTTGCTAACGGTGAGGCTGCATTCGGATTGGCAAGGATTGTTGAGCAGGCTGGTGCGCAAGTGGCTGGCATCGGGATTGTTATTGAAAAAGCATTTCAGCCGGGCGGTAAGCTCCTTACAGAAGCAGGTTACCGCGTAGAATCACTGGTACGGATCGCGGCACTCGACAACGGCGTCGTTACATTTGCTTAATTTTATATAAATTTACATTCCAGGAGGCTTTCCATTTCCCATGGCAGAACAGAAATTGACCACAAAGGAACCGATTTTTGATAGACGACGTCATCCTCTAAAAACCTTTTCGCTTGGTATTCAGCACGTTTTGGCTATGTATGCAGGTGCTGTCATCGTGCCGCTAATTGTCGGGAGTGCGCTTAACCTGACCACAGAACAGCTGACTTATCTGATTGCGATCGACCTCTTGGCATGCGGACTTGCGACGCTGCTGCAGGTATTCGGCAACAAGTATTTCGGTATAGGCCTGCCGGTGATGCTCGGTTGTGCATTTCAGGCTGTAGGACCGATGATCATCATTGGATCGGAACACGGCATGTCTGCCATTTATGGTTCGATTATTGCCTCCGGTATATTCGTGGTTTTGTTCTCAGGGCTATTCGGCAAGCTGATCTCTGTGTTTCCTCCGGTCGTGACCGGCTCGGTTGTGACGATTATCGGCCTAACGCTCATTCCAGTAGCGCTGACAGACCTTGGGGGCGGACAGGGCAGTGAGAATTTTGGCAGTCCGCTCAATCTGGCGCTGGGCTTTGGTGTCCTTATTTTCATAATTATAATGAATCGCTTCTCAAAAGGATTCCTGCGCTCGATCTCTGTACTGCTCGGTCTTATCCTCGGAACCTTGGCTGCAGCGCTGTTCGGTGATCTGAATTTAGCTCCGCTTCAGGAAGCAGGCTGGTTCCGTGCTCCTCAGCCATTTTATTTCGGAACGCCGGAATTTAAGCTCGTTCCAATCCTGACGATGATTTTGGTGGCCATCGTCAGCGTGGCGGAATCCACAGGCGTATTTATGGCTCTTGGCAAAATCGTGGATAGAGATATTACCTCGAAGGATTTGTCTCGCGGTTATCGTGCGGAAGGTCTCGCGATCGTGATCGGTGGTATTTTCAACTCCTTCCCATACACAACCTATTCCCAGAACGTAGGCTTGATCCAGATGAGCCGCGTCAAGACGCGGGATGTCATTGTCGTTGCGGGCGGATTTCTTATCCTGATCGGTTTCGTGCCGAAGATTGCGGCATTAACGCAGCTGGTACCCACCTCTGTACTGGGTGGTGCGATGGTTGCGCTGTTCGGAATGGTCGTTTCTTCAGGGATCCGCATGCTGGGTGACCAGGTGGATCTGAACCGGCATGAGAACTTGTTTATCATTGCCTGCTCCGTCGGTATGGGACTTGGTGTAACCACGGTACCTGATCTGTTTGCTCAATTGCCAAGCTGGATTCGTATTCTAGCTGATAACGGCATTGTAGCCGGCAGTTTGACAGCCATTGTTCTTAACTTACTGTTCAACGGGCTTAAAGGGAATAAGGCTTCAGCTTCCTCTAAAAAGACAGCAAAAGGGCATGCCGCATAAGCGGATGCCTTTTTTTGTGCGGGTGAAGCCTAGCTTGAACTGCAATTACATTTTAGAGATTTGTTTCTCGGCAAAGCCTCCGATCCAGGGAAGCTTGAACCATCTGCCTTGAACAGCATGAAACATAAGCACAAGCCATAGAAGGACGCTGAGTAAGCCAAGCAGTGCGGATGCCAGCAGGCCGACAATAGGCACGGCGCCTGAGAGCATATGGGCCAGGGCTAGAGTGCCAAACATCAGCATGGATTGGAGAGCGTGGAACATGACGTACCGGCTTCTTTTTTCCAGGGCGAGAAAGAGGATTCCACCGACCATCGGGAACAAGTAACACAGGGTGGCAGCGAAGTTCTCCGGGATTCCTGTAGATGATTTAAAGGGAGACATACAACCAACTCCTTGTCTTAGGGCAAGCTAATATACCATATGAGTGTCCTGGACAAAGTATGATGGTTATGAGTAATAAAGCTGGGATAAGTATCATAATTTTTTGCCTCAAAAAAACAGACCTGTGCATCCATTTAGAATGCTAAAGGCCTGCTTTAGGGGACAGTCATCTTCCTGCCAGAGATATGATCGCCAGGTGTTTAAGCTGAAGGCCCTTCGGGATCGCTGGTATATTTAGGTGTGAGCTTTTCCTGCTTGCCATGGCCCTCTTCTTTAACGATAAGACGCTCGTCAGTGCGTCCGTCATGATGATTCTCAAATTCCAATTCGGTAAGCTTCCACTCCGTTGCACCGAGGATCGGATCAGCAGGAAAAGTTTCTCCGCGTTTCAGGCGCTCCTCCCGTCCCCATTCATTCGTGTACACACCGTCAACTTCAACCTTTTCCCGTGAAATGGGATGCATTTCATTATGATTAGACATGGGGTTCCTCCTTTCATGCTGTGTAATAGGATTCCTAAAGCTTAACGTATCCAGAATCACAGGTGAATATCCTGATCTGTTCAAGTATTGAATGATTTAATGATAAATCTCTCAAGCAGCATGCGCGGGTTTTTCCACCTGCTTACATGACTGTCCTGTGTGAAGACGATAACCGTATTCAGTTCAGGGAATATATAAATTTGCTGCCCGCCGTGTCCATGCGCAAGCGTAAAGGGCTGCCCGTCCATTTTGCCCGTCCACCATTGGAATCCGTAATCTCCAAACGCAGGGTAGCCTTCTGTCTTGGGGGTTAGTGCCTCTGTAAGCCACTCCTTAGGTATAATCTGCTCCCCTTTCCATTTCCCTTCATTTAGACAGCACTGGCCGAATTTGGCCATATCCCTGGACGTAAGGTACAGTCCGACATGGCCCATGCTGTGTCCTTCCGGACTTGGCGTCCAGGCAGAGTGGGTAATGTCCAGTGGGGTGAACAGATGAGTTTTTGCATAAGTGAACGCATCCATCCCGGTCGCTTTACTTAGAGCGACGGACAGAAGGTGCGAATCGGTGCTCCGGTATTGGAAGGTTCCCATATCCTCATCGATAACCGGAAGAGCTAAAGCGAAAGAGGCCCATCTGCGGTTACGGTGAAAACGGTGAATCAGCGGCTCACCGAGCTTTTTGCCTGTCTGCCATGCGAACCCTGATGTCATGGTAAGCAGATGACGAAAGGTTACACGGTGAAGCAGGGGATGAGTGCTCCGTGTGGCATACTCCTTCAAGAATGGCAGCACAGGTGTATCAATTGATGGCAGTTCCCCTCTATGAACAGCCATTCCGAACAGGGTGGATGTGAAGCTTTTGGTAGCAGAGCGAAGGTCATTCAGGGCACCCTGGTGATGAGCTCCGTAATATTTCTCGAAGATAAGCTTCCCGTCTCGTACGATTAAGAAACTGTGCATTTTGGGATAGCTCTTGATAATGGTCTGATGCGCATTTTCCAGCAGAACTGCATTACAGCCCTGTTCAACCGGCTCCCCGTCAGGGAAGAAAGGAGCTGGGGCAGCTGGGGAGGTTAATATCGATATCGGTTGCTTCATCTCTGGATTCTCCTTTCCTGCTTCGGCCCGAGTCACAGGCATCTATAGCTATCTTAACCAAAATCATCGGTCTCATCGGCCGGTACATATTTGATTGCCCAAAAAAACATTTATTAGGAAAGATGAAACAATCCTTGGAATATGATACAATAAGTTAATGATTCAATTACATGCTCATGTGGTATGTAAGTGTCAGGGGTGTTGGTAAGTTGCTGAATATGAACCTATCACAACTAGCACTGCAGTCAGCATAATTTAACAGGAGAGATCTTTTTTCGGCATTCTCTTAAACGGAGTTATTATTATCCACGTTTTGGGAGGGATCATCATGGCAACGAAAGGTCACAATGAAGTTAAAGAAAGTCTGCGGGAAATGACACGAATTTTCCGGCCTAAAGATCCGAAAAAATTTGTAAAGGAGTATGTCCGGAAGTATCATATTATGGGAGGATATGAAGAAGAGCTTACTCTCGTTGTAGAGAATGAGCTGGGAAGAATCAATTCTTCCGTATCGTAAGACACAGATCCGCCTAAGAGAATCCAATTGAATTTTTTTATTAATGTAAATTCTTCATAAGATTAACTACTTTAAACCGTTTTTGCGGCTATGGCCGTAAATGACGGTTTTTTTGCGTTTCTTTACACATATATTTGTTAAATGAATACCTTTGGTGTATAGGCGATCGGTGGCTCTTTCGAAAAGGAGGGTGCTGGAAGTGAGGGTTCAAATCAAAAGCAAGCAGGAAATAGAATATATCCGCAGAGCAGGAAGGATACTGGCTGAATGTCATCAGGAGGTTGCCAAATGGATCAAGCCGGGTGTAAGTACACTCGAAATTGACGAAAAGGTTGAGAAGTATTTGAAGGAGGCAGGCGCTTCTCCGGAACAAAAGGGCTATAAAGGGTATCCGTTTGCTACCTGCGCCTCTGTAAATGATGTTGTGTGTCATGGCTTTCCAAGTGAGAAGCCGCTTCAGGCGGGGGATATTGTCACCATTGATATCGTGGTTAACAAGAATGGATGGCTAGCCGATTCCGGCTGGACTTACGCTGTAGAAAGGCCCGGACCAGCTGCGGCGCGTCTGATGAAAAATGCAAAGGACGCATTGTATGACGGGATAAGCATGGCCAAGGTGGGCAATACCATCGGGGATATAGGCTATGTGATTGAGCAGCGGGCATTGGCTGGAGGATATGGTCTCGTAAAGCCTCTGGTCGGACACGGCATAGGCCGGCAAATTCACGAGCCGCCGGAAGTGCCGAGCTTCGGTATCCGGGGGAGAGGGCGCAAGCTTATTGAGGGCATGGTGATTACGATCGAGCCCGTGTTTACGATGGGGCCATCAGGTGCGGTATATTGGGGTGATGACGGCTGGACCATTTCATCTGCTGACGGAAGTGTTGGAGTTCAATTCGAGCATACCATTGCGATTACGAATAAAGGTCCCTATATTTTAACGGAATAAGAAGAGAGAGGGGGGGCTCTCTCTTAAAATTTATATATAGAAAACTAGATTCAAAACAGGAAAAAGGTCCATATATATACATAATGTCATGCAGGCTGGAAATCGGTGATGTCAAGATTCGACAAGCAGGAGAGCAAGGGGAGCCTCTATGAAAGTAACTATTGAAAGCGATTACAAATTCAACCATAGAGCCACTTTGACAACTTTTCGAACAATTTGTGAACTCCCTGTGAATGATTGACAAAAGATGACCTTAAACTTATATTTAATAAGTGATTGCATTAATTGACAGGATTATTTCATCCGTGATACTGCAGGTAGATTACCGCTGATCGCGCCGGATGGTAGTCTACGAAAATCGGAAAAGTGGGGTAGATCAATGATGAAACAGTGGCAGGCTGTAAAGCGTCTCCTTCCTTTGTTGGCCGTGTTTTCTTTGCTCTTGTCCGGCTGTGGCCGTGAGGACTTGTCAGTATTGAGACCACAAGGTCCAGTAGCTGAAGGGCAGCTGGATTTAATCAAGCTTTCGATTTCGATTATGGTGGTCGTGCTTATTGTAGTATTCGCCATAGCGACGTATGTGTTGATTAAATTCCGCAGAAAGCAGGGACAGAATGAGGTTCCGGAGCAAGTAGAAGGAAACATCAAGCTGGAGGTTATTTGGACAGCGATTCCGCTTGTTCTCGTACTCGTGCTTGCGATTCCTACGATTCAGAAGGTTTTCGCTTATGGCGAGAATGATTGGGAAAATAAAGATGCATTGCAGGTTAAAGTAACATCTCATCAGTTCTGGTGGGAGTTTGAGTATCCACAATATGACAATTTAAAGACAGCTCAAGAGCTGATCATTCCTGTGGATAAGAAGATCGCTTTGGAATTGAAGACAGCTGATGTGCTTCACTCCTTCTGGGTTCCATCGCTTGCAGGCAAGATGGACACCAATACTGAGGGCAGCATCAACTATATGACGATCAGCACACCAAATGCGGGTACATACATCGGGAAGTGTGCCGAGTTATGCGGTACATCACACGGCTTTATGGAGTTTCGCGTGAAAGCGGTTGACCAAGCTTCGTTCGATCAGTGGATTGAAGCTAACAAAGCGCCATCCATACTTCCTGAAGATACACAGCTTGCTGAGAAGTTCAAGACGAACTGCCTCTCTTGCCACGCTGTAGGTGACCAAGGCGGATTCTCGGGTCCTAATTTGACAGGGATAGGGTCGCGTGAAACGGTGGCGAGTATCTTGCTGAACGATATAAACGGTGCAAAAGGCTCGAAGCCTGTAAAAGACAATCTGGTGGAGTGGCTTTCCGATCCAGAGGCTGTTAAACCAGGCAACAAGATGCCTGCTCCTAAAGATCTCGGATTCAGTGACGAAGAGATTGAGCAGATTGCCGATTACTTGGCCAATTATAAACTGGAGTATTAATACAGCAAGAACTTTTAAAGGGGGTACCAATCTTGGCTCATGCTCATGCTCATAGCCATAGCGTCAAGCGCTACTCTGGGTTGATGGACTGGCTAACGACCGTTGACCACAAAAAAATCGGAGTATTGTACTTGCTTGCTGGCGGTCTATTCTTCGGTATCGGCGGTATTGAAGCGATTCTGATCCGTCTGCAGCTGATCAAGCCGATGAACGACTTAGTATCGGCGCAAGTGTTTAATGAATTGATCACGATGCACGGGACGACGATGATCTTCCTGGGTGTCATGCCGGTTATCTTCGCACTGATGAATGCGGTTGTTCCGCTGCAGATCGGTGCGCGCGACGTTGCATTTCCGTTTCTGAACTCACTCGGATTCTGGACGTTCCTGTTCGGCGGACTTTTGCTGAACTTAAGCTGGATCATGGGAGGAGCTCCGGATGCGGGGTGGACGGCATACACGCCGTTATCCACTACGGATTACAGCACATCTCATGGGGTTGACTTCTACACGATAGGATTGCAAATAGCAGGTCTTGGTACATTGATCGGCGGTATTAACTTTCTGGTAACGATAATTACTATGCGTGCTCCAGGAATGTCCTTCATGAGAATGCCGATGTTTACATGGACTTCATTTATTACTTCCGCAATGATACTGTTTGCATTCCCGGCAGTAACCGTAGGTTTGGTTCTGCTAAGCTTTGACCGGATTATTGGCGCTAACTTCTTTGATGTATCGGCGGGCGGCAG